>CAZINY010000008.1:0-61756 GCA_964540735.1 uncultured Oscillospiraceae bacterium
GCCCGAAGGTTTCCAAAGGGCGATCGGAAAGCCCTTTGGTCGCGCCCGCGGGCGCGAAATCTCCTGCGTTTGTAAGAATGCTATGCTTAACTTGCAAAAAAAATGATACAAAATACTTTGCCGACAGCCTGAGGCGGGAGGAAGCATGAGCTCCCTCCCGCCTCAGGCTGTATCACGGCTTGGCGTACCGCGCATGCGCAGGCGCCGACGCGCGCCGGTCAGCCCAGGTCAGGCTCGTCCAAGAGCAGCGCTTTTCCTGTGCGGCCTTCCGTTTCCAGAATCAGCAACTCGTTTTCGCCCTGGCGCAGCATGGGCGCGGGAACGTACAGCCGCTTTTGCGGCCCGATTTCCCAAAGCCGCCCCAGGCAGAAGCCGTTCAGGAATACGGTAACTTTGCCCCAATCCGGCAAAGCCAGGAAGGTATCCCCGGGCTTATCCACCTGGAAGGTCAAGCGGCGCAGGCTGGGCGCCCCGGAAACCGCCGTATGGCCTTCCATCCGCAGCGCGCACAGCGCCGCCTCATCCAGGGGTACCATTTCCCAGCCATAACCCTGATGACCGTTGATAACCACGCAGCCGTCAATTCCCTTGCGCTGACGCTCCAGCATAAAGGAGTAGTTCACGCGGCCCATGTTCTCCACCAGAATCTCCAGCCGCGCGCCGGGACGCACAGGCACGGGTTGCGCAAAATTGTACGCCGTGAGCAGTTCGCGGTCGTACAGGGTAGCGATGATCTTCCCGTCCAGAAGCACCTGGGCGCGGTCGTTGGCGTCCACCAAACGAATCGAGGTCAACTCCGCTTCGTTGGTCAGGGTTGTGCGGTACAGGGTAAAACCGTAGCTTTGTCCCAGGCGCTCCATGCTGCGAGGCACAAGCCCCTGCTGCGCGGGTAGTTGATCCACCAGCTCCAGCAAAGGCGCGCTGGCCGTTTCCACGGCTTCGCCATAGGCCACGCGCGGGATTTCCTCCGTCGCCGTCTGGGGCACAGGCCCAAACCGCTTCTCAATTTCCGCCTGGAACAGCCGGTACTTCTCGGTAATCCGTCCATCCTCGGTAAGCAGTGCATCGTAATCGTAGGACGTGACGTCCGGGGTAAGCTCGTCGTAGTAATTCGCGCCGTTCATCCAACCGAAGCTGGTGCCGCCATGGAACATATAGATATTCGCATGGCCCCGGTCCAATATTTCCCCAAACTCCCGCGCGGAGGTAGCGCCGTCGGTCCGGGCATGCTTGCCGCAGCCCCAATGGTCAAACCAGCCGCACCAGTACTCCATGCACATCAGCGGCGAAATCCCCTGCTGCGCCATAAAGTCAAAGCGCTCCTGCGTGTGCGAACCAAAATTGCCCGTCTGGAAGACGCCCTCGCACTTGCCGCACGCCAGCATATCGTGCTCCGGTCCGTCCGAAGTAACCAGGGGAACATCCACGCCCAGCTCCCAGAGCATGTCGCGCAGGGCGGACAGGTACGCCTTGTCGTCGCCGTAGGAACCGTATTCATTTTCCACCTGCACCAGAATCACCGGGCCGCCATGGGTAATCTGCAGCGGAACCAGGCGCGGAATCAGCGCCTCGTAGTACGCGCGCACATGGGCCAGATAGACCGGGTCATTGCAGCGCAGACGCATGCCGTCCTCCCGCAGCAGCCACGCAGGCAGCCCGCCGAATTCCCACTCCGCGCAGATGTACGGCGATGGCCGCAGAATGACCCACAGGCCCAGGCTCTGCGCCAAGCGGACAAAAGCCTCCACGTCATACAGGCCGGTAAAGCGGAATTCCCCCTTGTGAGGTTCATGGCCGTTCCAGGGAATGTAGGTCTCCACCGTGTTGCAACCCATGTTCTTGAGCTTGATCAACCGGTCGCGCCAGTACGCCGGCGGAACGCGAAAGTAATGGATGGACCCGGAAATGAGCTTGAACTTCTCGCCGTTAAGGTAGAAATCTTCACGAATGGCAAAATTCCCCATGGTGTCTCCTCCCCTTCAAAGCGTGTGGCGGAACCCGCCCCAACGCATGGTATCTTACGAAAGGCCGGCAACCGTCCGGCGCGCCTCCTCCAACATGCGCCGGGCATGGCGGCGGGCGCTCTCGTCGCTGTCCCCCGCTCCGCCAATCATCCGCGCCAGCTCCGCAATACGCCCCGCATCATCCAGAACGCGCACGGTGGTATGGGTGCGGTCCGCCTCCTGGTGCTTCTCCACCAGCAGCTGATGGTCCGCCATAGCGGCAATCTGCGGCAGATGCGTCACGCACAGCACTTGCCGCCGCCGGGCGATGGCAGACATCTTCTCCGCCACAACCTGGGCCATACGGCCGCTGATGCCCGTATCAATCTCGTCAAAGACCATGGCGCCCACACCGCCTTGACCTGCCTCCAAGCTCTTGATCGCAAGCATCAACCGGCTCAGCTCGCCGCCGGAGGCAATTTTCCACAAGGGTTTGAGCGGTTCGCCCGGATTGGGCGAAATCATAAACTCCAGCACGTCGTCCCCGTCGCTCTGCGGCATGGGCTGGCGCTGCGGCCGGGGCGCGAAAGCAACTTCAAACACGGTTTTTTCCATGCCCAAATCCTTCAGCTGTTCCATCATCGCCGCTTCAAAGCGCCGCGCAAGCTCCGTACGCGCCTGCGTCAAGGCGCGCGCGCACTGCCGATAGGCCGCCAGCAGACGCTTGTGCTCCGCCCCCATGCGTTCCACCTGATCCTCCAGCCCATTCAAGCGGTCAAACTCCTCCTGCATGGACGCCTGTGCCGCCAGCACATCTGTGAGCGCAGGGCCAAAGCGCCGTTCCAGGCGGCGGATCAGATCCAGGCGATTTTCCACCGCCTCCGCCCGCTGAGGGTCAAACTCGTTGGCTTCGCGCATGCGGCTCAGGTCATAGGAAAGCTCCTCCAGCTCATATCCCAGGCTTTCCATGCGTTCCTGCATGGCCTGGTATTCCGGAGACAGCTCCGCAATACCGCGCAGCGCCTGCGTCGCGCCGCGCCAGGCGGAAATCACGCCGCCTTCCTCTCCCCCGGCAGTCAACGCGCCCTCCGCCGCCGTCAGCGCCAGACGAATCTTCTCCCCATGCCGCAGACGGTCGCGCTCCTGGGTCAGGAGTTCCTCCTCCCCAGGCTTGAGACGCGCTTTCTTCATCACCGCAAGGTCGGCGCGAAGTTCTTCCAAGCGGCGGTTCTTTTGTTCGTTTTCTTTCACCAGGCGCGCATAGGCGCGATGGTTGGCGATAAAGGCTTGATAAGCCTGCGCTGTCTGCGCCAACAACGCCCGATGCCCCTCCCCGCCAAAGACGTCCAGGAATTGCATATGATATTTGGGGTCCATGAGGAACTGGTGCTCGTGCTGTCCGTGCACGTCCATCAGCAGCGCCGCCAGATCCCGCAGAAAGGCCACCGGCATGGTCACTCCGCACACCCGGCATAGGTTCCGCCCATTGCGGGAGATTTCCCGGTACAGCGTCGCCACGCCGCCCTCCGCTTCCAAATGCTGCTCCGCCAGCAAAGCCACCGCTTTGGGACAGTCCGACACGTCAAACGCCGCTTCCACCCATGCCTTGTCCGTGCCCGTGCGGATCAATTCCCGATCCGCGCGCCCGCCCAGCGCCAGGTTAACCGCATCCACTACAATGGACTTGCCCGCGCCGGTCTCGCCGGTCATTACATGGAGTCCCCGCTGAAACTCCAGCGTCAGCGACTCTATCAGCGCCACATTGCGCATGCTCAGTGTCAGCAGCATGGTATCTCCTTCGTTACTTCATCAATTCCTGTATGCGGGAGATGATTACCGGCACCTCTTCATTGCTGCGGATAATCATCAAAATAGTGTTGTCTCCCGCCAGGGTACCCAGCACCTCCGGCCAGCGCATGCTGTCCAGGGCTTCCCCCGCCACATTGGCGCTGCCCGAAAGGGTCTTTACCACAATGAGATTGTTGGCGGAGGTAATCGAAAGCACCGAATCCGTCAGCATACGGATCAAGCGCTCGGAAAGCCCGTGCTCCGCCTTGTCCGCGGTGGCGTATTTATACACGCCGCTGGTGGACAGGACCTTTAATAAGCGCAGCTCCTTGATGTCCCGGGAAACCGTAGCCTGCGTCACGGCTATGCCGCGTTTGCGCAGCGCCTCCGCCAACTCCTCCTGGGTTTCAATGTCCTGCTTCTCGATAATATCCAGGATGGCAACCTGTCTGACTGTTTTCATGCATGCCTCTCCTTGTCATGGAGAAGAGGGACGCTTTTACCGGCTCCATTCCGTCAGCTTTTCCCGAACCAACGGGAAAAACCGCCGTGGAGACAGCCGCACCAAGCGCACCGCTTCCTCCGCCTTGTGAATCAGGATGGTCTCGCTTCCCTGGAGCATGCATCGGGTCTGCCCGTCCACCTGCAGCACCACCGCCGTCTCTTCCTCGCACACCAGCGTCAGGCGAATCCGCTCGCTGCCGGGTACCACCACCGGCCGGTGCTGCAGGGAATGAGCGCAAATGGGCGTAACCGCCATGCAATCCACCGCCGGGTGAATGACCGGACCGCCCGCGGACAGGGAATATCCCGTGGAGCCCGTGGGCGTGGCAACCACCAGCCCATCGGCAATATAGTGCCCCACCAGTTCATCCCCGCTCCACGCCTCCAAGTTGATCAGCCTGGCATACCCGCCCCGGCTCACCACCACGTCGTTCAGCGCCAGAAAGCGCTCTCCCGTGCGCTGCCGGACCGCGCAGAGCAGGCTGCGCTCCTCCAGGGTAAAACGTTCTTCCACCAGGGCCCGCGCCGCTTCCTCCAGGCCTTCCGGCTCCGTTTCCGTAAGAAAGCCCACCCGGCCAAGGTTGATACCCATCAGCGGCGTCCCCAGCCGTACCGCCTGCTGTACCGCCCGCAGCAGCGTGCCGTCCCCGCCCAGGGACAGCAGCCCATCCAGGCAACGGGCGTCCTCCAGCGCCGGAAGTCCCAGCTTTGCGGCAGTCTCCCGCTCCGCCCACACCTGCGCGCCGGCTTCCTCCAGCGCCGTCACAGCGCGCCGGGCGTACTGCGGCGCGTCAGCCCGCCCTCCATGGACGATCAAGCCGATCCGCTTCAAGGTCTCCATCCTTCCTCGTAATAGCAAAAGTATAACACAGCATGCATATTCATGCAAGTATATTCAGCTTATTCGCTCCGCTTTTTTAGCGCGGCATGGGCGCGCGACACCAATGCGGCCGCCTGCGCCTCAGTCACCTGGTCCAGCCCCTCCTGGGCGGGGCGGATGTGGGCCAGAAACTCAATGTTCCCCTCCGGTCCCGTGATGGGCGAATAATCCAGCTGGCACACACGCCAACCGAAGGACGGCGCAAAATTCACGATGTCCATCAGCACATCCAGGTGCGCCTGCGGGTCGCGAACCACGCCTTTCTTGCCCACGCGCTCCCGTCCAGCCTCAAACTGCGGCTTGACCAGGGTATAGAAGCACCCCTGCTCCCCCATAATCGCCGCGGCCACAGGCAGAATCAATTTGATGGAGATAAAGGACACATCCATCACCGCCATGGTGGGATGCATGGGGAACTGCTCCGCCGTCAAATACCGGGCATTGGTGCGCTCCATCAGCGTTACCCGGGGATCATTGCGAAGGCCCCAGTCAAACTGCCCATATCCCACGTCAATGGCGTACACATGGGCGGCGCCGTTTTTCAGCAGCACATCGGTAAAGCCGCCGGCCGCCGCGCCAATATCCAGGCAAACCTTTCCCGCCACATTCCCGTCAAAGGCGGCGATGGCCTTTTCCAGCTTCAGCCCGCCCCGGCTCACAAAGGGATTGGCTTTGCCGCGCACCAGGAGTTCATCCTCTGGTTTCACCGGGTCCGACGCCTTGAGCACCTTGCGTTCCCCAATATAAACCAATCCCGCCATAATATTCGCCTGGGCCTTCTCACGGCTCTCGCACAGCCCGCGCTTTACCAGGGCGACGTCCGCCCGTTCCTTTTCAGCCATGTTTTCCATCCTCCAGCACAGCGCGTATGCGCCGCGCCATTTGCTTGGGCTGCAAGCCCAGGTATTTCAGCAGCTGCTCCCTGTCTCCGTGCTGGACAAAGGTATCCGCAATGCCAAAGCACAGGACCGGCGGCGGGCATTCCTCCCCCACGCACCAGGCGCATATTTCCGCGCCGAATCCCCCGGTGAGCACATGCTCCTCCAGGGTGATGATCGGCCGGCTGACCAGCCGGCGCAGCAGGTCCTCATCCAGGGGTTTCACTGTGGAACAATTCACCACCGCCGCGCTGATGTGATGCCGGGCCAGCAGCTCCCGCACCTCCAGCGCTTCGGCCACCATGGAGCCCACCGCCAGCAGCGAACAATCCTGTCCTTCCTCCATGAGCTCCCATTTTCCCAGATGAAACTCCCCATAGGGATAAGCGCCGCTGAGATCCACGCTTTTGCGCCCGTAGCGGATGGCGCAAGGACCGGTCATTCCCGCCGTCCACCGCACCATGGCTTCCAGCTCCTGGATATCCCGGGGCGCCAGCACGGTCATATTGGGAACCGGCAGCATGGACGAGAAATCATACACCCCGTGATGGGTTGCGCCGTCCTCCCCCACCAGTCCCGCACGGTCCAGCAGAAAACAAACGGGGAGCTTCTGCATGCAAACATCGTGAATCATCTGATCGTATCCCCGTTGAAAGAACGAGGCATATACCGCAAAGTAGGGCCGCATGCCTCCGGCGGCCATACCGGCGCACATGGTCACGGCATGCTCCTCCGCAATGCCCACGTCGATCATCCGGTCCGGGAACACGCCCTGGAAGCGGCTCAAACCGGTTCCCGAAGGCATGGCGGCGGTAACGGTCACCACCCGCGGGTCCGTTCGCGCCATCTCCACCAGGGTGCGCGCCGCCACTTTGCCGAAAGACGGCAGCGGCGAGTCCTTGCGTTTAGCGCCGCTCTCCACGTAGAAAGGCGGCGTTCCGTGGAAAATCTCCGGCCTTTCCTCCGCCTTATCATAGCCGTGGCCTTTCTGGGTAAGCACATGAATCACCACAGGCTCGTCGTAGTCCTTAGCGCGTTCCAGGGTGTGCTCCAGCGCGGGAATATCATGGCCGTTGATGGGGCCAAAGTAGCGAAATCCCAGGGATTCAAAAAAGCCTTCGTTCACGAAGATGGATTTGACGGTGTTTTTGAGCCACAGCACCACCCGCCGCAGGGGCGGACCCACCAGCGGAATGCTGCCCAGGCCCTGCTCCACCACTTTTTTGGTGCTGGCCCAGCCTTTGCTCACCCGCAGGTTGGTCAGGTGCTGGCTCAGCGCGCCCACATTGGGGGCAATGGACATCTCGTTATCGTTCAGAATAATAATCAGACGGGTCTTGCTGTTTCCCGCGTCGTTGAGCGCCTCATAGCACATGCCGCCGGTAAGCGCGCCGTCCCCCACCAGGGCGACCACGTGATGCTTTTTCCCCTGGAAATCCCTGGCCCGCGCCAGTCCCAGGGCCGCGGAAATGGCCGTGGAAGCGTGCCCCGTCTCAAAAACGTCGCAGGGGCTCTCGCTGCGCTTCGGAAAGCCGGAGAGCCCGCCGAAGGAGCGCAGCGTGCGGAACACGGGATAGCGTCCCGTGAGCAATTTATGCACATAGCTTTGATGTCCCACATCAAAGACAATCTGGTCCCGCGGCACGTCAAAAACACGGTGAATCGCCAGCGTGAGTTCCACCACCCCCAGGTTGGAGGCCAGGTGTCCCCCCCGATGCGCCACCGTATTGATGATTTCCCGGCGAATCTCCGCCGCAAGTTCCGTCAGCTCCGCCTCCGACAACCCGCGAAGATCCTCCGGGCCTTTCAGCTCATCCAAATGCACCCATGGACGCCCCCCTTCCTTTGGCACGTCCCCGCGCCCTGTTACCGCTTGCCAAACGTGGACGCCAGCTGTTCCCCGATCAACGGCAGCGTAAACCGGACGCCGCGGTACGCGGCCAGCATCAGCCGTACCCGCAACGTGATGCATATGACAAACAGCGCCGCATACAGCAGCCAGCACAAAATCGAGATCAGGAATCCCAGGAAGGGGATTCCGCCAAGCAGCGCCCCAATCAGCACCAACGCCGCAATGCCCAGCACATGCGCTGCCGCAATGCCAAGGGACTGCACGGAAAAGTGCCGGATGGCGCGGCTGCGCTTATCCGCAAAAACCAGGAACAACGCCATCAGGCTGCAAAAGGCCGCCAGCGTGCAGGTCAGTTTCACCGTACCGTTGGTGGCAATCACCTCCGGCTCCTCCGGCGGCTGTTCTTCGGCGTAGGGTTCCTCCGGCAGCTCCTCGTAGGGATACTCCGCATAGGGGTCATCCGGCTGATCCATGGGCCGGGCGTCGTATACGGGCAGCTCCTGATCCCACTGCTGCTCCGCCTGCGGCTCGTTGGCCGGGTATACATACCGCTTGCGTCCGTTGTTTTGATACTGCATATCATACCTTCTTTCTCAATTCGTTTTTCCGCCCTTGACTCCCTTCGCGCCCTTCGTTCCTCCCACATAGCCCTTCAAAATATCGGAGGTGAAGGCATAGTTGCGGCTGTTCTTTTCCTCGTGGGCGCGGCGGGCATAGGCCACCATGCGGTCAATCAGCTCCGGGTACTTCACGCCCTTGGCTTCCCACAGATAGAAGGCCAGGGAGCCGGGAATGGTGTTGATTTCGGTGATATACACCTTCTCCGTAGCCTTGTCAAACATGTAATCAATGCGCACCACGCCCTTGCAGTCCAGCATGCGGAAAATCTGCCGGGACATTTCCTGGAGTTCGGCGGTCAAATCATCGCCTATCTTCGCGGGCAACACCCGGCTCAGGGACGCCATGCCCTTGGTCGCGCCGGCTCCCTGCAGGTACTTGCCCTTGAAATCCAGCATGGTATCCCCGGCCGAACGCAGGGGCATTTCGATGGGAGACGCCTCCACCTCGTCGTCCCAGCCCAGCACGGAGCAATTCAGCTCCATAGGCCGGTCCAGCCCCTTTTCCACCAGCACCCTGCGGTCATAATCAAACGCAAGGCTCAAGGAGTCCATCAGCCCTTCCCGGTCATCTGCGCGGCTGACCCCGATGGAGGAACCCAGGTTGGCCGGCTTGACAAACACCGGATAGCCCAATTCCTCCTCCACCTGCTTGACGACGCTCTCCGCGTCCTTTTCAAAGGCGGAACGCTGGAACCAGCATCCCGGTAGAACCGGCAACCCCGCCCCGCGGAAAAACTGCTTCATGATGATTTTATCCATCCCCACAGCGCTGCCCACCACGCCGGTGGAGGTGTACGGCAGGTTTGCCATTTCCAGCAGCCCCTGAAGCGCGCCGTCTTCCCCGTGCAACCCGTGCAGCACCAGGAAGCACACGTCCAGCCGGGCCACAACCTCCAGCTTTGGCGGGGCGAACAGCCCTTTTCCGGGCCGGTAAGCAAGCAGCGCCCCCGAACCGCTGGTAAGATCCAGGCTGACGTTCTCCACGCCTTTGGCGTCGGCGCGGAAGGGCGCATAGGTCCGTAGCTCCCGCAGCGCGGGGCCGGTATACCATGCGCCGTCCTGGCTGATGTAGACCGGGATCACGTCGTACTTTTCCGTATCCACGTGATTCATCATTTGTATGGCGCTGATGATGGAAACTTCTCTTTCGCAACTTCTGCTACCGAAAAAGACGCCCAGCTGCAGCTTGCTCATGGGAATGATTCCTCCTTATTCCTCGCTATAATTATCCGGCAAATCGTTTTCAAAAAGCACCACGTCTCCCGGCAGCCCTAAAGCGCCCAGTTTCTCCGTGGCTTCCCGCAGGCTTCCCACCGGATAGACCTTTTCCTCCGGGAACCCCGCCTCCATCAGGCCCTCTGCTATGGGCCGGGTATGCTTTTTCCCCACCAGGATAACCAGATCCGTCTTGTCCGCCATAAAGCGGCCCAATTCCCGGTTATATTCCGCTTCCCGGCTGCCCAGCTCCACCATGCCGGGTGTCACGATAATCCGCCTTCCCGGGAAATCCTTGAGCACATTCAGCGCAGCCTCGGCCCCCCGGGGATTGCTGTTGAAGGCATCGTCGATCACCGTGGTGCCGCCCGCGCTGGGCATCAGCTGCAAGCGATGCTCCACCGGTTCCAGTTTGGCGACGCCTCGGGCCACCTGCGCCAGGGTCATGCGCAGTTCCAGGCAGACCGCCGCCGCCAGCAGGATATTCTGGATATTGTGCGCCCCCAGCAGACGCGTCTGGCACACCACGGAATCCTCGCCCGCGTGCAGCACAAAACGGCTTCCCTGTGGCGAAACCGTCACCTTCTCCGCCCATACGTCCGCGGTGGCGTCGCCTACGGCCACCCGGCGCTTGGGCTTGGCCGTGCGGGCATACAGTTCCGCGCAGATGCCCCCATCCTCCGGGAAGAAACAGCAACCGTCCTGGGGAATGGCCTCCATCAGCTCGTACTTGGTCTGCTTAATGCGCTCCAGCGTCTTGAAGGTATCCAGATGCTGCGGCCCCACGGAGGTCAGCACCCCCATGGTGGGATGCACCAGGCGGCACATTTCGCGGATATCGCCCACATGGCGCGCGCCCATCTCCGCCACAAACACCTGATGCGCCGGACGGAGCTTTTCCCGGATCACCCGGGTAACGCCCATGGGCGTGTTAAAGCTGGCCGGGGTCACCAGCGTTTGATACTTTTCCTGGAGCAGCGTGCCAAGAATAAACTTTACCGACGTCTTGCCATAGCTGCCCGTAATGCCGATTTTCACCAGGTCCGGCCGCTGGCGCAGCTTGCGCTGGGCGTCCCGGAAATACATCTCGCTGATGAGCTTCTCCACCGGCCAGGCGACCAGCCCCGCCGCCGCCGTCCACAGGGGCAGGAACGGCGGGAACAGGCACAGGGCATAGGGCCATCCTGTACCGTCCAGCGCGAGGCACAGCAGCGCGTACACCGCCAGCATGATGCCGTAGAGCCGCTTGACCCGCGGCGTAAACACCAGCGGTTTTTTGGCCTGTTTATCCTGGTAAAGCCGCGCGCACCAGCCGCCCCCAAGCGCCATCAGCACCAGCACCGCCAGGGCGAGAAAAAGTTGCACGCCTTCCGAAGCATGCATGTCCAGCGTCCGATGCGCCGCCAGAAGCGCCACGGACAGCACGGTCATCATCAGCCCCGGCGCCACGCTGCGCCGCCAGGCCCGCAGGATGCTGCGGCGATAGCCGGGGAATTGGTAACTTTCCAGCTGGAACAGATGAATCAGGCTTCTGGAGGCCAGCGTGCATCCTCCGGCCACGCCCAGGGCCAGAAGCAGCCGCACAAAAAAGGCGATGGTCATGGGTTATTCCTCCACTAAAAACTTGCGCACAATGGCATTGAACCGGGCCGACTGCTCCACATAGGCAAAGTGGCTGCCGCCCTCCAGGGGAATCAGCGCCGCGTCGGGAATCTTCCGCTCCATCTCCTGCCCCATCCATAGCGGCGTTTCCGTGTCCGCGGTTCCCCACAGCAGCAGCGTGGGCTGCTGGATGCGCGGCAAATAAGGCGTCAGGTCCTGGGAAATCACCTTTACAAAGGTCTGACGCATTTCCGCGTCCAGTGCATTATAGTCCCTGGAGCCGAATTTCTTGCGAAGGCGGTCTTCCACGCGCTGAGGCAGCGCGCCGAAAATTTTCATCTTTTTCGCGCCTTCGCAGAGGCCCTTGAGCCTGTGATAGGTTTCCGAGCGCTTGCGGGACGCCTCGGTGGGCTTGGGACGGATGCCCGCCGCCCCCGTGAGCGCGATGCGGGTAAACATCTCCGGATGCTCGGCCGCCAGCAGAATGGTTACCCTGCCGCCAAAGGAATGGGCCACCACGCCGCAAGGCAGGAAATCCAGCCGGAGCAGCAGCTCCCGCAGGCACGCCGCAAACTCCGGCACGCCCCAGGGCTCCGGAGGCCGGCCGCTCTTGCCATGGGCCGGGAAATCCACGGTCAACACCCGCGCGTCCTGCGTGAGCGCCTTGGCCACCGGCGCCATCAGCGTCCCGTCGCAGCCCCAGCCGTGAAGCAGCACGACGCGCCTCTCTCCCTGGCCCGCCAATTCATAATGCAGCCGCGTACCGTTTACTTCCGCGTCCATGCTCTCACCTCCGCCAATGGAAAAACATCCGGCTTTCTATTTTACCCCATTTCTATGAAAAAGAAAAGGGGCAAAGCACGGGCCGGTCAAACCCGCCGCGTACGTTACGACAAAACGGCCCCACAACCCGCACAACCGGGCGCAAGGCCGTTTGAACGCGCCGCCGCTTTTTCCGCCGGTTTTACAGGTCGATGAACTTGCGAAATTCCGGCAGAATCCCGATGCCGTCCGGATAGTGGGCGGCAAACTGGGGAATGGCGTGGCTGGGGAAGGAATTTCCTTCGATGAAGGTGGGGCCCTGGGGGGTGATGGCCACGTCCCAGGCTACAAAGCGCATCTGCGGCACTTTCTTGGCCGCCTCCATGCACATGGCTTTGGCTTCCTCCCAATAGGGGATGGTAAAGCCCACAATGGGCGTGCCAGTCATGGGATGCTTGGTAAAGGTATTGCCCTGTTTATCCGCGCCCACGGTCAGCAGTTTGCCGCTCTCCAGGTCAATTCGCGCCGCCATGCCGCCGCAGTCCACGTTGTCCATCACCTTGCCGTTGCCTATGCGCAGGAAGGCATACACGATACCCTGCTTTTTATCCCCCAGAAGCGTAGCGATACGGCAGGTATTGACGGAAGTAGGACACAGGCTGGCCATATCCGGATGCTGCGCCACGATTTCCTCCAGAATGCCAATGTCCTTTTCCAGCAGCAGCGCCTTGAAAGCCGCGGGTCCCTGCGCCCAGTCCTCCTGGGTAAATTTCAGGATACCCTGTCCGCTGGAACCTTCCAACGGCTTGCCGATGAGCTGCGTTTGCCCGGCGGTGAGGTCCGCCAGGGCCGCAAGCTCCGTATCCCGGGTAATCAGCAGCCACTTTCTGGGAATATACTCCCGGAACAGCGCGTTGAACTGCGTTTTGTCGTCAAAAAAGTGCCAGTACGCCTTATCGTTCATCCGGCGGACAATGCTGTTGGAAATCCCCCGGGTAATGACCGTTGCCCGCTGCGCGTCGTTGAGGCGATACATCTGCGCGATTTTGTAGTCGATATAGCCCGCGTTGTACCGGACGGCGCAGCGAAGCATATCGGCCATGAGCCACAGCCGGCTTTTGCCGCTGCGCTCTTTGAGCAGGCCGGTGGTTTTCCACATGGCCTTCCAATCCATTTTCACCAGCCGCTTGAAAAAATAACTCAACCTGCCCATGCTGGAGCGCCTCCTACGGTTGCTTATACATTAAAGCGGAACAGCGTTACGTCGCCGTCCTTCATGACGTAATCCTTGCCCTCGCTGCGAACCAGGCCCTTTTCCCGGCAGGCGGCCATGGACCCCAGTTCCTTGAACGTCTCAAAGGGAACGATTTCCGCGCGGATAAAGCCCTTTTCAAAGTCGGTATGGATTTTTCCGGCCGCCTGGGGCGCTTTGGTGCCTTCCCGGATGGTCCATGCACGGCACTCGTCCTCGCCGGCCGTCAGGAAGGAAATCAGGCCCAGCAACCGGTAGCAGGCCGTAATCAGCCGGTCCAGGCCGCTCTGGCCAATCCCCAGCTCCGCCAGAAACTCCGCCTTTTCCTCCGGTTCCATTTGCGCAATTTCTTCCTCGATGGCGGCGGAAATGACCAGCATTTCCGCATGCTCGGCCTGCGCAATGGCCTGCACGCGGTCCAGGCCGGGAATCTCACGGATATCCTTCCCCAAATCGTCCTCGGCAATGTTGGCGGCGTAAATCACGGGCTTGGTGGTCAGCAGGAACCAGCCGTCCACAATCTCCCGCTCCTCCTCGTCATAGGGATAGGTGCGGGCCGGTTTGCCGGATTCCAGGTGCTGGTACAGCTTTTCCGCCAGCGCGGCCTCCACCGCGCTCTTCTTGTCGCCCCCGCGCATGTTCTTGACCGCTTTGTCCCGCCGGCGGCTCACCGTCTCCATGTCCGCGAAAATCAGTTCCAGGTTGATGGTCTCAATATCCCGGGCGGGGTCGATGGAACCATCCACATGGATGATGTTCTCATCCTCAAAGCAGCGCACCACATGCACAATGGCGTCCACTTCCCGGATATGGGAAAGGAACTTGTTCCCCAGGCCCTCGCCGCGGCTGGCCCCCTTGACCAGGCCGGCAATATCCACAAACTCAATGGTGGTAGGCGTCACCTTCTTGGGATGGTACATGGCCGCCAGGTCGTCCAGGCGGCTGTCCGGCACCATCACCACGCCGGTATTCGGCTCAATGGTGCAGAAGGGATAGTTGGCCGCCTGCGCGCCGGCCTTGGTAATGGCGTTAAAAAGGGTGCTCTTTCCCACGTTGGGAAGGCCCACGACTCCCAGCTTCATCCGCATTCTCCTCTTTCTGGTATGCTTCCAAAGACAACCATGTTATTATACCCGTTTGCGCCTGGAATTGCAACCACCCGCACCGGCGGCCAAATAGATTACCGCACCGGCGGCCAAATAGATTTCCGCCGCCCCGCCATCCGCCAGGCGTATACTTGACACCCATTTTCGGGCAATCTATAATGATGAAACGGACGGCTGCTCCGTCCAGCCATGAAGGAGGAACCTATGCAAACATTGGCAATGCCCGCCAGCCGGTATATTTTCGGCACGCTGCCCTGGTACAGCGTAACCATGGTCAGCGCCATTGTGGCCGCAATCCTGCTGGCCCTGCGGGAAGAAAAGCGCCGCGGCCTGCCCAAGGATACCGTCATCGACCTGGCCCTGTGGATCATTCCCTGCGGCATCGTGGGCGCGCGGCTGTATTATGTGGCCTTCACCTGGGATCTTTTCCGCTCCCGTCCCCTGGCCATACTGGAAATCTGGAAGGGCGGTCTGGCCATTTACGGCGCCATTATTGCGGGCGTGCTGGCGGCCTTCGTCTTCGCCCGGCGGCGGAAGCTGCCCCTTTTCACGCTGGTGGACATGGTCGTTCCCGGCCTTGCCCTGGCCCAGTGTATCGGCCGCTGGGGCAATTACTTCAACATGGAAGCCTACGGCCTGCCCATTACCAATCCCGCGTGGCAGTTTTTTCCCGCGGGCGTACTGATCCTGGAAAACGGCCAGCCCGTATGGCATATGGCCACCTTCTTTTATGAATCCCTGTGGGACCTGGGCGTATTCATCGCGCTGCAATCCCTGCGCAAACATTGCCGCCGTCCGGGAGACCTGACCTGCTGGTACGCGGTGCTCTATGGCGCGGGGCGTCTCATTGTGGAAGGGCTGCGCATGGACAGCCTTATGGCAGCGGACGGCTCCGCCCGCATTTCCCAGCTGATCAGCGTTGCCGGGTGCCTGGCGGCGTTTGTACTGCTCTGCGCCTACGCCCTGCGCCGGGCTTCCAGGGGCGCATGGCTGGGCGGACTGGGCACAGGGCTGGCGGCAGGCATCCTGGCCTGGTTGCTGCCCGCCCCGGCGGAGGCCTTCTACGGCTATCACCTGGCGTTCAGCCTGAAAGCCGGCCTGATGCTGGGCGGCTTTGCCGCGCTGGCCGTCTCCCGGCGCTCCCGCAGGGTGATGACCTGCGTGCCGGCGCTTTTGGCGCTGTGCCTGGAGCTTGTATGCTATGTGCACTGGCAGGGCAGCGCCGCCTCCGCCGGCATTTCCACGGCCCTTTGCGCCCTGTTCAGCCTGTGCGCCATCACGGCTTGCGCGGGCGTTTATCCTTTTGCCATGCTTCCCGCCGCGCCTGTGGAGAAAGTTCCCGCCACCTGACCTACCCGTACCAAAGGAGGCTCCCATGCCCACCACACCCATGAAAAACAATCTCTATCGCCTGGGATTGATTCTTTTTGCCCCCAGCGTCGCCACCCAGCAGGTGCTCTTCCGGTACCGTGAGGATGAAACCCTGCCCCTCTCCCCGGACTACGGTCCAGGGAGGCTGTTCAAGCGGCACCACATGCTGGGCGGCACGCTGCTTTTGGACGACGGAAAGCAATGGACGCAAATTTGTTCTTCCCTCAAAACCGCGCCCAAGCGTATGGTAACGCCGGCAACGGTATACCGCGCCGCCTCCATTACCAAAATGGTTACCGCGGCATGCGTGCTGCGCCTGGCGGAAAAGGGGCTGCTGCGCCTGGAAGACCGGCTTTTCGACCGGCTGCCCACGTCGCTGCCCGCGACGCATCCCCTGCGCGAGGCCACGGTGGAGCAAGCGCTGTGCCACCGCTCCGGCCTGCGGGATACCCCCGCTTACGAAGCGGCCTTTGCCCGCGGGGATACCTATGACGCCATCCTTTCCGACCCCGGCGTTTCCTGGGGCGTTCCGGGCGGAGATTTCACGTACTGCAACCTGGGTTTCGGGCTGTTGGGCAGCCTGATAGAGACAGTCGCCGGCGAATGCCTGGAAGCGGTCTATCAACGCGAGGTGTTTGCGCCTCTGGAAATGAACGCCACCCTGGACGTCACCCGCGCCGACCGGGAAAACACCCTGCCCATCAATCGGGTGCTGCCCTACCGCGCCAAGCGCGCCTGGCGGGTGCAAAACGCGGCGGAGAAAGCCCGTCCCCTGGCGCAGCCCGATCCCATGCGTCATTTCGGGTACGCCGCAGGCAGCCTGTATACCGACGCCGCCAGCCTGGACCATTTTCTCACCATGCTGGCGCAGCAGGGCGTTTATCACGACGAGCCTTATCTGTCCCCGGCTTCCGTGGCGGCCATGACAGCCGTCCACGCCGAGTACGGCGGCATTGCTCCCACGCTTTCCTACGGACTTGGGCTGCTGCTCATTGACGATCCCGCCCTGTCCCCCCATCGTCTGGTGGGGCATCAGGGCTTTGCCTATGGCTGCGTCAACGGCGCGTTTTTCGAGGAAGGCACCGGACGCCGGGTCATCCTCCTCAACGGCGGGGCCAGCGAGGCGCGGGCGGGCCGTTTGGGGCGCATCAACCGGGATATCCTTCGCTGGGCCTTGCGGGAGGGCAACGACGCATGGACATAATCGCTACCCTTCGCAAGGAGCGCGGCAAAATGCGCGTTACCCTGGAGAGCGGCCAGGAGCTGCTGGTTCCCCTCAGCCTGTTTCACGAGCGGCCCCTCGCTGCCGGGCAGCCCTTGGATTTGGAGGCCTATGACCAATGGCTGCTGCTCCGTCAATACCGCCATGCCCTGGACCGGGCAGTGGGCTATCTTGCCGCCCGCGCCCGAAGCCGCCGCGAGCTGGAATCCCGGCTGCTCCGCTGCGGTTACCGGCCTGCTACGGTGGAAATGGTACTGTACAAGCTGGAACGGGAAAAGCTCATGGACGACGCCAGCTTTGCCAAGCAATGGGTGGAAGCCCGCAGCGGCCGCACCTTGGGCAAGCGCCGCATCGCCCAGGAACTGCAGCGCAAGGGCGTCTCCCGCGCCCACGCCGAGGAAGCCCTGAGCGCTGTGGACGAAGACGCGGAGGCGGAGGCCTGCCGGAAAGCAGCGGAAAAGCTCGCTGCCCGTTACAGCCGCGAGGAACCGCGCCTGGCCCTGCAAAAGCTCGCCCAGGCGCTGGTACGCCGCGGCTTCGGTTGGGACGACGCCCGCCATGCCGCGGAGCGGGCCTTGCGGGACGCGCCTTGAGCTCCCGGAAACGCAGCGCGCAGGGGATACAAAATATGGAACAAAACGCCGTATATCCTTGCTCATTCAGGATACACGGCGCGGCAAGTCCATCCTGTGCCTGTGCGCCGGAAGGGCGATGGCCCCTCCGGCGCATCCCTGGAGGTTCTCGACAAACTGAAGCATTACATGCATATAAACGCAAAGGGTTTCGCGCCTGCGGGCGCGACCAAAGGGCTTTCCGGTCGCCCTTTGGAAACCTTCGGGTCCCATGCTTGTCGCATCTTGTGCAAGTTAGGAATCTGAATCTTACATTTTTCCTATTTACATAAAAAGGCATGGCTTTTTCAAGAATCTGAAGAGGCTGTTGAAAAATGGAAATGCAATAGCAACCTGCACAAAAAAGCGGCAGCCAACAACCAAAACCGGCCGCAAAAGAAGTGTTTTGGCTTCTTCTGCGGCCGGCTTTTTGTGCTTTTTTAGGAGCGGCTATTGTGCAACGGCCCCATTTCTTTGGGAATCTTCGCTCCCATACGGGCTGCAACCCCTGCCGGTCACGAAACCGCCCGTTGCTTTCATTCGCGGCATGGCAACCGCGTCTTTTCAACCGGCCATGTTCCGCCTGCGGGCATTACTGCCGCAAATATTCCGCATAGGCCATCATGAAGGGACCCACGCCCTTGCTGTCGTCGCTGACCCGCGGCTCGCTGAGATAGTAGTCCACGGAGCCGTCGCGCTTTTCTCCGGGGCCCAGCCCCGCTACCCAGCAAATATCCGTCAAATGCGCTTGACCGTCTTCGCCCTGCACCAATTTTTCCCGCAGCAGGCTTTCAAAGGCTTTCCGGCCGGCTGCCGCCGCATCCGCATCCAGCAGGCCAAGCCGCGCGCCCTTCATGCAGGCATAGGCCACCATGGCGGAACCGGAGGTTTCCAGATAGTTGCCGGGATGCTCCCCATGGTCAATCACCTGATAGAACATGCCCGTTACCGGTTCGGCGTACCGGCGGATACCGGTTACGGCTTCCCGGAACAACCCGCGCAGCTCCTCGTAACCCGCCGTTTCCGTTTCCATCAGGTCCAGGCAATCCACCAGCGCCATAAGATACCACCCCATGGAGCGCAGCCAGAAGTTGGGCGAGCATCCCGTTTCCCGATTGGCCCAGGGCTGCGCCTTGGCCATGTCGCAGGCGTGATAATACAGCCCTTTCTCGGCACAGTAGAGGTATTTACGGACGTTGCGGAATTGATTCACAATATCCTCCACCTGCGCCCAGCCGTCGCATAGCTTTTCATAGGCCATGTAGAAGGGTTGCGCCATGTACAGGCCATCCAGCCAGATTTGTTCAGGGTACAGCGTCTTGTGCCAGAAGTTTCCGCAGGCGCACCGCGGGTGCTCCCGCAGCCGCTGCATATGCAGCTCAATGGCTTTGCGGTAGCGGTTGTCTCCGGTTTCCCGCCATGCGAAAAACAGCGCTTTGCCGCTGTTGATGCTGTCAATATTGTATTGGCGGAATTCATAATTGGGAATTTCTCCCTCCGGCGTTACGGCTTCCGACAAATACGTTAGGACAAAATCCCGGTAAAGCGCCTCCCCGGTCGCCTCGTACAAATCGATGCAGCCCAGTAAAACGCAGCCGTCCTCATAGTTCCAGTAGGGCTTGTAGTGCTGGTAGCGTGCCAGATAGTCTCTCAAGTACGCGCGTATCTCCATATCAATAGCCTCCTCACCGTTGATTGAGATTTCTCCTAACAGTTTCTGAAAGCGCTTTCGTTTTCCTGCTTCAGGGTGTATAATAGAAGTCAAGATTTTTCCAGAGGAAGGAAAGTGCAGCCGTCATGAAGCGCAACCTTTCCGGCGCTACCACCGCGTTGATCCTGCGGGGGAACCTGTTCCGCGCCATGCTGGCCATTGCCGTTCCGGTGGTCATCACCAGTTTCCTGCAAACCCTGTACAACCTGACGGACACTTACTGGTTGGGACAAATCGGCACCGAACCCCTCGCAGCCATTAACCTGGTTACGCCGGTGCAAAACATCGTGCTGAACTTTGGCAGCGGGCTCACCGTGGCCGGCGCTGTGATGATTTCCCAATACATCGGCGCAGGCAAGCCCCAGGAAGCAGGCAAAATGGCCAATCAGATTTTCCTGTGCGCCATGCTTTTCTCCCTGGCCTGCGTGGCCGCGCTGGTCATCGCCACCCCCGCCATCGTTGCCTGGCTGGGCGCGGAAGGCGCTACCTACGCGCACAGCGTCACCTATCTTCGCCTGGTGATGCTGGATATGCCTTTTCTGTTCATGATGAATATCTACCAGGCCGTGCGGCAGGCGCAGGGCGATACCCTGCGCCCCATGCTGCTGAATCTGGTGGGAATCTCCCTGAATCTGGTGCTGGACCCGCTGCTGATGATTACCTGGGGCATGTCCTCCGCAGGCGCCGCGTTGGCCACCGTATTGTCCAAAGCCGTTCCGGCGGCCATCGCCTTCGGCCTGCTGCGCCGGGCGGGGCAGGATATTCGCCTGCAGGCCCGCCTGATGCGCCCGGAGCGCGAGAAGCTGCGCGCCATCCTGCGCATCGGCTTGCCCACTGCCCTGGGCGGCAGCACCATGCAGCTGGGCTTTCTGCTCATGAGCCGCAACGTCTATGTCTACGGCGTAAACGCCATGGCCGCCTATGGAATTGGCAACAAAGTCAACGGCCTTATCACCCTGCCCTCCAACGCCATCGGTTCGGCAGTTGGCACCATCGTGGGGCAGAACATGGGCGCCCGGCAGCCGGAGCGGGCCGCGAAGGGATACCGCATCGCCATGTACTGCGCCATCGTCTTTCTCTTTGTAGGCGGACAGCTGCTGGCGCTGCGTTCCGTGTCCCAGACCATTGTGGGCATTTTCGCATCCGACCCCGAGGTGGTGTCCCTGGCTACGGACTTTCTGAGCCTCATGGCCGCCTGGTGCTGGACCAATGGCATCTACAACGCCACCTCAGGGCTGTTCCAAGGGTCAGGGCATACGGAAGTAACCATGGCGGTGGATGCTTCCCGGCTGTGGGTGTTCCGGTTCGCTACCCTGTATTTCTGCCAGCGCCTGCTTCACATGGGCGTGGAAAGCGTCTGGTATTCCGTGGTGGTCAGCAACGGCATCAGCTCCGCCATACTCCTGGGGCTGTATTTCACCGGACTATGGCGAAAAAGCCGCTTCAAAACCGACGCTTAACGGCTGACGGCCACCCCGTCATATCCCTGGGTTTTGGGATCATTGGAACGCTGCAAGGCCACGGATAAGCGGCCGTTGGCCAACGCAAACCACATATCCATGCCACAGGGCGCGTCGCCAATGAGGTGGCAGCGCACCCGCAACATATCCTCCCCCACCATGCCTGCGCTTACCAGGCATGGTTCTTTGTAGCGCTCCAATACGCCCTGGCTGACCTGCCCATCCTTTTCCCACCGGAAGCAGTCCTCCGCGCCGCCCTTCCAGAAAAGGCGAACCTCTCCGGGAAGCATGCGCACCTCCACCAATCCCATATCGTTGGCCTCCATGGCATAAGCGCTGGCAAAACGCCAGGGAATCTCCTGGCGGCACGGCACGCCGCCCACCCGAAGGGTCGCCAGCTTCTCCTGGAGCCGGCGGGCGTCCTGCGCGCTCTCCCCCCCCGGCGCAGCCATGATTTCCTCAAAAAAGGCGTTATAGATTCTCTGCACGCCATAGGGGTCCAGACGGGTGTCCGCAATGGTACATAGCAGCACGCCCTCCTCCGGGCACGCCACCGCCAGCTGGCCGCCCATGCCGTACATGGCCCAGCCGCAGCGGGTACGCCAGAACTGCCAGCCATATCCGAATTTTTCCTCGGGATTGCCCCGCACGGAGGTATCCACCAGCCTGGACGTGGCGTGCCGCAGGAAATCCTCCGGCAGTATGCCCCGGCCGCCATCCATCACCCATTGCGCCACCTTGCCCAGATCCCGCAGGGACATCAGCAGCCCTGTGCCGCCTTGCGGCACGCCCGATGGATCGGTCAGCCAGCGCTTGGGATCGGTGGCGCCAATGGGTTGAAAAATCTCCTCCTCCAACAGCGCCAGCAGTCCCCTCCCGCTTAGTTTCTGACATAAAGCGCCCAGGGTTTGCGTAGCGGAGGTATCGTAATGGAACAACGTGCCCGGTTCATGGGAACTTTTCTCCCGGAAAAACGTAGCCGCCCAGTCCGCATCCACGCCTTCCCGGTAGGTAGCGCGCCGGTAACAGGTGGTCATGCGCAGCATGTCCCCCACGGTCATGCGCAAAAAGCGCGGGTCCGGTTCCTTGGGGAGGTATTCCGGAAAATAATCTGCAATCCGGTCCGTCTCCCGCAGCTTGTCCCGGGCCATCAGCCACCCCACCGCCAGCGCCACCATACTTTTGCTGATGGAATACATCCGATGGGGTTGTCCCTTGGCAAAGGGAGCGTAGTATCCCTCCGCCCGCACGCCGCCATGCTCGCGCAACTCAAAGCCATGAAGGCAGACGTCCTCCCGTTCCAACCGCTCCACAAAGCGCAGAATGGCTCCCGATGAGATCCGTTCCATCTACATTCACTCCTCCGTATAAGTCATGTGCGTAAACCTTGCCTCCGCGTTCCATACGGCATACATGCCGAGCATAACGCCGGTAAACCGCTTGCCCAACGCCACGCCTTCATCGCTGAGATAGACAGCGTTTTCCACCACGTACAGGGGTTCCGTCCTGCCGCCGGCATAAAGCGCCCGGGCCAGGCCCCGGGAAGCTATCCGCAACTCCAGGGATTCACCCGCCCGCAAGCAGACTTTCTCCAGCTTCATTTCCCGCGTTTCCAGCCCGATACGCTCCCGGCGGTACAGCCACGCGCCATCCGATGCCATGCGCAAGCCCAGCGTCAGGAAGGAATGCTCGTCATAATAGCAGACAATTCCCGCCTCGCCCCGCTCCGGCACGGTCACCGTCGCGGCAAAATCGCAGGCAAAGGCCGTCTGCCGCCGCACCAGCAGGCTCCGGCAAGCAATGTCCGTAAGGTCATCCACCTCCGCGCGGAGGGTCAGCGCGCCGTCCTTCCAGCTTATCGTACCCGGGCGCGGCGGGCGCGGCGTAAGCCAGTCCACCGCCTCCCGCCCCGTACAAGCCTCCGGCAAGGGCTTGCGCTGCAACACGCTCGGCCCCCGTCCCTCATTGAGCAGCGGCCATCCGTCCCCCGTCCAGGTCAAGGGGTCAAGCGCGGTCTCCCGCCCCAGCACCGTCCATTTGCCATCCAGCGCCCGGCCGCACAGATAAACCATGTACCAGCGTCCATCCGGAGTACTGACAGGCTTGGCGTGGCCGCAGCGCTGTATCAGCGCCCGCGGGTCCCACTGGCGCAGCACGGGACCGTAGGGGCTGGGCGTATAGGGCCCCCGCAAAAAGCGGGAACGCGCTACGGTCTCCCGGTGCCCCATGCCCGTTCCGCCCTCCGCCAGGAACAGATAATACCAGCCGTCCTTCTTCAGCAGATGCGGCCCCTCCGGGGCGCGTTTGCAGCTGCCATAATACAGCAGCTCGGTTTCGCCCAACCTCCGGGTACCTTCCCGGTTGATCTCAAAAATGCGCGCCCCCCGGTTCAAAAGCATATAATGCCGTCCGTCCGTATCGTGAAAAAGCGAGGGGTCGATGCCGTCCTCGTCAAAGAACACCGGCTGCGAATACGGCCCTTCCGGGCGCTGGGCAGTAACCACCATCTGGCGCCGGCAAACCTCGCCCCCATCGTTCAGGCGCAGGGTCGCACAGATGTAAAACCGGCCCTCCGCATAGGAAATATCCGGCGCCCAATAGCCCCTTCCGCCTTCCAGCCCCTCCAGGCACGCCCATTCCGGCCGTGTGATGGCGTGCCCGACGACTTCCCAATGCACCAGGTCCCGGGAATGGGACACCGGAATGCACGGGAAATAAACGAACGTGGAGTTGACCATGTAGTAATCCTCGCCCACCCGGCAAATGGAGGGATCGGGGTACATACCGCGGCGGATGGGATTCCGGTACATTTCCGACAGCGGCATACCCAACGCCGCCGTGAAATACGCCTCCACCGCCCTGAGTCCTCCCCGGCTTGCCAGGTCCAGCGGCGTTGTCAGCGTCGAATCCCCCCGGAGGGGGTCCATACCGCCGCGTTCCACCAGGTAGCGGCACTTCTCCACGTCCCCGCTTTCCGCCGCATAATGGAGCATGTCCCGCCCTTTGGCGTCCACGGTATCCAGGTTCACCCTGGCGCCGTACTCCACCAGCAGCCGGAGCATCTCCAAGCTCCCTGCCCGGGCCGCCCAATGGCTCAGCGGCTCCCCTTCCGGCGTCAACGACTCCGTCAGCGTCGGAAACATAGTTAACGCCCGGCGCACCTCCGCCAGGGCGTCCCGGTCAACAAGTTCCATCCATTCTTCCGTGCGCATGACGATACTCCTATACAAAGGGGAGAGACGGCACGCCGTCTCCCAGCGTGTCGAAAAAGCGGCTTCCGCCACTTCTTCGAGGAAACAAATTCGGTCAGCCAGAGGTCGTCCGAATTTGTAAGGAATGGATTTTGCAAGCAAAATCAACAACCCAGCAAGGCGCTGTTTTTCCTTGAGGAAAAACAGCGGTCGCAAAGCGACTTGGCTTTGCTTGCGAAAAGCCAACCTTCAGCCGGCAGAGCCGGCGGATACAAATGGCAGTCGGAGGGGCTGCGGCCCCTCCGACACCCAGAGTTCTTTCGACGGTTTGAGAAGCAGCACGCCGTCTCGCAAAGCGTCGAAAAAGTATTTCCAGTCAAAAATCTTAGGGAGGCGTCGGAGGGGCCAAGCCCCTTCGACGCCTCCCAGGAGTTTTTCGTCCGTCTGGGGCGGCGCGAAAAAGCGTGCTTTTGCTGTCCGTGAAACGGCAGGCCGCCTTCTTCCTGCGCCTGTGGGTTATGCGCGATCCATCCATTGGCAGGCTTCCGGAGAGAGCAGCGCCGCATAAACGCCGCCCAGCGCCCGCAACCCGCGGGCAATCAGCCCGCCGAACGCCACCGCGCCCTCCGGCCGCAAATGCGTGTTGTCTTCCTTCCCCTCGGGAAAGTTCGGATAGCGCCCCGCGGGCAGCAGCATGTACAGGGTTTTTGCCTCCTCGCCCAGGCGATCCACCAGCTTTTCGCTCTCCGCGGTCAGGTCGATGAAAGCCACCGACTGTTCCGCCGCCAAACGGCGCGCCGCTTCCGCATAGGGGCCGTGGACATACTTTGCGCGGGGGTCCTGATAGCAGCGCCTGGTCACCGGCGTAATCAGCACGGGATAGGCGCCTTTCTGCCGCGCCGCGTCCACATACACCGAAAGACAGACCGGAAAAGTATCCCTGGGGTCGGTATAGCGCAGGGGGTCCTCTGCCTTTTCATCATTGTGTCCAAACTGAATGAAAAGGAAATCTCCCGGCCGCATCCGTTCCCGGATGGGCTCCAGCCGTCCTTCCTCCAGGAAGGACTTGGCGCTTCGTCCGTTCTCCGCATGGTTCTCCACCCGCACGTCCAACCGGCGCACATAGCGTTCAAAGGTCTGCCCTATCCCCGTCTGCGGATAGGTAAGCACGCTGTTGCACTTGACAGTGGAATCCCCGGCCCAGTAAATCGTCGTCATGGGGCAAATTACTCCTTCACCGCGCCGATATTGATGCCCTTGACAAAGTATTTCTGCAGGAAAGGATACAGAATCATAAAGGGCAGGATCGCGACGATCACAGCGGCGTTCTGCACGGTGTTCTCCGTTGCGCCGCCTACGGCGGTGGGCAGATTGGAGCCCATCATCATCGAGCGCAGCTTCATCTGGAAATTATACAGGTTCGCTTTGGTAATGTAAAGTTTATAATTTGTATAATCATTCCAGTAAGCCACGGCGAACATCAGCCCGATGGAGGCCAGGGCCGCCTTGGAAAGCGGCAGGGCGATCCGCAGGAAGGTTTGCATGGGGCTGCATCCGTCCAGGGTGGCGCTTTCAAACAGGCTCTGCGGGATGCCTTCAAAGAAGTTGCGCATGAGCACCAGGTTATACACATTGATGGCCGGCAGCAGAATCACCGACCAGAGCGTGTTGGTCAATCCCAGCTTCCGCATGACAATGTAGCTGGGAATCATGCCCCCGGAGAAAATCATGGTGAACAGCAGCAAGCCCGCAAACAAGCCGCGCCCGGGCATATCGAACTGGATGAGCACATACGCCCCCAGGGTGGACAGCAGCAGGCCCAGGAAGGTACCGGAAACCGTGGTAATGACGCTGTTCATCAGCGGCGTAACCAGGGAAGGGTTGGTCAGGACAGTTTGATAGCCGTCCAGGCCGAAACGGTCCGGCAGCAATTTCATGCCGTAGCCGGTGGTCAGGTCAAAGGAGTCCACCAGCACCTTCCACAGCGGTACCAGGATCACAAGGCAAATCAGGAAAAACAGCACGCCGTTGACCCACGGAAAAACAGAAATCTTCATATGCCTGCGCCGCGCGGGCAGGGAGGTTTTCGTCTGCGCATGTTCCATGGTTCTAGCCTCCTTACACAATGCCGCGTCCGCGGACCTTCTTGCTGGCATAGTTGCAAACCAGCATCAGCGCCATACCCACCAGGGAGCGGAACAAACCGATGGCCGTGGTATACCCGTAATCGGGGATGCCACCGCTATTGAAGGTTTGGTAGTACACATAGGTTTGCAGCACCTGGGATACGTCCATAACCGCGTCGTTCTGGAGCACAAACACGCTCTCGAACAGGTTCATGATCTTGGCCAGATTCAGAATCAGCACGGTAATAATGGTATTAGCCAGCGCAGGAAGGGTCACGTACCACATTTTTTTCCAGCGCCCCGCGCCGTCGATGGAGGCCGCCTCGTAGATGCCCGGGTCAATGCCCGTAAGCGTCGCCATGAAAATGATGGTGCCCCAGCCGGTATCGTGCCAGATATTGATCACATAGTACGCGGATTTCCACCACTGGGAGCTTCCCAGGAAGTAGATGCCCTGATCCACAATGCCCAAATTGATCAGAATCTGGTTCACCAGACCGGCGGTGGCCGGAGACAGAATCAACTGAAAAACCGAGGCCGTCACCACCCAGGACATAAAATGGGGCAGATAAATGATGGTCTGCGCCAGTTTCTTGCCATGGATATTCTGCATTTCGTTGAGCAGCAGGGACAGCACCACGGAAAAAGCCGTTGTCAGGAGCAGCTTGACCACGCTCAATTCCAGCGTGTTCCAGAAAGCGTTCCAGAAATTCGGCATGGCGAACAGCCGCTCGAAATTCGCCAGACCGACCCAGACAGGGTCCTTGATAATGGTGTACTTGGTAAAAGAGTAGTAAATACCGAACATGGGCAGGTAATGGAAAACAACCAGGAACGCCAGCACCGGCAGGAAGAGCAGGTAGAAACCGGCGTATTTTTTCATTCTGGGAAGTACGGGCTTTTTTGGCTGCTTCACGCTTACAGCACCGTCCATGCAATGACCTCCCTTTACTAACAAATGTATGGCGTATTCACAACAGGGCAGGGGCGGTTGCGCCGCCCCTGCCCATTGGCTTTCAGGCCATTGCGGCTACGGCTGCGAGCTTCAGTTCGCGGCGTTCAGGCTTTCCACAATGGCGTCGGACCAGGCCTGGCCCTCGTTGGCAAAGCGGGTCATGGCGTCTTCATAGGTCATCTCGCCCATGGCCACCTTGGCGATCAGCTCATTCTTCAGCGTAGTGAGGTCGCCGTTGTAGGTGCTCATGGCGTCGGTGCTGGGAACGATGGCCGCCGGGCGGCAGTTGGCCGCGAATACCTCGGCGGAAGCCAGGTTCTCCGGCTGGATGATTTCGCTGATGGGATCGTCATACCCCTCGGCGAAGGAAGCCAGGGAGCTCACGGGATCGGTATGATGCTTGGTGTAGGCGGTGCCGGGAATCTCCAGGCTCTCCAACATATGGAACTGCCCGTCCTCATAGGTCACGTCCAGCACGGTGCCGGCCTTACGGCTCCAATGCACATCCTCAACGCCGTAGGTCCACAGGAACTGCATGTCGCCGCCGTCCAGGATGGTATCCACGAAATACTTGAACACGCCCTCGGGATTCTCGCAGGTGGAAGAAATGGCCCATACGGGAGGCGTACGGTCGAAGTAGCCGGGCGCGCCTTCCAGGGGCGCCAACGCCACCAATTCGCCGTCGTGGCCGTTGTTCACCAGGTTGTTCTTCAGGTTGGTAGCCCAGGTGCCGGACCAGTAGGTGAAGATACCGGTGGTATCGTCGTAGAACTTGTTGCGGCAGTCGTTGGTGCCGTTGGTCAGGGTAGTGGGATCAATCCAGCCCTTGGAATACCCTTCGGCCAGGCGAGCCAGCGCAGCCTCCATGGCGGGCTGGGTGAAGCCGTCCACCCATTGGCCGTTCTCATCCTGGTAGAAGGAAGGATAGGCATCCTGGTAAAACTCGGGCAGGTAGTTGACATACGGCGCTTCCACGCCCACGAAACCGGCAGCCGTCAAGGCATAGGTGTTCTTTTCGCCGTCCCCGTCGGGGTCCTGGTTTACAAAGGCGTCGCACATGGCGGCGTACTCTTCCCAGGTGGTAGGCGCTTCCATGCCTACGGCATCCAGCCAGGCCTTCTTCACGTAGGTGACGCAGCCGCCGCCGCGGGCATCGGCAAAGCCGTACAGCCGGCCGCCAATCTTCAGCCCCTCAATGACGTCGTCGCCGGTAAAGCGGCCGCTATTCTTGGTGGCGCTGTTTTCCCAGGCGTCGGTCATATCCCACAGCACGCCCTCGGAAGCGTATGCCGCGTAATAGGTAGAAGACAGGATCATCACGTCCGGCCACTCGCCGGAGGCGATTTGCTGCTGCAACACGTCGTAGTAGGCGTCGTGATCGGGCTGGATGATTTCCAGTTCAATGCCGGAGAGCTCTTCCCAGCGGGCGATGAACTTGTCCTGCGCATTGGGCTCGGTGAACACGGTGCCATCCACAAAAATGGTAATCTTGTCGGGCTTGGCAACTTCCTCGGCGCCGGCGGGCAGGACCATCAGGCCCATGCACAGAGCCAGCGTCAGCACGATGGCCAACAATTTCTTCATGGGGTTCCGTCCTTTCTTTTTCGGGATGCCATTCGCGTCTCTGCATCCCTTCGTTGGCTTCACTCTAGCACAGCCGGCGTCCCGTCCGCAAGAAACACATCTTGCGCGGGAGGGACTTTTCTTGCGCCGGCAGGGTTCGCAAACAGTCAAAAATTGTTCGTTCCCTGTCTCCGGCCTTGAAAAATCGGCCGTTTCTGGTACAATAAATACAACGAAGCAATGCAAAGAAAAAAAGGTCTGGATAAATTTTCATGTGAAACGAGCGTGATCCGTATGCCGCGTACCCCCGCTTCCCGAAAGAAACGCCGCTCCTCTTTGGCGTCCCGTTTCGCCCTGAGCTATTGCGGCTTTCTTTTGGTTTGCCTGATTCTTGGCGTGGCGCTTTACGGCACCTCCGCCCAAAACGCCCGGGAAAACTTCTGGCAGCAGGAGGCCACGCAGCTGGAAGCCAACGCGGCGTCCATGGGCAATCATTTTTCCCTGATGAACGGCTATGCCAGGCACCTGCTGACGGACTCCACCTTTATCCGTTTTTCCAATATGACCGGCCTGAGCGAGAAAAATTACGTTTACACCGCCTATGAGATCATGCAGGATCTATCGTCCAAGCTGTTCAGCCTGATGAACCTGCCCGTGCTGGAAAGCCCCATCTACCTGCCCGCGTCGGGCTATGTGATCTCCGCCAGCCAGTTTACCCCCGTGGAACAGTATTACGCCAGCTACCGCTATTATAAAAAGGAAAAATATCAGGATTGGCTGGCGGCCCTGGAAAGCGCGGAAACCCCCGGCCGGTTCTTCAGCGTAACGGACTTTGGCGGCGGCTCTTCCATCGTCTGCTTCGCGTTGGACATCAACAGCCTTTCCTCCCGAAAGGTCCCGGCGGTGGTCTGGTTTGAGCTGAATACGTCCGCGCTGCGCACCCTGTTTGAAATGGACGACAATCCCGGCTCCCGGGTGCTGATCCAGGACAAAAGCGGCCGGCGCCAGCTGCTCCTGGCGGACGACCGGGTGATCGCCTTCCTCCCGTCGGAGGACGCGGCCCTGAGCCAGGAGGACGAGGCGCTGCTCCAGGCCATGACCGGCGCGGCATACGACGCGTCCGGTTCCGCCGTCTATGAGGATATGCGGCTGTTCCGCCGGGAAGACCGCAACGGCTGGGTGTATTACGCCGCCTTGCCCACGGCCATGTGTACCGCCGCCCTGGGCAATTTTGACCTTCCCTTCCTGGCCATCTGCGCGCTGGGATTGCTGGGCGGGCTGGCGCTGGTGCTCCTGCTGGTGCGGCAAAATATGCGCCCCGTCCGTCAGCTCAGCGATCAGCTGGTACAGGCCGAGGGCGACCGTGCGCGGCTTCAGCGGGAAATGGAGGAACAGCGGCCCCTGCTCTGCGCTTCCTACCTGCGCAAGGTGCTTTCCGGCCACGTAAGCTCCAATGAGGAATTTTCGTACATGATGAAGTTCCTCAATCTGGAGCCTCCGCTGAAATACTATGTGCTTTACTGCATCGCCAACCGGCAGGACAGCGTGCTGGGCGATCCCCTGGAAGAATACGACACGCTGTCCACGCATATCGCGCAATTTCTTTCGGGAAATCATCAGCTGTATTTCTATACAACCCCCTCCCGCAGCTTTGTAGTGCTGGCGGCCTATGACACGGCGGTGGAAGATCCGCTGATGGACCTCCAGTCCCGGGTCGTGCGCCTGCACGAAGACCTTTCCACCGAGCACGGCCTATGGCTCTATGCCGGCGTGGGAAAAGGCACGCAATCCCCGCAGCTTTTGTGGGAATCCTACGAACAGGCGCGGCAAGCCGCGCGATACACCACCAAGCACCATATCTTCATCCCTTATGAAATGATCCGCAAGGACGCGGACAGCTGGTACTACCCCATTGAGCTGTCCGCCAAGCTGCAGCACTTTATCACCACCGGCAACAAGCAGCAAGTGGTGGAGCTGCTCGCCATGATCCGCCAGGAAAACGTGGAGGAACGCTCCCTGTCTGTAAAGCTGCTGAACTTTCTGCTCTCCGACCTGAGAAACACCCTGCTCAAGGCCCGTTTCCAGATCACCGCGCCGCAGGACGAAGCGGGGCGCGCCCGTCTGGAGGTGCTGGACCAACGCCTGTCCGAACAGGCCACCTTCCCCTTGCTGGAAAACTGCGCGACGCTGCTGTGCGAATTTTTCAGCAGCTCCGCCACGCCTTCCGACCCCATCCCCGAAGTGGAACGGTACCTTATGGAGAATTTCACCGATCCGTCCCTGTGCCTCACCAAGCTCTCCGACCGCTTTAACATCTCCGAGAGCTACCTTTCACACCTTTTCAAGGACAGGACCGGCCAGAATTTTTCCGTTTATCTGGAAAATCTCCGGCTCAATGAAGCCGTCCGCCGGCTGAAGCAGGGCAATTGCAACCTGACGGAACTGGCCGCCGAGCTGGGATACAACAACCCCACCACCTTCCGGCGCGCCTTCAAAAAACGCTATGGCATGACGCCCAGCGAAATGAAGGGATAAACCGGCCCGGGGCCCCCGCCCATAGAAGCGATGCCGCCTGTACGCGGCCGCTTCTTTTTTTGTTTGCCCGCCGCCTTCGGGGCAAGTCAAATAAAACCAATTTTCAGCCATTGTTCCCGCGCTTTCCCTCACATATCATAAAGTCAACAAGTGGCATAAAGCCACAAAAGCAGAGGAGGATTGCTATGAAAAAGCGTCTATGTGCAACCCTGTGCGCCATGATCCTGCTGGTATGCGCCGCGCTACCCTGCGCATCCGGCGAAACCACGTACAAAAGCGGCGTGGAACTGTACCGGGAGGGCATCACGGATTACCAGTACAAGGCCGGAGAAATCAAGAAGTATGACGAGCCCATCACGCTGACCTTTGGCCGGGCCATTGATTTCAATTCCACCGCTTACGTCAAAATGGCCGAAAACGGCGAACCCGTCACCGACAACCGCTGGATCCAGCTCTACCGTGACGCCGTGAACGTAAACGCGGTCTATGGCCTGGACAATGCCAGCGGCACCGATTACAACCAGCAGTTGCTTCTGGCCATGGCCTCGGGCGAGCTGCCGGACGTGTTCCTGATTACCGACCTGAGCATGCTCAATCAGATGGCCGAAGCGGGCGTCATCATGGACCTTACCGAGCTGTGGCAGGCCAATGCCAACGAAACCCTGGGAAAACTGGTGGAATCCGAGGGCACGGCGATTTACGGCTCCTCCATGGTGGACGGCAAGCTCTACGCCATTCCCCAGAAAATGCCCTCCACCAACGAGTACGACCATCTGTGGGTGCGGCGCGACTGGCTCAACGAGCAAGGGCTGAGCATCCCCACCACCATGGAAGACGTAAAGAACGTGGCCAAGGCGTTCAAGGAAAACTATGCCGACAACGTTGGACTGATGTTCAGCAATTCGTACATGTACGAATACGAAGCCATTTTCTGGGCCTTTGGCGGCGGCAACAACAAGAACCGGGACCAATGGCTGGAGCTGGAAGACGGCACCCTGGGCTTTGCCGAGGTCCAGCCGGAGATGAAAGAAGGCCTGAAATGGCTCAACGACATGTACGAGAGCGGCCTTATCAACCCCGAGTGGTCCACCGAAGACACCTACTCCGCGCTGAGCAACTATGTGGCCAATAACCGCTGCGGCATCTTCTTCGGCCCGCACTGGTACGGTTTCTCCCTGCAAGCCTACGAGGAAGCCGGCACCATGGATGAAACCGCCGACTGGATTCCCGTGGGCATTCCTGCCGGATATGAGGGTGTGGATATCAAGGTTCGCGCCAACAACACCATTGACTGTTACATCTGCGTAAACGCCGAATGCCAGTATCCGGAGGCCGTCATCCACATGCTGAACGCTTACGTGGAAAAACTCTTCGGTGAAAATAACGATTTTGCCAATTACTTCGCCGTACCCGAGGACAGCTCTTTCTGGAAAGCTACGCCCATCTGGTCCCTTTCCGCCACGGTGGACCTGGACCCCTGCGCCAATATGATGGCCGCCTATGACGCGGAAACCGGCGTTATGAACGAGGAATTGCTGGAAGGCGCCGGCAAAACCTACTGGGAATACATCCAGAACGACATGACCGCCTACAAGTACATGTTCGGCCCGGTGGATTCCTGCTTCACCTTCGTCAGCGAAACCTATCCCGACATCATGCTGTGGAACCTGTATCAGGGCGCGCCCACGCCTACGCAGGTGGAGCGCTGGAGCTCCATGCAGGACCTCATCGACACCTATTACCTCAAGATGATCAACGGCGAAATCGAAATCGACGGCGGCTTTGAGGAAATGGTGGAAAAATGGTACGAGCTGGGCGGCACCGCGGTCACCCAGGAAATCAACGAGATTTACCAGAGCTTATGGTGATTCTCAGCCTGGGCAACGTTCTCAACGCCGGTTTCGACCAGATTTACAACCTGTATTCCGTGCAGGTATACGAATCGGGCGACGTGATCGACACCCTGGTGTACCGCATCGGTCTTACACAGGCAAAGTTCGGCCCGTCCACGGCGGTGGGGCTGTTCAAATCCGTTATCTCCCTGGTGTTGATTTCCGGAGCGTATTACATCGCCTGGAAAAAGTACGACTACCGCATTTTCTGAACGGAGGTACGCCTATGCATCGCGCAAACCGCCCGCGCTCCCACCGCGCCGCCACCCCGGGTTCCCTGGCCGCCAACGCGCTGATTACCCTGGCGCTGATCGTGCTGGGGCTGATGTGCCTGCTGCCCTTCTGGTATGAAGTCTGCGTTTCCTTCAGCTCCAATCAGGCCGTTATCGGCAATCAGGTTTATCTCTGGCCCAAAGATTTCGCCATTGAATCCTACCGTTACGTCATGGAGCGCGCGCCTTTCTGGCATTCCATGTGGGTCACTGTGCAGCGCGTGCTGCTCAGCCTGCCCATCAGCCTGTTCCTCATGGTCACGGCGGCTTATCCCCTTTCCAAGGACAAGAGCCGTTTCAAATCCCGCAGCCTGTATGTGTGGTATTTTTTCATCACCATGCTCTTCAACGGCGGCATGATTCCCCAATATCTGCTGATCGTGCAGCTGGGCTTGCTGAACAATATTTTTTCCCTGGTCTTGCCAGGAGCCTTCAATGTGTTTAATATGTTATTGATCCTTAGTTTTTTCCGGAATATCTCGGCGTCCCTGGACGACGCCGCCCGCATGGACGGCGCGGGCCAATGGCGCGCGCTGTTTCAGATTTACGCGCCCATTTCCCTGCCCGTGCTGGCCACGGTTACGCTGTTTACCCTGGTGGGCAACTGGAACAGCTGGTTCGACGGCATGATCTATATGAAGTCCAACAACGCGCCCCTGCAAACCTATTTGCGCACGGTGGTGTTCAACTATGACTTTGGCAAATTGACCATGGAGGAACAGCAGCGCCTGGCCAAAATGAGCCCGGAAGGTATCAAAGCCGCGCAAATGGTTATCGGCACGCTGCCGATTCTGGCTGTGTATCCTTTCCTGCAAAAGTACTTCATCACCGGCATCACCCTGGGGAGCGTAAAAGAATAACAACGGCAAAGGAGAACTCGTATGGACGCAAAAGATCGGATTCATTACCCCGCGCGGACGGAACGCTGGAAGATGACGGAGCTGCGCCTGCAAGGTCCGTCCCAAGGCAACCCTTTTCTGGAACAATTTGTCCGCGCCGAATTTCGCTGCGCGAACGAGCAGGTAAGCGTCGAAGGTTTTTATGACGGCGACGGGGCCTACCTGGTGCGTTTTATGCCTTCCTTTACGGGAACGTACTGCTTCACGGTCACCTCCAGCTTCACGGACCCGCTGGAAGGCGCGTTTGAGGTCGCCCCCGCATGCCCGGGCAATCATGGCATGGTGCGCGTGGCGCACACCTGGCACTTTGCCTACGAGGACGGCTCGCCCTATTATTCCATTGGCACCACCTGCTACGCCTGGCCCTGGCAGGACGACGCTACCATCGCCCAAACCCTGGAAACCTTGCGCGATAGCGCCTTTAATAAAATCCGCTTCTGCGTTTTCCCCAAGCACTATGACTACAACCTGCGGGAGCCCCGCTCCTACCCCTTTGAAGGCACGCCCATGGATTCCTCCGTCCTCACCTCCGACAACTTCCAGCGCTATACCGGCAAGACCGAAGGCAACCACTGGGATTTCACCCGCTTCTGCCCGGCGCATTTCCGCCACCTGGATTGGTGCGTGGAACAGCTGCTGGCGCTGGGGATTCAGGCGGATATCATTCTTTTCCATCCCTACGACCGCTGGGGCTTTTCCTGCATGACCCGCGAGGAGGACCTGCGCTACGTCCGTTACATGACCGCCCGTTACGCCGCCTACAACAATGTCTGGTGGTCCCTGGCCAACGAATACGACCTGATGCCCGCCAAGTCGCTTGCGGACTGGGAAGCCATCGCAGAAACCATTTGCGCCACCGACCCCTACCGGCACCTGCGCTCCATTCACAACTGCGCCCATTTTTACGATTACAGCCGTCCCTGGGTCACCCATTGCAGCATCCAGCGGCAGGATCTGTACAAATCCGCCGAACTGGTGCAGACCTGGCGGGAAAGCTACCGCAAGCCGGTGGAGCTGGACGAAATCTGCTACGAAGGCGATATTCAGCACGGCTGGGGCAACATTAGCGGCGAAGAACTGCTGCGCCGCTTTTGGGAAGCGGCGGTGCGCGGCGGCTATCCCGGGCACGGAGAGACCTTCCTGCATCACGACGGCATCCTGTGGTGGTCCCATGGCGGCAAGCTGTACGGCGAAAGCCCGCGCCGTTTCCGTTTCCTCTACGACGTCCTCCGGCAAACGCCGGGAACCGGCCTGCGGCCTTACCGCGCCGCATGGGATGAAGTATGCGGGATTCCCGAGGAAGGACAATATCGCGGCGACTACTACCTGCACTATTACAGCTTCATGCGACCGTCCTTCCGCGACTTCTCCCTGGACGAAAACAGCCGCTATGAGGTCCATGTCCTGGATACCTGGGAAATGACCGACACCCTGGCAGGCATTTTTAGCGGGAAGTTCCGGATCACGCTTCCCGCCAAACCCTTCATGGCCATACAGATCAAACGTTTGGATGGGCGCGAGGCGTAAGGAGCGGTTCGTATGCAGCTGGAAGAACGGAAAGCGCGCATGCTGTCCCTTGGCGGAGCCGAGGAGGTTTACCGCAGACTTTACCTGTCGCATCCGGAGCTTTACTTCTACGACCAGCGGGGAGAACTGTTTGCGGACTGGGAAGGGTTTTGCGCCCTGTACCGGCGTTACGCGCCGGACGCCGCGCTTCCGGACGAATCCCCCACCCTGATGAACCACATCCTCCTGGAACAAAATTTCTTTGAAGGCGCCGGCAGGGATGCCTGCGTGGTCATCAACGCGCGGTATTGCCCGCCGTTCTGGCACCATTTGAACTTCATCAAAATCATGTATGTGCTCAACGGCGAAATTCTGATCAATTTCGGCCGGGAGAATCACATGATCCTGCGCAAAGGGAGCTTCATCATCTCCCCGCCCAACATCAAGCAGTCCGTTTTTTCCTACCACGACGACGACATCGTCATCAATGTCTTTCTGCGCGTGACCACCTTCGAGCAGGCTTTCTCTTCCCTGCTCCTGGAGTCCAACGAGCTTTCGCCTTTCTTCTGGAAGGTGCTCTATGGCCAGGATGAAAGCAACCTGATCTGGTTCCAGATGGACACGGACGGCCAGCTGGACGCCATCATTTGCAAGATGCTGGATGAATTCTTTTCGCCGCGCATGGGCGGCAATTTCTACCTGGTCAGCCTGGTCATGGCGTTTCTCAGCCACGCGCTTTACTTCCATCGCGGCGTCGTTTCCTCCATCTGGGGTACCCAGGAGCAGAAAAGCTCCCTGCCCAAGGTGATGCAGTACATCCACGATCACTACAGCAGCGTGTCCCTTGCCTCCCTGGCCGAACATTTCCGACTCAGCGAAGGCTACATGAGCCGCTATGTAAAGCGTGAAACCGGCTACTCCCTGACCTGTCTGTTGCGAAACTACCGTATGAAACAGGCCGGCAGAATGCTGCGGGATACCCGCCTGCCCATTTCCCAGATCATGTACGACGTAGGCTACACGGACATCAGTTACTTTTACAAAGCCTTCAAAGCGTACTATGGCATGACGCCCCTGGAGTTCCGCAAGAAGGAAAAGGTGATTTTTCTTTAACTTCCGCAAGCGCGAAATCCCCTGCGCTTACAAAAATGAAAATGCTTACCTTGCAAAAAGAAAAATACTTTGCCAGCGCTCTGCGGCGGCCTCTGCTGGACCAACGTTGCCTCCTCAAAAAAGCTGCGGCCGCCGCTTCCATCGCGCGCCCGCCACGCTTTCAGCAGCCCGCTAGCCGCCTAACTTTGCCCGGCTGCGTGCTGCGCGCGGGAAACAAAGGCATCCCCAGGAAAACGCACGGCAACAAAACAGGGTATCCGGCTTGAATACCGGATACCCTGCTGTTTGTTGTTGTAAAACCCGCCCTACAAGGCACTCACGCCGCAAGGGCTTCGCCCTGCAAGGCCTTCACCCCGCAAAACCTTCGCCCTGCAAGGCCTTCGCCCCGCAAAGTCTTCGCCCCGTGGGCAAGAGCCGTAAAAGACTTACCGGTTCAGGATGGTCTTCTCGGTCTCCTTGTCGAAGAAGTGCAGGTGGTTCACGTCGAAAGCAATCTTGATGGTGCTGCCGGCGCGGCTGGAGGTGCGAGGATCCACGCGGGCGATGATGTTGTCATCCTTGCCGGTGGTCTTCAGGTACAGGTAGGTCTCAGAGCCCATCAGCTCGGTCACTTCGACGTTCACGTCGATGGTGGCGTTGGCGTAGGTCTGCAGCACCACGGGCTCGTCGTGGATGTTCTCAGGACGGATGCCCATGACAACTTCCTTGCCGATGTAGCTCTCGTCGATGAACTTGGAAACCTTCGAATTGGGCACAACGATCTTGTTGTCGCCGAAGGTCGCCACCACGTCCTGGCCTTCCTTGCTCAGCTTGACGTTGAAGAAGTTCATCTGGGGGCTGCCGATGAAGCCGGCCACGAACTGGTTGGTGGGATAGTCGTACAGGTTCTGGGGCGTATCCACCTGCTGCACGAAACCATCCTTCATAACCACAATACGGCTGGCCATGGTCATGGCCTCGGTCTGGTCGTGGGTCACGTAGATGAAGGTGGTCTGCAGGCGCTGATGCAGCTTGATGATTTCAGTACGCATGGCCACGCGCAGCTTGGCGTCCAGGTTGGACAGAGGCTCGTCGAAGAGGAACACCTTGGGCTCACGGACGATAGCACGGCCCAGAGCAACACGCTGGCGCTGACCACCGGACAGAGCCTTGGGCTTGCGGTTCAGCAGGTGAGCGATGTCCAGGATCTTCGCGGCTTCTTCCACGCGGCGCTTGATCTCATCCTTGGGGGTCTTGCGCAGCTTCAGGCCGAAGGCCATGTTGTCATACACGGTCATGTGGGGGTACAGGGCGTAGTTCTGGAACACCATGGCGATATCGCGATCCTTGGGCGCGACGTCGTTGACCAGCTTATCGCCGATGTACAGCTCGCCGTCGGAAATTTCTTCCAGGCCGGCAACCATGCGCAGGGTGGTGGACTTACCGCAGCCGGAAGGTCCAACCAGCACGATGAATTCCTTGTCTTCGATGTCCAGGCAGAAATCGCTTACGGCGGTGACGCCACCGGCATACACCTTATAGATGTGGTTCAGGGATACGCTTGCCATACGTTTTTTCCTCCTCTGAATGGAAGGCTCCACAGTCGCCGACCGATTCGGCCTGCCGCCCTCTACTGCAATTATTATACTGATTTTCTCCCAAAAAAGAAATTGGTGAAACGCACAAGGTTTCTACAAGCCCTTTGTTCACGATGCCCACGGAACGCAGGAAATCGCATTTTTCTTTGTCGAATCATGCCAAATCCTCCCCGCGCTTTTTCGCGTGTTCGCCTTGCCATTGCAGAAATTTGTAACTATAATATAGCATATCACCAAACGGGCCGCAAGGTCCCCTGTTCCCTGGAGGTGCATGGCAAATGAACGTGGATCAGCTGGCCGAATCCCTGCGGCGGGACCAGCGCTTTATGGAAAACGTGGTGCGCTGGGAGGAACTTCCTGCCCGTGAAGCGCGTTACGGGGATTTCCCACCGGAGCTGGACGCCCGGCTGCTGCCCGTGCTTCGACAGCGGGGCGTCATCCGGCTGTACATCCATCAGGCGCAAAGCATTGCCGCCACCCTGCGCGGTGAAGATGTGGTGGTGGTTACTCCCACAGCCTCGGGTAAGACCATGTGCTACAACCTGCCGGTTCTCAGCAGCATTCTGGGCAACCCCGACGCCCGGGCGCTGTACCTCTTCCCCACCAAGGCGCTCTCCGCAGACCAGGTCAGCGAGCTGTACGAGCTTATTGAGGCCATGGGCGTGGACATCAAGACCTATACCTACGACGGGGATACGCCCGGCGCTGCCCGGCGGGCCGTGCGCCAGGCGGGGCATATCGTGGTTACCAACCCGGATATGCTCCACAGCGGCATTCTTCCCCACCACACCAAGTGGGTCAAGCTCTTTGAAAACCTTCGTTACATCATTATCGACGAAATTCACACCTACCGGGGCGTTTTCGGTTCCAACCTGGCCAATGTGCTCCGGCGGCTCATGCGCCTGTGCGAGTTCTATGGCAGCCATCCGCAGTTTATTCTGTGCAGCGCCACCATCGCCAACCCCGGCGAGCTGGCGCAGACGCTCATCGGCCGTCCGGTAACGCTCGTTGACGACAATGGCGCGCCCATGGGCAAGCGGCATTTCGTTTTTTACAACCCGCCGGTCATCAACCGGCAGTTGGGCATCCGCAAGGGCGTTATACCGGAAACCCGCGCCATCGCCAGCATGCTGCTCAAGTGCGGCATCCAGACCATCACCTTTGCCCGCAGCCGTCTGACGGTGGAAGTGCTGACCAAATATTTGAAGGATTTGGTACGCGATCCCCTGGGAAACGCCGGACGGGTACGCGGGTACCGCGGCGGCTATCTACCCACCCAACGCCGGGAAATCGAGCGCGGGCTGCGGGCCGGAGCCATTGACGCGGTGGTGTCCACCAACGCCCTGGAGCTGGGCATCGACATCGGCGCGCTGGACGCCTGCGTACTCTGCGGCTATCCGGGCACCATTGCCAGCGCCTGGCAGCAGGCCGGCCGCGCAGGCCGCCGGAAGGGCACCAGCATCGTCTTTTTCATCGCTTCCTCGGCGGCTATTGATCAATACATCGTCAATCATCCGGACTATTTTCTGCGTCAAAGCCCTGAAAACGCCCTGCTCAATCCGGATAATCTGTACATCCTCCTGAGCCACTTCAAATGCTCCGCCTATGAGCTTCCCTTTGAGGATGGGGATACCTTCGGCAATACCGCCGCCACGCCGGAGCTGCTCTCCTATCTGGAAGAAGAAAACATACTCCGCCATGTGGACGGGCGTTACCATTGGATGGCGGAAGATTTCCCCGCATCGGAGATTTCCCTGCGATCCGCTGCCAGCGAGAATTTCGTTATCATTGATATTACCGATCCGGCCCATCACCGGGTCATCGGCGAAATGGACCGCTACACCGTCCCCATGCTGCTGCACGAGAACGCCATTTATCTCCATGAAGCCCAGCAATACCAGGTGGAGAAGCTGGATTTCGACGCCTGCAAGGCCTTTATCCGCCAGGTGGACGTGGGCTATTACACCGACGCCAACCTGAACATCAGCCTGAGCCTGCTGGACGTGGAGGATACCCAGCCGCTGGGGCAGGGTGCGGAGCGCGCCCTGGGAGAGGTGAAGGTCACCACCCTGGTGACCATGTTCAAAAAAATCCGCTTTGATACCCATGAAACCCTGGGGTTCGGCCATGTGCGGCTGCCGGAAACGGACATGCACACCACCGCCATGTGGTGGACCCTTCCCGACAGCCTTTGCAGCCGTTTCGAGAGCGATACCCTGAAAAACGGCATGATGGCCGTGGCGAACCTGCTGCGGATTGTGGCTCCGCTGTACCTTATGTGCGCGCCCCAGGACGTGGCGGTGGTCTATCAGGTCAAGTGTCCCTTCACCGACCGGCCCACCATCATCCTCTACGATAACTGCCCCGGCGGCGTAGGTTTGGCCGCCAAGGCTTACAGCATGCAGAACCTGCTGCTGGAAAAGGCGCTGCAGATCGTGATGGATTGTCCCTGCCCCCAGGGCTGTCCTTCCTGCGCCGGTCCGGTGGGCGAGATCGGCACGGATGGGAAAGCCACCGCCAAGGCGCTGCTGAAGGAGATGATCGCATGCCCCTGAGCCTACGGGATAAGCTTCGGTCCGTGGACGCTCCCCGCAAGCCTGCCGTGCCCGTCAAGGCGGAGACCGTATTTCACGACTGCTGGCATGACAGCCGGGTACTACCGCTGGACTCGGTTCCCGATGCGTGGGATCTGCCTATGGAAATGGTCCGGCTGATGGAACCCGGCGAATTACCCGCGCAGCTTGCGCCGGACAAAATTCTCTACCTGGACACGGAAACTACGGGCCTGAGCGGCGGCGCAGGTACGGTAGCGTTTCTGGTAGGCGTGGGATACCTCACCCCGGAGGGCTTCCTGGTGCATCAATACCTGATGCGGGATTATCCCGAGGAGCGTTACCTGCTGGAAAACCTGGCAGGACTGCTGACCCAGTTTGACGCTTTGTGTACCTTCAACGGCAAGAGCTTTGACCTGCCGCTGCTGCAAACCCGCCTGCGGATGAACCGCATGAATGCCGCCTGCCTGGACAAGCCGCACATCGACCTGTTGCACTTGGCCCGCAGGGTATGGAAGATGCGCCTGGGGCGTTGCAATTTGGGATATCTGGAGGAAATCATCTTCGGAGAAGCGCGGACGGACGACATACCTGGCAGTCAGGTGCCGGAGCGTTATTTCGCCTACCTGAAAAACGGAGACTTCAGCCAATTGCTCCAGGTGCTGGACCATAACCGGCAGGACATTTTCTCCCTTTGCCGCCTGCTGACGCATATGGCGGCCATGTATGCCGCCCCCGAGCGGCAGCGCTATGAGCAGGACGTTTTTTCCATGGGCGTTGCGCTGGAAAGGAACCGGCACACGGAACAGGCGCGCCGCTGTTACCGCCTGGCCGCCCGCGGACTCACGCAGGCCAGAAGCCACCAGCGCCTGGCCCATAGCTACCGCCGCACCGGCGAGAGCACGGCGGCCTGCGCCGTCTGGCAGGAGATGATCCGCCTGGGGGAAGGCTGGATGGAACCCTATGTGGAGCTGGCCAAGTACTACGAGCATCAAGCGCGCGATATTGACGCCGCCCTGGAAATCACCCGGCAGGCCTTATGCAAAATCGCCGAGCCGGCCTTACGGCCACCCCAGACTGTACAAGAAGCAAAAAATGCGCTACAATATCGTTATGCGCGGCTGAAGCGCAAGCGTGAAAAGCAGGCTGCGCTTTTCAACTCAAGGGAAGACGGGAGATGTTGACATGGGCTCCTTTATGGCAAATCTCAAAGGACAAAAGGCCGCCCGGCTGCAAAGCAAGGGCAACTATGACGAGGCGCGGAAAGTGTACGCGGAGGCCTATGCCGCCGGCATGAACGAGCCGCGGCTGCTGCTGGCCTATTCGGTGCTGCTCATCCGCGCCTACGAATTTGACGCCGCCAAAGAACTGCTGGTAAAAGCGCAAAAAGCGCCCGGCATTACCGCAGAACAGAAAAGCCAGCTTTTCATGAACTATGCCGTGTGCTGCTTCAAGCTCGGGGATATCCAGCGCGGCATCGACCTGCTGGAAAAGCAACATCTGCGTCAGCCTACGGGCCTGATCTACGGCACCCTGGGCTGCCTGTATGTGGAAGCGGGCATGACGGAAAAGGCGCTGGCCTACAATCAGGAAGCGCTGGAATACGACGACGAGGACCCCATCTGCCTGGACAACATGGGGCAAACCTATTACCGTCTGGTGGGCGACAAAGCCAAGGCCAAGGAATACTTCGATGCCGCCCATAAAATCAAGCCCGGACAAATTGACACCCTGTGGTTTCTCTCCCGCTATGACCTGGAAGCGGGAGACACCGCCGCGGCCCTGGAAAAGCTCCGCACCGCCCTGGACGGACGCTTCTCCCCCATGAACTACGCCAGCAAGGAAATGGTGGAAAAGGAAATCCAGCGTCTGGAGCAGGCATAAGCCGTTTCCTCCGGAACGCCAAGGGCCCCGTTTTCGCGCAAGCGAAAACAGGACCCTTCAGACTGCTGAAAAAAAGCGGTGTCTTTCATAGGAACGCTGCGAAAATGAATTTTCGATCCCCTCACTTGCAGAAGTTTCACAAGTATGGGGACCGAAGGAGTCCAGGAGGCGATGGGAAAGCCCCCTGGTCGCGCCCGCAGGCGCGAAATCCCCTGTGTTTGCAAGCATGCTATGCTCAACTTGCAAACAAATGAAGCAAAAACCTTTGTCAACGATCTGAAGGGCCCCGCTTTCGCACAAGCGAAAGCGGGGCCTTTTTGTCCAGGCGTCACGCGCCGTTTACGCCGTCCGAAGCGCATTTGAAGGAGGTCCGCCTGCCGCGGTATGCCGGCGTGCATATGCGCATGTACCTCCGCTCCTGTTTGTCCGCACCTCCAGCCGTCAAGCGCCTGGGCGGATGGCAGCACGGCAAACAGGACGCCCTTGTCAATGACCCAAAAAAGCCTCCCGGCCGGAATGCCCTTGACGGGCCGTCCAGCCGGGAGGAAATGGTTCTTGGCTTATGTTTTTCAGGCTTTGCCGTTGCAGCCCAGCACATCCACGATCTTATGACGCACCATGTCGCGGATACCGTTGCGGGCATCCGTCAGGTACTGACGGGGATCGAAGTGATCGGGATGCTCCGCGAAGTGCTTGCGCACCAGGCCGGTGAAAGCCAGACGCAGGTCGGAGTCGATGTTGATCTTGCACACCGCCATGGAAGCGGCCTTGCGCAGCATGTCCTCAGGCACGCCCTGCGCGCCGGGCATCTGTCCGCCATACTGATTGATCATCTCCACATACTCGGGGATGACGGAGGAAGCGCCGTGCAGCACAATGGGGAACCCGGGCAGGCGGCGGCCAACTTCTTCCAGGATGTCGAAACGCAGCTTTGGTTCGCCCTTGAACTTGTAGGCGCCGTGGCTGGTGCCGATGGCGATGGCCAGGGAATCGCAACCGGTGCGGGTTACGAATTCTTCCACTTCGTCGGGCTGGGTATAGCTGCTATCCTCGGCGGAGACCTTCACATCGTCTTCCACGCCGGCCAGGCGGCCCAGCTCAGCTTCCACCACCACGCCATGGTCATGGGCATACTCCACAACCTTCTTGGTTACGGCGATATTCTCCTCAAAAGAGAAGTGGCTGCCATCAATCATGACGGAGGAGAAACCGCCGTCAATGCAGCTCTTGCAGGTCTCAAAGTCCGGGCCGTGGTCCAGGTGTACGGCAATGGGAAGATCGGTGTCGGCCACAGCCGCTTCGATCATCTTCATCAGATACACATGCTTGGCGTACTTCCGGGCGCCGGCAGAAACCTGCAGAATCACAGGGGCGTTCTCCATCTTCGCGCCTTCGGTGATCCCCTGGATAATCTCCATGTTGTTCACGTTGAACGCGCCGATGGCGTAACCGCCTTCGTAAGCCTTTTTGAACATTTCCTTGGTCGTTACAATCGCCATGGGAAAAACCCCCTTCGATTTGTTTTCAACTCATTATAGCACGTTTCTTTCACGCTGAAAAGCCGTTGTCCATCACTTTTCGCACAATTTCAACCGTACCCTGCGCCGCACCAGTGAAAGCCCGGGGAGGCTTTCCCACAGGAACAGCGGCCTCAACCGTGTCACAGCGTCATGGGCAGCTTCAGCTGCACCAGCACCGGGCGGAGGATGTCCAGCATTTCCGGCACGCGAATCAGCTCGATGGAGCCGTAGGGCGCATCCAGTATACGTTCCATGGCGAAGCGGTACAGCTCCATAACGTCCACCAGCGCAGCAGGCTCCAGCGGACGCCCTTCCGCCAACGCCCGCAGGAGTTCCCGGGCCACGCTCATCCAGCACTGGTTCATCAGATCCAGCGTCATCCCCGCCAAGTACGGATTATCCAGGGAGAAAATGTCGCCCGCCGCCCGGCACTGGCTCAGCGCTTCCCCCATCAGCTCCTGGAAGCCTTCCCGCAGCGCGTCCTGATACCGCACGCGGACGGACAGGCCCTCGGGTTTATCCAGCAGCGGAAGCAGCAACGACAGGAATTTCTCTTCGCCCTTGCGCAGCGGCATGGCATAAAAGAATACCGTGCGCAGCCTGTCCAGCGGCGCTTCCACCTGCACCAGCGCTTCCTGCGCCTGGCCCACCGCACGAGCCGCCCGTTGCGCGCACAGCGTCGCCAGCACCTGCTCCTTGCTTTCAAAATGGTGATAAAAACTGCCTTTGCTGGTGGCCAGCACATCCAGGATGTCCTGCACGCTGGTGGCTTCATAACCTTTGGTGTAAAACAGCTTTTCCGCCACATCCAAAATGGCCTGGCGCTTTTCGTCTCCCTTTCGCATAGACCCTCCGCATCCCGCAGTTGCATAGACGGGAATTTTTAATGCAAACTACTCTATAGACTTCGGTTCGTTTTTTCATTTTCCTGCCAAGGAATGTTTTTCTCAAAATTTTTTCTGAAGATACTTCGGTTTTCCGGCTTCAAATTAGGTTGAAGTATTAAATTTGTCGCGTATGCAGCGCCGGAGTGTCAAAAAAGTTGTCAGGAACCGGCCTTGCAGGCGAACGCATCTGTGATGCCCTCGGCATGAATTAAAGCCGGAGGAGCTATGGCCCCTCCGGCTAGTGTGTCGAAAAAGTGGCTTCCGCCACTTTTTCGAGGAGGCAACTTCGGTCAACCAGAGGTCGCCCGAAGTTGAAAGGAATTGATTTTGCAAGCAAAATCAATGATCCGCCCCGCCGGCAAAGCCGGCGGATACGAATGGAAGTCGGAGGGGCTGCAGCCCCTCCGGCACCTCCCTGGGGTTTTTCGACAGACTGAGCCGGAAGGGCCATGGCCCCTCCGGCTCAAACTGTCGACAAAGTATTTTATATCATTAGCATAGCATTCTTGGAAACGCAGAGGATTTCGCGCCTGCGGGCGCGACCAGGGGGCTTTCCGGTCGCCCTTTGGAAACCTTCGGGCCCCATACTTGATGAAACTTTCGCAAGTTAGGGAGACTGAAATTTCATTTTTTCATGTGTCCACCGGAAAATATGCTTTTTTCAGCAGTTTGAGCCGGAAGGGCTATGGCCCCTCCGGCTCAAACTGTCGACAAAGTATTTTGTATCAATTAGCATAGCATTTCTGGAAACGCAGAGGATTTCGCGCCTGCGGGCGCGACCAGGGGGCTTTCCGATCGCCCCCTGGACCCCTTCGGCCCCATACTTGTTGAAATTTCTGCAAGTTAGGGACTTGATGAATTTTTTGCAAGTTAGGGAGTCGATAGCTTCACCTTTATTATGCTGGTGTGAAAAAAAACATGCTTGTTTTGGCAGTTTGAGCCGGAGGGGCAACGGCCCCTCCGGCTAGACCCTGGGAATCTTCCGCAACCCCCAGGGGAAAATCGTTTATTTCCGCGGGAAAGCGAAATAGCGGTCCGCGTTGTTATAGCTGATGTCCTGGGCAATGCGTCCCAGCGTGGCGCGGTCATCCGGGAACAAGCCGGCCTCCACCTGATCGCCCAGGTAATCGCAAAGGATCCGGCGGAAGTATTCATGACGGGGATAGCTCAGGAAAGAGCGGCTGTCCGTCAACATGCCCACAAAACCCGCCAGACGGCCCTGGCTGGCCAGCGTAGTTATTTGCTGGCGCATGCCCATGATGTGGTCGTTGAACCACCAGGCGGAACCATGCTGCACCTTGCCCACCGCGTCGCTGTTCTGGAAGCAGCCAATGACGGAATCAATCACCGCATCATCCGCAGGATTCAAGGAATAGACAATGGTCCGGGGCAGTTCGCCACTGTCGGCAAAGGCGCCCAGGAAGTCCGCAAGCTGCGCGGAAGGCGCGTAATTGTTGATGCAGTCGTAACCGGTATCCGGCCCCAGAAGGCGGAACATCTGCCCGTTATTGTTCCGCTTGCAGCCGTAATGCAGCTGCATGGCCCAATCCAGCTTTTTGTACTCGCGGCCCACGAAGCCCATGAACGCCGTCTTGAAGGTTAGTTCTTCTTCCCGGGAAACCTGTTCCCCGGCCAGGCGCTTGGCAAAAATGGCCTCAATGGTTTCCTCACCGGCAGGCACATACATCACATACTCCAGGGCATGGTCGGAGAGGCGGCAACCGTTTTCATGGAAATACGCCATCCGAACCCGGAGGGCTTCCTTCATCCCGGCAAAGGACGCGATCTCCTTTCCGGAAACCTTGGCCAGCTGGGCAACATAGTCCATCCAGCCGGGCGCCTCAATGTTCATGGCCTTGTCGGGACGCCAGGCCGGCAGAACCGTCACCGGGAAGGATGCGTCAGCCGCCAGTTTTTGATGGTATTCCAAGGTATCCACCGGGTCGTCCGTAGTGCAGATCAGCGTGACACGGCTGCGGAGAATCAGGTTCCGCACGCTCATGTCCTTTTCCTGGAGCTTCCGGTTGCACAGCTGCCACACTTCCTCGGCAGTATCGCCGTTCAGGATGCCTTCATAGCCGAAGAAACGTTTCAGCTCCAGATGGCTCCAATGGTACAAGGGATTGCCCACGGCGGTAGCCAGGGTTTCCGCCCACTTTTGGAACTTCTCACGATCGCTGGCGCTTCCGGTAATGTACTTTTCTTCCACGCCCGCTGCCCGCATCAAGCGCCACTTGTAATGGTCGCCGCCCAGCCAGACCTGGGTGATATTCTCAAACTGCCGGTCTTCCCAGATTTCCTTGGGGTTGATGTGGCAGTGGTAGTCCATGACCGGCATCTGCTCCGCGTAATCGTGGTAGAGCGCCTGAGCGGTGGGCGTGTTCAGCAGGAAATCCTTGTCCATGAACGCTTTCATTGGAAACTCCTCCTTCAAGGTTGCATCATTGTATATTGCGCAGGCACGGCCGTAACCGTACCGCGGGGGTACCAGTTTCCTCCGGATTCAGGGCGTTGTTCCCCGCCGGATCAATTCGCCGGAGAATACCGTGCGCTTGGGAACATCCTTGCCCGCCAGCACCGCCGCAAGGCTCTCGGCACATTGCAGGCACTGGCTGCGAAGTTTGTTGTCCACGCTGCTCAGCTCCGGTTCACAGCAGCATGCAAGGTTGGAATCGTTGAAACCCACAATGGCCAATTCCCCCGGCACGGACACGCCCGCCTTCAGCGCGTACTTCAACGCGCCCTGCGCCAGCTTGTCGTCGCTGGTCATCACCGCGTCGAAGCGCAGCCCTTCCCTGTGCAAGCGCATCAACGCATCCCGCACCTCCGCAGGATTGGCGCGCTCTCCCGCCATAAGGCGAATCAACGCCGGGTCCTCCGGCACGCCGGCCTGGGCCAGCGCGTCGCGATAACCCTGCAGCTTTTTCAGGCCGCTGTAGGACGCGGAATGGTACAGATACAGCACCCGCCGCCTCCCCTGGGCCAGCAGCCGGGTCACCGCGTCCTCGGTGGCTCCCCGGTCGTCGCAGAAGACCGAATAGATGCCCGCCCCTTCCAGCGCCGCGCCCAGGATCACCACCGGCAGACGGCGAGCCGCTTCCAGGATGGGTTGGTTCAGGGCAGGATCGCTTTCCACCAGACCGGAGCCGACCAGAATCAGCCCGTCCACATGCTTGTTCAACAGCAATTCCAACATTTTATGCCGTTCCGCGGCGTCTTGCCCGCAGCCCAGGAGGCAATCATAGCCCCGCTCCCGCAGAAACGCCTCCAGATACGCCATGGCCTGCGCCAAATACGGATCCGCCAGGTCCGCGCAGAGCAGGCCCACCGTTTTCATGGACCCCAGGCCCAATCCCCTGGCAAACGCATTGGGGGTGTACCCGCAGGCAGCCATCACCTGCTCCACACGCTTCCGCGTGCTTTCGCTGACGCGGCTGGAACCGTTCAGCACCCGGGAAACCGTGGCAATGGAGACGCCGGCCCGCTGAGAAATATCATAAATATTCATGCCGCCGCCCCCTTCGTGTAAGTACTTACGCATTCAACAGCTGCATTTTACCATACTCCTATGGGAATTGCAACCCTTCACCCTGCATTTCGCAAGATTATGGTTGAATTTCCCCTAAATTTTCACAGGAATATGTGTTGCTTACCCTTGACTTTCCATGCAATGTCGCGTACAATAAACATTGGGATGTGTAAGCATTTACACAGCGACTTCGGAACCAAAGAAATGACGGAGGGATAGCACCATGACGATTTCCGAAAAGGTACGCAAGCAGGAACGGCCCATCCGCGTACTGCAGTTTGGCGAAGGGAACTTTCTGCGTGGATTTGTGGACTACATGATTGATATTGCCAATGAGAAGGGCCTTTTTGACGGCGGGATCGTGCTGGTGAAGCCCATTCCTTTCGGCTCCCTGTCCCAATTCCCCAAGCAGGACTACAACTACACCGTCTCCCTTCGCGGACGCGTGGACGGCGAACCCACGGTCATTGAGCGCATCGTCACCAGTGTGGAAGACGCGGTGGACGCCTATGGGGAATACGACCGTTACATGGACTACGCCAAGCTGGATACCCTGCGCTTTGTGGTATCCAACACCACGGAAGCCGGTATCGTATTCGATCCCACGGACCGCTACGAGCTGACCCCGCCCAACTCCTTCCCCGGCAAGCTGACCAAGTTCCTTCACGCCCGGTGGAAGCATTTCCAGGGCGACCGCGCCAAGGGGCTGGTCATGCTGCCCGTGGAACTGATTGACGACAACGGCATCATGCTGCACAAGTGCGTGCTGCAGCTCATCGACCTATGGGGGCTGGAAGCCGACTTCAAGGCCTGGGTGGAGGAAGCCTGCGTATTCACCAGCACCCTGGTGGATCGCATCATCACCGGTTATCCCCGGGACGAGGAGCAGGAACTGTGGCAGAAGTGGGGCTATGAGGATCGCTTGATCGTCACCGGCGAACCCTTCGCCCTGTGGGTCATTGAGAGCGCCAGGGATATTTCCAAGGAACTTCCCCTGCCTGCGGCGGGGTTGCCCGTCATCTTCACCGACAACCAGAAGCCCTACAAGCAGCGCAAAGTCCGCATTCTCAACGGCGCGCACACCTCTTTTGTACTGGCGGGATACCGCATGGGGCACAACATCGTCCGAGAGTGCATGGAGGACGAGCTGGTGCGCACCTTCATGAACGACACGATTTTCCAGGAAGTCATCCCCACCCTGGATTTGCCCGTGGAGGACCTGAAGTCCTTTGCCGGGGCCGTAATCGACCGGTTCAACAATCCCTTCGTGAAGCATGCGCTGCTGGCCATTAGCCTGAACTCCGTGAGCAAGTGGCGCGCGCGCTGCATGCCCAGCCTGACGGAATACATTGCGCGCAAAGGAGCCCTTCCCTGCCGTCTGGCCTTCTCCCTGGCCGCGCTTCTGGACTTCTATCAGGGGACGGAGATTCGCGACGGCGCGCTGATCGGTTCCCGCAACGGGGAAGAATACCCCATCCGGGACGACGCGCCGGTGCTGGCGTTCTTCGCCGCCCACAGCCATGATGCTCCCGAGGCGCTCGCGCACGCCTTCCTGAGCAACGTGGATTTCTTCGGCCAGGATCTGACCCAGGAACCCGGTCTGGAAGCCTATGTGGCGCAGGCCCTGGCGGACATTCGCGCCAAGGGCATGCGTCAGGCCATGGCCGAGCGTTTCCCAGTGAAAGGATGAGCAATGGGCATGGAAAGAACCATCCGCATTCACCCCTCCGATAACGTGGCCGTAGCGCTTACCGACCTGCGCGCCGGAGAAAGCGTAGCAGGCGTTACCCTGCTGGAGGATATCCCCGCGGGGCATAAGGCGGCGCTGACCAGCCTGCACCCGGGGGACAAAGTCATCAAATACGGTTGTCCCATTGGCCATGCCACCGCTGAGGTTGCTCCGGGCGCCTGGCTGCATACCCACAATGTGAAAACCGACCTTTCCGACGAGCTGACCTACACCTACACGCCCACCCATCCCCGGCTGGAGCCATTGCCGCCGGATACCTTCCCGGGATTTCCCCGGGAGGACGGACGGGCCGGGGTTCGCAACGAAATCTGGATCATTCCCACGGTGGGATGCGTCAACGACGTGGCCACCGCCCTGGCAAAGCGGGGCCAGCGGCTGCTGCATGGTTCCGTGGAAGATGTCATCGCCTTCCGCCATCCCTACGGATGTTCCCAAATGGGCGACGACCAGGAGAACACCCGCCGCCTGCTGGCCGATCTAATCCGCCACCCCAACGCCGGCGGCGTGCTGGTGCTGGGGTTAGGGTGCGAAAACAGCGGCGTGGATACCCTGCGCCCCTATCTGGGCGACCGTTCCCTGCCCCGGGTCCGCACCCTGATCTGTCAGGAGACGGAAGATGAAATGGCCGCCGGCGAGGCGCTGCTGAAGCAGCTCATCGACCAAGCCGCCGCCTGGGAGCGTCAACCCGTTTCCACGGAAAAGCTGATCATCGGGCTCAAGTGCGGCGGAAGCGACGGTTTCAGCGGCATCACCGCCAACCCCACCATCGGCGCTTTCTCCGACCGGCTCATCGCTCGCGGCGGTTCCACCATCCTCACCGAGGTACCCGAGATGTTCGGCGCGGAAACGCTGCTGATGGATCGCTGCGCAAACGAGGACGTTTTCCAACGCACGGTCTCCCTTATCAATGATTTCAAGCATTACTTCACCCAGAACCATCAAACGGTGTACGAGAATCCTTCCCCGGGCAATAAAAAAGGCGGCATTACCACCCTGGAGGACAAATCCCTGGGCTGCACCCAAAAATCCGGCTCCGCCCCGGTGGTGGACGTGCTTCCCTACGCGCACCGTGTGGAAACGCCCGGCCTAAACCTGCTCAGCGCTCCCGGAAATGATCTGGTGGCCGCCACGGCGCTGGCTGCGGCGGGCGCGCAGATTGTGCTGTTTTCCACCGGACGCGGCACGCCCTTCGCCTGCCCCGTGCCCACGGTGAAAATCGCCAGCAATCCCACCCTGGCCCAGCGCAAGCGTGGCTGGATCGACTTCAGCGCCGCCCCGGCGCTGGAAGGCGTGTCCATTGAACAGCTGGGCGAGGAGCTTTACCGGAAGGTGCTCGCGGTCGCCGGCGGCCAGCGGGTCAAGAGCGAGGAAGCCGGTTTCCACGACCTGGCAATCTTCAAGCAGGGCGTCACGCTGTAACGCAGCTGCGCCCCGCATCCATTTTTCATAGGCAAAGCCCGCCGGGCGGCGCGTTGCGCGCTTTACCGGCGGGCTTTGCGCGCGCCAAAAACGGTATGGGGTTTTAGCGCGCCTCCCTGGGCTTTTTCACAGACTCACGCGGGTTCCTGGTAAACCGGCGCGGGCAGCCCCAGCAGCTCGCTCACCGTGACGCAGGCATACTCCTCCAGAAGCACGGGAATCAGCTGCTCCAGGCACCGTACATCCTGGATATTGGCATGGTAAAGCAGGATGCTGCCGTTTTCCACGTCATGGATGGCTTTGTCCGGGTCGGTTTGGCTCACATCCCAGCGGACAGCATGGAGATACCCCGCTTTTTCTATGGCGTCCACCACCCAGCCGTCGCTGGTTCTGTTGGGATTTTCGGACAAACTCCCATAGGGCGGGCGCATGACCTGCATGGGATAGCGGAAGCCCAGCACCTCGTCCAAGCGCTCCTGGGTGCGGTTCAGCTGCCATTGTATACCCCGGGCATCCAGGTCCGGCAGTTTGGGGTGTCCCCAGGTATGATTGCCAATCTCGCACCCCAAGGCCAGGGCGCGCTCCCATACCGCGGCATCCTCCGTGCGCAGCGCGCCGCCAATGACAAAAAACGTTACCGGCACGCCGTAGCGCTGGCACAAATCCAGGATTTCCGTTACCCGGGCGATATCATAGCAATCGTCCACCGTCAGGGCAATGCGCGATTCTTCCCGGCTCCCGTGATACACCGTATACCCCGGCTCCACCGCCGACGCGCTGGTCAGGAACAAGGCCGGGCACAGCAGCAGCGCCATGCAGATTCTCCAAAATCCTTTTCGCATCGTATCTTTTCCTTTGCAGATTTTTCTTTTTGCTTCTAAACGATCAATACGACGCGCGCACGTTTTTCCCTTCCGGCGTATAAAAAGAGCGCATGCGCCCCATGCAAAAGACCCGCTCGCGGTTGGCTTTTTGCCTCCCGGGAGCGGGTCTGTGGTTAATCCTCCACCACCCAATTGGTTTCCACGTTATAGGCGGGCGGCGTCAGCCCCAGCAGTTCGCTGACCGTTACGCATTCGTATTGCTCCAGCAGCACGGGAATCAGCTTTTCCAGGCAACGCACATCCTTGGGGTTGGCGTGGTAGAGCAGGATGCTGCCGTTCTCCACATCCCCGGCGGCTTGTTCGGGATCGGTCTGGCTCACATCCCACCGCACGGCATGGAGATACCCCGCTTCCTCAATGGCCTCCACCACCCAGATATCGCTTTTCTTGTGCGGGTCCCGGGAAAGCATACCATAGGGCGGCCGCATCATCTGCATGGGATAATGAAAACCCAGCACCTTGTCCAGCTTCTCCTGGGTGCGGCTCAGCTGCCGTTTGATGTCCCGGCTGTTCAGCTCCGGCAGGCGCACATGACTCCAGGTATGGTTGCCGATTTCACACCCCAGCTCCAGAGCGCGCAGCCACAAATCCTGATCCTCCATGCGAAGCGCGCTGCCAATGACAAAAAAGGTAATCGGAACGCCGTAGCGCTGGCACAAGTCCAGAATTTCCCCCACCTGCTGGCCGTTATAGCAGTCATCCACCGTCAAGGCAATTCGCGCCTGCTGCCGGTCGCCATGGAATACCGTATACCCCTGTTCCACCGCCGACGCGTCTCCAGAAAGCATCAGCAAACACAGCGCCAGGCACAGCAGGCGTTTTTTGCAGGCTGTTTTCATGATCGGCCCTCCAGGCGGCAGCTTGCCGCCGTATCGAAAGGTTATTCCAGTACCATCCCGTCCAGCATAATGCGCTGGGGCAGCTCCTCCAGGGCCGCGGCCTGCGCAATGCGCACCAAGGGCCATTGCTGCCTGTTCAGCTCACTGTACATGATGCCCATGGGGAATGCCTGGCCGTTTTCATCCGTAAAGGCCATTCCGCTCAGCGCGTATACCTCTCTGTCATCCGCCTTCATCCCATTGGGCGCATGAAGCGTCGCCATGAAGTACACGCCGGTATCATACAGCTCCGCCCACACTTCCTCTACCTGGAAGCCGTTCACGGAAAAGTTTTCGGACGGCGCATAATGTTTTTCATCCAACCGGGTCAGCACGGCAATTTCATCCGCTTCTTCCAACAGCCAGTGATCTACCATCTCCCCGGTAGCGGGATTGAACTCCGAAACCGACAGGTAATAGTTGACCGGCAGGCTTTCCTTTACCTGCGCAGGCTCCAGATAGGACAGGTTGAAATAGCTCAGCTTTCCTTCGCTGCTCCAGAGCATATCTTCCATGCTTTCGCCGGCATTGGCGGAGGAGGTAATCTCCATCAGCGCCCGAACGTTGAACAGGGGAAGATTCAGCTGCTTGGCCGCCTCTGCCCAGGTGATTTCGGGGTCCACCCCCAAACGCTTCGCCTCAGTGTCGCCCATGGCGCCAATAGGATCGTAGAAGCCTACATCGCCCACGTACAGCGCCGCAGACCCGTCGGTGGTGCAAACTTCAAAATTGGAAATGGCCACCCGCCCGTCGGCTAGGCACTGCCGCAGGGTCAGCGTCAGCGGGCCTACCTGGAAGCTGCGCTGCTCCGTGGCATCCATCTGCTTCTGCATACCGTCCGTCACATGAATATTGTAGTTTTCCATAAACAGATCCGTCCAGCCCATCCACTGGGACACCGCCACGGCCGCGGAAAGCGTGGCCAGCAAAATCAGCACGGCGAGCAGAGCCATGCGCCAGCTTATTCGTTTCATCTTTTTTTCCTCCCGAACCGAGCAAGCCGCATGCATCAGCGCGTCATGACAGGCTTGCGGCTCTTGCGGGAACGCGTCCCGCAATTTCCATGCTATCTGCTCGCGCTTCATTCCGCATCCAGCTCCTTTCGCAATGCGTCCTTTGCGCGGCGTATTCTGCCGCGCACCGTTGTGACCGGGATTCGCAGGGTCTGCGCCGCCTCCGCGTAGGACATGCCTTCGGAGTAGCACAGCACCAACGGCAACCGCAGCTTTTCCGGCAGCGATTGCAGCGCCAGGGAAAGCGTGGGATCAGGCGGCGGCAAGGCAGGCTCGGGAATCTCCGCCACGGAAACGAATCGCCGGCGGCTACGGTGGGTATCATAGCACGCATTGATGAGAATGCGGGTCATCCAGGTTCGGAAGTACCGCTGGTCCCGAAGCGTTCCCCGCTTTTCCCATGCCTTGAGCGCCGCCTCCTGCATAGCGTCCCGGCAAGCGTCGTCGTTGCGCAGGATGGTCCAGGCAATGCGGTACAGCATGCCGCTTTGCGCCTCCAGCTCCCGCACAAAGAACTCCTTATCCATCCGCTCATCTCCCTCTGTAACGTTACACCCTTTAGACGGATGCGTCATGCCATTCGTCACGCCCAAAAAGAAAAAATTTTTTCATGGTTGGCGAAGCATTCCTCCAAGATGAAGGTTCCACACTATCAAGTGAACAAAGCGTCCGCTTTTACTATACCCGCAGCCGGGCCTGGCCGTCAACGCGCTGCCGCAGGCAGAAAAAAAAGACCCGCCAACGCAGGTCGCCGCAGATGACGAAAAACGACGGAGGCTCCTTTTCCAGGAGGCCGTTTCAGCCCGCCAGAGGCCGGCCAAAGTTGTATGGGATGGATTTTGGCAGGCCATGGGTACACCCCGACAAAGCGCTGTTTTCCGTGCATGAAAATGCCAGCGGCGGCAAAGCGGCTTTTCCGGCGCTTTCGGGCGCCTTCGGAAATGGCTCAGCCTTCTGCCTACCCAGTCCGCCAAATTCAAAACATCTGCTGCCAGAAGCAAACCTTTCCCCTTGGACAACCCGCCAACCGTCCCTATCCGCCCGCTGTTGCCCTTCTCCCCTGCGTTGCCTTTTTTTGCACAGACGCATCGTGGGACAGCAAGTCCAGCAACCGCCCTTTCGCCGCAGAAGCCGTCGCTTCCGGGGTGGCGTTTGTCAAATATCCCAGCGCATCATTCCATTCCTGCAAAGAAGCTGCCTCCGGAGAAATGCCGCGCAAAACGCCGCAGAGCTTTTCGCGTTCCGTTCCTGTGAGGTACCGCAGGTCGGATAAAAAAGCGCACCCCAGCCGGTAAAACAAGTAATCTACCAATGACATGTGTACCTGCATCGTCCTCACGCCTCTTCCACCAAAACCCGCCGCTATGAAAATCCGCATGCCGGAGGGTAACATGAATATATATCCCTTTCGGATACGCAGATTATTTTATCATATCCGAATCGGATATACAATCATATTACCGGAAAAAGAGGTGGTACCGTGGAATTGGATTACCGGGCAATCGGCATACGCATACACCGGTTCCGTAAGCGTAAGGGCATCACACAGCAGGTGTTGGCGGAACTCTCCAACCAGGACCCTTCCAACATTTCCCATATTGAACGCGGCGCCACCAAGCTGAGCCTGCCCACCCTGGTAAGCATCGCCAACGCCCTGGAGGTGTCCGTGGACGACCTAATCTGCGACAGCCTGGAGCAACCCGGCGGCGCATTCTCCAGGGAGGCGATGGAATTGCTTTCCGACTGTGATCACAGGGAAATGAAAATCATCCTCAGCACCATGCGCACGCTGAAGGAACATTTACGTCAGGATACCAGGGGCAGGGAGCTCAACCTGTAAAACGCATAAAGCGGAGCCTGCGTTCGTCTTCTGAACGCAGGCTCTACGCATGCTTATCCGTTTTCGGAAAGGGCCGGCTCCCTTAAGCGCCGTATTCCCTTGTTCGCTGAAAGACCGCGCCCCCTTTATGCCAGCACATGGCCCTTCTCCTGGAGCTTCCGAACAACTTCTTCCACATAATCGCGACAGATCGTCTCATTTTCTGCTTCCACCATCACGCGGATCACCGGCTCCGTACCGGACTCGCGCACCAGAATCCGACCGGTTTCCCCCAGCCGCTCGCTGACGCTGCGAACCGTCGCCTGCACATCCGCATCCCCCTGCGCGGCGGCCTTGTCCTTTACGCGCACATTTTCCAGCACCTGGGGATAAATTTTCAGAGGCGCCGCCAGCTCGCTCAGGGACTTTTTCCGGTCCAGCAGCACCTGCATTACCTTGAGGCTGGTGAGGATACCGTCCCCGGTGCTGGCATACTTGGTGAAAATGATGTGCCCGGACTGCTCCCCGCCAATGCGGTTTCCGTTCTTCATCATGTATTCATATACAAAGCGGTCGCCCACAGCCGTCCTGGCGTAGTCAATGCCCAGCTCGTCAAAAGCCTTGTACAGGCCGAAATTCGACATGACGGTGGTCACAACGGTATTGGTCAGCAGCTTCCCGCGCTCCTTCATGTACCGGCCATAGATATACAGGATGTGGTCGCCGGTGACCACATTGCCTTTTTCATCCACGCAAAGGCAGCGGTCCGCGTCGCCGTCATAGGCAAAGCCCACGTCCAGGCCCTTTTCCACCACCATTTTCTGCAAGCCTTCAATATGCGTGGAACCGGCATTTTTATTGATGTTCAGTCCGTTAGGCTCGGCGTTCATGATATACGTGGTCGCGCCCAGGGCGTCGAACACTGCCTTGGCTATGCTCCAGGCGCTGCCGTTGGCGCAATCCAGCCCCACCTTGATCCCCCGGAAGGAGAGCATGCCCAAGGAAATCAGATAGCCGATGTAGCGGTTGCGGCCGGAAACATAATCCACCGTGCAGCCGATATGCTCCTTGGTAGCGAAGGGGATTTCCTCCCAGCGCTTGCCAAAGGCTTCCAACTGGCCGTCCAGATAGGCCTCCACCAGGGCGATGGTTTCATCGTCCATTTTCTCCCCGCGGCCGTTGATGAGCTTGATGCCGTTGTCATAGTAAGGATTATGGCTGGCCGAGATCATGATGCCGCAGTCAAACGCGTCCACCCGGGCAATGTAGGCCACGGAGGGCGTGGTGGTGACATGCATCAGATAAGCGTCCGCGCCGGAAGCTACCAGACCGCCTACCAGCGAATACTCAAACATATAGCTGGAGCGCCGGGTATCTTTTCCGATGACCACCCGCGCGGGTTCGCTGATTCCCGCTTGACGCCTGCGCTCCCCGTAGTACCAGCCCAGAAAGCGCCCTACCTTGTAGGCGTGGTCCGCCGTCAGGTTTACGTTGGCCTCGCCGCGGAAGCCGTCGGTACCGAAGTACTTTCCCATGGTATTGTCTCCTTTTGCCGCCGCTATCGTAACCCATCCGCCCGATAGCGCGTTTTGTTCTCATCATCCATGCCGGGAGGCGGAGGGTCCATAAACGACGCGCCTATGGCGCAACAAAACCCTCGTTCCTGCCTTCGCCGGGACGATATGCAAGGCCCGCTCCGGGCCCATATTGCATACAATTCAACACAACTTGAGCGCTTTCCTCCATTCTTTTCTTTTTTCCTGCCATTTATTTGTAAATCTTTTTATCGGCCTATCTTTGCTGCTGAAAGCGGCTATTCCGTTTCCAGCGCCGTTTGAATCGCCTGGGCCAGGTACGGCATGCTTCGCAGCACTTCTTCCAGGGTGTTTTTGTTGTTGCCGCACTCGATGAGCACGCAGTGCGGCGCCACATGCTGATTAAAGCGGCCCGTCTTGACGCTGATGCGGCGGCAGAAATCCTCCTGAAAAGCGTTCAACGCGTCCGTTATGCGTTGGGCCAGGGCGTAGTTGGCTTCCCAGTCGGGTTTCACGGTGAAGCTATCTCCGCTTCCCTTTCCCACCAGCATCATCAACCGCGCCACTTTTTCGCCGCCGATATTGACCGTTTGGGCAATGCCGGAACCCTCCACATAGGCATCCCGATGCAGGTCAATATACAAATCATAGCTTTCTCCCCGGGCAATCCGTTCTTCCAGCATAGCCAGGGAGCGGGTGTACGCATCGCTGAGATTGGGCGGCTCAAAGGCGGTGACGTCATGCACCACCGTATAACCCATGGCCTGGAGCGCCGCAGCCAGCGCGTCGCCCACGGCCACCACGTTGGCGCTGTTATCCTTGGTGCGCCATTTCTCCGTCTCCTCATAGGGCGCTTCTTCCACCTGCTCGAAAGCCTCCCAGGTGTGGGTATGATAAATCAGGATGCGCTGCTCCTTGGCAGGGGGCGGCGTGGGACGCAGAACCTCCACGCGCAGTTCCCGGCTTTCCGTTGCGTATGGCGTTTCTTCCACTTCACCGGGACTACCCATCTGATTTTCTGTATTATTCTCCACTTCTTCCCATTGATTCTCATTTTCTTCCGTATTTTCACCCACCGAAGGCGAAATTTCTGCGGTGCTCTCCACGGCGAACAGGTTCCCCTCCGCGAAAGCCGCAGCCGCCTCCGGTTCCCGCTCCGGTATGCCTACCACAAGCGCCGTCGCGCCCATGGTCAAGCCAACGGCCATGGACAGCAGCGCCAAGGCCTGTCCCTTGCTCCATACAATCATCCGCATGGCTGCGCTCCTCACCCCAAGAATTGGTTCATGGTATGCAGTCCCCCATGTGAATATGCGTCAATGGAGGCGGAAAGACAGCTCCTCCACGGTAAAGGCAGGCTGCAAGGCCGTGTTGATGGCCAGGGCCAGGGTATCCGCCAGATGCGCCACCAGCTCGTCGATGCTTCGGGGCGTTACCACCAGCTCTCCCAGCGCTCCCTGCGCGAGCCGCTCAGCCATGGCTTCCGCCTTCTCCGCCGTGCTTCCTTGCGCCAGAATCTCCTTGAGCGCATCCCGGACAATGGTGGACGCGTATACCACCATGGGCACGCCTACGGCAATCACCGGAACGCCCAGGGTTTCCCTTGTCAGCCCCGCCCGATGATTGCCCACGCCGCTCCCGGGCCGGATACCTGTATCCGTCACCTGAATGGTGGTGCATATGCGGCTGGTTTCCATGGCCGCCAGGGCATCCACCGCAATCACTGCCTTGGGGCGGATGCGCTCCACCACGCCGCGCACCATCTCTGCCGTCTCCACGCCGGTAATACCCAGCACCCCGGGCGCCATGGCGCTGACAGGGCGCAGTTTCCGCCGCTCGCCGGCATCCAGGTGGCGGGTGACATAGACGCCCTCCGCTGTCCGCGATCCCAGCGCGTCTGCGGTCATGTACCGGTTGCCCAACCCCACCACCAGCACCTCGCCTTCCCCGGGCAGCATGCGCCGTATCTCCCGCGCCGTCAGCTCCGCCATGCGCATGCGTTCCTCCGGCGCCAGCTCCGAAAGGCAGGGATGCTGCAACGTCCAGTATTCTCCCTCCGCCTTGTTCAAGCGCTGGGCCGCCTCCCGGTTGACAATGCGCACCAGGGTGGTTTCCACCGCCCCCTGGCAGCGGCTGTTCACCTCCACGCCGCGCCCCGTTTCCCCGCCGGCGCGCTCCATGGCCAAATCCGTTCTTACATCCCGCATGCATTTCTCCTCCTCCGCATCAGTATGCGCCGCTTGCCCCAAAAGGATACCCGCCGCCATTGCTCGTTGACACGCGCCGGAGACGCATATTATAATGATAAAAATGGCAGCGCCGCCGCTCCCCATGGAGGAGGCCAGCATGACGGTACATACCCTTCTAAGCGCCATCCGCGAACTGTTCCAGGATACCCTGGGCGCAAACCTGACCGGTTGCTATCTCCACGGCTCCCTGGCCTTAGGCTGCTTCCAGTGGCGGCGGAGCGACGTGGATTTCCTGGCCGTCGTGGATGAAGAACCGGGACCGGCGCAAAAGGAATCGCTCATTTCCGGGCTGCTCGGGCTGGAACCCCTCGCTCCGCCCAAAGGGATGGAAATGAGCCTGGTCTGCCGGGACGCTTGTCTGCCCTTCCGCTATCCTACGCCCTATGTTCTGCATTATTCCCGCATGCACCAGGCCGCCGCCCGCCGCGATACCGCCGCTTATTGCGAGGCCATGCATGGACTGGACAAGGACCTGGCCGCGCATATTGCCGTTATCCGGCAGTCCGGCATGGTGCTATGCGGCGCGCCCATTGGAGAAGTCTTCGCGGAGGTTCCGCGGTCATGCTATCTGGACAGCGTGCTGGCGGACATTGGCCCGGACGCCGCTTTGGACCAGGACCCCGCTTATACGCTGTTGAACTTGTGCAGAACCTGGCGTTTTCTGGCGCAAGGCCAGATCGCGTCCAAGCGCCAGGGCGGCCAATGGGCGTTGGAGCAGCTGCCGGAACCGGAGGCCCTTTGCATCCGCGCAGCGCTTGCCTATTACGCGGGCGCAGACGCGGCCTTTCCCGACAACAGCGTCCTGCAAGCCTGCGCACGCTCCCTATGGACCCGAATCCAGGCGCACTTACCGGAAGCGCGCCCATGAAGGAGGACCCTGTTTCCATGAAAAAGCAAAAGAATTGGCACTTGCTTCAGCTGATCCAGTTGTTTGTTTTTCTCGGAATCTCCGCGCTGATCTGGCTGCGTGAAGTAGACGGTTCCGGTGCAGTGCAAACCCCTGAAATCCGTCGGATCAGTTTCCTTTGCTGGCTTGGTTTCTACTTGCTGCTGCTTGCCGTGGAATGGATTCCCCACTGGTTGCACCGAAAAAAATAAGCAGCCGCAGGGATGCTCTCCCTGCGGCCTCCAGATTGTTGACAAAAGTTTTTGCTTCATTTGTTTGCAAGTTAAGCATAGCATGCTTGCAAACACAGGAGATTTCGCGTCCGCGGGCGCGACCAGGGAGCTTTCCCATCGCCCCCTGGACTCCTTCGGTCCTCATACTTGTGAAACTTCTGCAAGTTAGGGGATCGAAAACTCATTTTTGCAGTTTCCTATGAAAGATACCGCTTGTTTCAGCAGTCTGAAGGCCGCAGGGATGCTTTCCCTGCGGCCTCAGCGTGTCGAAAAAGTGGCTTCCGCCACTTTTTCGAGGAGGCAAATTCGGTC
>CAZINY010000009.1:0-21595 GCA_964540735.1 uncultured Oscillospiraceae bacterium
GGGGGCGATCGGAAAGCCCCCTGGTCGCGCCCGCAGGCGCGAAATTTTGCAACACCCCCGGAAGCACCTTCGGACAACCAGCGGTGGCCCGAATTTGTAAGGAATTGATTTTGCAAGCAAAATCAACGCCCCGCCCCGTCGGCAAGGCCGGCAGCTACGAATGGCAGTCGGAAGGGCTGCGGCCCCTCCGACTGCCATTCGGGAGTTTTTTGGCATGCGGTTTTATGGAGCTTGGAATGCCATTTTAGCGCAGCTGTTCCAGCGCATCGACCACCCACTGAAAACGCTGCACATCCACCGTGGCGGGGAGCGTGCAGTCCGCGCCCAGGATGACGCCCGGGCCTGGCGTTTGGGCGGCCAGGCGACGGGCTTCCGCCATGACTTCCTCCCTGGAACCGGCATAGAGCACGCCTTGCGGGCGATTGTCAAAGCCGCCCAGCACACAGCGTCCGCCGAAGAAGACCTGCCCCTGGGGCAGCGCCATGTTTTCCACAAAACAGGCCCAGTTGACGGCCTTGGCAGGATAGTCCTGCCACACTTCCAGGTGATTGGGAATGCCAGCCCAACCGCAGCAATGCAGTACGTTGCAATCGCTGAAGCGGTTGGCATAGCAGAGCGCTTGCAGGTCGGAGGGGGTGATGTGCTCCCGGTAATAAGCCGGGGTAAAGCGATCCCGTTCCCCGCCCTGCACGCAGTAGTAGACGCCGTCTATGCCCGTCTCGGTCAGCAACAGCTCGCAGAGCAGACAGACATCCTGGCCGATCACATCCAGCGCGTATGCCACGGCCTGGGGGTCCTGGCGCAGGTGGGCCATCACCAGCTCGTCGCCCACGGCAAAGCGAATCAGGGAGAAGGGCGCAAAGACATTATACAGCACAACCTGATGGTCTTTCAGCCCCTCTCTGACGGCCCTGGCCCGGACGAGCTGCTCCTGAATATAGGGGTGGTCCTTGCCCAGCGGCTTCATGGCATACCAATCCGCCGGTTCCCGGACAGCCTTGGCGACGGGATGGGGGTAGTCAAAGTAGCCGTCGCACATGATCTTCACCAGATCCACGTCAATCCGATTGTAATAATCCAGATGTGCCTGTACACAGGCTTGACCCATGCCCTGATTTGCCTGAAAATGAAACCAGAAGCCCACCGGCGGGCGGTCCACTGTTTGCAGGTTCATGGCGGCGAGTACCCGTTCGCGTTTGTTCATGCAGCATGCCTGCCTTTCTGAGGGTAGAGGATGTGGTTACGCCGCCAGGATGGCGTCAATGGCGGCCAGTTCCGCAGGCGTAAAGGGCGCGGCATCCAAGGCTTTCACGTTTTCCAGAATCTGCTCGGGACGGCTTGCGCCGATGAGCGCGGAAGTCACTACGTTGTCCCGCAGCACCCAGGCCAATGCCATTTGCGAAAGCGCCTGGCCGCGCTGCCGGGCAATTTCGTTCAAGGCGCTTACCTTGCGTAGCTTTTCGGGGGTAATGGCGTCCGGGGTCAGATAGCGGGGGTCGTGGGCCGCGCGGGAATCCGCGGGGATGCCGTTGAGATACCGGGTGGTGAGCAAGCCGTTTTGCAGGGGGGCAAAGCAAATGCAACCCACGCCTTCCCGGCGAAGCACATCCGTGAGCCCGTCCTCAATCCAGCGGTTGAACATGGAATAGCTGGGCTGGTGAATCAGGCAGGGAGTACCCAGCTCCCGCAGGGTGCGAATGGCAAGAGCGGCCTGTTCCGGTTTGTAATTGGAGATGCCTACATACAGCGCTTTGCCGCTGCGGACGATTTGATCCAGCGCGCCCATGGTTTCCTCAATGGGCGTGTCCGGGTCCGGCCGGTGATGATAGAAAATATCCACATAATCCAGATGCATGCGTTGCAGGCTCTGGTCCAGGCTGGCGATCAGGTATTTGCGGCTGCCATGGTCGCCATAGGGACCTGGCCACATGTCGTACCCGGCCTTGGTGGAAATGATAAGCTCGTCCCGGTGCGGTCTCCAGTCCCGGAGCATGTGCTGGCCAAAGTTGCGCTCGGCTTCCCCATAGGGCGGACCGTAGTTGTTGGCAAGGTCGAAGTGGGTCATACCGTTGTCAAAGGCGGTACGCAACAGGCTCTGCTGTACGCCGAAGGGGGTAATGTTGCCGAAGTTGTGCCACAGTCCCAGGGAAAGGGCCGGGAGCATCAGACCGCTTTTTCCGCAGCGGCGGTAGGCCATGGCGTCATAGCGGGTTGGCGCGGGATGATAGGTCATATTTTGCCTCCTCATGCGTTGTTCCGATAAGTCTAGTATAGAGGATGCGGGGGGCTTTGGCAAGAGGGAGGCGGCGGAAGCGGAAAAAAGCGGTCTTTCATAGGAACGCTGCGAAAATAAATTTTCGATCCCCTAACTTGCAGAAGTTTCACAAGTATGGGGACCGAAGGAGTCCAGGGGGTGATCGGAAAGCCCCCGGGACGCGCCCGCAGGCGCGAAATCCTCTGTGTTTGCAAGCGTGCTATGCTCAACTTGCAAACAAATGAAGCAAAAACCTTTGTCAACGATCTGAGCGCGGGGAGCGTTCCGCTCCCCGCGCTTTTTCCCGGCAATTTTGAAGCAGGCGGACAATGCGCCCTTAAATGGACTCGTGGAAGGTACGCTTGATAACCTCCAGCTGCTGCTCCCGGGAGAGACGGTTGAAATTCACCGCGTAGCCGGATACACGGATGGTCAGGGTGGGGTACTGTTCCGGATGCTCCATGGCGTCCAGGAGCACTTCCCGGCTGAGTACGTTGACGTTCAGGTGATGGGCGCTCTGGGCAAAATAGCCGTCCAAAATGGCCACCAGGTTTTCCGTGCGCTGTTCCTCGTCGCGGCCAAGGGCGGCGGGGACAATGGAGAAGGTATTGGAGATGCCGTCCTGGCAAACATTGCGGTAGGGAATTTTCGCTACGGAGTTGAGGGAGGCCAGAGCGCCGCGGATATCCCGGCCATGCATGGGGTTGGCGCCGGGAGCCAAGGGTTCGCCGCGCTTGCGCCCGTCCGGCGTGGAGCCTGTCTTTTTCCCGTACATCACGTTGCTGGTAATGGTCAGGGCGGATAGGGTGTGGATACCGCGGCGGTAAATATCATGCTTTTTCAGTTCCGCGGAGAAATAACTTACCAGCTCCACAGCAATGTCGTCCACCAGATCATTGTCGTTTCCGTATTTGGGGAAATCCCCTTCAGTGACGAAGTCCACGGCGATACCTTCTTCGTTTCGGACAGGGCGTACCTTGGCGAACTTGATGGCGGAAAGGGAGTCCGCCGCCACGGAAAGACCGGCCAGGCCAAAGGCGGTCAGCCGTTCCACCTCCGTGTCATGCAGGGCCATCTGGCTGGCTTCGTAGGCGTATTTGTCATGCATGTAATGAATGATGTTGATTGCGTCCACGTACAGCCCTGCGACATAACTGAGCACCTTTTTGTAATTGCCCAGCACGGTGGGATAGTCCAGATATTCGCCCTGCAAGGTGGGAATGTCCGGAATAACCTTGGTTCCCTTGATTTCGTCCACGCCGCCGTTGATGGCGTAGAGCAGGCTCTTGGCCAGGTTCGCCCGGGCGCCGAAGAACTGCATCTGCTTGCCGATGGTCATAGCGGAAACGCAGCAGGCGATGCCGTAATCATCCCCATAAATGGGGCGCATGATGTCGTCGTTTTCATACTGGATGGAATCCGTGGCAATGCTCATGCGGGCGCAGTAGCGCTTGAAATTCTCGGGCAGGTCACGGCTCCAGAGCACGGTGAGGTTGGGCTCAGGGGCGGAACCCAGGTTCCGCAGGCAGTGCAGGAAGCGGAAAGAGGTGCGGGTGACCATGGTGCGCCCGTCCACGCCCATGCCCCCGATGGACTCGGTGACCCAGGTGGGATCGCCGCCGAATAGCTCGTTGTAATCTGGGGTACGCAGGTGGCGCACCAGGCGCAATTTGATGACAAACTGGTCAATAAGCTCCTGCGCGCCCTGCTCGTCCAGCAGTCCGCGTTCCATATCCCGCTGAATATAGATGTCCAGGAACGTGGAGGTGCGGCCCAGGGAAGTGGCCGCGCCGTTGTTTTCCTTGATACCGGCCAGATACCCCATATACAGCCACTGGACCGCCTCCTGCGCATTGGCGGCGGGGCGGGAAATATCCACGCCGTACCGGGCGGCCATATGCTTCATTTGCTCCAGGGCGCGGATCTGCTCGCTGACTTCCTCACGCAGGCGGATGAGCTCGTCGGTCATGGGGCCGTCCAGGCGGTCCAGGTCCGCCTTCTTGGCTTCCATGAGGTAATCCACGCCATACAGGGGAACGCGGCGGTAATCGCCGATAATCCGGCCGCGGCCGTAGGCGTCCGGCAGGCCGGTGAGCAAGCCGGCGCTGCGGGCGGCGCGTACCCGGGCGGGATAAGCGTCAAACACGCCGTCGTTGTGCGTTTTGCGGTAGGCGGAGAAGTGCTTCTGAATATCCGGGTTCAGGGTGTACCCGTACTGTTTCAGGGAGGACAGCGCCATGCGCATGCCGCCGTACAGGTTGACGATGCGCTTGAGCGGGGCGTCGGTCTGCAAGCCTACAATAACTTCGTTCTCCCGGTCGATATAGCCCGGCTCAAAATTGTCGATGCCGGAAATCACATTGGTTTCTACGTCAATAATCCCCTTGCGCACTTCCTCCACGATCAGGTCGCGGCACTTGGACCATACCTTGTCGGTGCGCCGGGTGGTGCCGGCCAGAAAGCTCTCGTCGCCGGCATAGGGCGTATAATTTTTCTGAATAAAGTTGCGGACGTTGACCAAATGCCGCCATTCGCCGCTGTGAAAGCCTTCCCAGGCGGGATTTCCAGCCAGATCCATCATGTGTGTTGCGCTCCTTTCATACAGTCGTCAAGGAATTGCTGGCAGGCGGCGCGCCGCGCTTCAGGCAGGGCGGGGACGCCTGCCAGCGGATAGGGAATACCCATGGTGTGATACTTGGATACGCCCAGCAGGTGATAGCCCAGCAGTTCCACCCGTTGCACCCGGGGCAGGGTTTGCACATACCGGGCCAGCCCGCGGAGGTGTTCCTCACTGTCCGTGAGTCCCGGTACCAGCACATGCCGCACCCACATGGGCACGCCGGCCTGACGGACGGCTTCCACAAAACGCAGGGTTTCCGTCATGGGACGGCCGGTCAGTGCTTCGTAGCCCGATGGGGTAAAATGCTTGACATCATACAATACCAGGTCGGTAAAGCGCAGGATTTCCGCGTAGCCGCCCTGGCCTACCCCAGCGGTATCCAGGCAGGTATGGATGCCAGCCTCCCGGCACAGCCGCAGGGTTTCTGTCAGAAACTCGGGCTGCTGCAAAGGTTCGCCGCCGGAAAAGGTGACGCCCCCGCCGCTGCGCGTGTAATAGGGGAGAAAACGCCGGAGCTGCTGTACCAGCGCGGCAGGCGTTATGGATTCCCCGCCTGTGGGCGCCCAGGTATCCGGGTTGTGGCAGTACTGGCAACGAAGGCCGCACCCCTGCAAAAAGACAACGGTGCGGATTCCCGGACCATCTACCAGCCCAAGGCTTTCCATGGAATGGATTCTTCCTTCGATGGCGGATTCGCTCCTTTCCGAAATAGGGGACAAAAAAGCCGACAATCCGGGCTTTTTCGCCCAGACGGTCGGCGTTGCGACGATCATACTTCATGTGGTACATCCACGATCCGTCAGTCATATGATCCGGTGCTATTGTATCAGCTCGCGGCGCGAGTTGTCAAGAGGGGGAAAAAAGAGGGATTGAGGCGGAAACAACAACGCGGCCCCCGCTCCCGGAAAAACATGCCGGGGACGGAGGCCGCGCGTGTTGCAAGCTGGCGGGAAACCGTTATTTCCGCGGCATCAGTTCGCCGCCCACATCAAAGGAACGCTGGTTTTCGTGGAAGCCGCAGTAGGAGAAATGATCGCCCAGGATGCGCAGTTCCGTGCGGATTTCCTGGCTGGGGAGCACCTCCACGTCGTAATTCAGGCAGAAGCGGCGCAGGGCGTTCTGCTTCATGCAGTCGATGCCCAGCGCGTTGCAGCACCAATCCATGTATTTGGTATTGTTCACATGATGGTTTACGTCCAGATCGGTATAGACAGGGGTCCGGCGGTCGATGCTCACCGCGCCGGAAACCTCCGTAACGGGGCCGGGCAAGCCCAGAGGCGCTACCAGGTCGCTGTTATCCGGCATGAGCGCCAGCACGCTGTCCGGCGGAGCCATGTGCCGGGTGGAGAGGTTCAGCAGCACCCACAGGCTTCCCGCGCGCCCCAACTCCTCGCCCTGGGTGTCGCGGAATACGAAATAACGCGGGAAGAACCAACGCCGGACCGGCATGGGAAAGGTCTCCACGCTGACGGTGTCCGTTACGCCGGGATAGCGGTTCATGACCACTTCCACCCGGGTCAGCACCCATACCAGGTCCTGTTCGATCAGGGCGTTGCGGCCTACGCCAATGAGCTCCGAATGCGTGCCGGCAATTTCCTGCATGGTTTCCAAAATGGCGCTGGGGCGCCATTGGCCGGTAAAATCGCAATGGCAGGTGCGCAATAAGGTTTCTTCTTTATATTGCTTTATCAAGACGGATGTCCCTCCTTTTGATTGGAAAACACCTTTATTTCCATTTTTTATTATATCCCCGGAACCTTGGGCAAAGCAAGCCACACAATGGGACGGATGGGAAAAACGTCATGAAAGCGCGCCTTCCCGCATAGCACAGGACGGGGAGGCGCGCACAGAAGCAGGTTTTGGAAAATTCACGGGAGGCGCCGAGGCTTCGCGGACTCAGCATGTGGAAAAGCGGCTCCCGCCGCGTTGCGGCATGCTGAAACAAGCCGCCTCACCGGTGAGGCGGCTTGCTGCGACGGAGGAAGGCAAAAGGACGGTGGCGGAAGCGTCAAAGCCCGCCGCGCAGTTCTTCCAGGCAACGCTTGCAGACGAGCTTTCCCTTGTAAGGAATCACGTCCCGGGCGTCGTTGCAGAAAATGCAGGCTGGATGATACTTTTTCAGCACAATTTGGTCGCCTTCAACGAAAATTTCCAGGGTGTCCTTCAGGGAAAGGTTCATTGTGCGCCGCAGCTCCACGGGGATTACAATCCGTCCCAGCGTGTCTAGCTGACGGACCATGCCGGTCGATTTCATCTTAAAGCCTCCCTTCGTATCACTCCCTCTGTATCTAATATTTTATAAAATGTGCTGAATATTGTCAACATGCCATAAAAAATTGTATATAGTTTATAAAAGAAAGGAAGGTGTGCGCATGCGTCGAGTGTGGGGCGTGCTGCTGCTGCTGGCGGTGATGGCGGCGCTGGGCTTCCGGCGCTGGGATGCCGCATCAGCCGCGGCGCTGTCCGCGGGGGAACAGGCTTTGCGCCTGGGTATGACGCTGATGGGCGGGATGATGATCTGGGGCGGGCTCATGGAGATACTTCGCGACAGCGGAGCCATGGGCCCGGTAAGCCGGTGGGTGCGCCAGCTGCTCCGGCCGCTGGTGCGCCGAGAACTCAGCGAGGAGAGCTGGGCCGCCATGGGCATGAATCTTGCGGCCAATCTATTGGGATTGGGCAACGCGGCGACGCCGTTCGGCGTTCGCGCGGCGCAACTGCTGGCCGCGCAAGGCGAAGCCGGTTTGCGCGGCCTGACGGTGCTGCTGGTAATCAACAATTCGGGCCTGGAGCTGATGCCATCGGCGGTGATGACCCTGCGGCAACAGGCGGGAAGCGTGGCGCCGGGAGCCATATGGCTTCCTACCCTGGCCGCCACGGGCATCGCCACGGTGGTAGCGGCGGCGCTGCTGTATTGGACGGACAGGAGGGGAAGCGATGGATAACGTCGCGTCCGCCCTGGTGCTGGGAACCGTGGGGGGCCTGGCGCTGCTGGGGCTGTGGAAAGGCGCGGGAGGATATGAAGCCTTCCTGCGCGGCGCGGGGGAGGGACTGCGTACAGGGCTGGAGATTCTGCCGGCGCTGGCTGCGATGATGCTCCTGATCGGGCTGATCCGAACGGGGGGATTGGCGGAGGTGATGGAGGGGCTCCTGGGACCCGCGGCAGAGGCGGTGGGATTTCCCCGGGAAGCGTTGACTGTGCTGCTGCTGCGGCCGTTAAGCGGCGCGGGGAGCCTGGCGGCGCTGGAAACCCTCATGGAAACTTATGGTCCGGATAGCAGAGCGTCCCTGGTGGCGGGGGTGGTCGTGGGTTCGTCGGAAACGATTTTCTATACCATGACCGTGTATCTCTCCGCTGCAGGAGTGCGCAAACTTCCGCGGGCGTTGGGCATTTCGCTGCTTTCCTGGCTGGCGGGATGTCTGGCGGCCGCGTGGCTGTGCTGAAAGAAAAAGCATGAAAAGGCTTGTGTGTCCTTGCGCGGTAGCGTATAATAAAACCGTTGCAAATACCGAGGGAGGATGCGAAGGATGAAGTCTTCGGGAGATAGCCGGGCGGTGGCCCGGGCGGCCATCCTGCTCAGTATGACGGCCAGTCGCGAGGAGGAAGCCGAGCTGAAAGCAAAGCTGCTGACCCAGGAGATCCGCTGCGCGGCGGCGGATTATGGCGGCGAGTTCGTGACCAGCGTGATGAAAATCGTGGAACGCGCCGTGGTGGCGGCCAAGCGGGAGCATGTGATTGGCGAAACGCACCATGAGGAAGGCGCGGTGGCGGGGGCGGCTCGGGAGGCCATTTCCCAGGTAACCACCAAAGCGCTGGGATTGAGCGTCGGCGGGAAAATCGGCGTTGCCCGGCAAGGCGAGCACGTGGCGGTCGCCGTCTTTTTCGGTATCGGCTTGGTACATCTGAACGAAGTATGCGTGGGCATGGGACACCGTGCCATCTGAACGCATTGCGCAAGAAGAAAGGATGAGGCATATGCCTTTGACCATTGCCCTGGACGGCCCCGTGGGCGCAGGAAAATCTTCCGTGGCGGAGGAAACGGCCCGGCGCCTGGGCATTCTGCATCTGGATACCGGCGCTATGTACCGGGCAGTGGGGCTGTACGCCCTGCGCCAGGGGATAAGCACGGAGGATGAGGAGCGGGTTTCCAGCCTGGCGGAGGGGTTGCGCATGGATGTCCGGTATGTGGACGGGACGCAGCGCACGCTGGTGGAAGGCGAGGACGTTACCGCCCAGATTCGTACGCCGCAGGTGAGCATGGCGGCTTCCGCAGTGGCGCGGTATCCGCGCGTGCGTCAGGCCATGGTGGCGTTGCAACGCCGTCTGGCAGCGGAGCAACCCATGCTGGCGGACGGCAGGGACATCGGTACCCGGGTACTGCCCCAGGCTGCGCTGAAGGTATTCCTCACCGCTTCGGCGGAGGAACGCGCCCGGCGGCGTTTCCTGGAACTGCAGGCCAAGGGGCTGCCGGATACCTATGAGGAAGTGCTGGCCGAGCTGAAAAAACGGGACGACCAGGACATGCACCGGGCGGTGGATCCCCTTCGTCCTGCGGAGAACGCGCGCATACTGGATTCCACCTCCCTTTCTTTTGAGGAAGTGGTGGATACCCTGGTGGCATGGGCGAAGGAGGCGGCGGTATGACGGCGGAGGCCCAAACAGGCAAGCAGCGGAAATCCATCCTGTACGGTATTGCCAGAGCGCTGGCCTATTTCGTATTTTGGGCGTTGTGCCCCTTGCGGGTGCATCAGGTGGAGCGGCTCAACCGTCCTGCGCCCTACCTGTTGATTGGAAATCATAATTCCTGGCTGGACCCCATGGCCATGTGCTACCGTATCCATGGCCAACAGGTGCGATTTCTGGGCAAGAAGGAACTGGTACGGAACCCGCTGGTGCGGGTGGTGCTCACGCGCATGGGCATGATTGCCGTGGACCGGCATCATTCCGATATGGAAGCCATGCGGGCATGTATGCGGGTGCTGCGGGAAGGCCGTATCCTGCTGGTATTCCCGGAAGGCACCCGTCACCATACCGGATTGATGGACGAGCTGGAGGGGGGCACGGCCTTGATGGCTCTGCGCTGCAAGACGCCATTGGTGCCGGTGTATCTGGACAGAAAATTCCAGCTCTTTCGCCGGGTGAACATGTATGTCGGCCCGGAGATCCCCATGGACGACCTGATTGCCCAGGGCGTGGATAAGGCCGCCTGCGATCAGCTGCTGGCGCGCATCACCGGCGCTTATGCGGCGATGGCTGCGGAGGCCGCAAAGGACGCCGGAAAGAAAAAATGAAAAAAAGTTTTCGCCCTTGCAGGAAATAGCGGTTCCATGACGAAAAAACTCTAATCAGAGCATTTTGCGAAAGGATGCTTGCCATGGCCTATGAAATCGCGGCCCACGCCGGATTCTGTATGGGCGTGCGCCGGGCGGTAGAGGCTGCGCTTCGGGTGGCGGAGGCGGGGACGCCTTCCTGTACCCTGGGCGAGCTGATCCATAACCCCGAGGTGGTGGACATGCTGCGAAAGCGCGGCGTGCCGCCTATCGACGAAGCAGAACAGGCGGCGGGACGGCAGGTGCTCATCCGCAGCCATGGCGTAGCGCCGCAGGTGCTGGAAACGCTGAAAGCGGCCGGGACGCAGGTCCTGGACCTCACCTGTCCCTTTGTGGACAAGCTCCATCGCATTGTGGCGGAGGAATCAGGGCCGGATTGTCCGGTAATCCTGCTGGGGGAAAAGGCGCATCCGGAAGTGCAGGGAACAGCGGGCTGGGCCCGCGGGCCGGTGTACGTGCTCTCCCGGGAGGAAGAGCTGGCGTCGTTGCCGCCTATGGCGCAGGCGCTGGTGGTGGCGCAGACCACGTTCCCTCCCGCGCGGTGGGAGCGCATGACGGAGCGTCTCCTGCAGCGCATTCCCGACGCCAAGCTCCGCTATACCATCTGTTCCGCAACGCAAACGCGGCAGCAGGAGGCGGAGGAACTGGCCGGGCGGGCCGACGCCATGATCGTGGTGGGCGGCCGGCACAGCGCCAATACGCGCAAGCTGTACGATACCTGCAAGCGGCTGTGCGAGAGAACTATTTTGGTAGAGCGCGCGGCGGAAATTCCGCCTGGCTTTGCAAATATATATTCCGAGTTCATAGGAATAACCGCTGGCGCGTCCACGCCGGATGGGTCACTTAAGGAGGTTGTCACACGCATGATCGACAAGGAACAACAGGTTCTCACCAACCAGGAGGACGCTCAGAACAGCTTTATGGCTGAAGTTGACGCGACGCTGGTCAGAATCCGCCCGGGCCAGACGGTGACCGGCACCGTGGTGCAGGTTACCGACGATGAGGTTTGTGTGAACATCGGCTACAAGTCCGATGGGATCATCAAGCGCACCGAGCTCACCCAGGAAGACGTAAAGCTGGGCGACGAGCTTGAGGTGGAGGTCGTGAAGGTCAACGACGGCGAAGGCAATGTGGTGCTGTCCCAGCGCAACATCGTCAACCGCAAGGCTTGGGATGCGCTGATGGCCAAGTATGAAGCTGGCGAGTATGTCGACGGCGTTGGCAAGGAAGCGGTAAAGGGCGGCTTGATCGCCGATGTGGAAGGCGTGCGCGCCTTCGTGCCCGCCTCCCAGCTGTCCCAGCGCTACGTGGAGAAGATCGCCGACTTTGTGGGCAAGGATCTCAAGCTGAAGATCATTGAGGTCGACAAGCAGAAGAAGCGCATTGTGGCCAGCCGCAAGGCCGTTATGGCGGAGGAAGCCGCCGCCAAGAAGAAGGAAGCCTGGGACAAGCTCCAGGAGGGCGAGATCATCCATGGTATCGTCCGCCGCTTGACCGATTTCGGCGCCTTCGTGGATGTGGGCGGCGTGGATGGCCTGGTGCATATCACCGACCTGAGCTGGGGCCGCGTGAAGCATCCCAGCGAGGTGGTGCAGCCCAACCAGGAGATCGACGTAAAGGTGCTGGGCCTGGATCGGGAGCGCGAGCGCATCCAGCTGGGTTACAAGCAGCTGCAGCCCCGTCCCTGGGATAACGCCACTGAAAAGTATCCCGAAGGTTCCGTGGTGGAGGGCAAGGTTGTCCGCATCACCGATTTCGGCGCTTTTGTGGAACTGGAGCCCGGTCTGGATGGACTGGTGCATATTTCCCAGTGCGCGTTGACCCGCGTGGCCAAGGTGGAAGACGCCGTGCAGGTGGGTCAGATTGTCCGGGTGAAGGTGCTGGGCGTGGATCCCGAAAAGAAGCGCATCAGCCTGAGCATCCGTCAGGTGCTGGAGGACGAGGCTTTCAATTATGAGACCGAGATTCCCGGCGACGCGGAGTTTGAAATTGTGGCGGGCGACGATATGCCTGTCGAGGAAGCTGCGGCGGAGGAAACCCCCGCCCAGGAGTAAACCCATGCATTTTGCGGGAGGCAAGCCGGCGCTTGTCTCCCGTTTCTTTATGAAACAGGCGTAAGGAGGATGCGTGATGCCCAGGTGCATCATCGTTTTGCCTTTGTACGGCGGGGAAGCGCCGGAGGAGGTGCGCAAGGAGCCGGGGGATTTGCTTCTGTGCGCGGATGGAGGCTACGAGCGGGCCATGGCGTACGGCTTGGTTCCCGATGGCGTGATCGGCGATTTTGATTCCATGCCCAGGGAGCGGGTGGGGGATTGCCCGGTGCTTACGCTGCCTACGCACAAGGATGACACGGACACGGGCCGCTGCATGGAAGAAGGACGCCGCCGGGGTTATGGCGCCTTTGTATTGGCCGGGGGCGTGGGCGGCCGGTTGGATCACACCCTGTCCAACCTCCAGCTGCTTTATGACGCAGCCTTGCGCGGGGAAGAAGCTGTGCTGCTGGGAGGATACAACCGGGTACAGATGCTTCTGCCGGGGAGTTACCGTCTGCCCCGGCGCCCCGGATGGAAATTGTCCTTGCTGGCATATACCCCTCAGGTGGAAGGCGTAACCCTGCGGGGGGTGGAATATCCTTTACAGGGCGCGGCGCTGACCAATCGCTTTCCGCTGGGAGTAAGCAACGAATGGACTGCGGAGGAGGCGGAGCTGTCCTTTACGGCGGGCGCGCTGACGCTGCTGTATACGAAAGACGCGCCCGCCCGTCAGTTCTGACAAAATATGCCAGGATTCGCAATTTTTTCTTGAGGGTTGGGAGCTTTTCTGCTACAATGTACGTTAATTCTTAGGAAAGAGGAGAGACGCGCATGCTGGTGCCTGGGAAGCTACTTACGGAAGGCAAGGGAAAGCGGCTTTACGCCACCGAGGATCCGGACAAGGCCATCGTCTATTTCAAGGACGAGGCCATGGCGTACCATGGGCTGAAACGCGGGCGTATTCTGGGAAAGGGCGAAATCAACAACGCCATCTGCAAGCATATTTTCGAGCTGCTGGCGTCGCAGGGCGTGGAAAACCATTTTATTGAGCGATTGGACGCCCGGCAGTCCCTGGTGAAGCGGGTGGAAATGATTCCCTTGGAAGTGAAGGTGCGCAATATTGTGGCCGGTTCCCTGGCCCGGCGCATAGGACTTCCCGTGGGTACGCGGCTTCCCGATGCGGTGCTGGAGTTTGTGCTCAAAAACGAGGAGCTGGAAAATCCCCTGGTGAATTTTACGCACATCCTGGCGCTGAAATTGGCGACCCGGGAGGAATTGGACGAAATTCACCGGATTGCTTTGGAGGTCAACCGGATCCTGGCCAACTACATGCGCGAGATTCAGATTGAGCTGATTGACTTCAAGCTGGAATTTGGCCGTTATCATGGCAGGCTGCTGGTAGCCGACGAAATTTCCCCGGACACCAGCCGCTTCTGGGACTCCGCAACCCATGAGCCGCTGGACATCGACCGCTTTCGGCGGGATTTGGGCAATGTGGAGCAGGCATACCAGGAAGTGCTCCATCGGATGATGGGCATGGATGAATAAACGCAGGAGGACGATCATGAAGCGATGGATGGCAATGTTGCTGTGCCTGGCCCTGCTGTGGGCCGGCGCGGCCCAGGCGGAGGGCGAGTTCCCCGAACTGAATGCGGATGGTTTTTACGACGGCGGCGAATACGTCTACACGGATGAGGAAAACGGCGTATGGCGCTATTGCAGCGATACGCTCAAGGTCGAAATCATCCGTTATACCCAGGACTCGCCCAAGCAGATCTGGTACGAAGCGGAGGTTTGGAGTACGGAAGCCAACGCCTTTGCTATGATTCCATGGAACGAGAACCCAGACAAGCGCATGACCGACCTGAATTACCCCTATAAAATTGCCCGGGCCAATCAGACGGTGCTGGCCATCAACAGCGACTTTGCGCATCTGCGCATCAGCCAGAAGAGCCGGCAGGGCATTCTGCTGCGGGACGGGGAAATCCTGTCTGAAAAGACCTTTGGTCATAACAAGGGCACCTTCCCGAACCTGGACAATCTGGCCCTGTACGCGGACGGCAACATGGAGGTATACTATTCTGACGAGAAAACCGCGCAGGAATATCAGGAAATGGGCGCGGTGGACGTGCTGGCCTTTGGCCCAGTGCTGGTCCGGGACGGCGAGCTGAACACGGAAGCCCTGGAAAAGTACGGCACCAGCCACGCCCCGCGCACGGCCATTGGTATGGTGGAAAAGGGGCATTACTTTGCCATGATGCTGGAGGGCCGGCACGACGGCAGCAATGGCGACGGCATCTCCTTCCTGGCGGAAAAGATGCTGGACCGCGGATGTCAACTGGCATTTAACCTGGATGGCGGTCAATCCTCTACCATTGTGTTTATGGGAGAGCAGATTTGTAAAATCGGCGGCACCACCGGCGTGAACGCCAGCGCCCGAAAAGCTGCGGAAATTCTGGGGATCGGCGTTTCCGCGCTGGTGACGCCCCTGGAGGAGTAAAGGCATCGGCTTGGCATTTGGCGGCTTTGCAAAAGGGATAACCGGCGCGAAAGCGGCGGATAACCGATACCCATCTTTTTTCTCATTTCTTTTTCCCGTCTGCCCCACGACCAATTCAATAAGGGAGGAATCCACATGAAGAACCTGGTACGCCGTCTTTGCTGTCTCCTGGTGTGTTTGCTGCTCGTTCCCGGACTCTGTCTGGGCGAACAGTCCTACCTGATCCGCGATAGCGACACACGCTATCTCACGGAGGAAGAACTGTGGACATGGAATTACGAAGCCTTGGGCTACGTGCTCAATGAGATTTTTGCGCGGCATGGGTACAATTTCATTCCTGGGGAAAAGTACGACAACTACTTCCGGTGCATGCCCTGGTACACGCCCAATGCGGACCCGAACAACCAGCGCGCCTGTTACAGCCAGCTGAGCAATGTGGAGTGGGCGAATGAGCGCCTGGTGAAAGAGGTGCGGGAGCAAATGCGCGCCATGGGCACCACCAATCCCAGCGGGCGGTCCGTCTGGGATACTTTCTCCGCGGGATTTGACTCGCTTCAGGGCTTCAGCTTTGTCAAAATGCCCACGGTACAGACGCTTCCGGTCTATTCGGGGCCCGGGTACCAGTACTGGCGCGGCGCTAACGGCAAGGCGTGCGTCAGCACCAATGGAAACGTGTTCGCGGCGGGCTGGGAAAGCGGCTGGCTGCTGGTGATGTATGAAACCAACAACGGCGGCGTGCGCGTGGGCTATGTGGCCAGCGGGGACATCAAGGGCAGCGTGCCCATGAATACCCGATTGACCTTTGAGTATACCACGGCGCAGGTCATTCAGAATTGCCAGCTTACCGATGATCCCGCCCGGTGCTATGCTACCATTGCCAACCTGAGCGCAGGTACCGCCGTAACCTACCTGACCACATACTTTAACAGCAGCGCTTGGGCCTATGTGGAAACCACGGTGGACGGCGTGCCTGTCCGTGGATTCGTGCAGGCTTCCGCCCTGGCAACGCAGGGCGAATAAAAGTCGGACGTTCTGCAAGCCGCCGCTGTTTTCATGAATGAAAAACAGCGCTTGCCGGGTTGCCGATTTTGCAAGCAGCATCTGTTCCATACAGCTTCGGGCGGCTTTGGCTGTCCGAAGCTGCTTTTGCGCAAAAGCGGTTTTCGCTGCTTTTTTGCCATGCGGCAAAGCATCCCCATTTTTTTCCGGGAAACCAGGCGCTTTCTCTTGCATGAAGCCGGAAAATATGCTACAATGCCGGGTAGTGCGTTCTGCAAGGGCAGAACCCTGAAGGGCGCAACTGCCCTAGAAGAATGCGGAGGGACATCCATGAGTGCTACCTATGAGAAGATTTCCGGTAATAAGGCGAAGCTGAGCTTTACCGTTCCTGCGGAGCAGTTTGAGGCTGCCATGCAGAAGGCTTATTTGAAGAATCGCGGCAAGATCAATGTGCCCGGTTTCCGTCGCGGCAAGGCGCCCCGGAAGCTGATTGAAACCATGTACGGCGAGGGCGTGTTCTATGACGACGCCTTCCAGTTGATTTTCCCCGACCTCTACGATGAGGCGGTGAAGGAAAACAACCTGCAGACGGTGGATCAGCCTGAAGTGGACGTGCAGGAGATCGGCGAGGGCAAGGACCTGGTGTTCAGCTGCGAGGTGTTTGTGCGTCCCGATGTGACCCTGGGCGATTACAAGGGTCTCACTGTGACCATTGCCAAGCAGACGGTTACCGATGCGGACATTGACGCCCGCATTGAGCAGGACCGCAAGAAGGTGGCCCGCGAGATTGACGTGGAAGGCGCCCTGGAGAACGGCGATACCGTGAAGCTCGACTACATGGGCACCGTGGACGGCGTGGCCTTTGAGGGCGGCACTGCGGAGAACCAGACCCTGACCCTGGGCTCCGGCCAGTTCATTCCCGGCTTTGAGGAGCAGATGGTGGGGATGAACATCGGCGAGGAGAAGGATCTGAACGTGACCTTCCCCGAAAAGTATCACAGCGAAGAGCTGGCGGGCAAGGCTGCGGTATTCCATGTGAAGGTCCTCAGCGCCACCCGTACCGAGCTGCCCAAGCTGGATGACGACTTTGCCGCCGACGCCAGCGAATACAATACCTTTGCGGAGTACAAGGACAGCATTGTGAAGGAGCTGAACGACCGCGCCGCGAAGAACAACGAAATCGCCGTGGAAAACGCGCTGGTGGAAAAGGCCGTGGAGAACGCATCCATGGATATTCCCCAGGCCATGATCCGCGAGCAGACCAACTATCTGCTGCGTGAAATGCAGATGCGCATGGCTTACCAGGGCCTGAAGCTGGAAGACTACCTGAAGTATACCGGCCAGACCATTGAACAGCTGGCGGATATGTACAAGGGCGAGGCGGAACACCGGGTGAAGGTGGAGCTGACCCTGGAGGCGATTCGCAAGGCGGAGGGCATCGAGCCCACCGACGAGGACGTAGCCAAGCAGATTGCCGAGCAGGCAGAGCGTATGGGCCAGTCCGTGGAGGACTTTGAAAAGACCCTCACCGACGAGCAGCGCGGCTATCTGCGCGACACCGCCGCCATTCAGAAGGTCGTGGACCTGATGAAGCAGGATTGCACGGTGGAGGAGAAGAAGGAAGAAGCGGCTGAGGAAAAAGCTGCTGATGCCGAGTAATTCTTCCAGGAACGGGATACCATGAAACAGGCAAGGGTGCGCAGCAGAAATTTTCCCTTCCCCAGCGAGCATGAAATCCGTGCCCGGGGCATAGGATAGAGAAGCGGCGCATCCTTGCTTTTTCCAAAGCGCCCCGGTTTGTGGGACGAAGTACAGTCCGTGCGCGGACATTCCAAAGGAGGCATGAGGCATGACGTTGGTTCCCATGGTGATTGAGCAGACCAATCGGGGAGAGCGCTCCTTCGATATTTATTCACGCCTGCTCAAGGACAGAATCGTTTTCCTGGGCGGAGAGATTGACGACAACCTCGCCAACCTGGTGGTGGCGCAGCTGCTGTTTCTGGAAATGGAAAATCCCGAAGCGGAGATTTCCCTTTACATCAACAGTCCCGGCGGTTCCGTGACCGCGGGCATGGCGATTTACGATACCATGCAGTATATCAAGCCTGCCGTACGCACGGTGTGCATCGGTATGGCCGCCTCCATGGGCGCGTTCCTGCTCATGGCGGGGGAAAAGGGCAAGCGTTTGGCGCTGCCCAACAGCGAGGTAATGATCCATCAGCCGCTGGGTGGCGCGCAGGGCCAGGCTACCGATGTGGCGATTCGTGCCGAGTGGCTGATGAAAACCAAGGAAAAAATGACCCGCATGATGGCGGAAATGACCGGCCAACCCTTGGAAAAGGTGAAGCAGGATGTGGAGCGCGATTATTTCATGAGCGCGCAGGAAGCCCTGGAGTACCACATCATTGACGAGATTTATCAGCCCCGTTCCAAGACCAATCAGTAAACAGTGAGGTAACGCAATGCCCAAGGACGAATTTCCCCCCCGCACGCCGCCCACCATGCACCGGTGCAGCTTTTGCGGCAAAACCCAGGATCAGGTGCGCCGCCTGGTGGCTGGACCCAACGTCTACATTTGCAACGAATGCATTCTGCTGTGCCAGGAGATCATCTCCGACGACATGATTGTCGCGCCTGAGGATCATAACCCGAAAAAGCTCCCCAAGCCCACGGAAATGAAGGCGGTGCTGGATGAGTACGTGGTGGGGCAGGAAGCGGCCAAGCGTGCCCTGTGCGTGGCTGTATACAATCATTACAAGCGTATTAACACGCCGGCCAGCGGTCAGGATGTGGAGCTGCAAAAGTCCAATATCCTGATGGTGGGCCCCACCGGCTGCGGCAAGACGTTCCTGGCGCAGACTCTGGCCAGGATACTGAATGTGCCCTTTGCCATTGCCGACGCCACCAGCCTGACAGAGGCGGGCTATGTGGGCGAGGATGTGGAGAACATCCTCCTGCGGCTGATTCAAAACGCCGACTACGATATCGAGGCAGCCCAGCGCGGCATTATCTATATTGACGAGATTGACAAGATTGCCCGCAAAAGCGAGAATCCCTCCATTACCCGGGATGTCAGCGGCGAGGGCGTGCAGCAGGCGCTGTTGAAGATTCTGGAGGGGACTGTGGCCAGCGTTCCGCCCCAGGGCGGCCGGAAACACCCGCACCAGGAGTTTATCCAGATAGACACCACCAACATCCTCTTTATCTGCGGCGGAGCCTTTGACGGCATTGCGCCCATCATCGAGAGCCGCGTGGGAAAGAAGATGCTGGGCTTTGGCGCGGAGCTGCAAAGCAAAGACAACCGCGACATTGGCCAGGTGCTCAAGGATATTCGTCCGGAGGACCTGACGAAATTTGGCCTGATTCCCGAGTTTGTGGGACGCTTGCCCATTGTGGTAACGCTGGACCAGCTGGACGAGGAGGCGCTGGTGCAGATCCTTACCGAGCCCAAAAACGCGCTGTGCCGTCAGTACCAGAAGCTGCTGGAACTGGACGGTATCGAGCTGGAGTTTGCTCCCGAGGCGCTGCGGGACATTGCCAAGCAGGCCATTGCCCGCAAGTGCGGCGCGCGGGGACTGCGGGCCATTATTGAAAATATCATGCTGGACACCATGTTTGAGCTGCCCTCCCGGGAGGATGTGGGCAAGTGCCTGGTGGACGTGGACGCGGTGGAGGGCAAGGATAAGCCCAAGCTCTTCCCCGCAGAGAAGAAGCGCAAGACCCGCCGCCGGACAGGGGAGAAGGAAGAGACGCAGACCAGCGCTTCCTGACGGCAGGCACAGGAAAAAGAACGCATTTTTGATTCCCTTTTCCTTGGAAAAGGGCGTGGGGAGGGGCCTTTGGAACAGGGCCGCCTCCCCGATTGCGTATGGGAGGCACACATGATTCGGAACATTGCCGTGATGGCGCATGTGGATACGGGCAAGACCACCCTCACCGAGCAGATGCTCCGGCATTGCGGGGCGATTCGCACGGCGGGCAGCGTGGACGAGGGAACAGCGCATACCGACCGGCTGGAGGTGGAGCGCCGTCGGGGTATCTCCGTCCATGCGGCCTGCGTCCCCATGCGCTGGCGGGATACGGACATCAATCTGATTGATACCCCCGGCCATACGGACTTTTCCGCGGAGGTGGAGCGCTCCTTGTGGGCGCTGGACGGCGCGGTGCTGCTCATTAGCGCCGTGGACGGCGTGCTGCCCCAGACGGAAAAACTCTTTCAAACCCTGCGGAAACTGCGCCTGCCGGTGGTGATTTTCCTGAACAAAACCGACCGGGAAGGCGCGGATGCGGACGCCGTGCTCCGGCAGGCCCGGGAACGGCTGCATCCCGGGGTGACAGCCTGCGTCCCCGATGCGTTGATGGAGCGCGTGGCCGAGCAGGATGAAACCGCCCTGGAGGACTATCTCAACGGCCGGCTGTGGCCTGCCGCGCGGCTGCTTCCCGCGGCTGCGGCCATGGCCCGCGCCGGCGAGCTGATTCCCACGCTGAGGGGCTCTGCGCTGAAGGACCAGGGCGTGGAGGCGCTGTTGGATGCCCTGGTGGACTTCCTACCCCCGCCGGAGGGTGATGCGGACGGCCCGCTGTGCGGCGTGGTGTTTGGCGTGGAAATGGACAAAACCATGGGCAGGGCGGCGCTGACCCGGCTGTTTTCCGGGCGGCTGTGCAACCGGGATATGATCGGCGAAAGCAAAGTGACACAGATTCGCATGCTCACGGTGGAGGGCCGCCCAAAGGACGCGGGGGAGCTGCGCGCCGGGGAAATTGGCGTGATTTACGGCTTGAGCAACGTCCGCGCCGGAGACGTGCTGGGTGATCCGGCACTGCTTCCCCGCCGTCTGCCCCGGGGGGAGCTCTGCGACCCATTGATGATGGTGAAGGTGCTGTGCGACCCGGCCCAGAAGGTGGAGCTGCGGGCCGCATTGGAACAACTTAGCGTGGAGGACGGGCACTTCACCCATGAGGAGCTGGAAGGCGTGGAGCACATCCGCGTCATGGGCCTGATTCAGCTGGAGGTCCTCCAGGAGCTGCTGGCTTCGCGCTTCGGCCTGGCGGTGACCTTTGACAAGCCTACGGTGGTCTATCGGGAGACCATCGCCAAGGAGGCGGTGGGCTTCTATGCCTATACCATGCCAAAACCCTGCTGGGCCGTGCTCAAATTCTTGATTACGCCTTTGCCCCGGGGCAGCGGCGTGCAGTTTGAAAGCGTTACCCCCGTGCGGGAAATCATGGAGCGGTATCAGCATCAGGTGGAGCAGGCCATTCCCCTGGCGACCCGGCAAGGTATGCTGGGCTGGCAGGTGGATGATGTGAAAATTACCCTCATCGGCGGAGAACATCATCTGGTGCATACCCATCCCCTGGATTTCATCGTGTGCACGCCCATCGCTTTTATGGACGGCCTTCGCCGGGGCGGCTCAGTGCTGCTGGAACCCATGATGCGGCTGCGCATCACCGCGCCGGAGGGCTACCTGGGCCGTCTGCTCGGCGAGGTGGCGGCCATGGGCGGAGAGATGGAGGACTCGCAGCTCCGGCAGGGCATGTGCGACGTGACCGCCCGGGCGCCCCTTACGGGCTGCATGGATTTCTCCCAGCGGTTGGCGGCCTTGACCAGCGGCGGCGGCGCGGTGAGCATGGAGCTGGCGGGCTATCGGGAGTGCCTCTTTGATGAAAGCAAGCGCTGCCCGCGCAAGAGCGTTCATCCCCTGGATACGTCCAAATACATTCTGGCGGCGCGTAGCGCCCTGGAAGGCGGTATTTTTGACCGGTAAAGCCAAAAGCCGCCGGGAAGCATCACGCTTCCCGGCGGCTTCAGCGTGTCGAAAAAGTGGCAAACGCCACTTTTTCGAGAAAGCAAATTCGGT
>CAZINY010000009.1:21654-49756 GCA_964540735.1 uncultured Oscillospiraceae bacterium
ACACCTCCTGAAGGTTTTTTGACAGTCTGAAGCCGCCGGGAAGCATCACGCTTCCCGGCGGCTTTTTCATGGATGGACGATTGCATGCTTTATTGTTCGGCCTTGAACACAAAGCCGCTGGCGCCCCGCAGACTGATAACCCAGTAGTCCGCGTATTCCGCAATGATGGCATAGGGGCCGCTGTTGGCGTCCAGCAGGGCTACCCGTTTGGCGTCCGTGGCGGGCAAGGCGTATACGGGCGTCTCCGCGTCCGGGGCAAAGAACGCCGGCGAGTCCAGCAAGTACTCCGCGCGCACCCATCCCTGCATGCGGCCCACGATCATGCCGGTTTGCGGATCATGGATCGAGGAGACAACCTGATACCAGCCCTCCTCTTCCTCGATGATGGTGGGCTGTTCGCCGTAGGTTAGGGTGGTCATCGCCGGGGCGGTGACGTCGGGAGACTCGCGCAGGGTTAAGGTTTCGCAGAGTACATATCCATTGGGATAGCCGTTCCACTCCTCACCCAGGGCGCAGGGAAGCAGCCAGGCGCATAAACACAGCAACAAACATGACCGCAGCAGTTTTTTCAAGGTATCGGCCTCCTGCATAGATATTTTCGGACCATCTATCCATGTAACGGCGGAGGCAGGAAATTTCATCCAGGAAATGAGCGGGGAAAATCCACGGGGGAATTGCCCTCTACTGCTTCCCGCAAGGGTTGCCAGGCGTCCAGCAGACGGGCAAAGGACCAGGCGGCATTGGCCGGGCTGGTGGAGGGTAGCGTCTGCCCGGGAAGCCCCAGGCGGGGTTGCAGGTACTTGCCGTAGAGCCGCCCGGACAGTGCGCCGTTGCAGTAGACCTGTGTCAGGCGGCATACCTGCGTGATTTGCCCAATATCCACGGGCACGGCGTCGCGGATGCTGCTGTCCGCGGAGCCGGTGATGTCGCAGCGGGCGATTACGTCCCATAGGGCGATGTGGTGCCGGAGCAGCAATGCGCGCTTCTCCGGTATGCTTTGGGGCGCAGGTTCCCCGAACAGCGCCGCCACCAGCGGCCAGAAGCGGTTCCGCGGGTGGCCGTAGAAGAAGCCTTCCTCCCGGGACTTCACGGAAGGAAAGCTCCCTAGCACCAGCACCCGGCACGCCGCGTCCACCACCGGGGGAAAGGGATGCGCCACGCTCATACTCGCGCCTCCTCTATCTGCCTGCGCAGGTAATCCAGGCTGCGCAGGAGCCGCTGGGGGTCGCGCCCCTGAATGGCATAGGGCTCCAGGATGGCCGCGCCCGTGTAGCCCATTTGCGCCAGGCGGCGGAACAGCCGGGGAAAATCCATGATGCCTTCCCCGGGAAGCACCAGCTCTCCGGAAGCTGTCCAGTCCAGCATGTGCAGGTGACGCAGCCGCGGGCCCATGGCGTCGATCATTGCAAAGGGATCGCAGCCCACCTGATGCGCCTGCTTCAGGTCCAGCACAAAGCCCTGCTCCGGCAGCAGGGCGCGCGCCTGCGCCACGTCCTCTGGGGTGCGCAGGGCGCACCAGCTCACGTTTTCCCAGAGCACCTCCATATGGTATTCCCGGGCGGCGGCCGCCATCTCGCCCAGGTTGTCCGTAAGGCGGTACAGGGCGGCGGGGGAACGATGGGCGCGGACCGTGTTCACTCCGTGGAATACGTACCAGTGGGCGCCTAGCGCCTGTCCTGCCTGGCATACCCGGCGGAAAATCTCCATGGCGTCCCGGTGCTGACGGGGGGATTGCCCGAAAATGTCCGGCTCGAACTGCGTCCCCTTGGGATGCACGGAGACGCAAGGAAGACCCTGCAAGCGTTCCCGAACGATCTGGCCAAAGGCAGCGCTGTACTCGCTGGGCGTCTCCAGAAAAACCTCGCAGGTTTGTAGCCCATAGTCCTTTAGGGCCGCGGCGGCGTCCTCGGTTTCCAGGTAGCCGTAAAATACCGCGGAGCTCATCCCCAGCTTCATGGTTCCACCTCCCCGGCGCTCAACTCATCCAGGCTTAGCCCAAAAGCAGGGACGCACTGGGCGAAAAATGCCTGCACCTCTGGCAGGTCAATGGCCTCGATGCTTTGCAGTATGGTCTGTTCCGCAGCGAGGAATTCCCGGTTTCCGGCTTGCCGTTCTTCCACGCATTTGATGTAGGCGGCAATGCGGTCGGCGGCCTTCACCAGGCGGTGGGCATAGCTTTCCTCCTGCATCAGGTAGGGGCGGTAGTCCTCCCGCAGGGAGGCGGGGGCCAGGGAGAGCAGCCGCTCCCCGGCTTCCTGCTCCAGGCGCTGGTAGGCCTTGCGCAGCTCGGGGCTGGAGTATTTCACCGGGGTGGGCAGGTCGCCGGTCATGACCTCCGGGGCGTCATGATAAACTGCCAGGGCCAGCACGTGCTCCGGGTCCACGTCCCGGCCGAAGTCCCGCCGGGCCATCAGGGCCATGCCGTGGGCCAGCAGCGCCACCTGCAGGGCGTGCTCCATATCGTTTTCCGGCTGGGTAGCACGCATCAGCCCCCAGCGGCGGATGTATTTCATACGGTTCAGATACGCAAAAAAATGCGAACGCATGGCGTTTCCTCCTTGACAAGCGCAACGGGTTTGCTATAATAATACACGAAAATCGCATCTACCGCTAGGGGGGCAATACGACGGATATTGATCCGCACGTGGCTGAGAGGGCGAAGGGCCCGACCCTTGGAACCTGTGTAGGTAATCCTACCGTAGGGAAGCGGAAACGGCAGACGCCTTTCATGTCCAGCCACGAAAGACGATGCCACCTGCTTTCCCGCGCAAGACGCGGGTTTTTCTTTTGGAGATGCAAAAGAAAAAGGAGGAACTCTCATGATTCTCGATCTCATCACTCGGGCAGTGGCCGAGGAAGAAGCCGTTGCCGAAGCGCAGCCCAGCTGGTTTGAAAACGCCTTTGGGGACTTTGCCGAATTCCCCGTATGGGCCTGGATTGTGGTGGCGGTGCTGCTGGTGGGCGGTCTGGTGGCGTACCGTCAGATCAAGTCCGGTAAAAAAGCAGTATGGAACACCAAAATGCTGGCCCTGGGTGCCGTTTGCATGGCGCTGAGCAATGTGCTGAGCATGATCAAGCTCTTTGATATGCCTCAGGGCGGCTCCGTTACGCCCGCCAGCATGCTGCCTCTGATGCTCTTTGCCTATGTGTACGGCGTTGGCCCGGGGATGACGGTGGGCGCGGTATATGGCGTGATGCAGTTTATCATTGAGCCGCAGCATTCCTTCAGCGTGCCGCAGATGCTGCTGGATTATCCCATTGCCTTTGCCCTGGTGGGCCTGGCAGGCGCATTCTCCACGTACAAAAACCGTCCGGTGGGGCTTATGGCGGGCGTGGTGCTGGGCTCCTTGGGCCGCTTTGTGGCGGCGGTGCTCTCCGGCGTGGTGTTCTTTGCGGAGTATGCCGGGGACCAGAACCCCTGGGTGTATTCCATCGGCTACAATGGCGCCTATATGCTGCCGGAGTGCATCATCTGCGTGGTGCTGGCGCTGGCGGTGGGCCTGCGTCTGACCCAGCAGCTGTCCAAGGTCAAGTAAAAAGGACGCTTCCGTGTTTGCCGGGAGCCGTTGCAAGGATTGCAGCGGCCCCGTCTTTTTTATGCCTCCGCGCCGTGTATAGCTTTTCTCTTTCCGGGGCATGATGCCCTTACGAAGGGGGGAGCGGTATGCTGCGAAAATGTTTGGCGGTTCTGGTCGTGCTGACACAGTTCATGGCCGGGAGCGTGGATTCGGATTCGGCCCGGGCAGTGTTTGCCATGCGGGCAGGAATATTGCTCCGGCTGCATGTGGTGGCTGCCAGTGATTTGCCGGAGGATCAGCGGATCAAGCTCTGCGTCCGTGACGCGGTGCGGGAAGCTTATGCGGAGAGCCCGGTGGAAAGCGGCTCCATGCTGGAGAAAACGCAGGCGATTTTGCCGGAGCTTCAGGAAGCGGCGGAGCGTGCGGCCCGGGCGGAAGGCTTCCAGGGGCCGGTAACGGTCACCCTGGAGCAAGCTGCCTTTGACCGGCGAGAGCTGGATGGGCTAACCTTTCCGGCGGGCGTTTATCCAGCGCTGATGGTGCGCCTGGGCCCGGCGCAAGGCCACAACTGGTGGGGGCTGGTGGACCGGGAACTGGCTTTGGCGTCCGCGCAGGTGCAGGACGGCAGGGGGACGGTCCTGTGGGAGCAGGGCGGCGTTCGTTGGACGCTGTTGCTGCCGGAGCTGCTGTGCCGGTGGTTCGGCGGGGAGGGCGCCGCATGAAAAAGAGCCTGCGGGTTTTGGTCCTGGCCTTGCTGCTTATCAGCCTGCTGGCGCTGTCGGCCAGCGCCTCCGTGGTGGCGTGGGGGAGCCGGGGATCCCAGGTGTCCCTGGTGCAGCAGAAGCTGAAACAGTACGGATATTATGACGGCGCGGTGGACGGCGTATTTGGCAAGGAAACCTACAATGCGGTGGTATGGTTCCAGCAGAAGAACGGGCTGAAGGCGGACGGCGCGGTGGGCCCTTCCACGGCGGCGGCCCTGGGGATTACGTTGAAGGGGACCGTTTCGGCCGCCGCCTACCAGGAGAGCGAGGTGCGCATCCTGGCCCGGCTGGTGAGCGGGGAAGCCCGGGGAGAGCCGTATGTGGGGCAGGTAGCCGTGGCGGCGGTGGTGCTGAACCGGGTGAAAAGCCCCGCCTTTCCCAATACCATCAGCGGCGTGATCTTCCAAACAGGCGCCTTTGACGCGGTGTGGGATGGGCAGTTCGATATGGAACCCACGGAAAATTCCGTACGCGCGGCCCGGGACGCCCTGAATGGCTGGGATCCCACCGGCGGTTGCCTGTACTATTATAACCCGTCCACGGCCACCAACTCCTGGATATGGACCCGGCAGGTGCAGCTCACCATCGGTAAGCACGCCTTTGCCATTTGACGCGGGGGAGGCGAACGCCATGATGAGAAAGCACTTTGCGCCTATCCTGTTGGGATTGCTGCTTTTTGCCTGCGTGGCCGGGCTGGCCTTGGAATCCAACCGCGCGCAGAAGGCGGAAGCGGCGCTGGAGGAGATTTACCAAAGCGCGCTGATGGAAACCACCGAGCAGATGCAGGCCCTGTCCCTGGCCCTGGAGAAGGTGCTTGTGTCCGGGGACGCGGCCCAGTGTACGCGGCTCCTGTCGCAGATTAGCCAGCTTTCCGACGACGTGCGGCGGAACCTGACCTTTCTGCCCCTGAGCCATGAGGCCATGGCGCCCACGCTGGTTTTTGCCAATCAACTGGCTGAATACGCAGGCACGCTCCTGCCGGTGCTGGTGGAGAAGGGAGCCCTGCCCCCCGCGGATGCAGCGCAGCTGGAAACGCTCCTGACCGATTGCACCCAGCTGGGGACGCAACTGGCCTTGGCGCAGCGGTCCTTGCAGGAACAGCAGCTGACGCTGTATACAGGCGAGCGGGTGTTCAGCGCGGTGAGCGCCTCCCAGAGCCGCCCGCTGGAGGCCCTGGGGGATCAGGATCACGGGATGCAGTATCCCACGCTGATTTATGACGGCGCTTTTTCCGACGCCCGGCATCTGGGAGCGCCCAAGGGCTTGCCGGAAGGTACGGTAACCCAGGATGAGGCGATCGCCATTGCCCGCGCCTTTGTGGGGGAAGAACGGGTGATTTCCGCGCAGAGCGCTCCGGCTACCAGCGGCGCGCTGCCCGCTTGGGGCGTTACGGTGGTAACGGAGGAGCTTCAATTGAACCTGGAGGTGACTACCCAGGGGGGCAAGGTGCTGTGGATGATGCCCGAATCCGCCGGGTTTGCGCAGGCGCTGGATGAAACCCGCTGCCGGGAACTGGCCGCGGCGTTCCTTCAGGAAAAAGGATTTGGGGATATGGTTTGCACCCACGTGCAGCGGTATGAGAGCGGCGTCATGGTACTGAACTTTGCCGCGCAGCAGGAGGGCGTGCTGCTGTACCCTGATCTGGTGAAGGTGCAGGTGCGCATGGATACCGGCGACGTGGTAGGGATAGAAGCGAATAATTATTGGATGAACCATGTGACCCGCAACCTTGCCACGCCTGAGCTGACGGCGCAGGAAGCGGCTGCCTGCCTGGCGGAGGGATTGGAGGCGGAAGCTACGCAGCTGTGCCTGATTCCCTACCGGGACAGCGAGCGGCTGTGTTATGAATTTACCGTGCGCAGGGGGGACGGGACATACCTGATTTATCTGGATGCGGACACGGGCAAAGAGGTGGAACTGCTCAAGCGCATCGACACCGAGCAGGGGGTGCTCACCGCAAAATTCCCCCGGAAAGGAGAAAAAATCTTTTTCGCAGGATGAAAACGGGCGCGTACCCCGTTGAATGGATGAGGTGAGACCATGGCAGATATTTTGATTTTGGAGCCGGACGAAAAACTGGGGAAGAAAATGACCGAAATTCTTCGCCGGGCCGGACATCATTGTATGCGGGCAACGACCATTGCGGATGGTCTCGCCCAAGTGAAGAACACGGACAGGATGCTGACGTTGCTTAATGCGCGCCTGCCCTGGGCGGACAGCTTCACGCTGCTGAAAACCTTATCCGCCAAGGGATGGCCGGTGCTGTTTATGACCTGCGACGCCAGCAACAGCAACCATCTTCAGGCGCTGTACCAGGGTAACAGCGCGGTATTGCTCTCGCCCTTTGACGGGAAAGCGCTGGTAAACGCGGTATCGGAGCTTATGCGCGTGACGGACACGACGCTGACGCTGGGGGCGCTTTCTCTGGATGTGGAGAACCGTCACGCGACCCTGGACGGACGGGATCTGACGCTGACGGCGCAGGAATTCGCGCTGCTGCAGGCGCTGATGCAATCCCCGGATGCGGCGGTGTCCCGGGAGCAGCTGCTGCGCACGGCCTGGGGATACCAGGGCATTGGGGAAACCCGCACGGTGGATGTGCATATCCAGCGGCTGCGCCGGAAAATCGGCTCCAGCGCGATTGAAACCGTGTACAAGCTGGGATACCGGCTGAAAATGGCATAAGCAGGCAAGAGAAGATGCTGTGGCGGCAACCGTGAAAAGCGGTTTGCCGCCGTTTTTTTGGTTCTATCTTGTCCCCTTGCTCCATAGGATGTGGCAAGCGAAGCAAGGAGGGACTTCCATGGAGAAGGGATCATCCTTTCATTTGTACAAGGACATCGCGGAGCGGACGGATGGAGACGTCTATATCGGCGTCGTAGGGCCGGTGCGGACGGGGAAGAGCACCTTCATTGCCCGCTTCATGGAGGAGTTGGTTTTGCCGCATATGACGCCCGGACCGAAGCGGGACCGGCTGCTGGATGAGTTGCCTCAGAGCGGGTCCGGAAAAACCATCATGACCACGCAACCCAAGTTTGTGCCCAGCGAAGCCGCTCAGGTCTTTTTGCAGGAGGGCGCGGCGGTGCGCGTGCGCATGGTGGACAGCGTAGGCTATCTGGTCAAGGGGGCGCTGGGCAGCATGGAGGGCGGCGGCGCGCGCATGGTGCATACGCCCTGGTCCGACCAGGATATCCCCTTCGAGCAGGCGGCGGAGATTGGCACGCGCAAGGTGATTACCGACCATGCCACCATCGGCATGGTGGTGACCACCGACGGAACCATTGCTGATCTGCCGCGCTCGGCCTATGTGGAGGCGGAGGATCGGGTCATTTCGGAGCTGAAGGCGTTGGGCAAGCCCTTTGTGATGGTGCTGAATTCCGCCACGCCCCGTACGGCGGAGGCGCTGCAACTCCGGGAAAGCCTGGAAAACCGCCATGGCGTACCGGTGATGCTGCTCAATGTAAAGGAAATGGGTTTGGAGGACATCCAGCACGTGCTGGAAAGCATTTTGCTGGAATTCCCCGTGCGGGAGGTGCGCTTTACGGTGCCCGCCTGGCTGCATGCCCTGGAACCCGGGCATTGGCTGGTAAGCCATGTGATGGAGCGCGTCCGGGCCGCGGGGGAGGAAAACCGCAAAATACGGGAAGGCGATGTGTTCCAGGAAGCGTTTTCCGGCTCGGAATACGTATCCGGCTTGCGTCAGGAGAGCATTCATCCGGGCGAAGGACGCATTGACTTTGCCTTGACGCTGCAGGACGGGCTTTTCAACCGGGTGCTGGGCGAAGAGTGCGGCACGGAGATACGCGGGGACGCGCACCTGCTGGCGCTGATGAAGGAATTGGTGGCGGCCAAGGCTGAGTATGACCATGTGGCGGACGCCCTGCGCGCAGTGCGCGAAACAGGATACGGTTTGGTTACGCCTGCCATGAGCGAAATGAGCTTGCAGGAGCCGGAAATCGTCCGTCAGGGGAGCCGGTTCGGGGTGAAGCTCAAGGCGCACGCGCCGTCCCTTCACCTGATCCGGGTGGATATCGAAACGGAGGTTACCCCTGTGGTGGGTACGGAAAAGCAAAGCGAGGAGCTGGTCCGCTACCTCCTGGAGGAATTTGAGAACGATCCGCAGCAGATCTGGAGCACCAATTTCTTTGGCAAAAGCCTGCATGATATGGTGCGGGAAGGGCTTTCCAACAAGTTCATGCGCATGCCGGCGGACGCCCAGCAGAAGGTGCAGGAGACCCTTACGCGCATTATCAACGAAGGCAGCGGCGGCATGATCTGCATCCTGCTGTAGGCGGTCCAGGGCGGTGGAGCGCAGAAGGCTCCACCGCCGGACTTTGGTTTCATTCGGCTGAGGGACATATCTGTAACAAATGCCGCACGGTGAGAAAAAGGTCTGTTTTATACTGGAAATTTCGCAAAGGGATGTGCTACAATACCTTTGTCCTCCTAGCGGGACAGAAATATCGCAAAGCAAGCGGCGGAAAGCGCCGTATGGGATATATCCTGGACAGATTTGGGAAAGAAGCTGTCAGGATGCGGAAATAGCGGGAAAAGTGCATGCAGGCAAAACTACCGGGGGCTGAGGGCGCGGCCATGCTTGAAGGGACCGCTCAGCCCTTGGTATGGTGCGCGTGGAAGGAGCGATAGCGTCGTGCTGTTGATTGAACAGGGAATGATCCATCCCATGACCGGGTTGGCCTGGCAAGGGGATGTACTGGTGGATAACGGAACAATTTTGCGCATGGAAAAAAGGATTGACCCGACAACCCTGCGGTTGGAAACTGTGCTGGATGCCCGTGGGCTGCACCTGTGGCCGGGACTGCTGGATGCCAATACGCACCTGGGGCTCACGGAGGAAAACCCGTGCCGGGCGGACCCGTCGGACGCGGCCTTTGCGCAGGCGGCTGCGGCAGGCGTTACGGCGGTGGAAGTTTGCCCGGCGCCTGTTGCGCCCGCGCCGCGACGGTGCGTCCTGTGGCGTACGGGGCGGGCGCCGCAGCAGCTGGACAAGCCTGGCGCGTTGCTCTTTCCCATGGACGGCATGACGGAGGCGCAGTTGCGCGCCGGGATGGAACAGGCCTGCGAAATGGGATGGCGCGTCAAGCTGCAGGCAGGCTCGGAGGCGGAGCTTGCGCTGGCCCTGCGCTTGCGGGGAGAAGCCGGCGAAGGGGTCATTCTGGAGCATCGCGCGCCTACGGCCGCCCTGGCCGAGGAGATTGCGAAAAGCGGCATGCCGGTGGTGGTGGGCGTTGCGCGCAGACGCGGCCTGGAGAGCGCGTATAGCCTGGCGGCGCGGTTAATGAAGCTGGGCGCGCCGGTGGCGCTGAGTACGGACCATCCAACGGCCCGCATCCATCATTTACCCCTGTGCGCAGGGCTGTGCCTGCGCTACGGGGTAGAGGAGCGGCAGGCGATGGCGGCGGTCACCTGCAACGCAGCCCGCGCCATGGGGCTTCAAGGGGAATGCGGCGCTCTGGCGCCTGGATACCGGGCAGACCTGACGCTGCTGGACGGCAGTCCGCTGCGCCTGGCAACGGCGGTACGCCATACGGTGATAGGCGGGCAAATCGCCTATTCCCGCTGATTGATGATTGACATTGTTTCCCGCGCGCGGTAAAATAACATGTAAAAAGGCCTCCAGGGCCGGATAAGCAATTCCCATACGAAGGGTGGAGAAAAAATGTTGACCCATACCATGACCATAGCGGGTCTGAAACGCGACCTGCCCATTTGTAAGGTAAACGACAGCCTGTATATTGGCGCGTTTGTGATCTTTGGGGATGTAGAGCTGACGGTGGCCTGCGCCGCGGAACTGCTGAAGCGGGCTCCGGCTTACGATTACATCATTACCGCTGAGTCCAAGGGGATTCCGCTGGCCTATGAAATGGCCCGCCAGAGCGGACAAAACAAGTGGCTTCTGGCCCGGAAGGGTGCGAAGCTGTACATGCGCAATGTGTTCTCCGTGGAGGTCAAGTCCATTACCACCGCGGCGCAGCAGCGGCTGTACCTGGACGGCGATGACGCGGAACTGATGCGCGGCAAGCGCATTCTGATTGTGGACGACGTAATTTCCACCGGCGAGTCGCTGCACGCGCTGGAAGAGCTGGTGACCAAGGCTGGCGGCGAGATTGCTGGACGCATGGCGATCCTGGCCGAAGGCGAAGCCCAGGACCGTCAGGATTTGATTTATCTGGAAAAGCTGCCCCTTTTCAACGCCAAGGGGGAAATCATCGGATAAGGGAAAAGCGCTGCAGGGACAGCGGCATACCGAGAGCGCAAAAAAACCGGCCAACCTTTGGGTTGGCCGCAGCGTGTCGAAAAAGTGGCTTCCGCCACTTTTTCGAGGAAGCAAATTCGGTCAACCAGAGGTCGCCCGAATTTGTAAGGAATTGATTTTGCAAGCAAAATCAACAACCCGCCCCGTCGGCAAAGCCGCCGGATACGAATAAAAGTCAGAGGGGCTGCGGCCCCTCCGACACCTTCCAAAGGTTTTTTGACAGTCTGAAACGGGCCCCGCTGTATCTGACAGCAGGGCCCGTTCTTCCACCCTTTTCAAAAGCAAAAGGGGTTTTTTATATTTTCAGCGCCGAATAGAGCCGTCCCCACGCGATACATCGCCTTTGCATGGATACGGTCATGCCAAAGAAAGCGGCGCAGCATTTTTCGCAGTGACCAGTATTCGCCATAGCTTCCTTCCCGCGCAGGCATGGCAAGGAAGCCCGGCTTTTGCTCCAAGGCCGCAAAGCCCCTTTGGCGGCAGGACCAGATGGTTCCCTCATGGTCCGCATCCACGCCAATCTCGCCAAAGTAATAGTCATTGACATTCCGAGTATGCAGGTACATTTCCTCCGCCGAGCGCGGAACTTGTCCGTAGAAGGTTTTGCGTTCAGGTGCGACGCTCCTGTTTTTATCCGGGATAGACGCGTAAAGATCATGGAAATCGGCCGCTGACTTCAAGGCAAGGGTCTTGAGATCCGTATATGCCTCCATGGAAAGCGGCGCTCTTTCCCCATCAAACAGCACCTCGGAGTCGGCATCACATACCTGCAGCGCGCACGGAGCATCCTGCACAATCGCCAAGGTGATTTCACAGGGGGCGGTTGTTCCCGCCCATCGCAAATAGGAAGCAATTTCCGCAGGCATCTTTGCCATGGCCATCGCCAAATTTTCCCCTCTTGTATAGGCCCCGGGAAAATCAGCCGCGTAAAGCAGCGTATCATCCCCGTTATGTTCCCATATGCATGCAACTTGCATGTTCTCTTCTCCTCCTGCATTTTCCCCGAGATTTCCCATGCGTCTAGTCTTTTCATGGCATGATCCGCTCTGGTTTATGGCTTGGAAAGCAGCACGACGGTTTCCACTTGCTGTTCATTAGTTCTGATAAACAATGCACCACTTTCTCCATCGTAAGTCACAGGGTAGAGCAAGCACCATCACAGGAGAAGGACGATGAAGAAACAGGATACCAGGGATCGCGTTCGTTTGATTTGGGCGGAATACAAAAATCAGCATCATGGTCTGCAATGTACTCCCGGAAAGCCCACTTACTATAGGCTTTGTCTGCCAGAATGGTTGAACCACGAAAATCTACATGGCTTAATAAATCCTGGGCTACGGTTACATCATTCACATTGCCTGCGCTCAGCTGAATATGAAGAGGGTTTCCAAGAGCGTCCACAACGGCATGGATTTTTGTACTCCTGCCACCACGGCTTATGCCGATACACTGATGATCTTTGGATTTCTCCGGATTTTGGGGATCAACATCCCCCTCTCTGGGCACCGGCGCTGGCCTTATGTGCCTTAATATACGTGCTGTCTATGCTGATGTTTTCCAGATCCGCATCCAAACTCAATTCATGGAATATGTTCTCCAAAAGCCCGCTCTCAAGCCATTGCACAAACCGTTTGTATGCGGTTTGCCATGCTCCGTATCGTTCCGGCAGATCACGCCATGCCGCTCCACTGTGCGTTATCCATAAGATCGCATTGAGAAGTTCACGGGCATTTCGACGTGGACGACCTCTCTTGTGTGACTCTTCTTTCTCGAAATAGGATTTCAGCCGTTCCCATTCGCTATCGCTTAATTCGTATCGCCGAACACTCTTTACCATTCAAATCACCTCTTAAGTGTAATTCGACTGCACTCCCTGTTTTTCCCGTTTCTTTTGCATATTTCCTCGCTGATTACTTGATTTTATTCTTTTAGAAACACACTCTAGCGTAAACCACCCTTTATACAGTAACTTCCAGCATGAAAAAATGAAACTTACGACTCCATAACTTGCAAAAGTTTCCACACGTATGGGCCCGAAGGTTTCCAAAGGGCGATCGGAAAGCCCTTTGGTCGCCTCCGCAGAGGCGAAATCCTCTGTGCTTGCAAGAATACATTCTATAACTTGCAAGCATTGTGAGATCAAATCCTTTGCCAACGATTCTTCGTATTAGAAAACTGGCCCGCAGACAATCGCCTGCGGGCCGCTTGTATTATTGCTGTACGGAGCTGTCGATTACTTCCAGGGAAATGGTCATGGTGATGTATTCGCCCTGGGGAATTTCATCGTTGGAGGTCAGATCTGCCAGGCCGGGCACGCGGTAAACCTTTACTTCTACGGTATCGCCCGCACCCTTTTCAGCGATGATCTCCTGGAGTTGGCTGGTGGAGGTAATCACGGTGTCATCCACGTCTACGATGATGTCGGCGGCCTGCATCCCAGCTTCCGCAGCGGGAGAGCCGTCTTCCACTTCCACTACGTACACGCCGTTGGGGAGTTGTCCGGAGCGGACGGCGCGGCTATTGGTGTTGATGGCGGTAATGGTAATGCCCATGCGGGGCTTATCGTTGAGCAGGTCCGTGCTGCCGCTGGCGCTGGAGCTGTTGTTGGCGTCCGCAGTGACATTACCGGATACCTTGCCGCTGAGCACATCCTCAATCAAAGGCTTGGCGGCATTGATGGGGATGCACATGCCGATGCCCTCAACCGTATTGCCGCTGAAAGCAGAGCCGGTGTACTTTAGGGTGGGGATGCCCATGAGCTCGCCGGTGACGCTGAACATGCCGCCGCCGCTGTTGCCGCTGTTGATGGCCGCGTCCACCTGAATCATGGTGTTGGTCACGGTGCCCTTCAGGCCGTACTTGTCGGTGGAGGTGGAGCTGATTTCACGATTCAGCGCGGAGACAATACCCACGGTGGTGGTGCCGGCCAGCTGCTCGCCCAGGGGGTTGCCGATGCAGATTGCCCAGTCGCCAACTTGCAGGGTATCGCTGTCACCCAGGGTAACGGCGGGAAGATTCAGCCCTTCCGCTTTCAGGATGGCGATGTCCAGGTTCTCGTCATAGGCCAGCAGGGTGGCGTCGAATTCATCGTCCCCCGTGGTGACTTTCAGGCTGGACGCGTCTTCCACAACGTGGTAATTGGTAAGCACCGTGTCCTCGGCGATGACCACGCCGGAGCCGGTGGCCGCTTCCACTTCCTGGGTGGTGGTGGAGCCGCGGTCATATCCGTAACCCCAGTTCCAGGAGTTGCTGTTGTAGTAGCGCACCATCTGGTAGTTGCTTACGCCCACCACGGAAGATTTCACTTCGCTGATGGCTTCCGTGAAGGGGCTGGTGACAACCACGGTTTCGCTGGCCGTCTGGGTCGTTCCGCTTTCCGCCTTGGCGGCGAAAGTGTTGAATGCTGCAAAACCGACCATCGTAATGGCAAGTGCGATGGCGAGATAACCAATGCCGTGCTTTTTCCAATTCATTTTCATATCTAAAACCTCCTTCTGTGGTTTACGTGCTTATCATACAGGCTAATTTTGTCCTTGTCATGAACGGATTATGAACAATTGGCAGAAAATTGTGAATCCGCGCCGGCGGAAAAATATGCCGGTTCCAGCGCTTGTGCGGCGCTTCAGGGCGTTGGGACAGAAAATTGTATTGTTGAACGGGCGGAGGTTGCGGCATACTGTCTTACGTGGTATGCTTGCTTCAAGCATCATGGAGGATTTTTCCTCAAAGGAGGTTTGGCATGGACTGGCACGAACGCGATGCGCAGGACGTTCTGCGCGCGTTGGAGGTAGCGCCCCAGGAGGGGCTGAATCACACGGAAGTAACGGCCCGGCAGGAGAAATATGGAAAGAATCAGCTCCGGGCGGCGCGGCGGCGCAGCGTGCCGCAGATGTTTTTGGAGCAGTTCAAGGATGTGATGGTGCTTATCCTGCTGGCGGCGGCGCTGATTTCGGGCTTTGCCCTCCAGGAGTGGACGGATTGCGCCATTATCCTGGTGGTGGTGGCGCTGAACGCGGTGCTTGGGGTGGTCCAGGAGAATCGGGCGGAAAACGCCCTGGAGGCGTTGAAAAAGATGTCCTCTCCGCACGCCAAGGTTCGCCGGGACGGCGCCATGCATGTCGTTCCCGCCGATGAACTGGTGCCCGGCGACCTGGTTACGCTGGAGACCGGCGACGCGGTGCCGGCGGATTTGCGCCTGATCGAAGCGGTCAACCTGCAGCTGCAGGAAAGCGCGCTTACCGGCGAGTCCAACCCCGTGGAGAAGCAGACGGATCCCGTGCCCGCCGGCGCGCCCCTGGGCGACCGGGTGGATATGGCCTATGCCGGCAGCCTGGTAACCTATGGCCGGGGCGTCGGCGTGGTGACGGCTACGGGCATGGAGACAGAGATCGGGCGCATTGCCGGCATGCTGGATGAGAACGAGGGCGTCAAGACGCCCCTGCAACGCCGCCTGGCGGACCTGAGCAAAAAGCTGGCCATACTTTGCCTGGGGGTATGCGCGGTGGTGTTCCTGGTGGGCGTCATCGAGGGGCGCAACCCTGTTGAAATGTTTATGACGGCCATCAGCCTGGCCGTGGCGGCGATTCCCGAAGGTATGCTGGCCATTGTGACCATTGTGCTGGCGTTGGGGGTGCAGCGCATGAGCGAGCGCAATGCCATTATTCGCCGCTTGCCCGCGGTGGAAACCCTGGGCAGCGCTACGGTAATCTGTTCGGATAAAACGGGTACGCTTACCTTGAACCGCATGACCGTGGCCGCGGCTGCCGCGCCCTTTGAGGCGGGGGACAGCCAGAGCTTCCTGCGCCAGAGCGGCGCGGTGCTGATGTCTACGGCCATGGCCCTGTGCAATGACGCGCAGCCGGGTCAAAAGGACGGCCAGGAGGTGTTCCTTGGCGATCCCACGGAAACAGCGCTGTCGGACTACGTCAAGCCCCTGGGATACGAAGCCGCGCGGCTGAGCAAGCGCCTGCCCCGGGTGGACGAGATCCCCTTTGATTCCCAGCGGAAGATGATGACCACCGTACACCGTGAAGGCAAGCGTTACCGTGTGTTTGTAAAAGGCGGGCTGGAGGAGGTGCTGGCCTGCTGCACCAAGGTTTTTGACGGGAAGGAACGTACCCTGACGGCGGAAGACGCGGCGCGCATCCGGCAAACGGCGGAGGAGATGTCCAACGCCGCGCTGCGGGTGCTTGTATTCGCCATGGGCGAGCAGGAGGCGCTGGCAGAGGGGGACAAGCAGGCTACCTATGAGCGGGAGCTGACTTTCCTGGGCATGGCAGGCATGATTGATCCGCCGCGGCCGACTGCCCGGGAAGCCGTGCGCAAGTGCCTGCAGGCGGGCATCAAGCCCGTGATGATTACCGGCGACCACAAGCTCACCGCCGCGGCCATCGCCAAGGATTTGGGCATCCTGGGCCGCGGGGACCGGGTCGTGACCGGGGCGGAGCTGGAGCGTATGGACGACGACCGGCTCCGGGAGGAGGTGCGCAATATCGCTGTTTACGCTCGGGTGTCTCCCGAGCATAAGCTGCGGATTGTGCGCGCCTGGCAAAGCTGGGGCGACGTGGTGGCCATGACCGGGGACGGCGTCAACGATGCCCCGGCACTGAAGCAGGCGGATATCGGCGTGGCCATGGGCGTCACCGGCACCGAGGTCAGCAAGGAGGCCTCTGCCATGATCCTCACCGACGACAACTTCGCCACCATTGTCGAAGCCGTGGGGCAGGGTCGGACCCTGTACAGCAATATCCTGAAAGCCATCCAGTTCCTGCTCGGTTCCAACCTGGGCGAGGTGCTTACGGTGTTTGTGGCGGTCATGCTGAATTGGGACAGTCCGCTGCTGCCCATTCATATCCTCTGGGTCAACCTGATTACGGATTCCCTGCCGGCCCTGGCCCTGGGCATGGAACCGGAGGAACCGGACGTGATGCGCCGTCCGCCCCGGGACCCCAAGGCGGCCATTTTTGACCGTCCCTTGGTGTTCCGCCTGGCGTATCAAGGGCTGATGATCGCCCTGTGCACGTTGGCGGCCTACCGGGTGGGCTGCATGGCTTCCCTGGCTTGCGGGCAAACCATGGCTTTTGTGGTGCTCAGCGGTAGCCAGATCGTCCACTCCTTTAACCTGCGCAGCAATACCCGCTCCGTGTTCAGCCGCGGGCCGCAAAACCGTTGGATGTTCCTGGCAGGAGCCGCGGCGCTGGCGCTGCAGCTGACGGTGCTGTTCGTGCCCTTCCTGCGGGATATTTTCCGCTTGACGGTGCTCACGCCCATTCAATGGGCGGTGGCGGTGATACTGGCGCTGGCGCCTCTGGCGGTGGTGGAAATCATGAAGGCTTTGGGACTCACCGGGGAGCATTGGAAAAAGACGGCATAACCCGCGGGTATAGCAAAAGAGCGTCCCGGGCATCCTGGTATCAGGACGGTAGGGACGCCGCTGTGCAGACAAGGCCAGCCGGGCCGATCCGGCGCTATCTTCCCGCCGGTAAGTCATTGCGCTCAGGCTCCGTTCTCCGCGCCGGATGAATGCAACCATTCCTGGCCCGGAACCGTCCCGCACCCTCCGCTTTTACGCGGGCGTTGTCCTTCCTCGCGGAAGGCCGGCGTCTGACGGCTAAGCGGAGGGTGCTTTTGTGCGTAGCACATGCTGGCGATAATAGAACAGCACCTGCTGGTACCATCCCGCCAGCTCGCCCCAGCCGGGGAAGGGAGACGCGCCGCCGTATTCCTCGTCGATGACCTTTTGAATCCATACGTCCACCGGCGCGGCAGCCATGCGGTGGTAGGCAAAGAGCATGACGCAGCTGGCCACCTTGACGCCTACGCCCGGCAACGCGCACAGCGCGTCCAGCAGCGCCGCGTCCGGCAGGCGCGCGCAGGCCTCCAGGTCGATTCCGCCGGAGGCGACCTGCCGGGCGGTAGCGAGCACGTAGGGGGCGCGGTAGCCCAGCCCGCAGGCGCGCAGTTCTTCTTCCGTGGATTTTGCCAGGCGTTGCGGCGAGGGAAAGCCGCGAAGGCCGCCGGGAAGCGCTCTGCCATAGCGCGCGCAAAGCGCCTCCACGCAGCTGCGGATGGCCGGGATGCTCTTGCGCTGGGAGAGTATGAAGCTAATCAGCGTTTCAAAGGGTTCCTGCCGGAGGATGCGCAGTCCGCCGCATGCCTGCGCGGCGCGGCAAAGATAGCTTTCCTGGGGCGGAATGGCGGCGAACAGCGCGTCATAATCCGTTTCCAGGTCAAAGTATCGCCGCCAATATGCCCAGCGCGATGGAGAACAGGAGAAGCGGAAGCGTTCCTTTTCCAGCGGGGTTACCCGCACGGCGTTTTCTCCGGAAATCACCAGAAAAGCCCCGTTTTCCAGGGGACGCATGCGGAAGCATTGCCCGCTGGAAAACAGGGTATCCAAATTCAGATGGGGAACCGAACAGGTAATCAAGCGCGTCAGCCTCCTTGGTATGTCCGTGGGCCGCTGGTCAGCGGTAGGGATTTTCCGCGCTGCCGTCGCCCTGGGTGAACGTATATGCGCTCAGGGACAGGCGCAGCGCCGGGCGTACGCCTACGCCGGCATAGCTTGCGTCCACCTGCAGGACCTCGCCATTATACCACACGGCGCGCTGATAACCGTCGTCCCCTGGCTCAGCCAAAGAATACCAGGCGCTGCCGTCCTGGTGGTGGCGGACCCCCTGGGCCAGGGCGTAGGCCGTGGCGGCGCACCGGCGGTCGGCCGCGGCGGGGTAGCGGGCGGTGACCAACGCCTCCCCGGGAAGGAACAGCTCGGGCTCGGCGGCGCTTTCCGTCTGGTTCAGGACCAGCGGCAAACCGGCGGCTTCGCCGGCGGGCATGGCGTCCAGCACGCGGCAGCAAAGCAGGGTGATGCTGTCGCCCGCAAGCTCCGCCACCTGCCAAAGCACGGGAACCGGCTCTCCGGTTTCGCCCATGGGATAGCTGCCGAATACTACGTAGGGCGCCTGGTCTGCGCTGTCCAGCAGGAGCAGGTTGGTTCCCCACTGAGCGGCCAAGGCATCGGCGCGTTGGGCGCTGTCCAGGTAGTCCTCCAAAAAGCGGAAATCCTCCAGGGCCCGGGCCACGCCGTCCAGGCCATCCTGGGCGTCGGCTTCTGCGGCGCGGTACAGATTGCTGCGGCAGGACAGGAGACGGGCGGCGCTGTCACGGTAGTCGCCCAGGGCATGGAAGGCGGGAATGGCTTCCGTCCATGCCTGCGCCTCGTAGAGGGACATGGCCTGGGTATAGGCAAGCTCCTGCTCGCCTGCGTCGCATTGGGCCAGCAGAGCGTCCCGTTCCGGGGATGCGGCGAGCTGGTTCAGCAGGCTGCGGGCCTGCGCATACCGGCCGTTTTCCATCAGTGAGGCTATGCGCTCCAGCTCCTGCGCCGGAATTTCCGCGCGCAGCTTGTTTGCACGATCGTCGCTGTCCAGGAAAGAACCCAGGGCCTCAAAGCCGGATAACGCGCCGGAAAGGTCGCCTTCTTCCGCCAGGCGCGCCGCGTCGATGTAGGCAAGGCACCAGCCGCTGCTGGCAAAGGGGTCGATGAGCTGCAGGTTCGCCTGTGCCAGCGCCCAGTCGCACTCCGCCATGGCCTGCCGTCCGGCACAGTACAGGGCGTATTTTTCCGCATCCTCATAACAGCCCAGCTGCTGAAAAATTTCCCGGGCAGTGATGTAGTCTCCGATTCCAAGAAAGATTTGCGCGCGTTCATAGCGCTCCTGCGCGGTGACGCTGCAGCTGCAAAGCGTCATGCAGCAGCAGGCAAGCAGCGCTGCGCGCCAAAGCCGTTTTCCCATGTCCACTCCTCCTCATCGCTTCCAGTTTGGCCGGAAGCGGGAGGTTTTATCAGCGCGGGCCGGGGGGCGTGGGCAGGGAATAAACGGCATAGCGCTTCCCGCCGCCAGGCAGGGGGACGGCGGCTGGTGGACACGCAGCAGATGTTTTCATCCTCGGGAGACGGTCCGGCGCGCGGCTCCGTTACCTTTTGCCGGTTCTGGAAAGGCGCTTGCCGGAAACGGCGCGCAGCAGATCCCGCCGGCCGGTCAGACGCCAGAGGACCAGACAGCCCAGCGCGTATATGCCTGCGCCCGCCGCCACTTCGACGGCCATGCCGGTCCATCCCTTCCAGGGAAGCCAGCGGGCTACGAGACGCACGGTCCACAGCATGATGAGCCCCAGGCCGCAGTAGGTGGCCGTCATGCCCAGGAAGCGCCGGTACGGCAGCTCGCGGCGCAGCATCAGCCATTGGGTAAAGGGCACGGCGAACTCTGCCGCCAGGGTACCGACGACAGCGCCCATGGCCCCCATGGACGGAATCAGCGCGCCGTTCACCGCCAGGTTCACCACTGCGCCCGCACATACGCTGCGTATGAAGATGGGGTCACGGCCTTGGGGAAGCACCCATTGGGTGCGCACCACATTGGCAAAGCCGATCATAATGAGCGTAAAGGCCAGCGGAATCATCAGCACGCCGGAATAGGCGAAATCATCCCCGAAAAACAGCGGCGCGAAATCCGTGGCAATCGCCGCCACGCCAAAGGCCATGGCGCAGGTCATACAAAGAATCAGTTCCATGGACAGCGCCATATGCCGCTTGATGGCTTCCGTTTCTCCGCGGGCCTGCATGGCGGATATCTTGGGCAGCATGACCGTTCCGATGGCGGAAATGAAACCGCTAAGGCAGAAAATGATTTTTTCCGCATTCTCATACAGACCGTTTTCTGCCATGCCGCTGATAGCTCCCACCATGATTTTATCCATGGTGCGGTAAACCTGTACCGCGATGACCGACAGGAAAAGCACTGCGCAGGGACGCAGGTGCTGCAGCGCGCTCCGCCAGGACACGGGACGGAAACGCACATGCCTGGAAAGCCCGATCCAGCAGCTGAGGCATCCCACCAGGGTGCTCCCGCCCCAGATGAGCGCGTAGCGCCAGAGATCCTCCTTGCTTCGTACCAGCAGGAATACGCCTGCGGTGGCCATGAGCTTTACAAAGGTATTGCGCAGGGCGATGGGGCGGAAACGGTCCAGCCCCATCAATAGCCAGTCCAGGTTTACCAGGCAGCTGACGGACATCAGGGTCAGCCATGCGGCAATATACTGCTCCGCTTCTGCTACAAAACAGACATATCCCAGGTACAACGCCAGCGCCGCGCCCGCTGTGAGCAGCTGCATTTGATAGATTTCCGAGAATACGCGGTTGCGGTCCTCCGCGTTTTCACGCACCCGGGCGATGGCGCGCACGCCATAGTTTTCCAGCCCCAGCATGCCCAGCAGCACAAATATCGTGCTGATACTCCAGGCATAAGCGTACAGTCCTGTGCCCTCCTGGCCGACCGTTCGGGCCAGGTAGGGTGCCGTGACAATGGGCAATAGAACGGATAAAGTACGGTACCCCACGTTATACAGCGCATTCTTCCGGGTACTCAACAGCATCGTCTCGCTTTCTTATGTTCAGACTGTCGAAAACCCCTGGGAGGTGTCGGTGAGGCCAAAGCACCTCCGACTTCTCTTCCTATCCGCTGGCTTTGCCGGCGGGCGGTTGATTTTGCTTGCAAAATCCATGCCTTACAACTTCGGACCGCTTCTGGTTGGTCGAAGGTTGCCTCCTTGAAAAAGTGGGAAAAGCCGCTTTTTCGACGCACTCATTCCCTATTGTCAAAATTCTTGCTTTTTCCGCTACTTCCTGCTTGACAATATGCGCCAAATCGTCTACAATGCGTAAACGAATAGCATATTATTGGTTTACAAAAATATGCGGGAGGCGGAAACATGAAAAGGCTGACTGTTCGGGAAATGGTATACTGCGCGCTGTTTGCGGCGCTTGTGGCAGTATGTTCGCAGATCCAGATACCGCTGCCGGTGATTCCTCTGAACCTGGCCGTGTTTGCGGTGCTGCTGTGCGGCGGGCTGCTTCGGCCTGCGGGCGCGCTGCTGGCGCTGGCGGCCTATGTGCTCCTGGGACTGGTGGGTGTGCCGGTGTTTGCGGGATTCAAGGCGGGCGTAGGCGTGCTCTTTGGCAATACGGGCGGATATATCGTGGGGTATCTACTGGCGGCGTATCTGACGGCAATGCTTCGGCAGCGGTGGGGGGAATCCTTTCCGCGGCTGTGCGCCGGCATGGCGGTAGGCGTCGTGGCGTGCTATGCCTTTGGAACAGCGTGGTTTATGGCGCTGTCCGGGAACAGCCTGTGGGTCAGCCTGAGCTATTGCGTGTTGCCGTTCTTGCCGGGGGATGCGGTGAAAATTCTGCTGGCGGCGCTCTTGACCGGCCGCCTGAAGAAGGCGCTGTATCGTTGAATTTGACGGAGGAATGCAGGCCGCTGAAAGTCCGTCGTTCATGGCCGAAGCAGTAGAATCCCGCGAATTGCATCCATAAATGTGCGTCCCGCTTTCTGTTATGGAAAGCGGGACGCGTCCGTATGTCGAAAATGGCAAAGCGATTGCAGACGGTTGAAAAAGATGAACTTGCGAGGAAAAATGCCGACCCCTTTTGCGGGAAAGCGAAGCCTGTCAGCCAAGGAGAAACGCGCGCCGTCAGGATTCCCGGGCCACCAGGTTTTCCATGGCATACCGGCCGGGGGCTTTCCCCTGGAGATAAGCCGCAGCCTTCAATGCGCCGGACGCAAATACGCTGCGGTCCTCGGCGCTGTGGCACAGGCGAATGCGCTCCGCCGGGCCGAAGAAGCAGACCTCGTGCTCGCCGGTGACCGTGCCTCCGCGCAGGGCATGGATGCCGATTTCGGTATGCTTGCGCTTGCAGTCCCGGCCGCCGCGGCCAAGCTGTGCCTGGCGGGGGGCTTCATAAGCATCCTTGAGGGCGTCGTACAGCAGCAGCGCCGTGCCGCTGGGGGCGTCCACCTTGCGGTTGTGGTGCGCTTCGACGATTTCCACGTCAAAGCTTTCGCCCAGCACCAGGGCGGCTTCCCGGCACAGCCGCTTGAGCAATGCGACGCCCACGCTCATGTTGGCGGAACGAAAAACAGGAATGTATTCCGACGCGCGGTCCACCGCCTGTTCCTGCTCCGGGGAATAGCCGGTGGTGGCCAGCACCACCGGAAGCCGGTTCCGCGTAGCATAGGCCAGCAAGGGCGTCAAGGCTTCCGGTCTGGAAAAGTCAATGATGACCGCATCCTGGTAGTCGGGCAGCGCGTCAAAGTCCGTATAGCAGGGGAAAGCGCAATCTCCGCTGGCGGCGTCCACCCCGGCCAGGATTTCAATGCCGTCAGCCGCGGCCTGCGCCGCTACGGCGCGGCCCATGTGGCCAAGGGCGCCGCTGATTAGAATTTTCATAAAGAAACCTCTCTTTTTACACAATCAGGCGCATGTCGCGCATGACCCGCTCCAGGCGGGCGCGTCCTTCCGGCTGCATGGGTACCAGGGGCAGGCGGACGGTTTCCTCGCATTGCCCCAGCAGCGCCATGGCGGCCTTGACAGGAATGGGGCTGGTTTCGCAGAACAGCGCGGAAATCAGCGGCTGCAGCGCCAATTGCTGCCGGGCCGCTTCCGCGCAATCGCCTTGCAGCGCGGCCTCCGTCAGCTCAGCCAGCGCCCGGGGCAGGAGGTTGGAGGCTACGGAGATTATGCCCTGGAAGCCGCAGGCCATCAGCGGCCAGTTCAGCTCGTCGCTGCCGCAGTAGAAGGCGGCGTCCTCGCCGCACAAGCGGAGCTTTTCAATGGCCTGGGCCACGTCGGGGTTCGCTTCCTTCACGCCGATAACGTTCTCGTGGCGGCAAATGGCCTGGAGCGTTGCGGGAGCGATGTTCAAACCCGTGCGCGCGGGAACGTTGTAGACCATGACCGGCAGAATGCCGGCGTCGGCGATGGCGTTATAGTGTGCGATCAGCCCGGCCTGGGTGGTCTTGTTGTAGTAGGGCGTGACGCACAGCTGCACGTCCGCGCCGTTGTCGCGGGCGCAGCGGGCTTCCTCGATGACTTCGCGGGTGTTGTTGCCGCCGGTACCGGCCACCACAGGGACCTGGCCATGCGCCTTGTCCACAACGCGGCGGACGACGGCCATGCGCTCCTGCTGGGTCATGGTGGCGGGCTCGCCGGTGGTTCCCACCGCCACCAGGCAGTGTACGCCGCAGGCCAGCTGATCCTCCACCAGGCGGTCCAGGTTTTCCCAGTCAATGCCGGTCTTGGTAAACGGGGTGACGAGGGCTGTGCCGCAGCCCGTGAAGAATCCCTGCTTCATGTGCGCAACTCCTTTTTTACTGGACGGTCAGCGTGCCTGGATGATGTCCTTGGCGCAGAGCAACTCGGCGGTGAGAATACCGCCGCCTGCCGCGCCGCGAATGGTATTATGGCTCAGGCAGACAAACTTGTAGTCGAAAATGCTGTCCTCCCGCAGGCGGCCGATGGATACGCCCATGCCGCCCTGGAAATCCCGGTCCAGCCGCGTCTGGGGATGGGCGGGGTCCTCGCAGTATTGCAGGAAGGGCTTGGGCGCGCTGGGGAGCTCCAGCCGCTGGGCCTCGGTTTCAAAGCTGTTCCAGCGGTTGAGTATTTCTTCCCGGCTGGGCTTGTTGCGGAAGCTCACGGAAACGGCGGCCATGTGCCCGTCGGCGGTGGCCACCCGCAGGCACTGGGCGCTGATGACCGGGAGCGTGGCAGGCTGAATGATCGGGCCGTTTGCCGTATCCATCAGGGAACCCCACAGCTTCAGGGGTTCCTGCTCGCTCTTTTCATCCTCGCCGCCGATGTAGGGGATGACGTTGTCCACCATTTCCGGCCAGGTTTTGAAGGTCTTTCCCGCGCCGCTGATGGCCTGGTAGGTGCATACGCTGACCTTCTCGGGCACGAAGTCCATCAGGGGCGTCAGAGCGGGCACATAGCTCTGAATGGAGCAATTGGGCTTCACGGCGATAAAGCCATAGCGGCATCCCAGCCGCTTGCGCTGGGTTTCAATAACGGCGATGTGGTTGGCATTGATTTCCGGTACCACCATGGGCACGTCCGGCAGGCCGCGGCAGGCACTGTTATTGGATACCACGGGGATTTCATGCCGGGCGTAGTTTTCCTCCAGGGCGCGGATCTCATCCTTTTTCATGTCCACGGCGCAGAAAATGAAATCCACATGTTTTGCCACTTCTTCTACGTTTTGAGCATCAAGGACGGTCATGTCCGCCACTTCTGCCGGAATTTCCCAATCAAATGCCCAACGCTCACCCACTGCTTCCCGATAGGGCTTACCCGCGCTGCGCGCGGATGCAGCCAGCGCGGTGATATGGAACCAGGGATGTCCCTGCAAGAGTGAAATGAAACGCTGCCCCACCATACCGGTGGCGCCTACAATACCTACGCGATAAGACCTCATGCTATTCCTCCCTTTCCGTTGCCTGTGTAATGTTGCCTTCCCGCTTTCAAGCTGCCCTGAAAGTATGAAAAAAATCACCCCAGGGCATGCCTGCGGTGCGCCAACGAAGTTTTCCCGCCGGATACAGCGGCGGCAGGCACGCGGGATCTGCATGCCCCTTCGCGTTCGGAATCAGCGCTCCGCCGGGCCTTTGCCCGATGACAGTCGCAGCATTGTTCATGCTGCGCCCAAGGAACCGCCCTTGGGGAGGGCAAGCCCTTTCGGCGTCCGGCCCTTTCGCGCCGGCTCTGCGGGCCCCAACCCTTGCCGGACGCTACTGATGCGAGACGCGCCTCTGTTCCAATGCTTTTCATTTCCGGGAAACGCTGTCATCATACCACGTCCCGGGTACCTTGTCAATGCAAAAATCCCCGCCGCTGTCTGGCGGCGGGGAAAGGGGCGCAGCGAATTTCCAAGGGGGAAGGTCCGCTGCCCGGCCCCTGGGAACCAGCTTACTTTTTCCGTCCCTTCTTGGGCGGTTCGGCCTCGGGCGCGATTTCCATGACCACGGGATTGGGCTCCTGGGGGGCAGGCTCCTCCTCCACGGCGGGAGCGGGATGGAGCAGCTTGTCGTACAGGTCCAGGTAAGCCTGCGAGGAATGGGTCCAGCTGTAATCCGCCGTCATGCCGCGATACTGCAGCTTGCGCCAGATTTCCTTTTCCTCATGGTAATAGCGCAGCGCACGCTCGATGACGTGGAGCATATCGTGAGCGTTGTAGTTGAAGAAGGAGAAGCCGTTGCCTTCGCCGGTGAAGTCGTTGTAGCTGAGCACCGTATCCCGCAGACCGCCGGTTTCCCGGACGATAGGCACGGTACCGTAGCGCAGGGCGATGAGCTGGCTCAGGCCGCAGGGCTCGAACTGGCTGGGCATCAGGAACAGGTCGCAGCCCGCGTAAATCTGATGGGCCAATTCATGGTCCATGGCGAAACGGGCGGCCACGCGTCCGCGGTATTCGCCCTCGGCCCAGCTGAACAGATTGACATAGCGGCTGTCGCCCATGCCCAGCACCACCAGCTGCACATCCTGCCGCATAATGTCCGCGATGACGTAATCTACCAGATCCAGACCCTTCTGGTTGCTCAGCCGGCCTACCATGCCAATGATGGGTACGTCGGGATCAACATTCAGGCCCAGCTTCTCCTGCAGCGCCTTTTTGCATACGGCCTTGCCGGAAAGGTCGTCGGGCGTATAGTTGGCGGCCAGCGCCTTATCGGTGGCGGGATTGTAGTCCACCACGTCAATGCCGTTCAGCAGGCCGAACAGGCTTTGCTTGCGGGCTTTGAGCAGTCCATCCAGCCGCTCGCCATAGTAGGCGGTCTGGATTTCCTCGGCATAGGAGGGGCTGACCGTGGTAATCATGTCGGCATAGACCAGCGCCGCCTTGAGGAAATTCGCGCAACCGAAGCATTCCAGCTTGTCGTTGGTCCACAGGCTGTCGCCCAGCCCCAGCACGTCCTGCACTTCCCGGATGCCGAAAATGCCCTGGTACTGCAGGTTGTGGATGGTGAACAGGGTCTTGATGTTGGCAAAGAAGGGCAAATGCGCGTACTGAATTTTCAGCAGCGCCGGCACCATGCCGCTCTGCCAGTCGTGGGTGTGAATGATGTCCGGCTGGAAATCCAGCAGCGGCAACGCGTTCAACGCCCCGCGGCAGAAGAAGCCGAAGCGCTCGTACTCGTCTCCGCCCAGGCCGTAGATATAAGGACGGCCAAAGTAGTATTTGTTGTCCATGAAGTACCAGGTTACGCCGTTCATCTCCAGCATTTCAATGCCGCAGTACTGACGGCGCCAGCCCAGCTGTACTTCAAAATCGCATACATGGGTCAACTTTTCCGTCCACTTCTGAGGAATGGCGCTGTACAAAGGCAGCAGCACACGCACGTCGTGGCCCTGCGCAGCCAGCACGGGCGCCAAGGCGCCTACCACGTCCGCCAGGCCGCCGGTTTTTACAAAAGGCACACATTCGGAAGCGGTAAAGAGGATTTTCATGGGGAAGCCCTCCTTCTAGTCATGATGAAAAGGGGGAGACGGGATGCAATCCTGTTCTCCCCCTTCGGTTACCGCGTCAGATGACCACGTTTTTCGCAATGACGATGGGATACGCCGCCGGGCCGATGAGCCGTGCGTTGCGCTTGATCACCGCCTGCTTGTCCAGAATGCAGTTTTCGATATAGGCGCCGGAATGTACCTGGCCGTCCTGCATGATAATGCAGTTTTTCACATGCGCGTCAGGCGCGATACACACGCCGCGGAACAGGATGGAGTTTTCCACCGTGCCTTCCACCACGCAGCCGTCCGCCACCAGGGAGTTGGCCACATGGACGTTCTCGCCGTAATGGGCGGGCATTTCGTCGCGCACCTTGGTATAAACCGGCAGGGCAAACAGCTCCTTGCGGGTGAGCGTATCCAGAATATCCATGTTGAAGCGGAAATAGCTCTGCACGGAGTCCATCCGCCAGCAGCGGCCCTTGTACTCGAAAGCGGCGACCCGGGCGTTGTCGTCCCGGACCATCTTCAGCAGCATATCCTTGGTGAAGTCGTGCAGGCCATGGGCCACGCCGCGATCCACCAGGGTACGCAACAGCTCCCGCTTGAGTACGAACACTTCCATGGCGGTATTCTGAAGCGCGGGATGGGTGGGGTCCACCTCGATATCGGTGATCAACCCGTCCTCGCCCACGGACAGGTAGGTGCCGTATTCGTCCCGCTTCATGGAAGGATCCTTGGTATACAGCAGGGTGATGTCCGCGCCGGTGTCGATGTGGAACTGTACCAGGTCGTCAAACTCGCAGTTGTAAATGATGTTGGAGTTGCTCAGCACCACATATTCCTGCTTGCTGCGGCCCAGGTAGCTGCTGTTGGAGCGCAGGGCGTCCAGCAGCCCGTTGTAGACGCCTACGTTCTCGCGGGTCAGGAAGGGCGGCAGGATGATCAGGCCGTTGTTCTTGCCGTGAAGATCCCATTCCTTGCCGCTGCCCAGATGATCCATCAGGCTGTGGTAGTTCTTTTGCATGATGACGCCTACATTGCGGATGCCGCTGTTCACCATGCTGGAAACCAGGAAGTCGATCACGCGATACCGTCCGGCCACGGGCAGGGCGGCGATGGCGCGGGTCATGGTTAATTCACGGAGGCGGGCGTCGCTCTCGCCGAGCACCTGCTTGGTCTCGGGGTTCCAGCTCTGC
>CAZINY010000009.1:49766-60157 GCA_964540735.1 uncultured Oscillospiraceae bacterium
CACGCCCATAACATCTTTCATGGTGTTCATTCCTTTCAAGTCATGTTCTGGGATTCTCTTCGGGCGTTACTCCGCTTTCGCCTCGGCGAAGGTGGTTTCGTCCACCTGCTGTCCGGCGGTTACCTGTACGCCGGCGGGCAGGGTGACATTTTGACCAACCACGGCGATGTTGCCTTCGGCTTCGCCCACGAAGGCGCCTGCGCCGACAACGGCGTTCTCAGCCACAATGGCCCGGCGCACCACGGCCCCGCGATGGATGACCGCGCCGGGCATAATGACGCTGTCCTGTACGTTGGCGCCTTCCTCTACGGTGACGCCGGCAAAGAGCACGGAGTGGTTCACCGTGCCGTATACCTCGCAGCCTTCGGTAATCAGGCTGTCGTTGACCGTGGCGCCCTTGGCGATGTAATGCGGCGCCAGGCCGGGATTCCGGGCGTAAACCCGCCACTTTTTGTCGTGCAGGTCAATGGGCATGGGGGTGGACAGCAGGTCCATATTGGCCTCCCAGAGGCTCTCGATGGTTCCCACATCCTTCCAGTAGCCGTCGAAATTGTAGGCGCACAGCACCTGCTTGTCCGCCAGCATGGAGGGAATGATGTTCTTGCCAAAGTCGTTGCTGCTCTTTTTGTCCGCTTCATCGGCGATCAGGTACTGGCGCAGCTTCTCCCAGGTGAAGATGTACACGCCCATGGACGCCTTGTTGGACTTGGGGTTCTTGGGCTTTTCCTCAAACTCCACGATGTTGTCGTCCGCATCGGTGTTCATGATGCCGAACCGGCTGGCGTCGGCCCAGGGCACCTCGCGCACGGCGATGGTGGCGTCCGCCCCATGACGGATGTGGAAATTCAGCATGGCGTTGTAATCCATCTTGTAAATATGGTCACCGCTGAGGATGAGCACATATTCCGGATTATACTGGGAGATAAAGGCCATGTTCTGATAGATGGCGTTGGCCGTGCCGCGGTACCATTCGCCGCTCTTTCCCTTCTGGTAGGGAGGCAGTACGAAAACGCCGCCGTTGGTCAGGTCCAAATCCCAGGGTGCGCCGCTGCCGATGTAGGCGTTCAGTTCAAGCGGTTGGTACTGGGTCAGCACGCCCACCACGTCAATACCGCTGTTGGTGCAGTTGGACAGCGGAAAGTCGATGATGCGGTACTTGCCTCCGTAGGGCACGGCGGGCTTGGCCACATTCTTGGTCAGGATGCCCAGACGGCTGCCCTGTCCGCCGGCCAGCAGCATGGCCACACAGGTTTTCTTCCTCAGCATGGGGTACACGCTCCTTCATATTGATGGTGCCGGCCCGAAGGCGCTCCGAGGGGAGCGGAATGGGCCAAGAGATCGCCTTGTATGCAAATGCCCCTGACGGGGCGGTTTGCCTGAATGGTTATGCGTTGGCCGCCTTGGGAACGGGCGGCTCCGACGCGTCCGCATCCTCCCCGGAAGCTTCCTGGGGGATCAGCTTGTCATAGCGGAAATAGACCGTGGACATGGGCGGCACGCAGATGTCGCAGCTGAAGGGCAGGTCGTTCCATGGCTTCGCTTCCGCGTGGAGCACCTGCGGGTTGCCCTTGTCGGAGCCGCCCCATTCCGCCTTGTCGGTGTTGAAGATTTCCTCCAGCGTTCCGCCCAGCGGCAGGCCGATTTTGTATACGGGATGGTAGGTGGGTGTGAAATTGGTAACGCAGAGCACCGCGTTTCCGGCCCGGTCCGTACGCAGGAAGGCCACCACGCTGTTGTCGCAGTCGTTGGCGCAGATCCACTGGAAGCCGTCCCAGCCGTCGTCCACCTGCCAGAGCGCGGGGGTTTCCCGGTAGATATGGTTCAGGCGGCGGACGCACTTCTGCATTTCGGGATGCCGCTCGTACACCAGCAGGAACCAGTCCAGCTCGTCGTCGTATTTCCACTCAATGAAATGGCCGAACTCCCCGCCCATGAACAGCAGCTTTTTGCCGGGATGCGCCATGGTATAGCCATACAGCGCGCGAAGCCCCGCAAACTTCCGCCACAGATCCCCCGGCTGCTTGTCCAGCATGGAATGCTTTCCATGCACCACCTCGTCGTGGGAGAAGGGGAGAATGTAGTTTTCCGAGAAGGCGTAGAATAAGGAGAAGGTCAGCTTGTCATGGTGCCACTTGCGATAGATGGGGTCCAGCTTGATGTAGGAAAGCATGTCGTTCATCCAGCCCATGTTCCACTTGAAGCCGAAGCCTAAACCGCCCATGTAGGCGGGCTTGGTCACCATGGGGAAGGCGGAGGATTCCTCGGCGATCATCATGGCGCCGGGGAAATCGTGATATACCGTGGCGTTGAGTTTGCGCAGGAAGGCGATAGCGTCCAAGTTCTCGCGTCCGCCATAGGGGTTGGCGATCCATTCCCCGTTTTCCCGGCAGAAATCATAGTACAGCAGGGCGCTGACCGCGTCCACCCGCAGGCCGTCCGCGTGGAACCAGTCCAGCCAGAAGCAGGCGTTGCTCAGCAGGAAGCTGCGCACCTCGCCGCGGCCAAAGTCAAACATGCACGTGCCCCACTGCGGCATCTCCCCGCGCCGGGGGTCGGGATGTTCATAGCAGCAGGTGCCGTCGAAGCGGCGCAGGCCGATTTCATCCCGGGGGAAATGAGCGGGTACCCAGTCCAGGATAACGCCGATACCCGCCTGATGCAGCCGGTCGATGAGCGCCATCAGGCCGTGGGGATCCCCGTAGCGGGAGGTTGCGGCGTAGTATCCTGTTACCTGATAGCCCCAGGAGCCTTCGAAGGGATGCTCCATCACCGGCAGCAGCTCCACATGGGTATAGCCCATATCCGTCAGGTAGGGAATGAGCTGGTCGGCAATCTCCGTATAGGAGAGCATGGTCTTGTCCTTATGCAGCTTCCAGGACCCCAGATGCATTTCATAGATATTCATGGGGCTGTGGTAAGGGTCCCACTGCGCGCGCTTGGCCAACCATGCCTGATCTCCCCATTCGTAGCCGGAAAGGTCGCAGAGCATGGAGGCGGTATTGGGGCGCAGCTGCATGCGGAATCCATAGGGATCCGCCTTCTCATGCCAGACGCGGTCTTCCCCCTGGATTGCATATTTATACATCAGCAGCTTTTCGGCTGCGTCGGGATAGTCGTACTTCTTGGGATCGGATGCGGGGTCAAAGGTGGAGGCGGGGAGACGGATCTCCCAGGTGCCGTCGAACTGCTTGTTCATGGGGTAGGCCAAACGGTCCCACTGGCAGAACTCGCCCACCAGGGATACCAGGCGCGCATTGGGCGCCCACACGGCAAAATGCCACATCTCCACGCCGTCCTGAACGACGGGATGCGCGCCGAGCATTTCATAGGCACGGCGGTTTTCGCCTTGATGGAACCATTCCCGAACGGTGCTGGTTGGAGCCACGTAGCGCATGGACTCACCTGCTTTCCTATGCGTGTTTTCCCGGAAAAGCGATCAACAATCTTTCGTATACTATTGTAACCACACACACCTGTTTCCGTCAAGGCAAAATAGCGGTTTTTTCAAATTTTTTTCAAAATACAAACGTTCGATTTCAGGTTCAGACCATGTGATGCGGTCGAAAAACGTCACAATATAGACAATTTTTTGGAGGGAATGACCATGGGAAATGGGGCATAGATTGGTAAAGCGGCGAGGAAAACGCCTGCATGAAGAAATGTATAAACGACAGAAATTTCACAAAGAACGCGAACGATTTCGGTAACGGTTGCCGAAAAGGAAGGGGAAGCGCATGAAGCGGAGAAAGGGAACGACCAGGTGGGCGGCGCTGGGGCTGGGGATGGCGCTGCTCTGGTATGCGGTGGGGGCGCCCATTACGCAGGGGGAATGGGCGGCGGTACCGGCGCGGCTGCGCCGCAGCTGGCGGCAACTGCCCGTGCAGGCGGAGCGGCAGCTTCTGCTGTGGTTTACGCCGCTGCCCGGCGCAGCGGCCCAGGCGGAAGGCGCCGTGCTGCGGGTGTACGATGTGGAGGCGGGGGCGATTCGCCTGCTTCCCCTGGAAGACTATGTTACGGGCGTGGTAGCGGCGGAGATGCCGGCCTCCTGGCCGGAGGAAGCCCTGAAATGCCAGGCGGTAGCTGCCCGGACGCGCGCGGTGGAAAGCTCCGGGGACTATGGGGGCGCAGGCTGCTCCAGCCATCCCGGGGCGGATGTGTGTACGGACAGCGCTTGCTGTCAGGGTTGGCTCAGTCCGGAGGGGCGGAAAGCGAAATGGGGAGACAGCTGGAAGCTCCTGGAGGAACGGGTGGAGCGCGCGGTGAACGCCACCAGAGGCCAGGTGCTGACCTATGAAGGCGAACCCATCCAGGTGCTGTATCATGCCTCCTCCGGGGGACGCACGGAGGACGCCGCGGAGGTGTTCTCCCAGAGCGTGCCCTATTTGCGCAGCGTGGACAGCCCCGGAGAGGAAAGCTATGAGGGGTATGCGGTGGAGCAGCGCTTTTCCCTGCAGGAGGCCGCGGCGCTTTTGCTGGACGCCTTTCCGGATTGCGGGGTAGAGGCGGGAGCGCTCCCCTCCCAGCTGGAGCTGGTTTCCCTGTCCGATACGGGGAGGGTCAAGGAAATGCGCGTGGGCAACCAGACGGTACAGGGTCGCGAGGTGCGGGCGGCCCTGGGGCTGCGCAGCACCCTGTTTACCTGGGAGACGCAGGACGATACGCTGATTTTTCGTGTGCGCGGCTATGGCCACGGCGTAGGCATGAGCCAGGCCGGCGCGCGGGCCATGGCGGCGGAAGGCGGCGAATGCGAGGAAATTTTGGCCCACTATTACCCCGGCACGGTGCTGGCGGAGCTTCCCTGACGGTGAGGGCGGCGGAAAGCGCGCGCCGGCGGAAGGGCGGCGGATAGATTTCCATGCGGCGGGGCATGCTGTTCCTTGCGGCGCGGGGCCGCGGGGAGGTAGGCATGAAAAAACTGCTGGCATGGTGCAAGCGGTTCCACGGCGCATATGTGAATTTCATTGAGCGTCAGGGGTTCCTGGTGGTATTGGGCGTGTGCGTAGCGGTGATTGTGGGTACGGCGGTTTGGAGCCGCGGGCAGGATACGCCGGTTCCCGAACCCACGCCCCCGGTGGACGCGGAAGCAGCGCAGGCGGCGCAGCTGCAGCAGGAGCGCCTCCAGCAGGCGTCTGCGCCGACCGCCGCGCCCACGCCTTCCCCGTCGAGCTATCTTCCGCCCCTGGCAGAGGTGCGGGTGCTCCAGGGCTTTGACGCAGCGCGGCTTCACAGCGGCGCATCCGGCCTGTGGCAGCTGCACGATGCCTGCGATTTGGCCGGAAGCCCGGGGGAGAAGGTCACCGCCATGGCGGCGGGCACCGTGGTGGAAGTGACGGAGGATTCGGCGTTCCTCTGTGAAGTGATGGTGGACCACGGCGGCGGCGTGGTGGCGCAGTATGCCGGCATGGCCGCTCTGGCGGGCGTGCAAGCGGGGGACCCCGTTTCCCAGGGTCAAACCTTGGGATTTGTAGGCAATGGGCCGCTGTGGGAACAGGAGCTGGAACCGCACCTCCATCTACGGGTCACCCGGAACGGCAACGCCGTGGACCCCACGCTGCTGTGGCAATAGGGGCTTGCACGCCAGGACGCTTTGTGCTACAATACAACACAATACGTATTATAACGTATTAAACATGAGAGGATGACGGCGCATGTGCGGAATCGTAGGTTATATTGGGAAAGGCAACGCGCAGGAGGTGCTGCTAAGGGGCCTGGAGCATCTGGAATATCGTGGTTATGACAGCGCGGGCGTTGCGGTGATGGAGCAGGGAGAAATTCAGGTGTGCAAGGCCAAGGGCCGGTTGCAGAATCTGCGGGAGCGCCTGGAAGCGCGTCCGTTGCCGGGAAGCCTGGGCATTGGCCATACCCGTTGGGCTACCCATGGGGAACCCAGCGACCTGAACGCGCATCCCCACACGGATGTGAAGGGCGACATTGCCCTGGTGCATAACGGAATTATTGAAAACCATCAGCGCCTGCGCGAGTTTTTGGAAGCGCAAGGCTGCGTTTTCGTGTCCCAGACGGATACGGAGGTGATCGCCCATCTGCTGCATTACCTGTACCGGGGGGATATGGTGCAGGCGCTGCGGGAAGCCGCGGGCATGCTGGAGGGAAGCTGGGCGCTGTGCGTGCTGCACCAGGGCGATCCGGACACCTTCTGGGCGACACGGAAGGACAGCCCCCTGGTGCTGGGCCTGGGACAGGGGGAGAACCTGGCGGCCAGCGATATTCCCGCGCTGTTGGGGCATACCCGGGAGATCGCGCTCCTGGAGGACAAGGAAATTGCCGAGGTCCACGCGGACCGCGTGCGCCTATGGACGCCCATGGGCCACCAGCGCCCCGTGCGGTCCTTCCATGTGGACTGGGATGTGGCGGCGGCGGAAAAGGGCGGCTGGCCGCACTTTATGCTCAAGGAAATTCATGAGGAACCCGACGCGCTGCAAAAGACCTTTTCCGCGCATGTGGATACCCAATCCATGACCCTGCGGGCGGAAGCGTTTCCGCTTTCGGAGGAACAAGCCCGCGGCCTTAGGAAAATGAGCGTCGTGGCCTGCGGAACGGCCTACCACGCGGGGATGATTGGAAAATACCTCATTGAGCGTTTGGCGCGGCTGCCGGTGGAGGCCGAGGTCGCTTCCGAGTTCCGCTACCGCGGACCCATTCTGGGCCCCGAGGATTTGTGCCTGGCCATCAGCCAAAGCGGCGAGACGGCGGATACCCTGGCCGCGTTGCGGGAAGCGCGCAAATCCGGCGCGCGAGTAATGGCGCTGACCAATGTGGTGGGTTCTTCCATGGCCCGGGAAACGGAAGGCAGCGTGCTGTTTACCTGGGCCGGGCCGGAGATTGCCGTGGCGAGCACGAAAGCCTATATTACCCAGGTGGAGATGATGCTGCTCATGGCTGTGGACCTGGGCTGCAAGCGGGGGACGTTGTCCCGCGCCCAGGCGCAAAAACTGCTTACCGCGCTGGCGGCGCTGCCGGAACAGGCGCGGCGCGTACTGGAGCTGGCGGGAGAGGCGCAGCGCTTTGCCAGCCGGCATTTTGACCGAAAGCACGTGTTCTATATCGGCCGTGGATTGGACTGGGCGCTGGCCATGGAAGCCTCCCTGAAGCTCAAGGAAGTCAGCTATATTTTCTCTGAGGCGTATGCCGCCGGGGAACTCAAGCATGGTACCATCGCCCTGGTGGAGCCGGGGAGCCTGGTATGCGCGTTGCTTACCCAGCGCGCGCTGGCGGAAAAAACCCTGTCCAATATCCGGGAGGTCAAGTCCCGGGGCGCGCATGTGCTGGTGATTTGTCCGGAGGATCTGTGCGAACAGGCGCGGAGCGTGGCGGACGAAATGTGGTTGCTTCCCGGCGTTCCCGACGAGCTTGCGCCTTTGCTGGCGGTTATCCCCGTGCAGCTGCTGGCCTATTATATGGCGGTCAGCCGCGGCTGCGATGTGGATAAGCCGCGGAATCTGGCCAAATCCGTGACGGTGGAGTAAACGCCGCGGACGCAGGCGGAGCGGGGAGGAGTTTCCAGGAAAATGCATAGCCTGCTGAAAAACTCCGGGAAGGTGCCGGAGGGGCCGCAGCCCCTCCGGCTTTTATTTTTCGCCGGCTTGCCGGCTAGAGCTTGCCTTTCCCATGGGCATTGCCTTGGAGTGCGCTCCGCTCTGCGAAACCGGTGCGGCAGGGCCTGATTTCACAAAATGCGGCATTGCTACTTTTTCCACACGCTGGTATAATAGGAGCATTGCCTGAGTATCACGAAAGAGGGTATGCTTCCATGAAAAAGTGCGTGGGCTTACTGGCGGCGCTGCTTTGCGCGCTGCTGGCATTCTGCGCCCAGGCGGAGGAAAGCGCCGCCTGCACGCTGCTATACGGTAAGGAAACGGTGGACTGGTCGCTGCTTACGGACGGCGAGGCGTCCACCGCATGGACAGGAAAGAAAGGCAAGACGCTTCAGCTGACGCTGGAAATCCCCGAGGGAACGCAGGTGGGCGCGCTCTATCTGGAGGCGGACCCGCAACCGGTTTCCCTGACGGTGAAAACCCAGAACGAGCGGGGGAAATGGGAGGAGCGGCAGACGGAGGCGCTTTCCTGCGCCCAGGCGTGGATGGCCTTGGAGGAACCGTTGACGGGGCAGGCGCAGCTGGTGTTGCAATACGGCGCGTCCGTGACGCTCAGCCTGTCGGAGCTGCTGTTGTATGCGCCGGGCCAGGAGGAAGCGATTGCACGCCGCTGGGAGACTCCTGCGGAGGTGGATGTCCTGTATGTCCAGGCATCGACGGAGCTGCCCCTGGAGCGGTTGCGCGCCTGGGCGGCGGAGGGAAAAACCGTGGCCGTGGCCACCCTGCAGTCCCCGGAAACGGGGACGCTGCTGGCGTGGCTGGACGCCCTGTGGGATGCGGGAGTGCGCGTCACGCCTTCCTTTGGCGGTTTCCGGGCCTTGAAGGAAAGCGAAGCCTCGGATACGGTAAAGATCATGAAAGCCTGGGGGGAGAAGAAGCTCACCGCCTGGGCGGTTTCCGTGCTGCGGCAGACCCGTCCCCTGTGTCTGGCCCAGAGCGAATCGGAGGCGGCTGCGGAACAGGTGTGCCGACAGGTATGTGACGCCGCGCTTCCATTGGCGGCGCAGAGCGATTACGAGCTGGAGGACGCCGGCAGCCATGGGCTGTGGCTGACCCCCGTCCAGACCCAGGAGGCGGAGTTGCCGCAGTTGCCCACGCGGGCGCAGGCGGAGGACGCGCTTCGGGACGCATTCGCGGAGGAATTTGCGACAGCCGCGCATGGGGACCCCGGGGAGATTCCTTACCCAGAGCAACGGGACGCGCAGGGCTATCTCCCGGAAGGCGAATTTATTTTCGAGGACGAGGAGAACGGGTTGTGGGCCTATCTCTCCGATACCTTGCAGGTGGAGATCGTCCGTTATGAGGATACGGACCCTGTGCGCGTGTGGTTTGAGGCGGAGGTGCGCTTCAAGCCCCAGGAGGAAACCTTCGGCTCGGTCGCCTACGGCGCGGCGTCCTTTGCGGGCCAGCAAACCTATCCGGAAACCCTGGCGCAGACCGAACAGCTGGTGTTTGCCATCAATGGAGACTATTATCCCTATCGCGCGGATCGCGGCTATACCGTGGGCAATATCATCCGCCAGGGGGAGATCCTGTACAGCTATACGGGGAAGCGCAACCGGGCCTATCCCGTGCTGGACAACCTGGTGCTCCGGGACGACGGGTCCTTGGAGGTATACGCCGTGGGCGAAGTGACGGCGGAGGAGATTGCCGCTTCGGGCACGGCGCATGATATGTTCAGCTTCGGTCCCGTCCTGGCGCGGGATGGGCAGCTGCAGGTGTATACCGGTTCCCACTGCGATGCCGACGAACCGCGCATGTCCATTGGCATGATTGAGCCGGGGTATTACCGGATCATCATGGCGGAGGGGCGCATTTCCGGCGGCCCGGCGGGGATTGACCTGAATACCCTGGCCCGCTTGCAGTATTGCCGGGGCGTGGAGCAGGCGTTCAACATGGATGGAGGCAATACCGCCGTTATCATCTTTATGGGACGCAAGCTCAACCGCACCGGCGCGATTACCGGCACGGGGCTGGGCAGCCCGCGCAATATGCACGAACTGGTGGGCGTCGGGCATTCCACCCAGGTGCATACGGATATGCTGGACGGAAAAAAGAAGTAAGGTTTCCCGGAAGTTACAGGGGGAGAAAGGCGCGGCCTTTCTCCTCTTTTTTACCGCTTGGCCCGGCCAGCTCCACTAGCCTTGCCTGAACGCGCCCAACGGCCAGGGTGGAGCCGCGCAATCGGAACACCACAGGGTCGCCCAGAGGCGCGCTGAACAGGCAAGTCACCTGTGTTCCAGGGGTGAAGCCCAGGGCCAGCAGCCGGTTCAGGGTCAACCCGCTCCCATGGACGCGGCATATCAGCCCGGCCTCTCCGGGCGAAAGCTCATTCAGGGTGTACATGGCGCATCACCTCTTTGGCAGGGTATGCGGCAAAGCGGCGAAAAAGAGCGGGGCAAGGAATGGATTTTGCTCGCAAAATCCACAGCGTGTCGAGAAAGTGGCTTTCGCCACTTTCTCGAGGAGGCATCTGGTTTTGGCCGAGGTGTTTTTTGACAATTATGAAGCGACGAAAGCCGCTTCATATTGTAGAAAAAAGGCATATTTTTCACGTATATAGCAAATGAAATTCCAGCCGCCAGACTTGCAAAAGTTTCAACACGTATGCGGCCCGAAGGTTTCCAGAGGGCGATCGGAAAGCCCTTTGGTCGCGCCCGGAGGCGCGAAATCTCCTGCGCTGGCAGGAACGCAGACTTGCAAAAGTTTCAACATGAATGTGACCCGAAGGTTTCCAAAGGGCGATCGGAAAGCCCTTTGGTCGCGCCCGGAGGCGTG
>CAZINY010000010.1:0-59354 GCA_964540735.1 uncultured Oscillospiraceae bacterium
AGGCCGGGAGACGGTTCCCCCGCTCCCGGCCTGGATTCGTGCCTTATACCGTCCTAATCCGTCATGGCATTTGCTTACTCTACCACGATGGTTTCGGTCATGTCGCCCACGGTGATGACATGCTCGCCGGCTTCCAGCACCAGCTCCATGGTAATCACACGGAACTGGTTCTCCGCCACGCCTACGAGCTTTTCGGCCACGACGTTGTCGCCATCCATCACCTGAACGGTAATCATGCCGGCGCCGCCGGTGTTGTCCGCGACAAAGCAGATGTCAAAAGGTTCGCCCGCCTTGGGGGACGCGTTGACCACGCTGGTCTGCGTGCTGGTGGAACCGCCGGACTCTACCTCTTCGGTGGCCGTGGTTTGCGGCACGGTCAGCAGGCTCAGCTCGATGTTCGCGGGGTTGGAATAGCTGATGCCGTAATCGGTGGTTACAATGACGTCGCCCAGGTTATTGGGCATGTCGATTTCCGGATTCTTCTTGGCCAGCATCGCCATATACAGACGGGTCTGGCTGTCCACGCCGATATCATCCTGCAGCTCGCCCCAGGAGAGCGTCGTGTCTTCCGTATTGTACGCCAGCTCAAAGAGCGTCTTGCCCGCCGGTTCCTTTTCGCCAAAGAGCATCTGGGCCGTTACGGAAGGCGTCACATAGCGGTAGAAGGAGCCCACGGAGGAGCCATGGTCCGGGGTATTGTTATAGGTCTGCATGAGCAGCGCCGCCGCGTTCACAAAGGCCTGCAGGTCAGGCTCGGAGGAAACGGTGCCCTCAAAGATGGTAACCACGGGGACGTTCGCATCCTGAGCGTCCTCGATCATCAGCTCGTAAGCGTCGTTGAAGCTGGAAACTTCAATTACGCAAACGTCCGCTTCCGCCAGGGTTTCCACCACGGTCGCTTTCTCCGCGATGGCCGCCGTCAGCTTTTCCTTGCTGGCCGCAGCGGTGGAATCCACAAAGATTTTCTTGTCCGCCGTCAGGGGGAGAACGCCGTCGTTCTTGAGCAGAATGGTGGACTCCACCATCAGCTGTTCTTCCATCTGGGTGAGTTCGGAACGGCGCAGCGTGTTGATGTCCTCGTTGCTCATCGGGATGACTTCGGTGTCCGCCGCGCCTTCGCCGATGACCTCCAACGCTTCTTCCCAATCGCGGTACGGGTTCTCAAAGATGCCCAAATCAAACTTGTTCTTCAGCACGCGGGCCACATGCACATCCAGCGCTTCCTCGGTGTACTTGCCGGCTTCGATTTCCGCCACGATGGCGTCCGGATGATAGCAGTTGGTAACCTGCTCGTCCACATCGTTGATTTCAACGCCGGGATTCATGCTGTAGCAACTGAACATGTCGATACCCACATCCAGAATCAGCGTGTAACGTTCGCCCAGCGTCAGGGTGGAGATGTCGATGCCGTCGGTGGTCACGCCGGTCAGGTTCATCACGGAGCTGGCAGGAAGCGGCCAGTCCAGACAAATGATGCCGTCATAGCCCAGATCTTCGCGCAGAATCTTGTAGGTTTCCTTGTCGGTATAACCCTGCAAGCCAGGCGTGCGGCCTTCGGCGTTGTTGGTCATGATCCACTGCGTGCCGGCGTCCACCACGGCCTTCCAGCCGATCAGCCAGCTGTCGATCAGGTCCGCCTCGGAACGCGCGGAAGCATAGCTGTTGCGGCCGCCGCGGGCAATGAAATGCTTGGAATGGCTGTTGAAGCCGTTGTCCTCATAGGCGCGGGTCTCCAGCGCGGCCATGGTGGCAATGTACTCGGGATCGTCCCCATAGAAGGAACCGATTTCATTGCCGTACCCATGGAACACCTGGTGATAGCCCAGGGCTACGGATTCCTTGGCATACTCGCTGTACAGGTTATAGAGCAGCTCCTCGTCGCGGGCTACGCCGAAGGCGTAGTGCGCAGCGTCAATCATGCCGCCCCAGGTGTTATAGGTACGGTCGCCGGAGAACACCACCGGAATGCCCAGTTCGGTATCCTCTGCGATGGATTGAATCTTATTGAGCACATCCAGCTGGTCCTTGGGCATACCGGTCATAGCAGCGATCATGGTGGTTTCGTACATCTGCTTGATCTGGTAGGCCACCGGCGCGTACACAACGCCGTCCACCGTGATATACGGGTCCGTTTCGTTGTTCATCTGCTCCGAGTCGGGCTGAATGAACGCTACGCCCGTCTGGCCGGTGGACAGATCATCGCCCGAGAAATTCGTCACGGTGATGCCGTTCTTTCCGCCAATGCCGCCAAAGGCAAGCGTACCCGCCTTCTGCTCAAGGCTCATCTTGGTCAACAGATCCGCGGCGCGCTCCTGGGAAGTCAGCCGCCAGTCCTCGTAGGCATCCAGCGCGCCGTTACCGTTCATGTCCTTGAACCATTCGCCGTCCACCCGCATGAACTTCTCCGTGGAAGCCGCGCTCAGCCGTGGGCGATCCCCTTCGGCTTCAATATAGTAGAAGCCGGAGGCGCTCTCCTGGATGACCGTTTCCGCAGCAAGGGTAGGGATACTGACAGACGTCAAAAGCATGATAACCGCCAGCGCCAGGGAGAGTTTTCTCATTTTTCCGCACTCCTTTCACTTTTCTGGGCATGTACCGCTGCCCTTTTGGGTTCATTATGACATGGGAAGCCCGTTTCCGTGCATAAAGATTGCGCACCATCCAGGGGAAATGTTGGCTTTTCTGTGCCAATTGTGAATATTTGGCACAATTTCCTGGAAAATACAGACCATGCGCGGCTTGCTGCGCCCGGGCATGGGCAAGAACTTTCCGCTTTGCGGTACCGCGTCGGAAGCCGTTTACTTTTCTACGGAAAAGAATGTGAAAAACGCCAGGCAAAGTCTTGCATTTCTTACCTGCTTATGCTATAATCCGTACTTGGCACATCCTTGCGCCGCACAAGCTGCGGCGCCATACGTCCATGAGGAGGTGAAAGGTAATGAATAGGTATGAACTGACCTACATCATCGACACCGGGCTGGAGGAGACTGCTCGTAAAGAGCTGATCGAAAAGATTTCCCAGCTGATTGCCGCCAATGGCGGTGAGGTGGAGAAGATCGACGAGACCTGGGGCAAGCGCCGCCTGGCCTACGCCATCAACTACAAGACCGAGGGCTGGTACGTGCTGGTGACCCTGAAGGCTCCCGCCGCCCTGCCCCGCGAGATCGAGCGTAACCTGGGCAACATGGAAGCCATCCTGCGCTATCTGTTCGTCCGTCTGGAGGAAAAGCGCAGCAACGTAAAGCCCCGCCCCGTGCGCGTGGCTCCCGTTGTGGAGGCGCCCGTGGAAGCTGCTCCCGCCGTGGAAGCCGCTCCCGCTGTGGAAGCTGCCGAAGCCGCTCCTGCCCAGGCTGAGTAAAGCCGCGAGGTGGTAGCATGAATAAGATCATTCTGATCGGCAACCTGACCCGGGACCCCGAACTGCGCACAACGCCCAACGGTTACACCGTGTGCGACTTCACCATCGCGGTGAACCGCCGCCGCTCCGGCCAGCAGCAACAGCAGGCCGGCCAGCAGGGCGATGCGGATTTCTTCCGCATCAGCGCCTGGCGTCAGCTGGGTGAAAACTGCGCCAAGTATCTGTCCAAGGGACGCAAGGTCTTCGTATCCGGGCCGCTGAGCGCCCGCACCTACCAGTCCCAGGACGGTTCCACCCGGGTTTCCCTGGAAGTAACCGCCGATGATGTTGAGTTTCTGACTAGCCGTGCCGATGCTGAGGCGATGGGTTCCGCTCCTGCCAACACTGCGGGCGTTACGGCCACGAGCAGCGGTTTCACCGCTGTGGAAACCGACGAACTGCCGTTTTAACGCTTGAACGTAAGGAGGTAATCCCATGTCTGAAGATCGTGGCGAAAGGAAGCCGCGTCCCCGGGGAGGCCGTCGCCCCCGCCGGAAGGTGTGCAGCTTCTGTGTGGATAAGATCGAGTACATCGATTACAAGGACATCAACCGTCTGCGCCGCTTCACCAACGAGCGCGGCAAGATCCTGCCCCGCCGGATGAGCGGCAACTGCGCCAAGCATCAGCGTCAGCTGAGCGAGGCCATCAAGCGCGCCCGTGCCATCGCGCTGCTGCCCTTCACGGTGGATTGATCCCACACAAAAAATTCCCGGAGAAAAATCTCCGGGAATTTTTTGTGCCCGGGCGTTACGGGCGTAGCCCATAATCCGCCGCGCAGCGCCCAAAGCCTTCTGCCGTGGTGTCAAAACAGATACCATAACTGCGAATCCGCCCGCAATCCATCCACAGGTTGCGCCTTCGCTGTTCCAGAACGGTCAACAGCTCCTCCGCCCGGTGGCGCATGCCCAACGTCCCCAGCAGCTCCACCGCCGTATCATACATGGAAAGCGGATTTTCACTGCCATAGTTGTACGCGCCGCCGGGCAGCTTCGCCGCCTGTTCCAGCAAATCCACCGCCTGCCTGACATAGGTGACGCCGCGATGTTCCTGCCGGGAAAATGCCAAGACCCGTCCGTGCAGCGCAGCGTCCAGCACTTGCATCAAAAAGTTGCCGCGGTTGGGAAAGCCGTATTTGGGCAGGTCATACATCCAGGTTGCCCGGAGCATCACCGCGTGGGGCAGTATGTCCAGCACGCGCTTTTCAGCTTCCAGCTTATGGCGGGCATATACGTTCGCCGGTTCCGGCAAAGGCGTTCCGTCCGAATAAGGCCCGGCGTCCCCGCAACCGGTATATACCTGATCGGAGCTGAAGCAGACCAGCTTCGCGCCCACCGCCGCAGCGCCTCGGGCCAATGCCACCGGCAAGCGCACATTGGCCGCATACGACGCCTCCGGGTCCTTTTCACATTGCCCAATATCCGATATGGCGGCGGTATGGAGAATCAACTGCGGATGCGCATCCTGCACAAAGGCCGCCATCCGCGCCTCATCCCCCGAGCGAAGCAATTCGCCGGGGAAAGCCGCCGCCCCCGGGAATCGTTCCATGGCGCGGCTCCCCACAAACCCCCGCGCGCCGGTAATCAGTATCATTTTCGCTGCCTCCTTCGCCTCCATGCCCCAGCCTACTCCGGGCATCGGCTCAGCGCCCGCCTTTGGCGTCTACGCGCTCCCCCATGCGGCGCTTACTGCTGTTCCAGGCGGCGCATTTCCAGGATGCGCTCCACGTCCCCCAGAAATTGCTCCGTGGTGATCTCCTGCCACAGGTAACGGGAATACAGCATACTGATGGTTTCGTCCGCCTGCCTGTAAAACAAATCATACCCGGCGCAAACCATCCCGGACTGCGCGCGATTCAGGTTTTGTATGCTCTCCTGCGTAATTTCATAGCGCATGGCCAGGGAAGACGCCCAGGAATCCCGGTACCGCTCCCAGGCGCTCTGTATCTCCCGGCGCTCCGCCGCATCCGTGCAGGCGTCATACCGGGCCTGATAAGACGCTTCCCCGGCGGCAAACTCCTCCTGGCTGCTGCGGTAACCGGCATATTCCACGGGCGCGCGGTCGTCCGGCATGAGGATTGCGCGGCTTTGAGACGTCAATCCCGTGAGCAACGCCTCCACCAGACGAATGGCTTCCTCTGCTTGGGGTGATCCGGCGTTGACAATCAATAGGCCCTGGTTGATGGGATAAAGCATTGCTGTGTCCGCCGTCCAGGACAGGGGTAATAGCTGACAGCCGCGGTTCTTGGCTTGATCGCCATCCCCCGTCAGCATGCTGTAGCCCAGCAGCAACAGGCAACGCTGCTCGCCCGCAGCCATGCTCAGCGCGCGGTTCCGCTCCTCCAGCTCCGCCAGCAGCGGCGAGAGCGCTTCCACCCGCTCCAGCAGCGCCCGGAATTCCGGGGTGTCCAGGGTTAGCGGGAGGCCCTGCTGAACGCAATAGGCCAGCTGCTGCTCAGTGATTGCGCTGATCAACGCATCCCGAAAGCTCAGTACAGGCGTAGCGCAACTCAGCAGGGAAATATTTTCCGCTTCCAGCCGCGGGTCATCCGCCCAGTTTTCCAGGAAGTCCATCAGGGAAAGCCAATCGCTTGGCAACTCCTCCCGGGAAATCCCCAGCCAATCCGCAATCTCCGGCTGATAGGCGGGAATCAGCGAAGAAAGCTCCGCGTAGTAAGGTACGCCGTATATCTTGCCATCCCGGCAAAACCGCTCCGTCAAGCGGGGGTCCATGCGCGCTGTCATCGCCGCAATGACGCTGCTTTCGCTCAAATCGGCACAGTACCCCTTCTGAATCATGGCATCCAACAGTTCCGGCTGATCTGAGCCGATGATATCCGCAGCGCCGTCCGTATAAATGCGTTGCAGGTATTCCTCCCCGGTCATCGTGTCATAGCTGGTCACCGTAACGTTCAGGCTAGGATTTTCCTGCTGGTAGACGTCCATCGCCTCACGGCAATAAATATCAAACATCGGGCAGGCGACGGTCAGCGCCGCGATGCTTTCCGCGGGCAAATGCAGGTCATAGATCAGCAGTTGCCCGCGGCCGCACAGCGCATAGCAGCCGTCTTCCGTCACGGCGGCGGAAGCATCCCAGGGCATCTGCGTCCAGGCAAGATAGCCTGCCTGTTCCGCCTTGCCCTGGCGATTTACGCGCCACAGGCCCCCGGGGCGCGCCAGGTATACGCTGTCCGTGGCGGGGTAATACGCCACCCCGGCGCCTTCCGTATCCTCCAGCGTTGCCAGAACCCGCTGCTGCGCGCTGGCAGGGTCCAGGACGCGCAGCGTCAGGGAAGACTCCTCCCTGCATAGAAGCAGTACCTTTCCCCCCTCATAGGCGCACAGGTCCATCACGCCGTCCTGTTCCACCAGGACGGCTTCGCCGCCATCCAGCGGGAAGCTGTAGCAGGCGAACGTATCCGCTGCGCCTGGATCCGTCCAATACAGCGCCGTAAGCCATTCGCCTCCAACCGCCGCCTTGGAGAGGTATCCAGCGCCCGCGTCAGCCGCAATGCGGCCCGCCAGGCGCAGGGTTACGCTGTCCGTCCCCTGTTCCACGGCAAAAAGCTCGTTCTGTTGGGAAAGCGCATAGACTCCGTCGCCCCCGACAAGCCTGTAAGTTTCGCCGTCCGGAAGCGCGCAGGCGAGCGGAGCCGCCGTTTCCCGGGGGCGAAAGTATGCCAATCCCGCCTCCCCGCCAATTACCAGCGTTTCCCCCGCCGCGCACAGCCCGCGCTCGGGATAGAGCGCCATGTCTTCCGTACTGCCGCTCCACAGCACTCCAGCCGTTTCCCTTTGCTGTGCGCAGGAAGCCAGGCACAGCAAAAGCAGCAAAACCATGCCGCAAAGCGTCCACCGTTTGCACATCTGATACAATCCTCCTTGCGTATTGTTCCAGAAACCGCACGTGACAGGTTTTGTATGCTGGGAACAGCATAGCAGAGACCTTGCGGCGCTGTCAATGTTCCCGCGGAAAAATCTGAGGAGATGCGACAGTTGCGGCAGGACGCGACGGGGTCGCCGTCATATTATTATCAGTATAAGCTCGCCGCCTCCCAAGGGTGGCGGTCAGCGTGTCGAAAAAGTGGCTTCCGCCACTTTTTCGAGGAAGCAACTTCGGACAACCAGAGGTCGTCCGAAGTTGTAAGGAATTGATTTTGCAAGCAAAATCAACAACCCGCCCCGCCGGCAAAGCCGGCAGATACGAATGGAAGTCGGAGGGGCTGCCGCCCCTCCGACACCTCCCAGGGGTTTTTCGACAGCCTGGGTTACCTTGGAAAGGAGACATTACCAATGAGCACCGTGATACAGGGCGCAACCTACCGCCTGACGTTCCTCACCAGCCGCCTGGTGCGTCTGGAATATGCGCAGGAAGGACGCTTTGAGGACAGGCCAACCACCTTTGCCCGTTGCCGGGAGTTTCCCCCCGTAAAGCTGGTACAGAACCGCAGCGCCCGGGGGCTGGAAATTGATACCGAACACCTGCATTTGGTTTACAACGAAGGCCCTTTCAGCGGCAACGGCCTGAGCATTTCCGTCAAAGGCGGTCATGGCGTCTGGCGCTATGGCGATCCCCTGCATACCCTGGGCGGGACGGCGCGAACCCTGGACGGCGTCGACGGGGCCATCGCCGTGGAACCCGGCGTGGTTTCCCGCTCCGGCTTTTCGGTGCTGGACGACAGCCGCGCCATTGTATTGACGGAGGACGGACGTTTCCTGCCGCGGGAGCATGCGGAGCAGGACCTGTACTTCTTTGGCTATGGGCTGGATCACACAGCCTGTTTGCAGGATTTCTACCGTTTGTCCGGCGCTACGCCCATGCTGCCCCGCTACGCCCTGGGCAACTGGTGGAGCCGGTACCACGAGTACACCGAAGAAAGCTATCTTCGCCTGATGGACCGTTTCCAGGCCGCAGGGATTCCGCTTTCCGTGGCGGTCATCGACATGGACTGGCATCTGACCCATGTGCCCTACGGCAGCGGCTGGACCGGCTATACCTGGAACAAGGATTTCTTCCCTGACCCGGAGCGCTTTATGGCCGACCTGCATCGCAGGGGCATGAAAATTACCCTTAACCTGCATCCTGCCGACGGCGTTCAGCCCCATGAGGAAGCCTATGAAAGCATGTGCCAGGCCATGGGCCGCGATCCTGAAAAAAAGCTGGCCGTGGACTTTGACGCAACGGATGAGCGCTTCCTGCAGGCCTATTTTACCTGCCTGCACCATCCGCTCGAAGCGCAAGGCGTGGACTTCTGGTGGATTGACTGGCAGCAGGAAACCACCTGTGCCATCCCGGGGCTGGACCCGCTCTGGGTGCTCAATGAACGGCACTACCGTGACAGCGGACGAAACGGGCAGCGCAGCCTGATTCTGTCCCGGTACGCCGGGCCCGGCAGCCATCGCTGCCCCGTGGGCTTCTCCGGGGATACCATCGTTACCTGGGCGTCCTTGGCGTTCCAGCCGCAATTTACGGCCATGGCGACCAACATCGGCTATACCTGGTGGAGTCACGACATCGGCGGCCATATGCAAGGTATCCGCAGCGACGAGCTCTCCGTGCGCTGGTTGCAGCTGGGCGTATTTTCCCCCATTCTCCGGCTGCACTCCACCAAGAACGATTTCATGAGCAAGGAGCCCTGGTCCTATGGTCCGGAGGCCGAAGCCATCATGACCGAACTGTTGCGCCTGCGCCACCGGATGATTCCTTATCTCTATACCGCCGCGGAGCGCACCCATCGTCTGGGCGAAGCCCTGGTGCGGCCCATGTATTACGGGTACGCAGACCGGCCCGAGGCGTACGAGGTCCCCAATCAGTACCTTTTCGGCAGCGAGCTGATGGTCTGCCCCATTACGCAGCCCATGGACCCCGTCCTGATGCTGGCGGAAACCACCGCCTGGCTGCCGGAAGGCCGCTGGTATGATTTTGCTACGGGCCAGCCCTATACCGGCGGCCGGATGATGCGCCTGTGGCGCGCGTTGGCGGATTACCCGGTATTGGCACGTGCCGGTTCCATCGTCCCCCTGGCGGACGATCTCCGGGCGGACGAGCTTCCCCGAAGCCTGACCCTGCGCGTTTTTGCCGGCGCGGACGGACGCTATGAGCTATTCGAAGATGACGGCGTGAGTCTGAACGGCGCGCGCGCCATGACCACCGTTACGCTGGATTGGCAGCAGGGCCGTCTCAGCGTGCAAAGCGCCGGCGCGCTTTCTCTGCTGCCCGATGCGCGTCAGTGGCACGTGGAATGCATCGGTTTTGCGCCCACCGCCGTAACGCGGGACGGAGAGCCGCTGTCCGCCAAGTATGATCCGCAGCGCAACGCCCTGTGCTTCACGCTGTCCGCACCCACGGCGGCGGGCTGGAGCGTCGTTCTGGAACAGCCGCTCCTGGCCCAGGACGATTGGCTGCGCCGCGTGCATGACCGCCTGCACCGGATGCAGAGCAGCAACGGCGAAAAAGAGAACGCCTGGCGGCTGGCCGAGAAAATGGGCCGAACCGTTTCCTGCATGAGCACCCTGCGCGCGGTTTGCCATACGCCTGGCCTGGCGGACAGCCTGGAGGAAATTTTCTTCGCCTGCGACGACGCCGGACAACCGTAACACGGCCGTTTCCCCCGGTTGCCGGGCGCACGGCGCGCCCTTCCTCCATGGGAGGGCGCGCTCACGGAACACAGGGCGCGCTTTAAGGGCCGCCAGTTCCGGTAGAAAAAAAACAGCGGCGCGCGCTGCTAACTGTTCAAAATTTTCAAGAAAAGCCGGAGGGACTTTCCTCCCTCCGGCGCCTAGGTTTTTGACAAATCTGCGACCGTTGACGCCCGCAAGCCGGCGTCAACGGTCTTTCTTTGTTTGCAGAGCGCCACTATGCCCGCTTTCCAAACGCATGCATTTTCTGGGTAAAGCCTACACAAACAGCGCGCTTTCCAGGGAGTCTTCGCTGGTTGCCCTCCGCATGAGGTTTGCCGCCGCGCCCCAGGGAACGAGGCCTTTTACGACAAATTTTTACAGCAACTGTATGTCAGGAGCGTTCTTCTCCCAGTACACGTCTGCCGGTTCCTCCAACGCAAAGACGGTTTTTCCATTGCAAAGCAGCTTTGAAAACCCTCCGCACGCAAAGCGTTCCAGTTCCCCTTGCCCATCGCAAAGCAGCGCGGCGCATCCCACATAGCTTCCGGTATACGTTTTTTCACCGCAAATGCAGGTAAACTCGCGGGGGACGCCTGATTTCCAGGAGGCATAATCGCTGAAAACATAGGCGCCGTTTTCAAGGCGGCAGAGATCCGGCTCCTTCGCCACCGGGATTTGAAGTTCTGCCAGAAGATCGGCTGTTTCATCGACGGTACGTGTTTCCAGCAAGCGCCGCAGTTCGGGCGTAATTTTCTCGCCATCGAAATCGTGCGTCGCCCGGCCGATGATGCGTACCGGCAACCCCGCTTCCACTCCCTGCGCCAGAAAGCGGAAGCTTGCCTTCGTTCCATACTGAGGATACAGATACAGCAACGCCTTGAACGGATGCCCGCCATAGAAAAATCCCGTTGCGTCCCTATGGATTTCGCCATGGTCGAGCGCCTCGCTGGAGGTCAGGGCGCACCGGCATCCCGCCTTCCACAAGGCGTCGGCCCTTTCCAGGATATTCGCCGCTCCATTGATATCATACCGGTTGCGCGCGCTGATATCGGGGTACCAATTGCATAACGCAGGCATCCCAAAGACCACCAGCAGCTCCATCTGCGGCATGGGGCCGTCAAACCAATCAAGCAGGGCAATTTTCTTTTCCGCTTGGTTCACACGCGCAAGGAACGCGTCCTGTCCCAAATCCTGTCCCCAATACCGGTCATTCATGGCGTGATAATGAATACGGCTTCCAAACTTGGCTTCCTCCAGCGCTTTTATAAAGAACGGTTCTTGCTCTTTGTGATAAAACATATCATAGCAAATCGCTTCCGGACATTCGCAACTGATACCCAGCCGCACGGGCATGGTGATGTTTTCATCCGTTTGAGCGTATTGCCTGGGCAACCCCCACCAGTTGCAGCCAGTCGCCCAGATTTCATCGTTTTGCAGCTGATTATGAAAGGTATTGTGCAGGCCTAAAAAGGCGCTTTCCCCGCAAAATTCCCGTACATAATCGGCGAAAATCCGTTCTATCCGCCTCGGCCCTTCCCGCATGAGGGAAAAATACCGGTTTATGGCACGCATCCGCAACGCGTCCTGTCCTTCCGGAGCATAGCGCATGGCAAAAAGCAGCTCGCTTGCCTCTGCGCCGGTCTTCTCCTTCACCCAGCCGGCGAAGGCTTTGCCGGACAACCGGTCACGGAAACAATAATCCTTGTGCCGGATGGTCATGTTCCGGAATTCGTCTAGCACAAAACTGTCGAACCCCACCGGCGCAAGGTCCGCCAACAAGCTATGAAAAGACCGGGGAAAAAAGCCGCTAAAGCAATCCCCATAGGCGTAATAATGCGACGCCATGGCATATACTGTATATCCAGCCAATTGCGGCGCAGAAATCCGAATGCGTAACCCCTCGCCCGCTTCATGACAAACAGCCGCGTCTGTGAGATTGACCAGGGAACCCGGTTCGTATTTCCCATCCCCCATTTTTTTGAAAGCATACGCCGCAAGCAGCTCGCTTTTCAAATGCGCGTGGATTTCCTTGCTGCGCACACTATTCGTATGGCAGAAAAGCGAAACGTTTCCATCCCCTTTTTCAGGGATTGTTTCTTCCGCCTCGCTGACGAGAGAAACAGCCTCTTCCGGGGCGATGTCAACCGGGAAATTGCTTCCTTCCGGCCAGAGCTGCAGGACAATTTTCAGTCCCATCCGGTGCGCGCAGGATACGGCCTTTTCAAAATGCGGTATCAGGCTTCGGTCAAAAAAATCCATACCTTCGCGCGCAGAAAGAACCACCATGGTATACGCCGACTTCTCCTCTATGCGCTCCAAGTCTTTCAGATACCGCCCATCCTGAAGCAACGCCGGCGTCCAAAACCAATACAGGATACGGGGATGTCTGGCAATATGTTTCCAATGTGCCGGCAGCAGGTTACTCACTTTTCAGCCTTCCCTTCCCATGCATGATCGCCGGCAAAGCCTTGTCGCCGGGACCCGGCAATACATTGTTCCGCTCCGTCCGGTACGCCTTTGACGCAGGAATTCAGCCTGCAGCCTATCCCTGACGTCCTCCTGCAAATAGGGCCGAAAAAGCCTCAGTCCTTGTTCCGCGCAAAGCGGCGTACATCATTTTTCATCTCCATGCGCCCTTTCGCCGTCCCGGAGCAGTTCCGCAAGAAACGCCTGGCATCCCTCCGCGATTTCCGTGTACGCCTGCGCAAACCTTCCAGTATACCATGGGTCCTCAACCTCCCTGGGACGAGGAGTGTAAGCCATCAACAGGCCCACCTTTTTTTGCGGATCGCTGCCAAACAGGCGCTTCATGCGGTAATAGTTGTCCATGTCCATGCCCAGGATATAGTCGAAACGGTCGTAATCCTCCCGGGACAACTGCCGCGCCCTATGCCCGCTCCTGGGAATCCCGTGCTTCTCCAGCTCCGCATTGGCCGCGGGGTCGACGGGCGCGCCGATTTCTTCCGACGAAACCGCCGCAGAATCCACCTGAAATTGGCCTGCCAGCCCCCGCTGCTCCAGCATATGCCGGAAAACGGCTTCCGCCATGGGACTGCGGCAAATGTTGCCGTGGCACACGAAAAGGATTTTTTTCAAACGCTCCACAACCCTTCAAATCGCTACGAAAATCACTGCGCTCCAGTGCGGACAGACGCGCTGCACGTTGCGAAACAAGCTGCACTGTTTCTGCGCGCCCCGTTTCTCGCCCTGCCGGGCATTCGTGGCCGCGCAGCGCATCCTGCAAAAGGTTTCTTCGGTCCCGAATTGCTGAACAAGGAGCGAAGGGAACCGCCGCAGTCTTTGCAACCTTTCCCCCGCCAGCGTGCATTGACGCGCTTGCCAGCCATGCGTTACCCGTCTATTTTAGCACCTGTTCTGGAAACGCAAGCCCAATATCATCATACTATGAAGCTCTTCCGAAATCAATGTGCTTTGCAAACGGGCGGCTTGGCTCTGTCTTTTGCGCTGGAAGGATGCAAGGACTGTTCCATGCAGGACGAACGCCCACCGGCTTACAACCGATGGGCGTTCGTGAAACGCCGGTCAACCTCTGCGACGCCACCGTATGCGCGGCTTCACGGAGCCTCCCGGTGCGAAAGCTCTCACCGCGTTTCCCCTGCGCCCTCCTCCAACCTGAATATCCGCCAGCGCTGATCCAGTGTTTCCAGGAAAGCGGCAATATCCTGGCGGGAGGCGTTCGCATCCAACCGAGGTAGATTGTCCCACAGGAAGGGCACGGCATTGTAGGGATTCAGCCACACCAGCTTCGACAGGTCGCGGTAGGTTTCCAACGCTCCTTGGGTAATGGCCCAACGTTCTTCAGTTTCCAGGGTAGACATTCGCGCTTGCTGTTCTTTGATCTGCATTTCAAGATCCCGTTGGTTCTCTGGACCAGCCTGCGCCAGTTCCGCTTCCAGCCTGGCCAGCGTTTTTTCCATGGCGGCGTGTTCATCGGCGTAGAGCTTACTCTCTATGGGCTGATCTACAGAACTGAACAGCAGCGCCTGCCCTACTTCCGCACGCCAATCGTTATAGGCCGCCACCAGCGCCATGGCGTCGCGCTGATTTTCGCTATAGGGATTAATCACGAAGTAACTCACGTCCCCCTGCGCAGGCGTCAGGGTTGCTTCGCCGCCAAAGCTCAAGGGAAGATAGCCATAGTCGTCCTCCGCGCCCCAAAGCGGCAGCGTATAACTGGCGAACACAGAAACCGTCGTACCCTGCGCCGTTTCCGCCTGCGCGTAGGCCTTTTCCACGGAAAAATACTGCTCTACCAGCGCAGCCAGCTCCTCCGTGGCAAAAACCGGCTCCACTCCCTGGCGCATTTGCTCGTTGGCATAACGGATCAGCAGGCTCTCCAGGTCCAGGCCATTGGCAAAGGGGCGCAGCGCCATGTTGGGAAATTCTTCGTCCAGGCCACCCAGCCAGGCTAGGCAAAAGTCAAAATAAGCCGCATATGTCGCGGGCGGTTCCATGTCCAGCACGGTAAAGAGCGGTTTGTAGTAGCACAGCACCTCCAAGAAAACGTCCTTCGGAAAGGCCGCTACAGCCTCGCCATCACAGAAGGTGGACTGAAATGCAGGATACATCTCCTCCGCCAGCGCGGCAAGGCCGGCATCCTGCCCCATATCCGCAAAGTATCCTTTTTCCTTGATGGCGGCCAGCAGGGAGAGATCCTCCAGAATATACACATCCGCCAGGCTGTTTCCCAGCAGCATATCCTGCGTGAATTGCTCCTCGCAGCTGCCTAGCGTGGGGCTGATGAACTGCAGGTCTATCTCCGGGTGCGCTTCCACAAAGTCGCGGTACTCCTCTCCGCGGCCATGGTCGCACAACACCCGCAAGCGCCGAGCTGATTCCTGGGTAAAGTCCCGCACAACCAGCATGCCATCCACCACCAGGGCTGCTCCCGCATCCAGCAGCGCCACGGATACCACATCCCCCGCTAGGAAGCTGTCCAGATAAGCTGGCTTTCCTTGCGGCTGCACCGTATATACCGACGACCGGCCGAACAAATAGGCGGTTTGCTGGTCCGCATCATAGGCAAGGCAATTTCCCACGTTTTCCTCCCATGCCGCCCAAGACGTTTCTTGCCCATTGGCCGGATCTAAAATGCGGAGGGAATATTGCTGCCCTGTCGCGCCTTGCTCCTGTCGCAGCACCAATACCCTGCCATCCCCCAGCAGCTCAAAATCCTGAACATTCTTCACCGGCCAGCTTTGCTCTGCGTCGCCGCTCAGCGGCCAGGCGGACAAGTATACCTCCGCGCCCAACGAATACATGAGCCAGAACGTATCGCCATCCACTCGCGCCCGCCTGGCCCATACATCCGCAGGCAAAGCCAGGGATAACGTGGAAACATTGCCTATGCCTTCTTCGGTAACCGGCAGGCAAAGGAGCCGCCAACCATCCTCCGTTTGATCCAGGGCGTACAGGTCTTCCCCATCGGATGCAAAGGCGCTGATCCATCCCGCTGCCTCCACCGGACCCAGGGGCACAATGGATCCGTCCGGTTCTACCCGCGTCAGCCCGCTGTCAAAAAGCGCATACAACCGGCCGTTAGCCACGGCCACATTGCTGATGTAATCCTCGTCGAAAAAGAGATTCCGGGCGGGATAGTTTTCTCCCAGCGCGCCCAGCTGGGCGCCCCAAACCAGCACCAAGACGCAGATACAAGCAAACCATCGCTTTTTCATCGGTCAACGCCTCCTTTTATCCCAAGCAAAATTCGCTCACAGTCCCGCCGTTTTTCTTATGCGGGACCCAGATTCGTCGCACATGGAGGCGGCTGGAAATGCCGCCAGAACGGTTCCCACCGCTTCTCCCGCTCGGCCGTCGATGTATGCGATGAACCACATCGCCGAAACGTCCCAAAAGGATGATTTTTCCCCTGGACGCCCAAAGGTTTATCTCCCCGCCTGCCATGCCGCCTTCTCGCGTTCCATGGAAATTGTGCGGTCTAAACCGGCTGCTCCATGCCCGCGGGAACATAAAAGCCTTCCGCATCAAGCCCACGCCCGTGCCGTCGTCCCCCTTTTCGTGTTTCTTCCTTTCGCGTCGGCAATTCATCAACGGCGCATGGTTGCCAGGCATGCTGCACCTGCCGGACCACGCCGCTTTTCATGCGCCTCCATGTGCTCTTCTTGTCCTCTGCTGATAAAAACGCCTTGCAAGTAGGAAATCTTCCCAGCATCCAGCTTGCGACGCATAAAAAAAGAGCCCCGACATTGTAACAATATCGGAACCCTTTCGTGCAGGGGCAGAAGGACTCGAACCCTCAACAAAGGTTTTGGAGACCCACGTGTTACCATTACACCATGCCCCTGCGTGGAACAGTAGCTATTATACCAAAGCAAACAATCCATGTCAAGCAGAATTTTCGCTATCGCTTATTTTATCACAGTCTTTGAATAAAAGGCATGAACCCTGTCGAAAACACTTGACAAATTTACCAATCAGCGTATAATGTGCTTAGAGCATACGTATGCACAGTGTGAAAATGATAGAGGTGAGTACATGACATCCAAAGAACTGGCCAAATTAATTGGAGTTTCGCAATCAACCGTATCCCGTGCGCTGAACGGTTCCACCAGAATTTCCGAAAAGCGCCGGCAAGAAATACTTGCAATGGCAGAAAAATACAGCTTTGAGTTGAATCTAAACGCAAAAAATTTACGTTCGCAATCTTCCAGCTTTATCGGCATTGTTATGCCAACATATTTCCGAAGCTTGATTGCCGATGACTTTCGCGCTCTACAGTTTAATTTCCTTTATGCAGGACTTTCAAAATATGATTTCGATCCAGTATTACTGAACAATGATGAAATATCCGATGATACATCTACATTGGATCGCGCTATCAGAAAACGTCAATTTTCCGGTTTGATCTTATCCAGAAGAATTGAAAAGGATAGCGTTATTGAGTACTTAAAACAGCTCCCCATACCTTTGTTTTCCATGACACGCTGCAATGAAAAAATGCAGTTTATTCCCAGCGTTTCATCCGATAGCTATGAAATGGGCAGACTGATTGGTGAACATTTTGCTAAGGGAAAGCACAAGCACGTTGCTTTTATTCGTATTAAAAACCATCAATCAGGTAATTTGACTGCCCAGGGCTTCAAAGATGCGCTGGAACAAGGCGGTATTGCCTTCTCTGAAGATGATACTTTCTACACCAGCTTCGATTTTCAGTCTGGCTATAGCACCGTTGTTGAAAATTTAGAACAAATCAAAAAATACGATGCTATATTCGCCCAAAATGACACCATGGCTTTGGGCGTGGTTAGCGCGCTGCATGACAATGGCATTTCTGTTCCCAACGACATTGCCGTAGCAGGGAATAACGACATCCCCACAGCGCAATGGTTCTCTCCTCGGCTCACCACCGTTCGTACTTTTGTAGAGACACAATCTCAAATGGCCTGTGACCGTATTGTTTCCTTGATTCGAACCGGAACAGATCCATGCGAAGAAAAGCACTTTGTAGTAAAGCCTGAATTGATTGTTCGTGAATCCTGTCCATAACTTATTATAAATATTTTAGCGTTAGGGAGGTGTTATGTTTGGAACGAACCAATCCGTTACGCGAGAAGCTCAAGCCTTATCTGTACATTATGCCAATGGTGATAATCTTTGGTTTATTCAGCGTATACCCCATGATCCGCACAATCGTTCTTTCTTTTACAGAGACCAATTCAACCGCGACGGAAATACGCTTTATCGGCATTGAAAACTATGCTTCTATGCTGGCCGACAAGCGTCTTCCACGCATTATCGGAAATACCCTTATTTACGGTTTCGCGCAAGTAATACTTGGCATAATCATTGGGCTGCTATTCGCTGCTATTGCCAACAGCAATCGTTTGCATTTTCGTACGCTATTCCGCATTGCTACTTTCTATCCATATATATTGCCAATGGCAGTTGTCGCGATGGTATGGATTTATCTTTATAATCCAACGCGCGGAGCAATCAACTTGATCATCGGTCAACGCATCTATTGGCTAAACAGTTATGAAACGGTTATGCCCGCTTTAATTCTTGTTTCTCTCTGGAAATCGCTTGGATTTAATATATTGATGATTCTGGCGGGAATGCAGAATATTTCCCATGAATTCTATGATGCAGCCTCCCTAGAAACCAAAAGTCCCATCAAGCAATATTTCACGATAACATTACCAATGCTGCGACCTACTTTGTTTACTGTTATCCTGCTTTCTATTACTAGCAGCTTTCAATCCATGGATTTGGTATCCATCATGACAAAAGGAGGGCCTGGCGATGCTTCCAATATTATGATGTACTATATTTATCAGGTTGGCATCATAAGCAGACGGATAGGCTATGGAAGCGCTCTCAGCACAGCCTTCCTTATTGTGCTGTTTGTGTTCACTTTCATCTATTTGCGTTATGGCGAAAGGCTGGTAGACTATGAACGCTAAAATCCTGCAAACAAGCCAAACCAATTCCAAAAGCCGCAAAAGGACGCCTTTGTCCACCATCGTATTTTGCATGATTATTTTCGTCGCAAGCATTTTGTTCCTATTTCCGTTGTTCTGGATTTTTATCACCAGCGCCAAAAGCCAAATTGATGTACTGAAGCACCCACTGGATCTGATCCCCTCGCAATGCATGTTCATTGATAATATGACAGAAGTCTTTCGTCGGGCGCCTTGGGGGACGTTTCTAAAAAATACGGTCGTTGTTGCTTTTGTTGTACTTGCTGCACAGTTGTGCATTAGTATTCCCACCGCCTATGCATTCGCTTATTTCAAATTCCGTGGTCAAGGTCTTTTCTATCTGTTTGTTCTCGCAAGACTCCTGGTATCTCCGGAAAGTCTGATTCTCCCCAACTATCTTACAATTAACGGCCTGCACCTATATGACACCATTTTAGGAATTGCGCTGCCAAGTTTTGCTTCCGCCATCTCCATCGTCCTCTTCAGAGGTGCGTTTCTAGAAATCCCTTCCGCTTTACTTGACAGCGCCCGTATTGATGGCTGCGGCGATTTTCGCTATATGCTTAGAATCGGTATCCCATTGATTAAAACCCGGATTCTGGCATTTTCCATAACTTCGCTCATCTATCAGTGGAATTCCTATTTCTGGCCCATGATAATCACAGAATCTGCGCAAAAGCGTACTTTAGCCGTAGGCATGGCATATTTTGGATTACAGGCAGAAGCAGCTTCAGAATGGGGATTAACCATGTGTGCGGCAATTGTCGTTATTGCGCCTTTACTTGTTGCAATGGCGTTCTGCCAGCGACAATTAGTAGAGAGTTTCGTCACTTCCGGTATTAAGTGAACCATGAGATTATCGAAGGCAGTAGTGGCCATGCTGCCTTGTGATAAATGATATAATTTGTGAACAGGAGATGATGCTCGCTTTTGCAATCCTTGCACTTTCCTACACTCGACAAAGCAAATTCGCGAAAAAGGAATGGAGGCAATAAATGAAAAAGCTGCTTTGCTTGGCACTCGCGCTTGCCATGATGATTCCCGCATTGGCTTTCGCGGATGATGTAATTGAACTGACCTACTATTTCCCCACCCAGACTTCTGGTCCACTGGCTATCAGCATGGAAGAAATCGTAAACAATTTCAATGCTTCGCAGGAGGCCATTCATGTAACTGCAACCTTCACCGGCGACTATGTAGGCTGCCTGGAAAAGACCCTAACAGCCATTACCGGTGGAAATGCACCGAATGTTGTGCTCCTGAGCACAAACATCTCCGATCTGCTAAGTATTGACGCCCTCGTCGATATGAACGATATGATTGCGAAAGAACCAGAAGACTTTCTGGATGATTATGTCCCCGGCTTCTTCACGCTGTATCAGTATCCTACCGGTAATCTGTGGGGTATGCCTTTCCAACATAGCAGCACCTTGATGTATTACAATCAGGATATGCTGACTGCTGCCGGCGTTGAAAAAGTACCTACAAATTATACTGAATTGGAAGCCGCTTGCCGTGCTCTCAAGGCATATAATCCGGATATCATCCCGTTTACCTTCATGGGAGACGTTTGGATTGTCGAGGCATTGGCCTTATCCAATGGTGGTGCGATTCATACCGATTGGGATCATATGTGCTTAGACAATGAACAGCTGATAGAAACCGTCACATTCTTCAAAAAGCTCCTGGATGAAGATCTAGCTGTGGTTAATAACAGCTATGGCGGAGCTTCGGAGGACTTCATAGCAGAAAGTGTCGCTATGATGACCAATACCAGCGGTTCAATGAGCAGCATAGCCAGCACCGCCACCTTCGACTGGAACATATGCGCTTTGCCTGCTGGAGACGGTAAGGATTCCGTGTCCGTCTTAGGAGGCGGCGGACTCCTCATTCTCAAAAGCGATCATTCGGATGAAGAAATCAATGCAAGCTGGGAATTTGTTAAGTACATGACCTCTCCCGAAGTTTCTGCATCCTGGATGAAAACCAGTGGCTACTTTGCTGTACGGTATTCGTCTTATGAGCAACCCGTGCTACAGGAACTTTTTGCTGAGCAGCCACAGTATGCCTCAATGGTTGAGTTCTTGCCATTACTCCAGAGCCCCTATCAATTAAGCAAGAATATCAACGATGTACAGACAGTTTTTAAGCTTGCGCTGGACGAGATTTTCCTCAATAACGCTGATATTCCGAGCACACTTCAGCAAGCCCAGATTGATGCCCAAGCATATCTGGAGTAATGAGAATACATCTTATTCGGCATGCTGATCCCGACTATGAAAGCGATGCTTTAACCGCCCTGGGAAGGCGTCAAGCTCGTGCCTTAGCAGAACGTATGAGCATGCTACCGCTAACGCGTATCTATGCTTCGCCGCTTGGCCGTGCTCAGGAAACCGCATGGTATACTTCCAACACAACCGGTATTAAAATTGAAACGCTGGAATGGATGCGCGAAATGAGCGAACTGAGAATCAATTACGATTCAGAGCTATTACCCGATCCGGTTGTAATTTGGAATCTGCCCGGGCATTGCTTACGCCAGGTTCGGGTTGAAGGGAAAAGCTCGAATGCAAGCAGCGAGCTTTTCCCTCAGCCTCAAACCACAAACCGTTTTGAAGAGCTCGCTACAAATTGGTTTCTGTGGTTGCAAAACGAACATATTGAAGTAACAAATGAAGGCTGGAAAACGGATATTCGACTGCTTGGGAGCGATATCGCCATTTTCTGCCATCATGGTGTCGGACTAGCCTTGCTTTCCATAATGCTGGATATTCCCGTAGCCTCTGTATGGCGTTCCGTATGGCTTCCGCCGGCCTCTGTGTCAACAGTTCTCCTCGAACAATATGAAAAAGACAAGGTAAATCCGCGCGTGATCTGCCTTGGAGATACCGGCCATTTATCCGGACGCATGCTGGATGGCAATACAAGCGGGCTGATCTACAATACGCGTTAGCCCAAGCAGGCCAGCTTCGAGAAATTGAAGCTGGCCTATGCTTAGGGGATAAGGATATATGCACAGAAGGGGGCGCGTATCAATGGCGTCGTTTAAGTTTGGCTTAATCGCCGACACGCAGTATGCAAACCGTCCGCCAAGCATTGGTCGCTATTACCGTAATGCGCTGGAAAAGACAAAATGCAGCATGAATTTCTTTCGAACCGCAAACGTGGATTTCATTGTCCATTTGGGCGATATTGTCGACTGGCCAAATCAGCCCGACAAAGGCTGTGAGGCCCTGGATACCATCTTGCCTATACTGAATAGCATCAGCATACCTGTATACTACGTACTGGGGAACCACGATCTAGCGTCTGTTTCATATCCAATTCTCCAGAAAAAACTGGACATCAAAAGCGATGAAGCATGGTATTCTTTTGACTATGGAGACGTTCATTTTATCTTACTAGATTGCAATTTTGATGCAACAGCAGCGCGTTACTGTCCCCATTACTCGCAATGGGATCAATGCTATATTCCTGAGCAGGAGCAACTATGGTTGCGGCATGAACTACAAGCGACGAGCGCCCGCACTATTGTTGTATTTGTCCATGCGCTCTTAGATGATTTTGAAAACCCCCATGTGATTCGCAATGCTGCAGTAATCCGTGGCATTTTGGAAAGCGCCGGAAAACAAGTTCTCGTCTTTCAAGGCCATATGCACTGCGGACGTGAAAGTCAAAAAAACGGTATCCAATATCATACGCTAAAATCTATTGTAGACGGTCGCTCACATACCTGTTTTTGGATTGTAGAGGTAACTCCTGATGGTCTATTTGTAGACCGGTATGATTATAACAAATGTAGTGGGAAATCCAGTAGAGAATGGTTGCTAAAATTTTCTGAATCCCGTTGAGGCAACAACGCGCCGGAATCGGTGCGTATAAAGGTCACGGCAGGAAAACCAGGACGCCGAAAAAAACGCCTGAATCTGTAAGGAATGGATTATGCAAGCAAAATCATAGACCCGCAAATCATGTGCTCTCCTCAAGGAAGAAAATCGTCTGAAATCAATTGCAATTTCATACGGAAAATTTCCCGCGTTTTCCTCTTTGACTGGAGTAATAAAAATCTTCGTGCTACGCCTAGATGGAGGTTGTTCGCATGGATTGTTTGTTCCCTGCTGGCTTTCTTTGTGCTATCAGCTTTATTCGTCCACAACGGTTATTCCGTCGCAATCATTTTGCTGCTACACCCGGTAACGGTAGCGCATGGCTTCCACCAATCGGACCAGCAGCTCCCGATTGGTGGGTTTATCCCGCTCCTCCAAATGGCAACCCATGATCCCCGAAAAGATTTCCGGGCCGCCGCGGTTCCACGCCACATTGATGGCATGGCGTATTCCCCGCTCTACGCAGACAGGCGTTGTGGCAAACCGTTCTGCCACAGCGGGATACAGGGCGTAAGTGACGCATTCCAGCAACGCAGGTTCTGCCAACGCCAGCATCACCGCCTGCCGGATAAACCGGTATCCGCTTAAATGCGCCGGAACCCGCAGCTGCAACAGCAGCGCGCTGATGCGCTCCTCCAACGTTCCCGCATGCGGGTAGCCGCTCGCTTCCTGCTGCTGGAATTGATCGCATTGCTCCCGCCGCTTGGCCGCCGAGAGAATCCGCTGCGTCAGAATGTCGGATTCCACAGGCTTTACCATATAATATGCCGCGCCCAGCTCCAGCGCGCGCAAAATGAAATCGTCCCGCTTCAGGGATGTGAGCACAATCACTTGCGGCGGATAGCGCAGCTGTGCCATTCGCTCCAGCAGGCCAAACCCGTCCAGGTGCGGCATCACCAGATCGCAAACTACCACATCCGGCTGCAAAGCCGTCACGCGCCGGAGCGCTTCCATGCCGTCCGCTACCGCGCTGACAACCTGTAGCCCTATCTGCTCCGATAGGCACTCTACTAGCGATGCTCGTTGCGTGGGATGATTTTCGCAAACTAATACCCGCACGTCGCGGTTGATCTGCAACGTCCGCATTTGCCGCTCACACCTTTTGTACTTTCCTTTCCTGCATACTCATTATAGCATAAGGTCGCGATCATGCAAATATATTCTACACAATAAGAAGCAAATTTACGCTTATAGTTTCTGTATTTCTGTGCGTCCACAACCTTTTCGTATGATACCCCTGCGCCGGATGAACCAAAAACAGCCGTCCCCGCGTGAAGCGGAAACGGCTGTTATGGAACCGCAGCTTACTGCTTGGCAATCTCCACCAGATTGGCGAAGGTAGTGGCATCGTTCACGGCGATGTCGGCCAGCATCTTACGGTTAATATCCACATTGTGCTTCTTCAAACCGTTGATAAAGGTAGAATAGCTCATGCCATTGAGGCGGGCAGCAGCGTTGATACGTGTGATCCACAGGCGGCGGAAATCACGCTTGCGCAGCTTGCGGCCTTCATAGGCATAACGCAGAGAACGGGCAACCTGTTCGGTAGCGGCACGGTACTGCTTGGACTTAGCGCCCCAGTAGCCCTTGGCCAGCTTCATCACCTTGCGGCGTTTCTTATGAGCGTTCACGGCTCCCTTAATACGTGCCATGGGATTTTTTCCTCCTTGCTAGCGCTTTGGCTTATTTGTAGGGCAGCAGCTTATGAATGGTGCGGGCTTCGGCGTTGTTGTCAACAATACCGTCGGCGCGCAGATGACGGGTGCGCTTGGTGGTCTTGAGGCGCACCTGATGGTTGGCGTTCATCTGCTTATGCTTAACAATACCCGTTTTGGTAAAGGAAAAGCGCTTTGCAGCACCACGATGGGACTTTTGCTTAGGCATGGTGGTTCCTCCTTCCAATGCTGTTTATTGCTGAGCCGTAGGAGCTTTTTCTCCATTGGCTTCGCTGGCTTTACGGGCTTTCTTCTCCGCGAAGGACGCCTTCTCCGCCTTGGGCGCCAGGATCATGATCATGTGCCGGCCATCCAGCAGCGGCTTGCGCTCCACACTGCTCACATCCTTGACGCGCTCGGCAAAGTCCTGCATAACCCGCATGCCGATATCCGAGTGGGTAATCTGTCGGCCGCGGAAGCGAATGGATACCTTCACCTTGTCGCCGTCCTCCAGGAAGCGCCGGGCCATCTTGGCCTTGGTCAGCACGTCGTTTTCCTCGATGGTAGCCGACAGCTGCACTTCCTTCAGTTCGACAACCCGCTGATTCTTGCGGAGCTCGCGCTCCCGCTTGGCCTGCTCATAACGGTGCTTGTCGTAATCCATCAGCTTGCACACCGGGGGCTTTGCGTTGGGTGAAATCTTGACCAGGTCAAGGCCCTTTTCCTCCGCCAGCTCCAGCGCCTTGCGGGTAATCATTACGCCCAGCTGCTCGCCGTTTTCGTCGATCAGCCGAACTTCCCGGTCGCGAATCTCCTCATTGATCATCAGATCGGTTGCGATGTCCATGCACCTCCTCAAACTTGCGTCTGAACGCCGCTTGCCTCCATAACAAAAGCGGCGGGCGAAAGCCTACCCGCCGCGTACATACGCGTTTCCCGTTCCCGAAAGAACGGTGTGCCTTCAGCCCGGCAGCGTCAACCGCAAGGCGAGAAGCGGGCAAGCTTCTGCTTCAAACAGGGATATTATAGCAGTCTGTACCGCCGGTGTCAAGCATTTTTCTCCTGGTATTTCTTTCAGTTTTACGGAAATTGTGACGTTTTGATTTCAATTTACCTTGATTTTCTTCACAAAAAATCGTATAATACCCAATAGCATCAAGCAAGGACGTGGAAGGTGGCGCGCATGGCGAAGCGGATTCTCCTGGTGGACGACGAACCGATTATCCTCAAGGGGCTGAAATATACCCTGGAGCAGGAAGGCTATGAAACCGACAGCGCCATGGACGGCGAGGAAGCGCTTGCCAAATTTTTCGCAGGCCAATACGACATGATTCTGCTGGATGTCATGCTGCCCAAGCTGGACGGCATTAGCGTCTGCCAACGCATCCGCGAGCACTCCAACGTGCCCATTATCATGCTCACGGCCAAGGGCGACGACATGGATAAGATTCTCGGCCTGGAATATGGCGCCGACGACTACATGACCAAGCCCTTCAACATTCTGGAGGTAAAAGCCCGCATCAAAACCATTTTCCGACGGGTCAACGCCGCCGCCGCGCCGGAGGATCAGAAAATCATCCGGGTACGGGACATGCAGGTAAACCTGGTCAAGCGCACCGTGACCCTGGCAGGGAAGGACGTGAAGCTCACCGCCAAGGAATTCGACCTGCTGCAGCTGTTCATCCAGAACCGGGGCAAGGTATTCAGCCGTGAGGCCATGCTGGAAACCGTGTGGAAGTACGACTACACCGGCGACGCCCGTACCGTGGACGTACATATCCGCCGCCTGCGGGAGAAAATCGAGCGCGACACCTCCAAGCCGGAGTATATCTTCACCAAGTGGGGGGTTGGTTATTATTTCACCGACAAAGACTAAGCCGCGTCCCCTGCTGCGCCTGCCCTTTACAGCCATCCGCTGGAAAATTCTGCTGGCTTTCCTGCTGGTGGTGGGGCTTTCCTTTTATTTTATTGCTTCGCAGCTCACAGGCCTTGTGAGCGACTATCTTTTCGAGCAGCGCATTCGTCAAGACAGCCTTTCCGTGGAAAAGCTGGCCACGACCCTTGCGCCTTTTTTTTCGCGCGCGGATACCGACTCCCTCCAGGAAGCGCTGTTGTCCGCAGGCGGCGAGATGGGCGGACGGCTCCTGCTGGTGGACGGCGAAGGCAAGGTGCAGCTGGATACCTACGGCTCCTTGCTGGGCGTGCGGCTGCAATTGCCCCAGGTGCTCTCCGTCCTGCTGGAGGGTGTGGGAAGCGATTACGGCATCCATCGCCTCGTCGGGGACGACGTGCCGGAAGAAGAAGCGGCGCAGTACGTCAGCTCCTGCGCCGCGCCCATGATCGGCGAACAGGGTGAAATGCTGGGGGCGGTGCTTTTTATTTCCTCGGTTCAGGAGCTGATGACCAGCCTGGAAAGCGTGCAAACCCGCATGCTTACCGCTTTCGCGGCGGTGGCCCTGGCCGCCATGGCAGCGGCGTTGGTATTTTCCCGGGTCATCACCGGCCCGATTACCCGCCTGACCCGCACCATCCAGCGCATGGGCCGCGGCGATCTTTCCGTGCGCGTGCCCGTGCGCGGTTCCGGAGAAATGCGCGAGCTGGCCAGCGCCTACAACGCCATGGCGCAGAAGCTGGAAACCCTGGACCAAAGCCGGAACCAGTTTGTTTCCAATGCCAGCCACGAGCTGAAAACCCCCATGACCTCCCTGAAAATCATTCTGCAAACCCTCATCGCCCAACCCGACATGCCCGGGGAGGTGCGAACGGATTTCATGCAGGACATGGACCATGAAATCGACCGGCTGACCGGCATCATCGACGATCTGCTTACGTTGACAAAAACGGACAGCCACGCCCTGGAGCTTCATCCCGCGCCCCTGGACCTGTGCCATCTGGCACGGGAAACCATGCGCCGGCTCCAGCCCATGGCGGAGCAACGCGGCCAGACCCTGACCGTGCAGCTGCCCGAATCCCTGCCCATGGTGGGCGACGGCGCCAAACTGGAGCAGGTGCTCTACAACCTGACGGAAAACGCAATCAAGTATACGCCTCAGGGGGGCCATATCGCCATCGCGGCGCTGCGGGAGGGGCGGAAGGCGATCCTCACGGTAACGGACGACGGGCCGGGGATTCCCGCGGAAGACCTTCCCCATATCTTCGACCGGTTCTATCGCGTGGATAAGGCGCGCTCCCGGGAAACCGGCGGCACGGGCCTGGGGTTGTCCATTGTCCGGCAAATGGTAGCCCTTCACCAGGGCACGGTCACGGTGGAGAGCACGGAAGGCCAGGGCAGCGTATTCCGCGTGGAGCTCCCCCTGGAGGTGAAAGCATGATCCTGCATATCAAGCGGCACGCCCGGCGTTTGCCGGCGCTGTTGGCCCTGCTGCTGTTGGCCCCGTTTCTGTGCGGGTGCAGCCAGATTCTGCCCGACCCTGTTCGCGCGGCCGAATCCACCCTGGTGCCGGGTGTGGATACCGTGCTCCCGGCCGCGGAACCGGCAGGCTCCGCCACCACCCTGCGCAACGTAACCCTGTACTTCCGCTATGAGGATCAGCCGTACCTGGCCCCGGAAATCCGCGCCATTATCGTGGCGCCTGACGAGCCCTTTGAGCTGGCGCTCCTTCGGGAGCTGGCCCAGGGGCCTTCCCCCAGCTCCATCCAGCTTTCCTCCGCCCTGCCGGAGGGATGCCAGATCCTTTCGGTCACGGGACAGGGCCGCACCCTGTTCGTTACCCTGAGCAGCGCCATTTTATCGGGTTGGGCGGACGAACCCGACGACTGGGCCCAAGACCCTTACTGGCAGGTGGAAGCGCCTTTGCGCCGTCAGCTGTGCATGCAGAGCATTGTTGCCACCATTACGGAGAACTGCGACTACGACGGAGTGCAAATGCTGGTGGAGCAGACCGACGTGCTTAGCGATAGTCTGCGGCTCCGGCAGAGCTGGTTCCTGGACGGCTCCGACGAAGCTGCGCTGTCCGGCCCGCTCACACGGGAAGACGCCTATCTGCTGACCCCGGCCAATACGCTCCGCGCCGCTTTGGAAGCCTGGCGCAACCAGGAGCTCTCGCTGCTGTACGGGTACATCGCCGCATCCAACCGCCCGGATTACCAGACATTCGCCGCCTATCTACAATCCGCTCCCCGGCTGGTCAATTTCGGTTTTTCCGGCGGCAGCCTGGACCCAGAAGGAGCGACTGCCCTGTATACCATGCACCTGTATACCCAAACCGGAGGCGTCAGCCAGGAATGGACCGGCCGGATCATCCGACTGACCCGGGAAGGCGACCTGTGGAAAATACCCTGGACCCAATTTACCGGCTGGATGGAGGGAATCTGATTGCGGCATCCCATGGCTTTTCAACGCTCGCGCAAGCGCGCCGTTCTGGCCGCGCTTCTCTGCCTGACGCTGGCGCTCAGCGGATGCTCCTCCACCGTGCAGCAGCTCAGCCGTTCTGGCAGCGCCGCCACGCTTCCGCCTGCGGCCCAACCCTACACGGCGCCCGTGGGGGACGCTTCCCTGGACTACACCGCGCTGATTGACCTCTATCTGCCGAGCCTGGACGGCACGCACCTGGTCGCGCAACAGGCGCAGGTAACGCTGAACCGGGGCCGCCACCCCGCCGAAACAGTGCTGCGGACGCTTTTCACCTATGAAGCGAACCGGCAGGTGCAGGCCCTGGGCGGCGACGTGCGCCTGCAATTGGCCGGTGTAAACCCGGTGGAAATTTCCTGCGGCGTATGCACCGTCACGCTGGCCGCATCGGCGCTGCTGCTGGATCATGGCGCTTTTTATACGGTATGCCAGGCCATCGCCTCCACGCTGGCGCCCTTTGGCATCAGCCATATCAACATTTTGGTTTCCGGCATGGCCGTAGCCATGGACATCACCGCAAGCCTGCCCCTGGGCAGCGTCGCCGCGCATCCGGAGGCGGACCTGGCCGATCTATGGAATCAGCTGGATTCCCGCAAGCCCGCCCTGGGCGAGGACGCCTCCCAGGTAAGCCTCACCGCCACCGCAACGTTATTTTTCCCCACCCTGGAGGGAACGGGACTCCTGGCGGAAACCCGTGACCTGTCCTTTGTGGGGCAATCGCCGGCGCAGCTGGCCGCCGGACTCCTTACCGCGCTTTCCGCCGGACCGCAGATACTTTCCAGCGCCGCCCCCATGCCCGACCTGAACGCCCTTCTGCTGTACGCACCGGAAATACGCAACCTGCAGGAGACGGGCGGCCGCATTGCCGTCCTGTACTTCTGCGAGGATCTGGAGAGCCGTCTGCGCAACGCCGGCGTGGATATGGCCGGTTTTCTGGGAAGCATCACCTATACGCTCACCGCCTTCATTCCCTCACTGACCGGCGTGGAATTCCATGTGGGTGGAAGCCTGCTGACCAGCGTGCTCACCGCGGAAAACCGAATGCTGACCTTTCCGGACGGGCGTATCACCCGCAGCGATTTTGCATCCTATCTCAAGGATGTAGCGGTGCTTTATTTCGTCCAGGGAGACGCGCTGGCGGTCACCATCCGCCCTGTGCCTTATTATGAAGCAAACAATCCCCGCTATCTGCTTTTGCAGCTGATGAACGGTCCCACCGCCTCCGAAGCCGCCACGGGCCGCAGTTCGCTGCTCCCGGGATACCTGGGAGACGCGGATATTCTGGGCTTTTCCGTAAAGGACGAGGTACTGTTGGTCAACCTTTCCACCAGTTTCGCCACCGCCTCCACCGGGCTGGACGAAACGCAGGAACGCCTCATGGCCTACAGCATGATCAATACCCTTTGCCAAGCCACCGGCGTGCGCAGGGTACGCTTCTTTTTCGGCAGCCAGCCCTGGGACACCATCGCCGGCAGCCTGTGGTGGAACGGCGAATTTATGCAGAATAGGTCCATGGTACAGCCTTAACAGCGGGCGCGTCACAGTTGCGCCCTCGGGCCAGGGAAATGCGTTTCTACCGGAACGCCGCGCAGGCAGTTCCGCGCCATGATGCTCCGGGTTTGCAGATCAATGCGATTGAAAAAAACAGCGGCGTCCATTGCGCCGCACTGTATGTTAGAAAGTAGCCTTCGCCACTCAGACCGTTGACAACGTAGCTTCATTTTTTGCAAGTTGTCCCTTGCACGCTTGCAAGTACAGGCAATTTGCGCTTGCAAGGTTGACCTTTTTCCGGTTTGCCGTCGATCCCCCTCAATCATCCATGAGCTCCACCAGCACGGCGTTTTGCACGTCCATCCCCCGCCGTGTCAAGCGCCAGAAATGTTCCCGCCTTTCCAGCAGCCCGCGCGCCACAAGGGAGCGCAGGCGCTCTCCGTATGCCTGGGCCAACGAAACGCCATGCATGGCCGCAAAGGCGCGCTCGTCCACCCCTTCGAAAACCCGAAGCCCCAGCATCATGGTTTCAAAACGCGCCTGCGCCGGGGTGACGCTCTCCTCCTCCGCCGGCACAAACGTCCCTGCCTCCGCCTGCCGCAAGTACGCCGCCAAATCCCGGACATTGGTCCGCCGGTAATAACATTCCCCGGCATGCCGGGCCGGCAGCATGCTTGCCGCTGCGGCGCCCAGCCCCACATACGGCGCCTGCCGCCAATAGCCCAAATTATGGGCGCAGGCAAAGCCCGGCCGGGCAAAATTGGAAATCTCATATTGGATGAAGCCAGCGTCTTCCAGCCGCTTCAGGGTTAGATCATACATGGCGCGCTCCGCATCCTCGGAAGGCAGCTCCACCTCGCCCCGGCGCACGCCGTCTCCCAAAGGCGTACCCTCCTCAGGAATCAGGCCATAACAGCTCAGATGCTCCGGTTCCAGCGCCAGCGCCGCTTCCAGGGTTGCGGCCCAGTCCGACAGGGTCTGTCCCGGCAAGCCGAACATCAAATCCAGGCTGAGGTTTTTCACTCCTGCCGCCCGCGCCAGGGCCACGGAGGCCCGCACCTGCTCCATGGTATGAATGCGCCCCAGCGCCCGCAGAAGCGTTTCCTGCGCAGCCTGCATCCCCAGCGAAAGCCGGTTCACGCCCAAAGACAGCGCCGTTGCCAGCCATTCCTCGGTCAGCGTGCCGGGATTGGCCTCGGCGGTGATCTCCGCCCCGGCGTCCGGAGTGAAAACCGCCCATATCCCCGCGAGCAGCCTTTGCAGTTCCTCCGCAGGCAGCAGGGATGGCGTTCCGCCCCCCAAAAAGGCCGTAGAAATCCGCTGCCGTCCCAGCGCGGCTGCGGCTTGCCGGGCTTCCCGCAACACCGCGCTCACATAGGCAGGCATCCACGCTTCCCGGCCCGCCCAGGAAGCAAAGTCGCAGTACCGGCACTTCCGGCGGCAAAATGGGATATGCAGATAAAGCTCCATCGGCTGGTTTCCGCCTTTCTTGCCATCCGCCCGCCATAAAAAACTTCGTGCATTTTCCCAGGAAATCGTGTACACTAGTAACAGACAAAAGCGGGGGCATCCCCCTATGGGAGGGTATCGGATGGATAGTGTGGTTGTCTTTTTGGAAAACGTGGTAAAATACGCCGCGGAGATCGGCATCCGCCTGGTGGAACTGGCTGGCATTATCGTGCTGCTGCTTACCGCAGTACAGGGAATTATCCTGTATTTCAAGCATGACCCCAACGTGCGCTTGAAGCTGGCCGAAGGCATCGCCCTTTCCCTGGAATTCAAGCTGGGCGGCGAGGTGCTCCGCACCGTGCTGGCTCGCGACTTGAACGAATTGGCCATTCTGGGCGCGGTCATCGCCCTGCGCGGCGCGTTAACCCTGCTGCTCCACTGGGAAATCAAAAACGAGAAGCAGGAAGGCCGTTTGAACCCTGTCCCCGACAAAAAGTGAGCGCCCCATAAAAAGCGGACGGCTGCGAAGCGTTTTTCCGTTTCAGCCGTCCGTTTTCTTTTGCTCCGCAAAGGCCTGCCAGCTGCTCTCCAAGGCCAGGTTCACCAGGCGGACGCCTTCCCGGGCCGCGTAGGCCGCCGTATAAGCCGTCCCGCCCTGCGCGTGGGTAAAATAGCACAGGCACAGCCCTGAACGGTCCACCATGTAGCGGTTGCGGACATGATAGCAGCCACGATAATACAGCGGCGAGAGAATCTTTACACGATCCGCCAGATAGCACAGCCGCTCATACCGGCTGCGCTCCGCCTCCGGCCATCCGGCGCTCTGATGCGCATGCGGCACGACAATTTCCAGCGCCGCTTCCGCATGGCGGCGTTTGCACGCCATGACCGCCTCCGCCGCCAACAGGTCAAAGCCCAGCGCCCCGCCGTTATAAAAATAACGGTATCCCTGCGCCCAGGCCGCCTCCAACGTCAGTTCCAACGCCTGGCGCAGCCCCGGCAGTTCCTCCTCGTCCAACTCCCGGTGGCCGGTAAAACAGGCGCACTCTTCCCGCTGCGGCAAGGTACTCCTCCTCCCTCCGCGCCTGGCGACGCTTAATTGGCATCCATTTTAAGCACCGCCAGAAACGCTTCGCTGGGCACCTGCACGGTGCCGAACTGCCGCATGCGCTTCTTGCCTTCCTTCTGCTTCTCCAGCAGCTTCTTCTTCCGGGTAATGTCGCCGCCATAGCACTTGGCCAGCACATCCTTGCGCATGGCCTTGACCGTTTCCCGGGCAATCACCTTGCCGCCAATGGCGGCCTGGATGGGAATTTCAAACATTTGCCGCGGAATGACTTCCTTCAGTTTTTCCGCGATGGAGCGCCCCCGGGCATAGGCCTTGTCCCGATGTACGATGATGGAGAAGGCGTCGCAAATGTCCCCGTTCAGCAGAATATCCAGCTTAACCAGGTCGCTTTCCCGGTAATCCTTCAATTCATAATCAAAGGAAGCATAACCCCGGCTGCGGCTCTTGACCTGGTCGAAGAAGTCAAAGATAATCTCGTTCAGCGGTATATCATAATTCAGCTTGACCCGGCTGCCTTCATACTGCATATCAATGAAGACGCCGCGCTTGTCCTGGCAAAGGTCCATCAACGTGCCCACATACTCCTGGGGCGTAAACAGTTCCGCATGAACAAAGGGTTCCTCCATCCTGGCAATTTCCCCAATGGGCGGCAGATTGGTGGGGTTGTCAATGTTCAGCACGGAGCCGTCGGTCTTGGTCACGTGATAGATGACGCTGGGCGCAGTGGTTACCAGGTTCAGGTCAAACTCCCGCTCCAGCCGCTCGGTAATAATGTCCATATGCAGCAGGCCCAGGAAACCGCAACGGAAGCCGTAGCCCAGCGCCACGGAGGTTTCCGGCTCAAAGGAGAGGGACGCGTCGTTCATGCGCAGCTTTTCCAGGGCGTCTTTCAGGTTGGGATAATCCGCGCCATCGGCAGGATACACGCCGCAATACACCATGGGCGTCACATGCCGGTAGCCCGGGAGAGGTTGCGGCGCCGGACGCGCCGCATCGGTGATGGTATCGCCCACCCGGGTATCCCGGACGTCCTTGATAGACGCGCAGACATACCCCACATCCCCGGGAAGCAGCTGGTCGCAGGGATTATAGCCGGGATTGAAGGTGCCGATTTCCACCACGTCAAATTCGCCCTTGCCCGCCATCAGACGCATGCGCATTCCCGTCTTCAGGCATCCCTGCATTACCCGCACGAAGCAAATGGCGCCCTTGTAATTGTCATAAAAGGCGTCAAAAATCAGCGCCTGCAGCGGAGCGCCCTCGTCCCCGTCGGGCGCGGGAATGTGCTGCACAATGGCTTCCAGCACGTCCCCAATATTCAGCCCCGTCTTGGCCGAAACGCAGGGCGCATAGGAAGCGTCCAGGCCAATTACATCCTCAATCTCCTGACGCACGGCCTCGGGCTGTGCCGACGGCAGGTCAATCTTATTGATAACCGGCACGATTTCCAGGTTGTGATCAATGGCCATATAGGCGTTGGCCAGGGTCTGGGCCTCAATCCCCTGGGTGGCGTCCACCACCAGCAGCGCGCCCTCGCAGGCCGCCAGGGCGCGGCTCACTTCATAGGTAAAGTCCACATGCCCGGGCGTATCAATAAGGTTCAGGGTATAAACCTGCCCATCCTTCGCCTGGTAGCGCATACGCACCGCCTTGCTTTTGATGGTGATGCCGCGCTCCCGTTCCAGCTCCATGCTGTCCAGAATTTGCTCCACCATCTCACGCTTTTCAAACACCCCGGTGGTTTCCAGAATGCGGTCCGCCAGCGTGGATTTACCGTGGTCAATATGCGCGATAATGCAGAAATTGCGGATTTTCGCAAGCCGTTCGTTGGTCAAGGCTGTCCCTCCATCGCCCATAGGCATAAGTTCATAGGATATATGATACCGAATTTCCCGCGGAAATGCAACGGGAACGCTCAAAAAAAGGGCGGGAAGCCCCGGTAGAGTCCCGCCGCCTGGACGGGCGAAAGCGGCTGCCGCAAAAGCCTCCCCCGTCTTCCTCACAAGACGGCTGTCCCCCGTCCCAGAGGACATCTTCTGGCGGGCGGCACCCGTCCCCGCGCATGGGCTTTCCTCGAAGCAACGGAACCCCGGAGGCGAAAATCGTTTGAAAAAAACATTTTCCCGACAACCGCCTTGAACTTGACGATATCCGTTGTATCATAGGATTGTGAAAATCATGAGGCGCAACCAGCGCCAATGGGCTTTCTCAGACAGCCCCCGCAGAGGCGCTTCCAGCTCATCCGTCCGTAACGGCAAGAGCGCGGGAGCGAGCGCTATTCTCTCAGGACAGTCGTAACAGCGTCTCGTAACAAACGCGGAGGGAAACAACCTGCTTAGCATGGTACAGGCGCCGCTGTTCGTACCGGCGCTTGCTTTTCCAGTCGTAATCTATCGCCATTACAGAAAAGAGCATCACAAGTGAAACTGCGCGCACAGAAGGGAAACGGCGGCCACATCACAAGTTACAACGTAACCATTGGCAGCCGCGAAGCACGGGAAGCCGGTCTGCTCAACCCGGACGGCACGTCCAAGCCGGTAAAAAAAGCCGTGGACGCGGAACACCACCGGATCATCATTGAACTGGATGTCACACAGGAACAGGCAGATACAAGCGCGGGCTGAGAAACTTCTCAGCCCGTTTTCCAATACAGAGATTTTGTATGCCAGCCTCGGCATAAGCCCGTACCCGCAGCATACACGCGATTACAAAAAAAGCGACCGCGGCCGCCTTGGAAAAAAAACGCGGGCGGGACACCCCAAGGGGTCTCCCGCCCGGTTCATCAATGCATCATCAAATAGGCACAGGTGATATACAAACCGATGCACAGCAGCAGCAATCCGAAGGAGACGCTGCGGATGATGATATGCGTTCCAGTAATGAACTCCTTCCAGGAGGCATCGAACACATACTCAAAATCCGTCCGCATGGGATGGTTCTTCAGGAAAGTTGCATTAAGCGCAATGGCCACGCCATTGACCATCTTGCCGCAGGCGTAGGTGAAGCGGTTGCCCACCGGGATGCCATGGGGCTTTTTGCGCTTGCTGAATACCGTGTCCCGCAGGAACACCACCACAGCCTCCGGAAGCTCCGCCACAAAACGCACCAGCATGGTGCAAAGGCTGGGCAACAGCTTCAGCAGTACTGGACGGTATACCATATCTTCCAGGTCCAGCTTCGCGGGCCAGCGGTTGACGTACACCCGCACGCCCTTCTCATCCTTGGCCATGAGCAACAAGCGCACCACCAGGAAGTAGACAATCACGCCAATGGCAATGGATTTCGCCGCGCCCAGAAGATTCTCCCCGGAGAAATAGGCGATTTCCTCGCCGATGGCTTCCTGGCCAAAGAACGGCGCGCACAACGCACCCAGCGGAGAGAACAGCTGCCCAGGCAGCACGGCCAGCGCCAGCAGAATCGTGGCGGGAAGCAGCAGCGCCACAGTCGTCTGCTTGTTCATGTACTTGCCGCCCATGGCGTCGTATTCCGCCTGACGCTCGGGATGCTTTTCCCAGAACAGGCAGATGTACAGCTTGAGCATGTAAGCCACTGTCAGCCCGCCGGAGAATACGAACAACCCTTCCACGAACTGATAGCTCGACGCAGATACGCCCATGCCGTTCAGCACGGCGATATACTCCAGAATGGATTCATGCATCAGGCTCTTGGAATGATACCCGCTGCCCACAAAGGGGATGCAGGCAATGGCCAACGCGCCCACCAGGAAAACGACGTGCAGCAGGGGTTTCTTCCGGCCAAAGCCGCGGATGTCGTTCAGGTTCAGCTTGTGCAGGTTCATGTAGACAACGCCCGCGGCCATGAACAGCGCCAGCTTGATCAGCGAATGGTTTACCATGTGCATGACGCTGCCGTAGGCCGCCAGGGAACCTTCCTGGGAGAGCATGACCATCATGCTCAGGCCCACGGTGATAAAGCCGATCTGGCTCAAGGAGGAGCAGGCAAGCACCCGCTTCAGATCCACGGAGAACAACGCCAGCACCGCGCCCAGGAACATGGTAATGACTCCCAGGGTCAGCAGCGCATCCCCGAACCAGCAGTCGCCCTGCATCAGGTTGGCGCAGATAACGATCAACCCAAACACGCCCGACTTGGTCAGAATGCCGCTGAGCAGCGCGCTGGCCGGGGCCGGGGCCACCGGGTGCGCCTTGGGCAGCCAGATATGCAGCGGGAACAAACCAGCCTTGGCCGCAAAGCCCGCCAGCGTCAGCCACACCGCCACCGTCAGCCCGGAGCGATCGGTGAGCGTAGCCACCGCGGCTTTCATGCCCGCAAAGGACAGCGTGCCCAGCTGATGGTACAGCAGGAACAGGCCCATCAAGGTGGTCAGGCCGCCGATAACAGCCACCGCCAGGTAGGTAGCGCCGGCACGGAGCGCGCCGGGCGTTTCCTCCTGCGCCACCCACACATAGCTGGTCAGGGACATGATCTCAAAGAAGATCAGCGTGGTGTACAGATCGTCGGAAAGGAACACGCCAAGGGTGGCGCCCAGGGTCATCAGGTTGAAGAAATAGTAGCGGTTCCGGTTACGGTAGTGGGTGAAGTATTCCGGTGAAAACCAGCCGGTCGCCATCCACATGAAGGCCGCCACCGTGGCATACACGCCCCGGAAGCCGTCCGCCGACAGGTGCAGGCCCAGGCCGCAAAAACCTTCCCAGGCAAAACTGCCCGGCAGAAAATTCACCGCCAGCGCACCTACAAACGTCGCCGTCACCGCCAGACTCATGGTCGCGTCACGGCCCGGCTTGGAGAAGCGGCCGAGCACATAGCACACCACCGCCAGAACCATGGGGCCAAAGCAAAGCAGAGGATACAACAGCATCGGAACGCCCCCTTTCTTACAGCACCAGCCCGGCGGCCACGCTGCGCAGCCACTGGACCAGAGGAGTGGAGAACACGCCGCAGAGCACCACCATCACGCAAAGCAGCGCCAGGGGCAGCTTCATCTGCCAGCCGGGATCGGTATTCTTTCCCGCCAGAGCGGCGTCGCTGGCATCCAGCGGACGGAACCACGCCACGGAAACCACCGTGAACAGGTATACCGCCGTGAGGATCGCCGAGATAATCAGCGTGGCAATGGACACAATCCCCCACCAGCTGCCCGTATCCGCCGCAGCGGTGAGCAGGTTCCACTTGCTGACAAAGCCGCACAGCGGCGGAATGCCTACCATGGCGATGCTGCCAATGGTAAAGCAGGTGAAGGTGAACGGCATCACGCGGCCCATGCCGCGCAGATCCTGCACATATTCCTTGCCCGTCTTGACCAGCACAGCGCCAGCGCAGTAGAACAGGCCGATCTTCATCAACCCGTGGAAAATCAGGTGGCTCAAGCTACCCACCATTCCGCCGGGGGTCATCAGCGCCGCGCCCATGAGCATGTAGCTCAGGTTACTGATGGTGGAATACGCCAGGCGGCGCTTAAAGTGCTGCTCGCGCACGGCCATGGTGGAACCAAAGAGGATGGTAAAGCAGGCCAGGCACACCGCTATGATCTGCGCCACGGAACCGTAGAGGAAGTCCGCGCCAAAGGAGTAGTAGATCACGCGAATGACCGCGTATGCGCCGGCGTTCACCACCGCCACCGCGTGCAGCAGCGCCGTTACAGGCGTGGGCGCCACGGAAGCGGCAGGCAACCAGGCGTACATGGGGAACACAGCCGCTTTGGTGCCAAAGCCAATGAAAGCCAGCAGGAACACGAAACGCAACACCCGCTCATGGCCCGCCACCCTGGTCAAATCCAGCACGCCGCCCAGCACAAAGTCCGTGCTTACGCCGTAATGCATCATGAAGATCAGGGCAATGAAGGCCATGGCTGCGCCGCTGATGGAGAAAATCAGGTACTTTCGCCCGGCGCGGATGCTCTGCACATCCTTCTTGTGCGTCACCAGCGGCAGGGTCACCATGGTCAGGCACTCATAGAACACATACAGGGAAAACAGGTTCCCCGCCAGCGCCACCGCCAGGGTCACGCCATAGCTCATGGTGTAGTAGGCAAAAAACGCATTGGGCCGGTTCTCGTGGCGCATGTACTCAAACCCGTACAGGGAAGCCAGCGGCCACAGGAAGCTCACCAAACCGGCGAACACCTTGCTCATGCCGTCCAGGTGCAGCGTCAGGGTCAGGGTGTCGGTCATCCGCAACAGGGGCAGCTCCCCCTCCGGGCTCAGGCCGATGGCCCACCAGGTCAGCGCCGAGGTAACGAGCACCACCGCCTCCACATACAGGCTGCGGGGGCGCTCCTGCTGAAAGCGGAACAACGGCAGCGCCGCCCCACCAATCAGCGGCAGGAGGATAGCTAGCAACAACAGCGTCATATCAGTTCCTCCTTTACATCAGCGTGGAAGCCAGGTTGGTCAGGAACGCCGTTAGCTGCGCGGGGAACATACCGGCCAGCAGGGACAGCGCCGTAAGAATCACCAGGGGGATCAGCATGACGTGGGTCGGCTCGCGCTTCTCAAAGAATTTCAGGGAACCGTCCGCGTTGCGCCCAGGCAGGAACCCGCGGATGCTGATGGGGAACAGATACCCCGCGGTCAGTAGTGCGCTGAGCAGCAGCACCATGGGCGCGAACCAGCCGAAGAAGGCCGCTACGCCGGTCATTTCCAGCGCGCCCTGGGCCAGGAACCACTTGCTCACAAAGCCCAGCGCCGGCGGAATGCCCACCAGGCCGACGCTGGCCAGGGTGAAACACCACATGGTCACAGGCATCTGCTTGCCAATGCCCTCCAGCTCATTCACCTGCGTTTTGCCGGTTTTGCTGATGATGGCGCCGGCGCTCATGAACAGGGTATCCTTCACCAGCGCGTGGCACAGCACATGGAGCATGGCCCCCACAAAGCCAATGGGATGCATGGTGCTCAGGCCAAACAGCACATAGCTCACCTGACTGACGGAGGAGTAGGCCAGGCGCTTTTTCAACCCGCCCTCCTGATAGGCCAGCAGCGAACCCATGAACACCGTGAACAGCGTCAGGCTCATGAAGGCCGTTTGCACCCAGGTGCCGCGAAGGAAATCCACGCCGATGAAGCAGTAAATCAGCCGCAGGCAACCCAGCACGCCCGCCTTGGTAATGATGCCGGAAAGCACCGCACTGGCCGGGGAGGGCGCCGCCGGATGCGCCGTAGGCAGCCACCCATGCAGGGGGAACATGCCAGCTTTGGTACCGAAGCCCAGCAGCATCACAAAGGCGATGGCCAGCACCAGCCCTTCGCGGCCCGCAACAGCCTCCAGATTCAGCACGCCGCCAGCCACAAAGTCAAAGCTGGTCACGTAGGGGCTGAGCGCCAGAATGCCCAGCAGCGCCAGGGAAGCGCCCACCACGGAATAGATCAGGTACTTGATGCCCGCCGCCACCGCGTCGCGCTTCATGGTGTGAAGCACCAGCGGGAAGGTGAGCAGCGTCATGGCCTCATAGAACATGTAGAAGGTGACGATGGAACCGGCAAAGCACAGCGCCATCAGCACGCCCAGGGTCATCAGGTAAAAGCCGTAGTACCGCCGCAGATGCTCCTCCTTGGCCATGTACTCGAAGGAGTACGCGCCCGCCGCAGCCCACACAAAGGCCATAATGACGCTGAACCACCGGCCCGTATCATCCACCCGCAGGAATACCGGCAGGCTGTCGGACAGGGTGAACAGGGTCAGCGTGCGCTCCTCTCCGAACAGCACCGGCAAAAGCGCCGCCACGTTCAGGCAGAGCACTGCCAGCGTCACCGGGTTGCGAGCCTTCCCTTCCCCCAGCGGCTTGCACAGCGTCAGGAGCAGCCCGCTCAGAAGGGGCAGCAGCACGGGAACCAGAAGATACCAGTCTCCAAACATGTCAAGCCCTCCTTCCTCACGCGAACATATTCAGGCCCATGCGGATCGCGCTCACAATGGGCTGGGACAGGATGCCCAGCGCCACGTTGACCGCCGCAAAGGCGACGCAGCTCAGGCTGAAGCAGAAGCCCCGCCGTCCCTTTTCCACCGGATAATTGCTGCCGGGCAGCGCGGGACGGTACAGGGTAATCACCGTGCGCAGGAAATATACGGTGTTCAGCCAGGTGGAAACAGCCAGCGCCACCAGCACCAGCAGCGTCTTCATATCCCCCAGCTCCATGGCCGCGGTACCGAAGTTCAGCTTGCTGATAAAGCCGCCCAGGAAGGGGAAGCCCACCATGGACAGCGCGCCCACCGTAAAGGCCACGCCGGCAATGGGGCTGCGCAGGCCCGAACCGCGAAGGTCGCGGAACTGCTTGCTGTTGCCGGAAGCGTCCGCCAGGCCGCCCGCAGTCAGGAAGAGCATGGCCTTGCACACGGCATGGGAGAAGATGTGGAACACCGCCGCCAGCATGCCCGCTTCCGTGCCCATGCCAATACCCATGTATACGTAACCGATCTGGGCCACGGAGGAGAAAGCGATCATCCGGCGGATATCGTTTTGACGGATGGCGGAAATGGAACCCATAATCATGCCCACCAGACCGAAAATGAACAGCACGTTATGAATACCCGTGGCAATGATCACATCCAGGCCGATAACCCGGTACATGATCTTAATCAGCAGGAAAATGTAACCCTTGCTCACCAGGGAAGAAAGAATCGCCGAGGATGCCGGGGTGGTGTACCCGTAAGCATCCGGAACCCAGGTATGGAAGGGGAACAGTGCGCTCTTGATGCTCAGGCCAATGGAGATCAGCGCCACCACCACGGTCAGCGGCAGGGTGTATTCCCCGGTGGCATGGAGCTCCGCCACCGCTTCCTTCATGTTGCTCATGAGCAGGTGGCCGGTCAGGTCGTAGAGCAGGATGATACCCAGCAGGAACAGACCGGAACCCAGCAGGTTCATAATCATGTACCGGGTCGCCGCCACCAGCGTACGACCCTTGGTGCGGGCGTCAATCAGGGAGCAGGCGGAAATGGTCATGATTTCCACAAACACGTATGCGGTGAAGGCGTCGTTGGTGTACACCTGCGCCATCAGCGCCGCGGTGAGCAGCAGGATCATCACGTAATACAGGCTGTGCTTGTCATGCAGTACGTGGTCGTCCAGCTTCTTCACGCCACCCAACAGGGACAAAAGCATAATCAGGGAGAAAAACAGCGCGGTGATGCCCTCCAGCAGGCCGCCACGGATCTCGTTGCCCCAAGGCGCCGGGAAGTGGCCCATCATGTAGGTGTAGCTCTCGCCATAGCCCCAGATGAAATAAGTGAAGCAGGCGGACAGCGCCGTTACCACTGTTAGAACAATGAACACCCACCGCCGGGCAAACTTACCCTTGAGCACCGAGGTCATGGCCGCGCTGCCCAGGGGCAGCAGAATGCAGGCAAAAGGAATGGATTGCCAAAGCGCCATGCTTACGCCTCCTCCTTTCGGACCTGCGCGGTTATTTCGTCAATATCCAGGGTGTGGTAGCGCCGGTAGAGCCGCACGGTCAACGCCAGCATCAGCGCCGAAACGGATACGCTCACCACGATGCCCGTGAGCACCAGACCCGCAGGAATGGGGTTGATGTAATATTCCATGGACTGGATACCGTCCACCACAATGGGAGCCGCCCTGCCCTCCACATAACCCTTGGCAGCCAGGAACAGGTACATGCCGCTGTCCATCATGGAGAAGCCGATGATCTTCTTGATCATGTTCCGGTCCAGCAGCAGCGTGGTAAAGCCGATTCCGAACAGGATCATGGCCGCCATTTCTTCATAATTCGTAAAGAAGTTCATAGGGTCACATGTCCCCCTTTCTGAACAGGGTATAGAAGGCGTACATGGTGCAGCAAACCACCAGGCCCACCGCCAGGTTCAGGTACGGAATCAGTCCCGCAGAGAACAGCTTGCCGGGCGTGCCAGGGGTGATAAAGCTCCACAGATGATTGGCGCCGGTAAAGAAGGAATACGCCTTGGATACCGCGTAAAAGCTCAGCGCACACAGGGACACGGTCTGGAATACCCGGAAGGTGAAGAACCGCTCCGTCTTCTTAAAGCCAAAGGCGTTCAGGTACAGGATCAGCGCGGCGCCCATGAGCGCGCCGCCGGAGAAGCCGCCGCCGGGGGAGATGTGGCCGTTCATAATCACGTACATGCCAAAGAGCAATACAATGGGCACCAGCAGCTTCGTGACGTGCTGCAGGATGGTGTCGTTCTTGGGCTCATACATGCGGTCGTTGGCTTCCACCAGGAGCTGCTCCGCCGACTGGCTGCCGTCCTTCTCCCGGCTGATGCGCAGCAGAATCAGCACGGAGCAGGCAGCGATGAACAGCACGTTGCTCTCGCCCAGGGTATCGAAGGCACGGTAGTCTAGAATCATACCGGCAACGATGTTCACCGCGCCGGTTTCCTGCATGCCGCTTTCAATATAGCGCTGGGAAACCTCGTTGTTCACAGGATTGTCCGGATTACCAAAGGGCGGCAAAAAGGACGTGGTGCGCAGCAGCACATAGATGATGGCGAAGCAGGTCACCACCGCAAGGATGCTGTACAATGCCCGGGTGAGGCGGGTGCCTTTGCGCTTGGCCCAGTCATGCACGTGGTCGTACATGTTGCGCTCGTCCTGCAGCGCTTGTTGTACGCGGGCCTCCGCCTGACGCTCCATCTGCGCGGCCTCCTCGGGGCTCTGCAGCAAATGCGCCTCGCTGCTTTCCACCAATTCCTCCTGGAGTTGATCGTCCAGCCGGGTGGAGCCGCCCTTCAACCAGCGAAGGAACCGGGGCCACCAGCTGTTTTCGTAATTATCACGAATTTTCGCCATGGTTCTTCTCCCCTTCCTTCTCCTGCTCCTTCTCCACGTCAATGGCGTGGATCTTCTTCAGCGTCACAAAGTAGAGCAGGCTGTCAATCCCCACGCCCACCGCGGCTTCGGTGATGGCCAGGTCCGGCGACTGGAGCATGATCCAGATCACGCTCATGGCCAGGGATTGGCTCATGAAAATCACGATGGCCACCAGCAGGTTTTTGCTCAGTGCCACGGAAATCGCGCAGGCAATGATAAAAATCAGCAGGAGAATGTTCAGAACGCCCATTCAATTCCCCTCCTTTTCCCGCGCCACAGCAGTCTTATCCACCACGTTCATATGGCGCTCCAGATGGTCGTTAATGGTAACCTCCAGGCGGCTGATCAGATGCGACGCCACCGGGCTGGTCAACCACAGCGTGATAATCACCAGCAGCATTTTCACCGTGGCGATGGTCAGCCCTTCCGCCACCATGACGCCCAACAGCACAAACAGGATACCCAACGTATCGCCCAGTGCCGCCGCGTGCATGCGGTTCATGCTGTAACGGAAACGGAACACGCCCACCACGCCGGACACCAGCACAAACAGGCCCGCCAGCGTAAGCACAGCGCTGATCAGAAAGCGGATCAACTCAAGCATGCTTTCCGTCCTCCTTTTCCTCCCGGCGCTTCTGCCGGTAAATGCCCATGTACACCTTCGTCAGCAGCACCACCGCCAAGAAGGAAAGCATGGTGTAGATAATCGCCACGTCCACCAGATACCCTTCCCCCATGAGAAAGGCCAGCACGCAGATGGTGATAACAATCAGCGTACCCATCATATTCACCGCCACAATGCGGTCAGCGATGCGCGGCCCGCGGATGGCACGGATCAGGCAAAAAAGCAACAGGATTCCAATAATCACCAGCGCGCCGTTGAACAGTACCTCATAGGCCTCACGCATGCTGCTTTCCCTCCTCTTCCAGCCGGCAGATTCGCCGCTGCATTTCGCTATCCTCAATGCCCTGGGCGTATGTGGCATCCAGGCAGTGGACCAGGAACAGATCATCCTGCATATCAACGGTAATTGTGCCAGGCGTCAGGGTGATGGAATTGGCCAGCGCCACCCGTCCGGCATCCGTTTTCGCCTTGGTGTGGAAGGAAACCAGCTGCGGCTCCACCTCTTCCTTGGGCGTCCAGATGAAATGCAACGTCTGCCAGACCGCCATGCAGATTTCCTTGAGCATGTACACGGCATACATGAGCAGCTTGGGCAGGCGCAGGAAGGTTTGCCACTCCTTTTTGGGGGAATAGTCCATAAACTTCCAGATGAAAACATAGATCAGCCCACAGAGCACCACGCCCGTAATGGCAATCTCGGCCGTCCACAGACCGTTGAAAACGATCCATAGGGCAAAGAGCAGGAAAAACATAGGCATCCTCCTTTTCCTTAAAAAGCACGGCTTCAGACCGATGAATATTCTAGTCCTCCCTATTATATATGTCAAGACGCTAAGCATTTTTTTCTTGGCGTTTTCCGCCAACTTTTCGTTTTTGCCGTCGCAGGCTGTATTCCTGCGGTTTTTCACGGCGAATAGGATTGCATTCCCACGAAATGTAGGGTATGATGATACGTATACCGCCCGAAAGCGGTATCCCGCATGGAAAGGAGTTCAGCCATGTTTCCCATCGTAAAAAAGCGCACACTTAACGAAACCGTCACGCTTATGGAGGTTCAGGCGCCCCTGGTCGCCCGTAAGGCACAACCTGGTCAATTCATTATTTTCCGAATTGACGAGGAAGGCGAGCGCGTTCCCCTCACCATTGCGGACTATGACCGTGAGCAGGGAACCGTCACCATTATTTTCCAAAAGGTGGGCTATACCACCCAGAAACTGGATACCCTGCAGGAGGGCGACGCGCTCCTGGACTTTGTGGGCCCGCTGGGTGAGCCCAGCCATACGGAAGGCGTGCGCCGGGCCGCGGTCATCGGCGGCGGCCTGGGCGTCGCCATTGCGTACCCGCAGGCCAAGGCCCTGCACCAGGCGGGGGCAAAGGTAGACCTGATTGTCGGATTCCGGAACGAAGGGCTGATTATTTTGCAGGAGGAGCTCACCGCCGCCTGCGACAACCTGACCGTGATGACCGACGACGGTTCCAACGGGCGCAAGGGGTTTGTCACCCAGGCCCTGGCCGAAAAGCTCCAGGCGGGCGAAACCTACGACATGGTGGTGGCCATTGGCCCCATGCCCATGATGAAGGCCGTCTGCGACCTGACCCGCCCTTACGGCATTAAAACGATCGTCAGCATGAATCCCATTATGATCGACGGCACGGGGATGTGCGGCGGCTGCCGCATTACCGTGGGCGGCGAGACCAAGTTTGCCTGCGTGGACGGTCCGGATTTTGACGGGCACCTGGTGGACTGGGACGAAGCCATGGCCCGTTCCCGGATGTACCGCCAAGAGGAAGCGCAGGCCCGTGAAAAGGGCCATGTATGCCGTCTGACAGGAGGTGTCCGCGCATGAACACCCTGATGAAAACGCCCATGCCCGAGCAGGATGCCGCCGTCCGAGCCACCAACTTCCAGGAGGTAACCCTGGGGTATACCGTGGAAATGGCGCAAGAAGAAGCGGCCCGGTGCCTGCAATGCAAGAACGCCCCCTGCGTAACCGGCTGCCCGGTCAACGTACCCATTCGTGACTTTATCGCCCAGGTACGGCAGGGGGATTACGCCGGCGCCTATGCCACCATTCGCTCCCAAAACGGTTTGCCCGCCATCTGCGGGCGCGTCTGTCCCCAGGAAACCCAGTGCGAGAGCAAGTGCATCCGCGGAATCAAGGGCGAGCCCGTGGGCATTGGCCGCCTGGAACGCTTTGTGGCGGACTGGGCCATGGCGCACGGCGCCGAAGCGCCAGAGCCTGCCGCGCCCAAAGGCAAGCGCGCCGCAGTGGTAGGCTCGGGACCTGCCGGTCTTACCTGTGCCGCCGACCTGGCCCGCCGCGGCTGGCAGGTAACCGTTTACGAAGCCCTGCATACTCCCGGCGGCGTGCTGATGTACGGCATCCCGGAGTTCCGCCTGCCCAAGGCGCTGGTGCAGCGGGAAATCGACGCCATCCGGGCCATGGGCGTGGAATTTGTAACCAATGCGGTGGTGGGCCGTTCCGTCACCGTGGACGAGCTCCTGGACCAGGGCTACGACGCCGTATTTGTGGGAAGCGGCGCGGGCCTGCCGAATTTCCAGCATATTCCGGGAGAAAGCCTGTGCGGCGTATATTCCGCCAACGAGTTTCTCACCCGTATCAATCTCATGAAGGCTTACGATTTTCCCCGGCATGACACGCCCGTGAAGGTTGGAAAGCGCGTGGCGGTCATCGGCGGAGGCAACGTAGCCATGGACGCGGCCCGCTGCGCCCGCCGCCTGGGGGCGGAGGTAACCATCGTCTACCGCCGCAGTGAAAAGGAAATGCCCGCCCGCTTGGAAGAAGTTCACCATGCCCGGGAGGAAGGGGTCATTTTCCGCATGCTGACGAACCCCACCGCCATTCTGGGGGATGAAAACGGTTTTGTCCGCGCCATGACCTGCGTAGAAATGGAGCTGGGCGAACCGGACGAGCGCGGACGCCGCCGGCCCGTACCCAAGCCCGGCAGCGAATTTGAACTGCCCGTGGAAACGGTGATTGTGGCCATTGGCAACAGCCCCAACCCCCTCATTAAAAAAACAACCCCCGACCTGCCCACGGAAAAGTGGGGCGGCATTACCGCCGACGCTTCCGGAAAGACCGGCAAGGCGCACGTTTATGCCGGCGGCGACGCGGTGACCGGCGCCGCCACGGTGATTCTGGCCATGGGCGCAGGGAAGAAAGCCGCCGCCGCCATGGACGAAATGGAATAAGGCATCTCCGGAGGGCGGCGTTCCGCTGGAAGGCTCCGCTGCTTATTGCTTGATGCGCCTCTGCAAGCCCGGAAATCCAAACATCGTCTCCCCTATCTCCATATAAGGCACTTGCTTTTTCAACAAACTGAGGCCGCGAACCCGAGAAGGTTCGCGGCCTCAGACCGTTCACAAAGGTTTTTTGCTTCATTTTTTTGCAAGTTCTCCCTTGCGTTCTTGCAAGCACAGATGATTGCGCGCCTGCGAGCGCGACCGGGGAGCCTTCCGATCGCCCCCCGGCTCCCTTCGGCCCCATACTTGATGCAACTTTTTCCAGCTAGGAAACCGAAAATTCATCCCCGCAGCGTTTCTATGAAAAACAGCGTTTTTTCAGCGGTCCGAGTCCGCCCGTTTTCCGAGCAGGCTCAGACTGTCATTCCTACCCGCCGTTTTTGCGGGCGAAGCGGAGAACAAGCGGCTTGCGTTGCATTTTCCACACGCTGGCGGCTCTCTCGCGTTTATTCCTCCAGCATAGCCAGGCGCTGCGCAATCGTTTCCCGCCAGGCATCCTCCGACTGGGAACCTATCACGGGGTCGCCCACCAGCTCGCCTTTGGCATTGACAAAATAGGTGGTAGGAATGGCGCTGACGCCCTGAAGCGCCGCGTAGTACAGGGATTCGCTCTGGGTAAGATGCGTATAGGCCGCGCCGGTTTCCTCCACCAGGGAAACGGCCTTGGCCCAAGTGGCATCCTCCGGCCCGGCGGTTTCCGTCACATCGGCCAGCACGCCCACCAGCTGAAACTCCGCCGGATCGGCTTCCTGCGCCAGCTTGCCCAGGCTGGGCATCTCGCTGATGCAGGGCGTGCAGTACGTTCCCCAGACATTCACCATGGTGAGCTTAGCCCGGCTGAAAATTTCCTCCGTCACCGTTTCGCCGTTCAAATCCGTGGTTGAGAAAGGCGCAATGGCCGACATGGCCGCCGTGCCGTAGGGGCGCAAGGGCGTAGGTACCGTCGCGGACACCAGCCCGTTGATGTTGCGGGCATCCTCCTGCATCAGCGCCAGCACCGCGGCGTCGCCTTCCGGCGCCGTCTCGTAGGCTTCACAATAGAAAGCGAAATCCCCCGCCGTGGCAAACGGTTCCCGGCTGTCCGTATTCTCCTCTTCCAGCCGCACCACGTCAATGCGGTACACCAGCCGCTGTCCGTCTTCCAGGTAACGCAGCAGTTCCTGGATGGTGGTTATTTCCGCAATGGCCGCCTGGTCGTCCTCGCTCAGGTATGCGGCATATACTTTGCCGAAATAATCGTCCTCCTCGCCCCCCAGAATGGGCAGCAGGCCGTATGCGCCCGCTTGCAGCGCTTCCAGGCGCTGAGCGTCCAGTCGAAAGGTCAGCCCCAGCTCCGGCAGTGGCGCCTGGGTGCGTTCTTCCTCCGCCGCCGCGCCTCCCCATAGCATCGTCAGGCACAGCAACCACAAAAGGCAGCGTTTCATCATGGCAATTTCCTCCCTTTCTGCATCGTGTTCCGAACCAAAAAGCGGCGACAGGTGGTATGCTCCGCATGCGCCTTCGCCGCTCTTTGTTTACTGTTCTACCTCGCGGGTCTGGGTACCGATATAGACCCGCGCCTGCTTGGCCGCGTAAGTATCCGTATAAAGCAGTTCCCGGGAAACCACGACTTCGTTCTCGTATGTCACCCGATAGCTTTCCACCACATAACCTTCCTTGGCCTTGCTGACTTCCTGTTGCTCGTCGGCATAAGTAACGTACTTCTGTTCCTTATCCTCGATGTACTTGGGTTCCGCAGGCGGCTCTATGACTTCCACCGTCTTGCTCTGCAGCTCGTAACGGATATTCCCCAAATCCTCGCCATAGAGAGACACCGTGGCAACCAACCGCTTGCTGTTACTGGCATCCTTTTCCACCGCGGCGACGATATAAATCTCATGGTCCGTGTTGTTCTTGAACACCAGATCAATTTTCCGCCCGTTGCTCCAGTATACGGTGGCATCCTCGCCATAGCTGGCATAGCTTACCGCGTCGGAATGCGGCTCGCGGGTCACGATTTCCATGCCCGCGTTCACCGCTGCCTGGTACACCGTCGTGCTGGCCTGGCACACGCCGCCGCCAATGCCCATGACGCTTTCCCCATAGGCGTACTCGATGGCAGGATAGAATCCGTTCTTTTCCGTCCGTTCCCCCACAATGCCGTTAAAGGAGAACTTTTCCCCCGGCTTGAGGATCGTCCCACTAATCAGCTGGAAAGCGCGGCGGATGTTGTTGGTGCGCTCCGTGGTGCTGCTGGTGGAAATAGGCGTCTGCGACGTAGCGCGCAGGACCAGGTTTGCCTTGAGGTCCTCCACCGTCACCGAGGGTTCGATGGTTGCCGGGATGATCTCCACATCGCCGCTTTCCATGGTGGAAACCATCTGGTACAACTGCTCCTTCAACGGTTCCGTATCCAGATAACGCCCCTTCACCTCCTGCTGAAAGGTGAACGGGTAGGAGAGGCTGGGATCAAAGGTCAACAACTGCGCGTTCTGCGGCGCGCGATACACGTTGTTTTCAATGTCCTGCAGAATGCCATCAATAATGCTGGTATCCCCGCTGGGCATGGCTGTGTACGCCTGGAAAGGCGTTTCTTCCAGCGCTTCCATGGCCGCTTTCCGCTGGTAGATATCCCCCGCGTGCCCCTGGCTCCAGGCCGTATTCATCACATCCATGATGTCCACGGTCATGCCCAGTTGGTCGGCGGTAATCTCCGTCACTAGTTGGCCGCTGAAAATCAGCCGGACCTTCCAGGCGCTGTTCCGCTGCTGCGCTTGCTCCTGCACCGCCGTAATGGCTTCCTCCGGAGTCATGCCGCCCAGATGAATGCCATCCACATACACGCCCTGGCAAAATACGTTGTCGTATGCCTGCACCGCGTTGGCAACCGCGGCATACTGCAAATACTGATACCCGCCGTAGCCCAGACCGGCCATCAGCACCAGCGCCGCCAGCAGCGCCAGCCAGCGTTTGCCGCCGCGCCGCCGGGGCGGTTCACCGCCGCCCGTAGGTTGCGAAGGCCCCTGCTGATAGTATCCCTGCGCGGGATAACCTATGGGATTGCCATACATATCGCGGGCGGGCTGGGCGTTCTGTCCGCCGAGCGCCCCGTTCGTATACCCGGCCTGCGCCGTGCCAGCGCCGCCCGGTCGCCGGAATTGATTTTCATAGGACGCATTCCGGCGTTCCTGGTATGCATAGCGCGGTTCCCCCGCGCCATAGCCGCCCCGTGGCGCGCCGTTGACGGAGCGGCCGCCTGCCTGTCTGTAATTCGATGGAGCCGCTGTATCCCGGCGCTGCTGATACGCTGCGGCCGCCGCGTCCATGACCCGCGTAGGTACCGCAGGCACGCGTTGCGCGCGGCGTTTGCGTTCATTGTCCCCCTGGGGGGGCACATAGCCGTTCTGATACACGTCCATCCTCCTTTCCAATGCTGCGATCATGCCCGATTTGGGGCTCGGGCCCTGCTTCCCCTTCCACGCGCTTCAACAGCGCGTCCACATCTTCCGCCGCCCGGCTCCAGAACGGAATCATGGCGCCCAGCTGACCGTGCCGGTCCGGCCGGGGCGTATGGAAATCGCTTCCCCCGGTCACCAGGAGGCCCAGCGCCCGGGTCTGGCGCTCCAATCCGCCATATCCCTGGGCTGCCTGAGCGGGATGAAACACTTCCACCCCCTGCAGGCCCTGTTCCTGCCAGCGTCGCAGCAGCACGGGCAACGCCTGCGCGTCCACAGGCAGCAGCGCAGGATGCGCCAGCACAGGCGTCACGCCGCAACCGTTAAGCAGCTCCAGGGCTTCCGCCATGGAAAGCCGTTCGCCGGGCACATAAGCCGGCGCGCCTTCAGCCAAAAAGCGGTCGAAGGCTTCCTGCGCCGAGGAAACCCAGCCCCGCTCCACCATGGCGCGGGCCACATGCGCCCGGCCCACGGTGCCCTGCCGGGGCAGTTCCTCCACCGTCAGCGAATACCCCAAGGCGCGCAGCCGGCGGCATATCTCCCCGGCGCGGCTTTCCCGCGCCGACGCCAGTTCCCGCAGCCTGCGCCGCAGGGGGCCGGCTTGCGCGCCGACGCCGTAGCCCAATAAATGCAGCCCGGGCATATCCCGCAGACTCAACTCCACCCCGGGGATCACCCGTAGCGGAAGTTTTTCGCCCGCCAGCGCTTCCGCGCCGCCCAGCGCGTCGTGGTCCGTAATGGCCAGGACGTCCATGCGCTGCGCCACGGCGGCCCGCGCCACCTCCAGGGGCGTCCAGACGCCGTCGCTGCAGGTGGTATGCACATGCAGATCCGCTCTCACTGATCCTCCGAGCCGCCCAGGAAAATACCATCGGGAATCTCGGGTTTTTCCGGCGGAACAACAGGTTTCTTTTCCATGGGCGGAATCGCCGGGGCAAGCTGCGGCTTCTCTTGAGCCGTTTCTTCCTCCGGCGGCAGCTCCTCGCCCTTCATCAGCGCCACAAACTCGCGCCGGTTCAGCGTCTCGCGCCGCAGCAGGGCGTCCACCAGGGTATTCAGCTCCTGGCGGTGATCCTCCAGCAACTTGACCGCGCGGTCATAGCAACGCGCCAGCAGTTTTTTCACTTCCCGGTCAATCTGGGCGGCCACTTCCTCGCTGTACGCCCTGGACTGGCCGAACTCCATGCCCACGAAAACCTCCTGGTCGTTGGCCAGGTAAATGGTGCCGATTTCCTCGCTCATGCCGTACATGGTCACCATGCGCCGGCAAAGCTCCGTAGCGCGCTTGAGATCCGAGGAAGAACCGGTGTAGATTTCCCCCAGGCCCACCTTTTCCGCAGCGTGGCCGCCCAGGCACATGCAAACCTGATCCAGCATCTGGCTACGGCTCATATTGTCATGCTCTTCTCCGGGCAGCGACAGGGTATGACCGGCCGCCTGCCCGCGGGGGACGATGGTAATGAGGTGCACCTCGTCGCAGCCGGGTAGCAGATGCCCCACAATGGCGTGACCGCCCTCATGGCAGGCTACCAGGCGCTTATCCTTCTCGGTCACCTTGTGGCTGCGCTTTTCCGGGCCCATCTGCACCCGGGCGATGGCGTCCACCAGCAGCTGCTGGGTAATTTCCGGCTTGCGCCCACGCGCGGCCAGAATCGCCGCCTCGTTCATCACATTTTCCAGCTCCGCGCCGGTGGAGAAGGGCATCCGCTTGGCGACGTTGTCCAAATCCACATCCGCGGCCAGCTTCTTGCCCTTGCTGTGTACCTTCAGGATGGCTACGCGACCCGCCTGGTCAGAATAGTTCACCGTTACCTGACGGTCGAAGCGGCCCGGGCGCAGCAGCGCGGGATCCAGAATATCCCGGCGGTTAGTCGCCGCCATGACGATCACGCCTTCGTTGACATCGAAGCCGTCCATTTCCACCAACAGCTGGTTCAGGGTTTGCTCCCGCTCGTCGTGTCCGCCGCCCAGGCCCGCGCCGCGATGGCGGCCCACCGCGTCGATTTCGTCGATAAACACAATGGAGGGCGCGGCCTTCTTGGCCTGCTCAAACATATCCCGCACGCGGCTGGCGCCCACGCCCACAAACATCTCCACAAAGTCCGAACCGGAAATGGAGAAGAACGGCACGTTGGCTTCCCCCGCCACGGCCTTGGCCAGCAAGGTTTTACCGGTGCCTGGCGGGCCTACCAGCAGCACGCCCTTGGGAATGCGCGCGCCCATGGCCAGATAGTTCTTGGGATTACGCAGGAAGTCCACCATTTCCTGGAGTTCTTCCTTTTCCTCGTCCGCACCGGCCACATCCGCAAAGGTGATTTTGTTGCGTCCCGGTTCGGACATGCGCGCCCGGCTCTTGCCGAAGTTCATGACCTTGCTGTTTCCCCCGGTCTGGGAGCGCATGAGCAGATACCACAGTCCAAGGAACAGCAGCGTCGTCACGATGAACGGCAGGAAGCTGACCCACCAGGGCGTCTCCACCGGCGCGCGGTAGGAAATCGTGAAGTTCAGGTCGCTGACAGAGATCTCGTCCAGGGATTTTCCTTCCTTGGCGGCCTGCATCTGCCGCACCGTCAACAGGAAATCGTCGCCGATGGTGGTCTCAAAATCATAACGCTGATCCGGAAACTGCGACTGGGGGATGCTGGAATCCTTGAGCAGGCCCACCAGCTCGTTATCCCGAATGGCCACCTGGGCCACCTGATCATTTTCGATCAGATCCAGCAGCGTGGAATATTCTATGCGCCTGCTGACCGAAGACATCATGCTTCCGTTCAGCATCAAGGCCAGCAGGATTAGCACTACCAATACCGTAGCGTATCCCATAAAGCCCCTGGATGACTTCTTCAAAATCGGAGCCTCCTTAAATCGTCGATTCAAGTGCCATTATAACACAGGGCGGCCATGAAATGCAAACCGGGAAACGCCTGTTTCAGCGCTTCCCGGCCCAAAATCATGTAAACTTTTCCCGCCGTTCCCCGTCCAGGCGCGTCCGCCTGCATCCAGAACATTTCCAAACCAAAGTCTATTTCATTCGCCGCCATAGATACGCGGATGCAGCACGCCGATATCCGGCAGATTACGGTATTTTTCATCGTAATCCAGCCCATAGCCCACCACAAATTCATCAGGAATGGTAAAGCAGGAATAATCCGTCTTCAAATCCACCCTGCGGCGAGCCGGCTTGTCCAGCAGCGTAACAATCCGGATGGAGGCCGCGCCGCGATCCGCCAGGTACTTTTTCAGGTAACTGAGGGTCATGCCGGAATCCACAATATCCTCCACAATCATTACGTCCTTGCCGGTGATGTCCCGGTTCAGGTCCTTGAGCACCTGCACCACGCCGGATGTTTTCGTCGCGCTGCCATAGCTGGAAATCGCCATGAACTCCGTGGTCAGGGGCAGATCAATCTCGCGGATCAGATCGCTGTAAAATACCACCGCGCCCTTCAGGATGCCGATGAGCACGGGTTCCTTGCCTGCGTAGTCCGCAGTAATCCGCGCGCCAAGCGCCTTCACGGCCGTCTGAATCTCTTCCCGGGTCACCAAAACCTTCAGCAAGTCCCCATACATCTTTGCGTCCCGTTCCATGTCGCTACTCCTCTCCCCGTCTCAGCCGTCCAGCCAGGGCAGATACCCGTCCCAGCGCAGCGTCCATAAATCCTTTGTTTCGTCAATACATGGCAAATTTCCTGCCGCAACCCCCGCAATCAGCAGCGCTTCCGTCCCCTTGCAGACCATGGGCACGCGATGGCGGAAGGCCGCGTCCACCTTGCGGTCCGTCAGCACATCCTGCACGCTTTTTGAACCGCCGCCGCCGAAAGGCCGCATCCAATCCCCGGTTCTCCGGGTGCGCAGCACGCAACCTTGCAGGGCTTCTCCAGGAACAGCCTGCCATCGCTTGCCGTCTCCCGTGCCATCTTCCGCGCGCCAGGGCGACACCCGCAGGGCGACCCGGCCCAAAGCATAGACGCCGGCCGCCGGGCGCAGCGCCACCGCCGCCAGGGCAGCCTCTCCCGGCGGTACGCCGTGAAGAAAGCCATAGCCGCGTTCTCCATGCCAATCCGCAGGCAAATTGCAGCGCGCCCCCCGCGCCCCAGCCGCCGTTTCCATCCACGCGGCGGTCTGCCGCCCGTCCAGACGCGGCGCGTCCGGCGCCAGTTCCCGCCACCAGCGCCGCAGCACCCGCGCGCGCATGGCAGGATGCAGCGCCTGCAGCGCCTGCAGCGGCAACGCGCGCCAGCCGCGGTCATAGCGGCGCAAAAACGCCTGCTCCATCTCCTCCAGCATGGCCTGTTCCCCGGCCTGCAAACGCGCCGCCGACGCCAGGCGTTCCGCAGCGCCCGGCGCTACGGCCTCCAGCGCCGGCAAAATTTCCAGGCGCAGCCGGTTGCGCAGACAGAAAGTCTGGGTATTGGTGCCATCTTCCCGCCAGGTTTCCCCGGCATCCTCCAGGGCGGAGCGAATCGCCTGCCTGGACACTTCCAGCAAAGGCCTTGCCAGGGTCGCGTCGCCCATGGCGCTTATGGGACGCATGCCCGCCATTCCGCCGGGGCCGCATCCCCGCAGCAAATGCTCCAGCAGGGTTTCCGCCTGGTCGTCCCGGTGGTGCGCCAGCGCCACCACTTCGCAGCCCGCTTCCGCCGCCATGGACAGCAGCGCCCCATATCGCGCCTCCCGGGCCCATGTCTCCCCGGCGTGATCCGGCGGCGTCAGGCGCCGGCAAGCCAGGGGCAACCCCAACCGGCAGCACAACGTCTTCACAAAGGCTTCATCCCCGTCGCTCTCCGCCCCCCGCAGGCCGTGGTTGACATGCCCCGCCCGTAACCGCCAGCCTTCCGACGCGCGCAAGCGGCACAAAACGCACGCCAGCGCCACGGAATCTGCGCCACCGGACAGCGCGATCAGCACGCTTCGCCCGCGCAACGGGCGCATTTGCCGGGAAACTTCCCGGCAAAGGCTCTCCAGGTTCATGGCTTGCTCCTTCCCGCCCGGAAAAAGCGGGAGCGGCTCATAGCCGCTCCGCAGACTGCCGGCAAAGCTTCTCCTTCCACGCGCTCGCAAGTTGTTCCTAACGCGCTTGCAAGCCCAGGAGATTCCGCGGCTGCAAGGGCGACCTTTCGACGCATTGCGCCGAAAGCCTTGACGCGGCCAAAGGGCTTTCCGGCCGCCCTCTGGAAACCTTCTCTCCGCATGTTTTGTTGAATCTTTCGCCGGTTACCGAACCGATTGCTACGTCTTGACCCGCAATCCGTGGAACGGCCCGCCGCACCCGGCGCTGGCGGCTTCTGCCTTAAGGGCGCATGGGGGCATTGCAAACATAGCAGTACTGCAAAGAAGCATACGCTTCGTCGTTGATCTGGCTGTACGTAAACGTCCCCGTCAGGGGGAGATACCGCGAATCCACGCGCTTGCAGTTGGGGTCCAGGTGATAGTAGCTCCCGCCTTCCGTGTTGTAATACAGCACGGTATTGGCGTCCACCGTAACCGCGGGGGTGGGGGTGGGCGTGGGCGTGGGGGTGGGGGTAGGCGTTTCCAATTCTTCATTGGTGCTCAGGGATTTGGGGTCCACGTACCAGACGTCGTCCTCCTTGAGCATAATCACGGTAAAGCGGTATTTCACCGGATCCCGCCCGGTTTGCTTGTCCACATTGGCCACCACCGTGGCGGTTCGCGTGGAATCATTGGCGGAGCCGGTAATCTTTTCCACTTCATAATCCTTGGGAATGCGGTTGGCCAGAATGGTGAACAGGGCGTTGGTGGGATTTTCCACGCTTCTCAGCCAGGACGGCGCGCACAGGGACACCATTTCCTCGGTTTTATTCACGCTCCAGAAATAGAAGAAGGACATCAACTGGGAGCGCGCCTCGTCGTTGTCCGGCGAGGGCGTGGGCGACGGCGTTACTTCCTGCAGCGCCATGCCGGCCGCCGGCGTTTCGCCGGTCTGCCCCAGCAAATCGTCCAGGCTCTGGTCAATCTGCTCCTGACTGGTGGTCCCGCCCGCCTGATTCTTCACATCCGCAGGCGCGCCCATCAGCGCGCTTACCAGCGCCACCACCATGGCCGCCGCGTAGACTGCCGTCAGCGTAAGCCGCGTGTTGGAAAAGAACATCGGCTTGATCCACAGGAACGCTATGCCGGCAGCCGCCAGCACAACAAACATCCATTTCAGCGCCGGAACCGCCAGGAACATTCCCAGCAGGAACAGCACCGGAAGCACGCCGAACAGCGCGATTTTCGCGGCCAGCTCCACGGGAAAGGGCTTCGCCGGGGGCTTGGCCTGCGCCTGCGCCGGCTGCCCGTAGGGCCCTGGATAGGGCTGGCCGGCATAGCCGGGTCCATAGCCCTGCGGCGGATACGGCTGCTGCACATACCCCTGCTGGGGCGGCGCCTGCCGTCCGGGCGCGCCCTGAGGCGCGTAATACCCGCCCTGGGCATAGCCGGAAGGAGCGCCATAATATCCGCCCTGCGCATAACCGTGCGGCGCCTGGCCCTGGGGAACCTGGCCCTGGGGCATCTGCCCCTGAGGCGCCCCCTGGGGCGCGTAATATCCCTGCGGCGGTTGCCCCTGGGGAGCGTAGCCCTGGGGAACCTGCCGCTGGGGCATTGCGTAGCCCTGGGGCATCTGTCCGGGATAACCGCCCTGGGGCGCGTAGCCCCGCTGGCCCTGATAGGGAGCGCCCTGTCCCGGCTGCTGTCCGCCCGTAGGCTGTTGATAATTTGGCCGACCGTTATTCATCCGTATCCCTTTACCTTTCCGCCGTCCCGGGAAAAAGACGGCACGGTTCCTTAATCTTCTCTGCCTGCATCGGTCCCAAAGGACCGCCTCATCCGCGGATGAGTTACACTTAAGTATAGCACAGAATGCATTTTTGTAAACCGGCGCTTCGTAAAAATTGCGCCTGATGCGGCGTGATTCCCTTATATCAAAGAAGGAGCTGCCAGACGGCAACTCCTTCTTTGATATGGCATTTGGCCTAGTGCTGGAGCGGGTGATGGGAATCGAACCCACGTGACCAGCTTGGAAGGCTGGAGCTCTGCCATTGAGCTACACCCGCAAGTGGAGCGGTAGACGGGATTCGGACCCGCGACATCCACCTTGGCAAGGTGGCACTCTACCACTGAGCTACTACCGCATATTGCACCACAGCGACCGGGTGAAAACCGGGAGACCGTGCGGACAAAGAGACTTGAACTCTTACGCCCGAAGGCACCAGATCCTAAGTCTGGCGCGTCTGCCATTCCGCCATGCCCGCACGTCCGATTGTCAGAAGGCAGATGGTGACCCATTGGAGATTCGAACTCCAGACACCTTGATTAAAAGTCAAGTGCTCTGCCAACTGAGCTAATGGGTCATGCTTGACTGGGGTGGCAGGGCTCGAACCTGCGAATGCGGGAGTCAAAGTCCCGTGCCTTACCACTTGGCTACACCCCAACGCAGGTTGTGTGTCCGCCGCACCAGCGGCAAGAAAAATGGAAAATGGGGTGAGTAGTGGGATTCGAACCCACGACTTCCAGAGCCACAATCTGGCGCTCTACCGCTGAACTATACCCACCATATCTGGCGCGCCTGAAGGGATTCGAACCCCTGACCCACGGCTTAGAAGGCCGTTGCTCTATCCAACTGAGCTACAGGCGCAAACCGCACATCAGGGCCATCCCAGGCTTTGCGCTGCCGGGCCGGCGTACATCCAGCCGCATTGCCTCGCTGACGAGATAAAAGTATAGCAGAAGTTTCCTTTCCTGTCAAGCAGTTTTTCCGCCCTTTTTTACTTTTATTTCCCATTCAGCTGCCATACGCCGGAAAACCGCGGGCTCCGGCGCGCCGGCGTTGCGCCTTCGCGCCGGAAGTGCCCTCCGCAATCGCCGCCGCCGTCAGGCGGAGCGCTGCTCCATGGACAGTTTATCGGCAATCATGGCGATGAATTCCCCGTTGGTAGGTTTATCTTCCTTGGAAGCCACCTTGCAGCCAAAGGCGCGGTTCAGCGTATCAATGCGCCCGCGGCTCCAGGCCACCTCAATCGCGTGGCGAATCGCCCGCTCCACCTTGCTCGCCGTGGTGTTGAACCGCCTGCCAATGCCCGGGTACAGCTCCTTGGTAATCCGGTTGATCATGTCCGGCGTTTCAATCACCATCTTCACCGCTTCCCGCAGGAACTGGTAACCTTTGATATGCGCCGGTATGCCAATGGTCAGGAACAGGCTGGACAGCTTCTCATCCAGGGATTGGCTGCGCTGCAGCGTGCCCAGATGAACGGTCTCCGGTTGACTTCCTGCGCGTCCGGCCACCTCGCGGACCCGCGCCAGCAACGTTTGTACCTCGAAGGGCTTGACCATGTAGTACTTTGCGCCCAATTCCACCGCGCGCATCACAAAGTCGTCCCGGCCCAGGGCCGTGGTCACGATGATCTGCGGCGCATTTTCCATCTGCTGGCGGCGCATTTCCTCCATCAGGGTATACCCGTCCATCTGCGGCATAATGATGTCCAGCACCATGACGTCCACGGCTGTTTTTCCCAGCACCTCCAGCGCTTCCACCCCATTGGCGCATTCCCCGACAACCTTCATGCCTTCCTGCTTGCTCATTTGCTCATGGATGGCGCGGCGCATCTCCGCATTATCATCCACCAAAAGCACTCGCAGTTCCTCCAAGGTTTTTTCCACTCCTTCCAGACAATGGCGTATTGTGCCGGCTTCGCGCGGAGCTTCTCCGGCATCCGGCAAGATTTCCAGGCGCTTCTCGGCTGATACGCATGCATTATAGCACATTCCGTTTTCTGGAAGGGAAATACCTGAAAAATAGATGGAATCTTCTAGGTTGCGTCTACACGAGGCAAGTGATATAATGGCACTATCACAGTAAAG
>CAZINY010000011.1:0-58718 GCA_964540735.1 uncultured Oscillospiraceae bacterium
ATGTGAAAACCCAGTTCATGCTTGATGCATGACCGGGTTTTTCGACAGGCTGAGCGTCGGAAGGACTGTATTCCTTCCGACGCTCGTTTATACTCGCAGGCTTTGCCGGCGGAAGCCGTATGCCGAAAAAGTGTGAAGTTGGCCGAAGTTGCTTCCTTGAAAAAGTGGCGGAAGCCACTTTTTCTACACGCTGCGGCGGCAGGGCTGCAAACCTGCTGTCCTCCGTTGCGCCGTTGGCTCCGTTGTGTTACAATAGTCAAGCGAGCGAGGGAGGGTGAACATGGGGATCACTTCCTATTGTAAAAAGTGCGGACAGGATGTGCCACGGGGAGAAGTCTGCCCTTATTGCGGCAGCAAGCTGCCCAAGACCAGCGCCCGCGTGGTCTGGTGCCTGGAACATACGCCCGTAAAGGACTGGATGTGCTGGAACAGCGTGCTGCGCATCATGGCGCCCGCCATGGTGGTGGTGCTGGGTATGATTTTGCTGCTGGAGGGCCTTGCGGGAGGCTGGAGCGCGGTGGAAGCGCTGCTGGTACGAGGACTGCTGTGGACCTGGGGAACCCTGTGCCTGGCGGCGCTGGCGGTGCTGTGGCTGATACTGCTGGGCCAGGGCCGGGAGCTGCTGGACTGCGTGGTGGATCACAAGGGCGCGCATATTACCACCTATTTGCTGGAGCCTACGCCGCTGCGCCTGATACTGCGCCTGCAGCCTCCTGGGATGGCGCGGCAGGCGGTGCAGGGGCCGGCAGGGACGGTGCTGCCGGTGCAGACCCGGGAGATTGCCTGGAAGGAAATTGCCCGGGTACAGCTGTGGCCGGAAAAAACCATGGTGCTTCTGTACGCGCCCCATTGGTGGATGCGTATGGCGATTCCATGCAGCGCCTTTCAGTACGAGGATGTGCTGGAGTTCCTGCGGGACAAGGTGGGACGGCGCAAGGATCTGCTGCTGCCCGAGGATGTGAAGGCCCCGCCCAAGCCCCGGAAGCCCCGCGCCGCCAAGGCCGCCGCTTCGACTGTGGCGGAGGCGGAACAAGCTGACGCCCTTTCGCTGGACAGGCAGGAAGCTGACGCCATGCGGGCGCTGCTGGATGAGATGCGCCAGGCGTCGGAGGACGTTCCGGCGGCAGGCGGGGACGAACGGACAGATGTTACGAATATATGACATTGAGCATTGACAGGGCGGGCTTCCTGCCTTAAAATAGTAACGAATGATTTCATGAAACCGGAGGCTGAAGGCATGCAACCGCGGAATATGCTCAGACGGATCATCGCATGGACGTTGGCGCTGTGCCTGCCGTTTACGGCGGGTTTTGCAGCGACGGATGATCTGTCTTATCCCTTTACCACCGTGACCACGGATAATGTCAATATGCGCCGCAGCGCGTCTTCCTCCTCCGTGGTGCTGGAGCGCATTGACAAGGGCGACAGCATTACGGTGCTGGGTTCCTCCGGGAACTATTATAAGGTATCCTATAACAACCGCACGGGATATGTGCTCAAGCAGTATGTGAACGTGGACGCGGCGGTTACGCCCCTGCCCACGGTGACCGTGATTGAAACGGCTACGGGATACCCCTATGAAACCACAACCAAGGATAGCGTAAACCTGCGGGAGAAGAAGTCCACTTCCTCCGGCCTGATTCGGCAGATTCCCCAGGGCGCTACGGTTACGATTCTGGGGCTTTCCGGCAGCTATGCTCAGGTGGAGTACAAGGGCGATACGGGCTATTGCGTCGCGGAGTACATCAACATCAAGGAGATTGTAAAGGCGACCAATACGCCTGCGCCCACGGCGGTGCCGGTGGAAACCTCCGATATCTATGTGGCGCCCAGCTATGACATCGTGCAGAAGGGCGACACGGGGGCGGCGGTACGTGCCTTGCAGAGCGCGCTTATCGAGCTGGGGTTCCTCTCCGGCGAGGTGGACGGCAAGTTTGGCTCCGGTACGGAGACGGCGCTGAAGGCTTTCCAGGAGGCCAACGAATATCCCGTTACCGGCGTGGCGGACGCCAATCTCCAGGCGTTCCTGTATGAGGGCAAGCCCAAGAATAGCCAGGGAAAGGCCACGGAAATTTGGACGCTTTCTCCCTTGCCCGGCGCCATTATCCGCTTGAATAATATGGGTGACGCGGTGACGACCGTACAGACCCGGCTGAAGGAGCTGGGGTACTATGGCGGGGAAATTACCGGCACCTACGACAAGGACACCCAGACTGCGGTGAAAGCCTTTCAAAAAGCCAATGGCCTGACGGCGGACGGCGCGGTGGGTACGGAAACCAAGGCCATGCTGGAGAGCGCTAATGCGTTGGCTTCCGGCGTGACCGCCAGCCCCACGCCCAGCCCCAGCCCCACGCCTGCGCCCACCTATACCGTGCCGGAAAGCACGGTTCGCTCCGGTTCCTCCGGGGACGATGCCAAACTGGTGCAGTCCCGGCTGAAGGAGCTGGGATATTACACCGGCAAGGTGGATGGCAAGTTCGGCTCCGGCAGCGTGAAGGCCCTGAAAGAGTTTCAGGAAACCAACGGCCTGGAGGCGGACGGGGTGGCCGGTCAGAGCACCTATAATGTGCTGTTCAGCGTAACCGCACTGAAGGTCGGCACCACGCCCACGCCTACGCCCAGCCCCACCCCCAAGCCCACGGCGACGCCCTCGCCCACACCTACGCCTACGCCTCTGACCGAGGATAATGTAGTGCTTATTAAACTGGGCGTTACCGGGGACGCTGTGTCCTCCCTGCAAACCCGTTTGACGCAGCTGGGGTATTATGACGCCAATGTGGACGGCACCTGCAAGGCGGACGACGTGGCGGCTATCAAGGCCTTCCAGGAAAAGAACGGCCTGAAGGTGGATGGCGTGGCCGGCTACGACACCCAGTCCAAGATGTACAGCGTTACGGCAGTGATGTACTCCGGCGCCATTGCCGGCGGCACGGTGGATACTTACACCACCCTTCGCAAGGGCGCAACGGGCGCTGAGGTGATTTCGTTGCAGACCCGCCTGATCGAGCTGGGTTATCTCAGCGGTGCGGCGGACGGCAAATATGGCGTTGCTACCGCCGAGGCGGTGACGCTGTTCCAGAAGAACAACGGCTTGCTTCGGGATGGCATTGCCGGCAAGGATACCCAAACCAAGCTCTATTCTGCCACTGCCGTTAAGGCGGAAACCGCCACGGCTACGCCTGCGCCCACCAGCTCTCTGATTATGCAGGGGGACAGCAATGATTCCGTGCGCGAATTGCAGGCGCGGCTGATTCAGCTGGGTTACCTCACCGGAAGCGCGGACGGCAAGTTCGGCGTGCAGACCTTTGAAGCCTTGAAGGCGTTCCAACGCAAGAACGGGTTGAAGGTGGATGGTATTGCGGGCGCGAACACCCTGTCCGTCCTGAATAGCTCCAGCGCCATTTCCAACGGCAATACGGTGACGGCTACGGCTACGCCTACGGCCAGCACGGGCGGCAGCACCGGTACGGTTACCAAGCCCACGGCTAGCATGGTGAAATATGCCAATTGGTATACCACGGTCAAGGCGTTGGCCAAGAAGTACCCGTATGCCACGGTATACGACTTCTCCACAGGCCTGAGCTGGCAGGTGCATATGTTCTCCTTTGGCGCGCATGCGGATGCGGAACCTTTGACCGCGCAGGATACCGCCAACCTGGAGAAGGCCTTCGGCGGCAATACCTGGAATCCCAAGGCGGTATGGGTGATTTTTGCGGATGGCAGCGTGTATATGGCTTCCACCCACTCCATGCCGCATAGCCCGCAGCATCGCACGGATAACAACTTTGACGGACATTTGTGCATCCATTTCCCGCGCACCTCGGCGCAGGTGACGGCCATTGGCCCCTATGCCACCAGCCATCAAAAGTGCATTGATCAAGGCTGGCTGACGACACAGAGCATGATCAAGTAACATCATTCGGGGAGTGGCCGGTACAGGCCGCTCCCCCTGTGCCATTTATCCCGGGCGTACAAGAGGAGAGATAGGATTATGGAAAAGAATCGGATTGCGGTCATCGGCGCAGGCGCTATCGGCGGAATTACCGCGGCGCTGATGGCGGAGAAAGGCTACGATGTGTGGCTGGTTTGCAAGCATATGGAGATTGCCGACCTGGCCAACGGCCGCGGGTTGCGGGTTCGGGGCTACTGCGGTGAGCATACCGTGCCCGTGCACAGCGTAGCCGCGGTGGAGGAATTGAAGGATGTCTTTGACCTGTGCCTGATTGCGACCAAGGCGTACGACATGCCCGAGTGCGCTAAAGCCATGCTGCCCCTGCTCCGGGAGGATTCCCTGGTGGTGAGCATGCAAAACGGGATTTGCACGGATGCGCTGGCGTCCATTGTGGGCAAGGAACGTACCGTGGGCTGCGTCATTGGCTGGGGCGCTACCATGCATGGCCCGGGGGAATTGGAAATGACCAGCGGGGGTGATTTTATCATCGGCCGCCTGACGCCGGGGGAACATCCTCGTATGGAAGTGCTGCGCCAGGCGCTTTCCGCGGTGGTGGAAACTCGCGTAAGCCCTGATATTTACGCCGAACTGTACTCCAAGCTGATCGTCAACAGCTGTATTACTTCCCTGGGCGCCATCTGCGGACTGCGTCTGGGGGAAATGCTTAAGCGCCGGGATGCCCGTGACATTTTCCTTTCCGTTATTGGGGAAGCCGTGAACGTGGCGCACGCCATGAAGCTCAAGGTGCCGCCCTTTGGCGGAAAGCTGGATTACGATAAGCTCATGCATGGCGACGGTCCCTTGGACCGGATGCGCCGCCATGCCATGATTCGCCTGGTGGGCATGAAATACAGCAAGCTCAAGTCCTCCAGCCTGCAGAGCCTGGAGCGCGGGCGGCCAACGGAAATCGACTATTTCAACGGATACATTGTGCGCAAGGGCGAGGAAGTCCATGTGGATTGCCCCGTCAACCGCCGCCTGGTAGCCATGATTAAGGAGATCGAGCATCATGCCCGCAAGATCGACGTGAAGAACCTGGAAGACGCGGGGCTGAAGGCAAAATAAACCAGACCGGTCGTTTCTCCTCTCAGCAAAAGAAACCGGCATTTCTTGGGCTACGTGTGAAGGAAGATTTTCGCCCAAACCCCAAAATGAAACAACGCGCGGACTGACAAACAACCCCGTAATGCACGGGATGATATGCCCTAGGATGGCGTGGAAGCATTCCGGCGAGAAACTGAAGGCGGTTGCAGCTGCAGTCAGCGGGGTTCTGCGCACCGAGAACAATGCGGTATAGCAGATGGCGCGGCGGCTTCGTTGACCGGTGAGACTGGAATTGCGCTGCAATGAAGCCGCACTGGCTGTGGTATCATATTTTTGCGCAGCGGCGGGTGAGGGAGCAGATGCTTTGCGGTGGTGGCAGTTTCAGCAGACAGCACGGTCCGCTCCGGTATCCGGCGGCCGCTCCCTGAAAGGCTGGACAGTTCATACCGTAGAGGCGGGAGGTTTTCTGGGCTTGGGAAGACCTCCATTTTTCGGTATGTGGAAGAGCGAACGCGCACAAAGGGACTGGTCATGACCAAGCTGGAAAAAGCGCCATGCGGATCTTTATGCAATATGGAACGCGGCCTTCGCCAAGGATAGCTTGCTTGACAGCACGGGATCACGGCGGCTTGTCCTGCGTGCGTTAAGCTAAAGGGTTCGGAAATCCCTTGCAACGGCCCCTCTGCGACGATGGTATGCTAGGCATGGGATGAAGCCAAAGAACAGGTTGGCGCATTTGGGCGGCGCGGCTTGGAAAAGAAATCCATGCTTCATCCGGCGCGATGCGCCTGATGAAGATGCGATAGATGTTTCATTAAAGGAGAGAGAGTCATGAAAAAGGTATGGGCGTGCGTACTGGTGATGGTCTGTATGCTGGGTTTGGTGCAGGGCGCCTGCGCGGCTGGCGTGCAGGTAGGAACGGTGATGACGGCTTCTGATCCCTATGATCTGACAGTTGTCTTGCCAGAAGATATGGTCAATATAGGTTCCACGGAGTCCTTCCTGTATGGTTACATGGGAGAAAGCATGCTGGTGGGGCTAACGCCGCTGAACTATACGGACTTTGACCAGCTGTACGAGGAGCGCATCGGGGAAGGCTTCGCGACGGAAACGGAGCTGACCATCAACGGGATGGAAGCCAGATTGTATACACCGCTGGAGGACTATGGCATCGCGGCAATTTACGAGATCCGCGCTGGAGAAGAAAACAGTATTTTTGAGCTGGCCTTTTATCCGGAGAATATGTCCGCGCAAGCAGCGAATCAGGCAAGCATTGACCAGGTGCTGAACGGCCTGCGCAGCCGCTCCGCTACTATGGCCCAGGACTTTGCCCAGGACTGGAAGCTCGTCTTCTCCCATTCGGATACGGGCCTGGCCGTGTTGCTGCCCGGTAGCATGGTCAAACGCGCCCAGCCGATGTATGACAATTCCGTGGTGGAATATCAGAACGACTACATCTCCATGCTGGTGTTTGCCTACGAAGGTACGGTGGAGCAGTATATGGAACAATACCAGATGAGCGCGGAATACTATCATATTATTGATATGACCGTGAACAGCGTTGCGGTGCATGTATTCCAGCCCAAGAGCGCCGACGTTAGCACGGACTGCGCCTATGTAGTGGCCGAGGGCAGAAACGGCACGCTGATGGAGATCGTCTTTGGCGGTAACGATCCCTCGGAAGAGGACGAGAACTGGGAATACGTCAATCAGATCATCATGAACATTGCGGCGCTGTAAGGCGACGGTGGAAACGTATCACGGGCCTGCGGAAATGGCAGGCTCGTTTTTTTCAGGTACGGGCGCTCCGGATCAAAAACGAAAAAATATTTCAGCAGCGGGGAACTTTTCACTTGCTGATTCGTCTTACTAATGTACCCCAAAAACAAGGAGGACATTACGAAATGAAAAAAATGATTGCTTGGCTGCTTCTGGCTGCCCTGTGCCTTACCGGAATTGCCCTGGCGGACGGTTCCACTGCGACGGACCTTACCACGACCACCGATTTGTCTACCTCAACGAACCTGTCGGGAAGCGGAAAGGACGAGGAAAATCTGATTCCCCCCGTGGAAGGCGTTATCACGGAGATCCTCGCGCCGGAGTACGACGAAGAAACGGAGAAGCTGCTTTCCGCCTCGCTGATGCTGGAAACGGAGGAATACGGTCTGGTCGAGGCGCATTTCCACCCGGAAACGCTGCTGGAGGGCGCCGAGGATCTGGCGGTAGGGGATTATGTGTTTATCACCTATAACGGCATCATGTCCCGTTCCATTCCCGCGCAGATTACCGCGGAGAAGGTGACTGCCTATCGTTTCACCGGCATTGTGTCCCAGCTGCAGGAGGACGGCTTCCTGCTGACGACGGAGGACGCGGGAGACGTATGGGTGAATGCGGAAGCGGAACTGCTGGAAGGCGTTGCCGCGGAAGCGGAAATTACGGTATATTTTGACGGCGTTATGACCATGTCCCTGCCCGGACAGATTTGCGCGGCGTGGATCGTGCCCGTGGCGGAGGAAGCCGCTGAGTAACGCTGCCGGCAAAAAATCGCATCCGAACAAGAAAGCCCCCGACAGGCGAACGTGCCTGCGGGGGGCGTCGTTTTGCATTTAGACCTGCGGGGCAAGCACCGCTACCTGCGGCTGGCATGCCAGGTCCCCGGCGGTAACCCGCAGCAGCGGCATGGACGGAGGAACCTCCGCATACAGGCGGGTAAAGTCCTCCAGGGGTGCGATGGGCCAGTCGGCGGTCCAGGCGGTGCGGTAATGCATGGGCAGAATCACCCGCGCCTGGAGGTCTTCCGCAACCTGTTTGGCTGTGGGCGCGTCCACGGTGAAAAATCCGCCCACGGGGAGCATCAGCACATCCACAGGCGCCAGCGTACGGCGCTGCGCATCGGTGAGGGGATGCCCCAGGTCGCCCAGATGGGCGACGCGCAGGCCCTCGGCCTCCAGCAAAAACAGCAGCGTTCCGCCGCGCTTGGCGCCGTGTACATCGTCATGGTAGGCGGAGATAGCGATGACGTGCACGTCAGGAGCCAGGGTGGTTGTACCGGCTTCCCGCAGCACCCGTGGCTGACCCGCAATGGTTTCCACGGCGCTGTGGTCATGGTGGTTGTGACTGACCAACACCACATCCGCGTTAACCGGCGTGACCGGATAACCGGACTGGTCGTCATACGGGTCGGTCACGATGCGCAGGCCGTTATCCAGTTCCAACAGAAATTTGGCGTGTCCCAGGCAGGTGATAATCATGGTTCTCCCTCCTCCATGAGCGCATGATGTACATAGGGCAGCAATTCTCCCGGCAGCCGCTGGTGATTGCGCAGGCAAAGCGCGCACTGACGGCATAGGGCATAACAGAGGGATTCAAGAGGCTGAGAGCCGGATTCCTGCGCCTTGAGAAAGGCCAGGACAGGCGTCGGATCGCCGCCGGGCTGCGGATGGCGGGAAAGGAGGCTGTGTAGCCGCCGCAAGGCGGGACCGCCGGCGCCAGGGCGCACAGGTCCGGTGGAAGGGGGCGGAGTCAAGGGCGGCGTCAGCTCCAGCAACTCGCCGCAGCACAGGACAGACCATCCCTGACGCTCCAGGGACGCGAGAAACCATGCTTGCCACGGGGGCGTGGTTACCCGGGGAAGATCGGTGGCGAGCAGCGCGTCCGGGCGCAGGGAACGGCGCAGAAAGGGCCTGCGCGTGACGGGAAGGTCCGCCAGCAGCGCCTGCACCGTTTGCCGGTAAGGGGTCATGAGCATGGAGGCTGCTGCTCCGTATTGGCTGCGTAGGTCAGGCGCAGCTCGTGCATGGCGGCATAATTTCCCTGAAGATCCAGTTGATATTCCAGCACCACCGTGCCATGCTCCCTGGTCATGTTGACATCCACGCGGGTGGCGAACACTGCCATGCTCAACGTGCCAAAAGGCGTATGATACGCTCCCTCGAAGCGGCGATCCTTTCGGAACACCATAGAGGAGGCATATTCCCCCGAGCGGGTCATTACTACCCGCTCATGTCCCATGAGCAGGGTAATCTCCGTGGTCGAATTATCGTCCGGTTGCGTCTCCGTATAGGTTAGCTTCCAACCCTCCTTGAGGGGATAGAGCATGCCCGTGGTCATCAGATCCACGGCTTCTTCCTCCTCCACCGAGCCGCCAAAGGCGCGGCCCGAGAGCGTCATCAGTACAGGAATCGCGTCCATAGTGAACCTCCCTGTTAGTATCCATACAGAAGTATACCACATCTGCCAAGGGGAAGGATAGGGGAACATGCGCATTTGCCAGGAAAAACAGAGATTTGTTTCGCTGCCTTGACGCGTTCCGGCCGTCTGGGTATACTGGGAGGGAAAAGGGAGGGCAAGGTATGCGCGAGGAAATGCTGTCCAGGGAAATCATGCTGGTGGGCCGGGAGGCTGTGGAGCGGCTTGCGGGCTGCCGGGTGGCGGTGTTCGGTCTGGGCGGCGTGGGCGGTCATGCGGCGGAAGCGTTGGCCAGGGCCGGGATAGGCGCCCTGGACCTGGTGGATAACGATCGGGTAACCCTCAGCAACCTGAACCGTCAACTCATTGCCACCCTGGACACGGTGGGCCAGCTCAAGGTGGAAGCCATGGCGGAGCGTATTGCCCGGGTGAATCCATTTTGCCGGGTGACCTGCCATCCGCTGTTTTATTTGCCGGAAACGGCGGCACAGATGGACCTGCGCCTTTTTGATTATGTGCTGGACGCGGTGGATACCGTGAGCGCCAAGGTGGAACTGGCTGTGCGCTGCCAGGCCTTGGGCGTGCCTCTGATCAGCGCCATGGGTACGGGCAACAAGCTGGACCCCGGCAAGCTGATGATTACGGATCTCGCTCGCACGCAGACCTGTCCGCTGGCGCGGGTGATGCGGCGCGAATTGCGCAGGCGCGGGGTGGAGCACCTGGACGTGTGCTATTCCACGGAAGAAGCCTGGCCATCCCTGGAACCGGATGGCCGGCCCAGCCGCACACCGGGCAGCGTGAGCTTTGTGCCAGGCGTGGCGGGCATGATGATGGCGGGAGCGGCGCTTCGCTTTCTCCTGGGCGTGGAAAAGACGTAAGATATGCGCGGCTTGGTTGCCAGGTTGCGCAATCCGGAACTTTTTCCCAAACGTTCACTGTTTCGTCACGGATTTCTTCATATTGAATTCACAATGTGGCCGTACAATTCCCAATAGATACAAAGGAGAACAGCCACCCTGGGGTGCCTGCTCCCCCAATAAAAAATGAGGAGGATGGACGCTATGTTGTTTGGGAACAAGGAAAAGAAAATTGCGCACGCCATTGAAAAGAAGAACGCTGCAGCCGTGACGGGGCTGTTCGAGGACAAGGATGAGCATATTGCCATGGCAGCCATTGACGCAGCCGGAAAAATCGGCGGGGATGACTGCATGAACGCTCTGATCCCTCTGTTGCACCATCCTGACGCCAAGTATCGCGCCGCCGCCGCTACGGCATTGGCAGCCGTGGGCAACAGTCATGCCGCCGCCTTCCTGTCTTATCAGTTGGACCATGAACAGGACGCGACCGCCAAGGAAGCCATTCGCAAGGCCATGCAGCGCTTCCACGGGCAGGAGTAAAATTTATTCAGAAAAGCAAAAAGGCTCGCGGGAATCCTCCCGCGAGCCTTTTTCGCCCCTTTACCCGCGCGTGCCGTCGGAAAGCGGGCGCGAACGGCGGCACATGCGGGCCGTAACGGCTGCCATGGCCAGCACATCCGCTCCGGCGCTTAGGTAGAGCGCAAGCAGCACGCCCTGCAATCCCTGCCCGGGGATGGCGGCAAGGGAAACAACCGCTGCAAGCGCTGCGGCGCAGGCGTGAATGACCGTCATGACCTTCAGCTGACGGCCAATGGTGAGCGGAACCTCAAAGAAATAAATCAGGGAGACGCACAGAGCGCTGCCCAGCACCGGCAGCAGCAGGAAAGCATAGGGCAAAATGTCCTGGCCGAAAAGCAGCGTCAGTCCCCATTGCCCCAGCACGGCCGCTCCTGCGAACATGCAGGCGGCAAAACCGAGCACGCCGCATAGGGCAAGCAGCAGCATGCGCCGGAAGTCCCGGAGAGATCCCCGGGCAAAGCGTTCGCTCAGGGGAGCGACCAGGGGCGTATAAATGAAACTGCACCCAGCCTGGATGATTACCGCCGGGGTGGATACGGAGCCGAAGTACCCCAAAAGCTCGCTGCCATGGTACATTTCCAGAAAGTAGCGCGGAATGGCCGCCAACAGGGTGAGCAGCGCGGAATTCAGCATAAGCGGCCAGGCTTCCTTCAGCAGCGGCAGGCTGTCGCGCAGGCTTAGCCGCAGGCGGAAATCCGTCAGGGTTTTTACGCGCTTGCCGTCGTAGACCAGGACCACGCACAAAACCGTAAGGGCCATGAGCAACAGGGTAAGCGTCAGGTTTCGGGTGAAATACAGCGCCAGGGTGAAGCTCAACAGCGTTGCCGTACCGCGGAAGAAAAAGGACAGGCCCACGTAATCGAAGCGGTATGCTTTTTGTTCCTCTCCGGCCAGGACGTCCACCAGCGCCTCGCTGATGCGATACAGCATATAAAACAGAATGCAAAGCACCTGCTCGGCGGTATACTGCCGGTTGCACAGCAGGAACAGCGCGCATAACCCCAGAGAGCACAGGCAGGTGAGCACACGGGTGGAAATATACCGTCCAGGGGTGTATTTCCCGTGGCTGTCCGATACCTGAAAAATGCGTATGCCAAAGGTGGCCAGGGTAAAAAACACGTTGGTCAGGGAAATGGCCAGCGCCAGAATACCCGCGGCTTCAAAGGAGCACAGCGGCACCACCAGCACGGTCAGCAGCCATTGGCATACCAGATAATACAGCGAACCTACGGAGTTGAAGACCATATCCCTGCCCAGGGAACGTTTCGTATTTGTCATTTCGCTTTTTTCTTTCTGGCCTGTTCCCGATAGCGCATAAAGGCGGGAATCAAGGCGTTGATGATGCGCCAGCGCAGCAGGGGAAAGGGCCGCGTCAACCGGTTGAACAGATTGAAACACCGGAAATAGGTTTGCCATCCCGACTCCTTGGGCGCATCGCGCCAGGGGGTTTGCGCCAGAGCCTCCTCATAGGCCGCGCGGTACGGGTGACGGTTCCCTTCCCGCCAGGGCCGTTCCTCGCCCAGGAAATGGACGATGGCAGGGGGGAAAGCGGCCTGCGCATAGGCTTGGGCTGTGGGGTAGAACGGCGCCGGGGCGCACATGCGCTTTTGCGCTTTCCAGGGGTAGTAGATCTGCACGGAACCATAGTTATAGCGGGGAGGCAAGGGACAAATGCGCCCGGCCAGGGCGCCGTTGAGGGCGTCCTGATCCGGCGCCAGAAGCGCGCCGCCTTTTTGCCGGTAATAGGCAAGCACCGTTTCTTCCGTGCCTTCCGCGCGCCAGCGGTCCAGGTCGATGAGCAGCACGCCGGAGTTGAAATAGGGCTGCTCCGCAGGGAGCCCCAGCTCTCGGACATGGTCATGGCGCACGGTGGGCTCCTGTACCATGGCCAAAGGGCAGCCCTGCAGGTCGAAATCATCCAGCGGGGAAAGATCCTCCAGGGGCAGCGTGTCGCAATCCAGGTACAGCACCCGGTGTACGTCTTCGGGGAGCACCCGTCCCAGGAACAGCCGGGCCAGGGCGCTTAGGGAAAATCCCCGGGGGTTGACCGGAAAATCAAACCAGCGCCGCAGGTCGCCCAGTTCCCATACGCATAGCTCCCGGCCGTAACCGGCCAGCATCTCCCGCAGGAGCTGCGTCCCCTGGGCAGAAACGCCCATGGACAGCAGGTGAATGCGCAGGGGAGACTGCGCGGGCGTATGGGAGCACAGGGAAACCATGGATGCGGCCGCATGCCGCAGGTAGTTCTCATCCGACGCGTAGAGGACGTTCACGGCTGATCCTCCTCGAATTTCAGTACGGCGGGGGGATGATTATGCCGCTCCTCCGGAGCGGGAAGGCGCATATAATCGTGGTAGTACGCTTTCAGGTAAGCATGGCTGTCCGCCGGCACGGGAATTTCCCCATCCATGAAAGGCAGCGCGGAAGGCGGAAAAATCAAGGGCGTGGGCAGCAGGGTATCCTTGGGGCGCATATCCGCCACATCCACCAGCAGGCCGCCGTCCGGGTAGCGGGTGGCCCAACGCAGGTAGCGGCGATACATGCGGTCGCGGTTCTGGCCGGTCAGGCGCAGCAGGCCGTGGCCCAGCAGACAGGCCAGGCGCATGAGCGCGGCGCTCAGGCCGGACGCGCCTTCCGGCAGGCTGGGCGTGGGGTACTGTGCCAGGGAAGCCAGCCGGGCATACAGGAAGCAGCGGCGCTGCTGTCGGCGCTGCTCCTCTTGATCCTCAGGCGCATAGTCCAGGGGATAAATGTCGATATAGATGCCCGAATGGTAGGTGCGCTCCTGGTGGCTGGCTTCGATGAAGGTGGTGTTTTTCAGGCACAGCTTGGCGAAGGTCAGGGAGTATCCCGGGGTCAGCTCGGGACACAGCAACTCCAGCTGCGGCGGAAGCTGCTCCCGCAGGGTAAGCAGCCTGCGGTAGTCCTGGCGCAGCAGGCCCACGTCCATATCGTCGTCCCAGGGAATGAATCCGCCGTGGCGCACCGCGCCCAGGGCGGTGCCATACAGAGCGACGGCGGGGATGTCATGCTCCTGGCAGAAGGAGAAAAACGCCTTTGCGATGGAAAATTCCGTTCGTTGCAGCCGTGCAAGCGTATCGGGAGCGTAATCAGACATGGCGCAGAAATCCTTTCTCCGAATGCTTTGGTATGCAAGATGCCGCAGTCATTATAGCACAGGCGCGCATTTGGCGCAATCCGCGGCAGGAATGCGGCGCGGTTTGTCGTATTTCCTCCATACAGAAGCGAGGCCGCGCCATGGGCGGGCTTCAGCAAAGGAGGTAGCAGCGCTATGCGTATGCCGCAATGGTTTAACCGGGCGATCGCCTATGAGATCTATCCCCAGAGCTTTCTGGATACCAACGGGGACGGTATCGGGGATCTGCGCGGCGTGATGAACAAACTGGATTATGTGCGTTCCCTGGGATGCGATACGATTTGGCTGAACCCATGCTTCGATTCGCCCATGCAGGACGCGGGCTACGATGTGCGGGACTACCGCAAGGTAGCGCCCCGCTACGGAACCAATGCGGATTTGGAGGAGCTGTTCCGCCAGGCGCATGCCCGGGATATGCACGTTTTGCTGGATCTGGTGCCCGGCCATACCAGCGACCAGCATCCCTGGTTCCGCATGAGCCAGCAAGCGGAGCGGAACGCGTACAGCGACCGATACGTGTGGACCGGCAACGCTTTTGACAAGCCGCGGGAGTACAACTGGATCTGCGGCACCACTCAGCGCAACGGTTGCGCGCTGATCAATTTCTTCGATATGCAGCCTGCGCTGAACTACGGCTTCGCGCGCGTGTCCTTCCCCTGGCAAATGGACTGGCGGGACAGCCGCTGCCAGGCCACCATGGACGAAATCATCGACGTGATGCGTTTCTGGCTGAGCAAGGGATGCGATGGCTTCCGGGTGGATATGGCCGACAGCCTGGTCAAGGACGATCCGGAAAAGGAGGCTACCTCGGCGCTTTGGCGCAAGGCGCAGGCCATGCTGGCGGAGGAGTTCCCCCAGGCGGTGCTGGTGGCGGAATGGAGCGACCCGGAAAAGTCGCTTTGCAAGGCGCAGTTCCAGGGAGACTTTTATCTGAACCACGACGGGCCCCGGGGGAGCGGCTACCGAACGCTCATGCGGGACGGCGCAAGAAGCTATTTCCACAAGGAAGCCCGCGGTGATCTGGGCAGGTTCCTGAACGAATACGAGCACCGTTACCTGGCCACCCGGGAAAGCGGCTTTATCTGCATGATTACCAGCAACCACGATACCCGGCGCCCGGCCATGGAGCTGGATGCTTCCGAGCTGAAAATGGCGTACAGCCTGCTGTTCACGCTGCCCGGCGTCCCCTTTGTCTATGCGGGGGATGAAATCGGCATGCGGCATCTGTTCCTTCCCAGCAAGGAGGGCGGTTATGACCGCACGGGGGACCGCACCCCGCTGCAGTGGGACCGCACGCCCCAGTATGGATTCTCCAGCAACCCGGAAACCTATCTGCCCCAGGACCCGTCTCCGGACGCGCCCACCGTGGCGGAACAGGAGGCGGAGGAGGGCTCCCTGCTGCGCTATGTCCGCGCGCTGCTGACCTTCCGGCGGGACATGCCGGAGCTGCAGGCGGACGCGCCCTTTGAGCCCGTATGGATGGGCGAGGGCGGATACCCCTTTGTGTATCGCCGGGGCGGTCTGTTGCTGGCGCTGAACGCCGCCGCGGACGCCAGGGAAATTCCCTTCCGCGTGGCGGAACCCCTGTTCCATACCGGCGACGTCTCCGGCACGGAAGCCGGCGCGCTGCTGGGCGGACAGAGCTTTGTGATCTGGCGCGGATAAAGCGCGGCCGCCCGCGCTGCGCGCTTGCTTGCGGCCGTATTCCTTCGCAGGGTACCGCGGGGGAATGCGGCCGCTTTGCCCCTTGGACGGGAAGACGCCAGGGCGATGGGAGAATCTGGCGTGGCGGCGGGGCCGTGCGACAAAAAAACTTGACGGAGCAAAGAAACTGGCGTATGCTAACAATGTCGGGAAACCGCGGAAGTCGCCGAAAAAACTGATCTGGAGGCAAACAACGCATGCAGTCATACGTTACCGGTTCGCACCGCCGGGGGGTTCGGCGCTGCCGCCTGCTGGGAATCTGGCTGGCGGTGTTCGCTGTGTTTGCGCTGGCGGCAGGCGAGGGGCTCGTATGGCCTGTGGCCAGCGGCGATAAGGTGGCTACCAAGGGCGGCACGGAGGTGGATTACAGCCATGCCGCCGACGGATATATCATGATCCGGCAGCAGGCAGGCACCAAACGCTACAAATTGCGCATTGAAAAAGACGGCGAAACCTATACCTACGACCTGAACAGCGAAGGCGAATGGGAAGTTTTTCCCCTGCAGTTGGGAACGGGCAGCTATGCCATCAAGGTATTCAAGCAGGCCAGCGGGAATAAATACAGTTCCGCGTCCAGCCAGAAAATACAGGTGGACGCGTTCAATCAGGAAAACGCATGTTTTCTCTGCCCAAGCCAATATGTAAACTATACCCAGGACAGCAGCGCCGTGGCGTTGGCGCAGCAGCTGTGCGCGGACCTTACCGGGGAGCGTGAAAAGGTGCAGGCGGTCCGCGATTGGGTGAAAACCAATATCCATTACGACTATGTGCAGGCGCTCACCGTGGAGAACGGATACTTGCCCGATCTGGAACAGGTGTTGACGAAAAAAATGGGCATCTGCTTCGACTACGCCAGCCTGACGGCGGCGATGCTGCGTTCCCAGGGCATCCCTGTCAAGCTGGTGATCGGTTACGCGGATAACGCGTATCACGCATGGAACGAGGTTTATCTGGAAGGGCAGTGGGTGCGGCTGGATATTACGGCCCAGGCCAGCAACATGAATATCAAGAGCTATACCACGGAGCGTTTTTACTGAACCGGTTGGAAAAGAAATAATGAGGTGAGCGCCTAATGGAAAGCAAGCGGAAGCGTGCCTGGATGACCCCGTCGGAGGTCAGTCTGTTTTGTCAGCAAGTCGAGCTGTTGCTCCAGTCGGGTATCCCCCTGCATGAGGGGATGCGTTCCCTGGCGGAAAATTATCAGACCACGGCGTATCGGGACGCCTTGAACGCCCTGGCGGAAAAGGTGGATGAGACGGGTTCCCTGTACGAGGGCATGCGGGAATCCCCGCTGTTCCCCGTTTATGCCCTGGAAATGGTGCGCCTGGGAGAGCGCCTGGGCGAACTGGAGAACGTCTGCCACGGATTGGCCGCCTATTACGAGCGGGAGGACAATATCCGCAAAGCTGTGCGCAATGCGGTGACCTATCCCCTGGTGCTGATTGCCATGATGGCCTGCGTGATCGCCGTGCTGATGATACGGGTATTGCCCATCTTCCAGCAGGTGCTGGGGGAAATGGGGGAAGTAGCCCGGGAAGGCGGCGGGCTGGTGGGCCTGGGAATGGGCCTGGGGTACGGCGTGCTGGTGGCGCTGGGCGTGCTGATTTTGCTTTTGCTGGGGCTGCTGGTATGGTACCGCCTGCAGCGGGAGCGGGCGGAAGCCTTTGTGGGCAAGATTTTTCCGCCGGTGCGCAGGCTTCGGGCCATGCTCACGGCTGCGCGCTTTGCCAACATTATGGAAATGATGCTGCGCAGCGGTTTCCCGCTGGCCGAAAGCATGGAGCTGCTGGGCAGCGTGTTCCCCGACGAGGAATCCAGGCGGAAGATTGCGGTTTGCCGCGAGGCGTTGGCGGAGGGCGCGCCCTTCCCGGACGCGGTGGAAAAGGCTGGCATTTTTGACCCGCTGTACAGCAAGATGGTCCGTCTGGGTTTCTCCGCAGGCAAAACCGACGCGGTGATGGGAAAACTCAGCCAGGTCTATGAAACCGAAATGGACGACCGGATCGGCCACCTGGTGAGCCTGATCGAGCCCACGCTGGTGACGGTGCTGTCCTTGATCATCGGCGCGATACTGCTGGCGGTGATGCTGCCTCTGGCGAGCATTCTCACGGCCATCGCGTAAGGAAACCCACCGAAAAGGAGGCGCGGTATGCTGCATCATATCAGGGAGGCGTTGCGCGAGCGCAGGGGCCTGTTCATTACCCTGGGCGTGTTCGTGTTGGCGCTGGCGCTGGCCTTGCAGGCGTTTGGCGGCGTGGAGGAGCAGCACCTGGCGCGGCAGCAGGAGGCGCTCCGGCAGGCGGTGCTGCGGGCGGCGGTGGCTTGTTACAGCGTGGAGGGCGTGTATCCCTCCGATGCGGCCTATTTGCAGGAAAATTACGGCTTGCATTACGACACGGATACCTTCATTTTGCAGTACGATGCCTTCGCGGAGAACATTCTCCCGGAAATTCGCGTGCTGATCCGGGGGGTTGAGTGATGGACAAAAAGAGCTGGACGCCGCGGAACCACGCGGTGGGCGGGTTGTTCGTGTTTTTGCTGCTGGCTGTTTTTGCGCTGATGTGCCTGGTGACGGTGCTCTTAAGCGTGCAGGGGTATCTGGGCATCGAGCAGGACGTTAACCGTTATGCGGAGCAGCGCGTGCTGGCAGGCTACCTGCGGGGGAAGGTGCGCGCCTGCGACCAGGCGGGCGGCGTGATCCTGCGGCAGGAGGAAACGGGAACCGTGCTTTGCCTGCGGCAAGGCGAACTGGAAACCCGCGTGTTTGTTGCCGACGGAGCGCTTAGGGAGCAGCTGTGCGAGGTGGGCGAACCCTTTGATCCCGAATTGGGGGAGCGCATCGGGAACGTTGAGGCCATGGAAGGGACCCTGGAGGAAAGGCGGCTGACGCTCACGCTGACCCGGGAGGAAGGCGAACCGGTGACGCTGACGCTGGCGCTTCGCAGCGGGGAGGTGAGCCCATGAACACCCGGCGCGGTTATCAAGGGAATGTCCTGCTGGTGGAAATGATCGTGGTGCTGCTTTTCTTCTCGCTGTCGGCGGTCATCTCCATGGGCGTATTTGTGAAAGCGCGGGAAATGACGGATGAGGCGGCGCTGCTCAGCGCGGCCAACGAACGCATGAGCGCCTGGGCCGAAGAGCTGGCGCTGACGCCGGAGGCGGAAGCGTACCTGTTGTCCCAGGGCTTCGTGCAGGAGGACGGGCAGTTGGCGTGGAACGGGGAAAAAGCCCGGTATACGGCGCAGGTGTCCGTGGAGGATACCGGGGCCGGGCTGCGTACCCGCGTGACGCTTCAGGCGCAGGACGCCGGGGGCGATTGCTTGCTCACGCTGACGGCGGGCGGATACTTTGGAGGGGAGGGGCAGCGGTGAAAGGAAAAGGCGGCATGTACCGCGTGGGCACCGGGGCCACCTCGCTGATGATGATACTGGCGATCCTTTGCCTAACGGCGTTGAGCGTAATCAGCTTTTCTTCCGCCCGGTCGGAGCTTTCCGTGGCCCGGCGCGCTGCGGAGGTGAACGCCCAGGTCTACGAAGCCATGGATCAGGGCTACGACCTGGTGGCCGATTTGGACGCGGCGCTATGGAAATTGCGTGGCGCCACGGACCAGGCGGTTTATGTACAGGCGTGTTATGAGGCGGCGGAGCAGGCGGGCTGGACCCTGGAAGGGGAAACGCTGACGGCTGAGATCCCCGCGACGGAAAAGCTCTCCCTGCGGATACAGGCCAGGCTCACGCCCTATACGGACTCGACGGCGTGCCTGGAAATCACCGGGTTCGCTACGGTATCCCAAGGGGAAGAAATGGAGGCATTTTTTTGATCGCTTTGGATCAGATCCTGAGTAAGATAATGCAGGAAAGCGGCTCGGACATCTACATTCTTCCGGGCACGCCGGTGAAGGCCAAGGTGCGCGGGCAGATGGAGCATCTGGAGTCGGAAAAGTGCTCCGTGCAGGATTGCGCGGATCTGCTCAAGGAGATCTATGCGCTGGCCGGCGGCCGTTCCATGGCCCGGCTGGAGGAGATCGGCGACGACGACTTCTCCTTTTCCCTGGCGGCGGTGGGGCGCTTCCGCTGTAGCGCGTACCGGCAGCGCGGGTCCTACGGCGCGGTGCTCCGCGCGGTGCCCTTCTCGGTGCCGGACGCGCAAAAGCTGCATATTCCCCAGGCGGTCATGGAATTGTTTTCCCTCAAGCGGGGCATGGTGCTTGTTACGGGGCCGGCGGGCAGCGGCAAATCCACGACCCTGGCCTGCCTGATTGACCGCATCAACCGCGAGCGCACCGGCCATATCATCACCATCGAGGACCCCATTGAGTATCTGCACGGGCATAAGGGGTGTCTGGTTTCCCAGCGGGAGATCAACACGGACACGCAGTCCTTCGCCCATGCTTTGCGGGCCGCGCTGCGGCAGGCGCCGGATGTGATTCTGCTGGGTGAAATGCGCGACTTTGAGACCATCTCCACCGCCATGACCGCGGCGGAAACAGGGCATTTGCTTTTGAGCACCCTGCATACCGTGGGCGCGGCCAAGACCATCGATCGCATTGTGGACGTATTCCCGGCCAATCAGCAGCAGCAGGTCCGGGTGCAGCTGTCCATGGTATTGCAGGCGGTGGTATCCCAGCAGCTGATTCCCAGCGTGCAGGGCGGGCAAGTGGCCGCTTTTGAGGTCATGCGCGTGGACCCGGCCATCGCCAGCATCATCCGGGAGGGCAAGGTGCATCAGCTGGACAACATGATCTACGCAGGCAGCGCCAGCGGCATGCAGACCATGGACGGCGACATCCTGCGGCTGTACAACCTGGGACTGATTACCCGGGAAAACGCGCTGATGTATTGCGTGAATCCCGACGTGCTGCTGCGGAAAATGCGCTGACGGTCGGCCGCTCGGATGGCTGAAAAAAGTCGCGCTTTTTCATGCTGGCAGGATGAAAGATTCGGTTCCCAGCTTGTAAAAAATCAGACTGACGAAAAACTCCTGGAAAACGTCGGAGGGGCCGCAGCCCCTTCGGCTTTTCTTTATGCCCGCGCAAAGACGCGCGGGTTTTCCGCTATTTACCGCAGATTTTTCCTGTGCTATAATAAGACGATTTTGTGCCGGGAGGCGAGAGCATGGAACAGGTGGAGGCCACGGTGCGGGAGACCGTTTACCGCAATGCGGAAAACGGGTATTCCGTAGTGCAGTGCAAGGGCGACCGGCGGGGCTTTACCGCCGTGGGTTCCTTGCCGGAGCTTACCAGCGGCGAGCGCGTGACGCTTTCCGGAGAATGGACCGAGCACCCGCAATACGGCCCGCAGTTCAAGGTGGCAAGCTGTCAGATTCATCAGCCCACCAGCCTCCTGGGCATTGAGCGCTACCTGGGCAGCGGCCTGATTCGCGGGGTTGGCCCGTCCACTGCCCGGCAGATTGTACGGCATTTCGGCATGGAAACCCTGGAGGTGCTCAGCGAACATCCGGAGCGGCTGCAGGAAGTGGCCGGTATGGGGCGGAAGCGCTGGCGGCAGATTGCCGAGAGCTTTCAGGAGCAGCAGACGGCGCGGGAAGCCATGATTTTCCTCCAGAGTTACGGTATCCCGGCCAAGCTGTCGGTGAAAATCAGCCGCCTGTATGGCGATCGGGCGCCGGATGTCATCCGAAACAATCCTTACCGGCTGGTGGAGGATCTGGAAGGGGTGGGATTTCTCACTGCCGACCGCATTGCCGCGACCCTGGGCATCGCCCCGGACAGTGAATTCCGCTTGCAGGCGGCGCTGAAATACCTTCTGCGGGACGCCGCTTCGACGGCGGGACATGTGTACCTGCCGCAGGGCCAGTTAACCCAGCGCTGCGCCGGGCTGCTCCATGTGGAGGAAGCGCTGGTAGCCCGGCAGCTGCAAGCCCTGATGCTTCGCCGGGAGCTGGTAGCCGGAGGCACGCCGGAGGAGCCCACCGTATATCTGCCCCAGTATGACGCGGCGGAGCGCGAAGTGGCGCAGCGCCTGATGGAGCTCATCGCCGCCCTGGCGCCCCAGCAGCGCATGGGGGTGGAACGGGAGATTGACGCCTTTGAAAGGGAGCGGAACATCCGCTTCAGCATCAAGCAGCGTCAGGCCATTGCGGCGGCCCTGGAGCAGGGGGTGCTGGTGATTACCGGCGGTCCGGGCACGGGCAAGACCACGCTGATCAATTGCATCATCCGTTTGCTGGCGCAGGAGGGGGAAGTGGTGCTCTGCGCGCCTACGGGCCGCGCCGCCAAGCGAATGACGGAAGCCACAGGCTTCGAGGCCAAAACCATTCACCGCCTGCTGGAATATGGCGGGGATTCGGATACCTTCCACCGGGATCAGGAAGATCCCATTGAGGGCGACTGCCTCATTGTGGATGAGTGCTCCATGGTGGACCTGATGCTCATGCGGGCGTTGCTGCGGGCCCTGGAGCCGGGTACGCGGCTGATTCTGGTGGGGGACGCGGATCAGCTGCCCTCTGTGGGCGCCGGAAACGTGCTGGGGGATATTCTGCAAAGCGGCGTGATTCCCTCGGTGCGCCTTACGGATATCTTCCGCCAGGAGGGCGAGAGCCGCATTGTGGTCAATGCGCACCGGGTCAACCAGGGACAGATGCCCTTACTGAATGAGAAGCAAACGGATTTTTTCTTTGAGCGGCAGGAGCGGTTTGCCCAGGCGGCGCAAAGCATCGTGGCGCTGGTGACCCGCCGCCTGCCGGGATTTCTGGGTTACGGGGAGCAAGAGCGGCAGACGCAGGCCATGCGGAATATCCAGGTGCTGGCGCCCGCCAAAAAAGGCGAGTGCGGCGTCGCGGCCCTGAACCGCGCCCTGCAGGAGGCGCTGAATCCCGCCCAAAGCGGCAAACCGTCCCTGACCTGGGGGGAGAATGTATTCCGCCTGGGGGACAAGGTCATTCAGATGAAAAACGACTATCAGCTGGAATGGCGCCGCCGCACCCCAAAGGGATGGGAGGATGGCGAAGGCGTTTTCAACGGCGACGTGGGCTTCGTTACCGCCGTGGATGTGGAGGAGCACAGCCTGACGGTATGCTTCGATGAGGAGAAAGAAGCCGTGTACGCCTCCGCGCAGATGGAAAACCTGGAACTGGCTTATTGCCTCTCCGTTCACAAGAGCCAGGGAAGCGAATTCCCGGTGGTGGTGATGCCTGTGGTGGGGGGGCCACCCATGCTGCTGACCCGCAACCTGTTCTATACGGCGCTCACGCGCGCCCGGAAACTGGTGGTGCTGGTGGGCCGGGAGGATGTGGTTCGCGCCATGGTGGAAAACGACCATATCCTGCGGCGCTATACGACCCTGGCGCAGCGGCTGACCGCCATGGCAGGACTGCTGCCGGGCTACTGAGGCGCGACAAGGGGAGGCGACGGCGGGTGCTTCGGGAAAGATTCAGGGGTGGCTTGCGCCGCGTGGGGTACGGGCTGAAGGAGTTCCTTTGGCCCATGGGCCGCTCTTGCATGCTGTGCGGCCGCGCTACCGTCCAACAGTCGTTGTGCGCCGGTTGCATGGAGCGGCTGGAAAGCTCGGCGCTGCCCATGGCGTACCAAGCCCCGGGCATGACGGAAGCGGACGCCCTGTGCGCGGCGTTTGCTTATGAGGACGCCGCCAAGCGCCTGGTTTGGGAGCTGAAGTTCGGCGCGTTGGAAGAGGCCGGGATCCTGCTGGGCTGGCGGTTGGCCGCGGCGGTGCGCCATCGCGGGCTGGAGGCGGACCTGGTGACCTGGACGCCCATGCCCCGCTCCCGGCGGCGGGAGCGGGGCATTGACCATGCGCGCTGCCTTACGGAGCAGCTGGCGCTTGCGCTGGGGTGGCCCTGCGCGTGTACCCTGGCCCGCCGGGATGAGCATGCGGCGCTTCAGCATACCCTTGCGCGCAAGGAACGGCTGCAGCACGCCAAGGATGCCTTTTGTCCCGCGGTGGAGGCGCCGCCCCTGGACGGCTTGAAAGTGCTGCTGGTGGACGACGTGCTTACCACCGGCGCCACCGCGGCGGATTGCGTGCGGGAACTGCGAGCCATGGGCGCGGCGCAGGTGTATGTGGGCGTGGCATGCCGGGCCATGCGGGAAGACGATTGACCCATGAATGCGAATGAGGAAGTGCTGATGATGAAACGTTTGTGGTTACTCGCGTTCGCTTTGACGCTGTGTCTGTGGGCCTGCGGGGACACCTCCCAGGCGGAGGAGAAGGCGGAACGTGCGGCGCTGGCCCAGGATATTACGGAAATGTGCAGCTTCAACGGCAGGGACCGTCTGGAGGACCTGCAGGACGGGAATTACCGTACCTTCTGGACCAGTCATCAGCAGGAGGGCGCGCAGAGCCTGGTGATTAGCGCCGGGGAAGTGGCAGGCGGCGTGCTGGTGCGCTGGCGGACGCCCGCGCCCCTGGCTGCGCAGGTCAAGCAGGAAGGAGAATGGGTCACCGTAGCCCAGAGCGACGCAGCCTACGCGGCGCTGTATCTGCCCCTGCCCGGGCTCACAACGTTCCGCCTGGTGAACCGCGACAACGTGGGGCAGAAGCTGGAAATTTGCGAGTTGACGGTATACGGCCTGGGGGAGTTGCCGGAAACGGTGCAGGTGTGGCGGGAACCGGCAGAGCAGGTGGATTTGATGCTGCTTTCCGCGCATCCGGACGATGAAGTGCTGTGGTTTGGCGGCCTGCTGCCTTACTATGCGGGGGAGCGCCAGAAGGAATGCCTGGTGGTCTGCTTCGCCTACAACGCCTATCATCGCCGCCTGGAACTGCTGGACAGCCTGTGGACCTGCGGCGTGCGGGCCTATCCGGTATTTGCCGGGTATGTGGACTACTACACCTCCTCCTTGCAGGAAATGTACAAGTACTGGAACCGGCAGTACCTGTACCGGGACGTGTGCGACCTGTACCGGCAGTACAAGCCCCAGGTGGTGGTGGCCCACGACAAGCACGGGGAATATGGCCACGGCGCGCATCAGGCGGTCTCGGACGCGGCGCGCAAGGCGGTGGAGCTGGCGGCGGACCCCACGCAGTTCATCGCCACGGTGGAAACCTATGGCGCATGGCAGGTGCCCAAGGTGTATATCCATCTGTGGGAGGAAAACACCTTGTCCATGGACTGGCATCAGCCCTTGGACGCCTTCGGCGGGATGACGGCCCAGGAAGTGGCCCGCCGCGCCTATGCCTGTCACACCAGCCAGCAGCATAAAACCTGGGCTGTGCTGGATGGCGGAGCGTATGACAATAGCCTGTTCGGGCTGTTTTCCTCTACTGTGGGGCCGGATACCGAAAAGAACGATCTGTTTGAGCACCTGGAGTGATCCGGAGCATACGTCCCGGCAGGCGCGAACATACTATACGCAAGGCAACGCGCGCCGGGAAAAGGATTGGGAGGTAGGACATGATTGAGGGACGGCTTGTGCGCCTACGGGCTTTTGAGCAAAGCGACCTGGACGCGAACCATGCCTTTGTGAACGATTACGCTACCCTTCGGGACATGCTGGCCGGGATTCCCCTTCCGGCGTCCTACGAGGACGAACGGCGCTGGCTGGACCAGCAGAGCAGCTATACCCGCGGCGAATACCAGTTTGCGGTGGAGGATGGCAGCGGAGACCTGGTGGGCCGCTGCGGGTTGACCCGGGTGGATTGGAAAAACCGCCTGGGGGAAATCGGCATGATGATCGGCGCGCCCTACCGGGGCCGGGGCTATGGCACGGAAGCCCTGGGGCTTTTGTGTGATTTTGCCTTTTCCGAGATGAACCTGCATAAGCTGAAGGTGAGCGTCTTTGCCTTCAACGCCGCGGCAATCCGCTGCTACGAAAAAAACGGCTTTGTCCGGGAAGGGCTGCTGCGGGGCGAGATTTTCCGCGCGGGCGCGTATCAGGATGTGGTGGAGCTGGCGCGTTTTGCCCCGGAGGGATGAGGCGCGGGAAGGGCGGTTTGCTTTTCTTGTGACTTTTTCCGGGAGGCGGATTGACTTTTGCCCCAACGGCTTGTATCATGTACTTCGTTTACCTGTATCTTGGAAGAAACGTGGGAGGGAATTCCCGTGAAGAAGATCGTCACCAAGTTTGGCGGCAGTTCCCTGGCGGACGCGGAGCAGTTCGCCAAGGTCCGCCGCATTCTGTCCATGGACCCGGGCCGGCGCTATGCGGTGCCTTCCGCGCCCGGGCGCCGCTTCAAGGAAGATGAAAAGGTTACCGACCTGCTTTACCTGTGCCACCGTCAGGCGGCGGCCGGCGAGGACTATCAGGAAACCTTCGACAAGATTGCCGCGCGGTACATGGATATTGCCGAGGAGCTGGGCCTGGGGCTGGATCTGGGCGCGGCCCTGGACGAGGTGGACGCGGGCATCGGCGGAGGCGCCAGCATGGACTGGTGCGCCAGCCGGGGCGAATACCTCAGCGGCCTGCTGTTGGCGGATTACCTGGGCTGGCGGTTCCTGGACCCCACGCAGGGCATCTTCTTTGACGAAAACGGCCGCTTTGACGCGGAGCGCACCCAGTGTACCTTGTCCCGGCTGCTGGCTGACGGAGAACCCACGGTGGTGCCGGGCTTTTTCGGCAGCATGCCCGACGGCCGGGTGCATACCTTCAGCCGGGGCGGCAGCGACGTGACCGGTTCCATTGTGGCCCGAGCCGCGGGCGCGGACATGTATGAAAACTGGACGGACGTATCCGGCTTCCTCACCGCCGATCCCCGGGTGGTGGAACATCCCCGGGAAATCCGTTCCATTACGTACAAGGAGCTTCGGGAGCTGAGCTACATGGGCGCTTCCGTGCTCCATGAGGACGCCATGTTCCCGGTGCACCGGGCCGGCATTCCCACCAATATTCGCAACACCAACTGCCCGGAGCATCCCGGCACCCTTATCAGCCTGGATATGCCCGAGGAAACGGACACCCCCACCATTACCGGTATCGCCGGGCGCAAGGGGTTCAGCGTTATCTTCGTGGAAAAGGCCATGATGAACAGTGAGCTGGGATTTGGCCGGAAGGTCCTTTCCGTGCTGGAGGACGCGGGCATTTCCTTCGAGCACCTGCCCACGGGCATTGATACCATGAGCGTGGTGGTGGCCGGGGACGCCCTGGCGCCCCGCCGGGAAGAAGTGCTGCACCGGATCATGGAATCGGTGGAACCGGACGCCCTCACCGTGCATGACAACATGTCCCTGATTGCCACGGTAGGCCGCGGCATGGTGCATAACTGCGGTACCGCTGCGCGCCTGTTCTCCTCCATGTCCCGGGCGGGAATCAACGTGCGCATGATCGACCAGGGCTCCAGCGAGTTGTCCATTATTGTGGGCGTGGATGACAAGGATTTTGAGGCTACCATCCGCGCCATTTACGGGGAGTTTGTCAACTAAAGGGGAGAAGCATCAGGGGGGTGCGAAAGCTGTGCGCTTTCGCGCTTCCTTGCTTTTTCTGTGTTCGTATCATGAGATTGCACGAAAGAGGGCGCGAGTGGCCATGGCCATTACCTGGCAAATGTTTGCGATTATCTGCCCGCTGTGCTTCCTGGCGGGGTTTGTGGACAGCGTGGCGGGGGGCGGCGGGCTGATTAGCCTCCCGGCGTATTATCTGGCGGGGCTTTCCCCGGTGATGGCCGCGGGTACCAACAAGCTTTCCGCCTGTTTGGGTACGGTAGCGGCCTCCGGGCGGTTCATGGCGGGACATCGGGTGGACATGCGCGTGGCGCTGCTGGCGGCCCTGGGCGCCTTCCCGGGGAGCTGGCTGGGCGCGGGAGTGTTGCAAACCATCCCGGAGAATACCGTGCGAATCATGATGATCGCCGCCATTCCGCTGGTGGCGGCGGTGGTGCTCCGGCGGAAAAAGGAATTGGTGGGCAGGGTGCTGGTGTCAGGCGGAGGGAAGCTCCCTGCCGCCTTTGGCATCGGATTGCTGGTGGGCTTCTATGACGGGCTGGTGGGCCCCGGAACGGGCACGTTCCTGATCCTCATGTTTACCATGATCCTGGGCCTGGAGGCGGTGCTGGCCAGCGGTACGGCGAAGCTGGTAAATCTGGCCAGCAATGCCGCGGCGCTCATCGCTATGGTGCTCTCGGGAAACGTGCTTTTTGGCCTGGGGATTCCCGCGGCGGCTTGCGCGGTGGCGGGCAACCTGCTGGGCGCGTCCATGACGTTGAAAAGAGGCGTTGGCATCATCCGCTGGATGATGCTGGCGGTGCTGGCCCTGCTGCTTGCAAAAATGGTGGCGGATGTGGTAATATAATGCATCAGCAACGAAGGAGGCCCCGCCCTGATGAATGAGCGCGTAACGCTGACTGTCCCTGCCCAGCGGGCGTATGTGCTGGTAATCCGCACGGCCCTGGGCGGATTGGCGCTGGTCAACGACCTGGACATGGATACCCTGGACGACCTGCGCCAGGCGGCGGACGAAGCCTGCGACTGTTTGATGCACCAGGGCGCGGCTGCGCACAGCCTGCGTCTGGAGGCGTGGAGCGAGGGGAGCAGGTTGCGGGTGGTGCTGCAAGCGGAGCTGGACGGCGGCGCTGGAAGCTCTCCCGAGGAGCTGGAGCTTTCCCGGGCGGTGCTGGAAACCTTGATTCCGGAGGTTTTGCTTCATACCCGCGCGGACGGGGTGGTGGAGCGGGTGGAGCTGGCGGTGCCCAAGGCGCTCGCGTGAGGTGGCCATGAATGAGACATATTTGACGCCGCTGCTCAACAGTTACGCTTCGTCGCCTTCCCCCGCCGTGATGGCGGAGCTGGTGGAGGGATACCTGCCCCTGAGCCGGGCCATTGCCCGGAAGTTTACCGGCCGTGGCGTGGAGCAGGAGGATCTGGAACAGGTGGCCGCCATGGCGCTGATGAAGGCCATTGAGCGCTTTGAACCCCAGCGGGGATTGAAATTTTCCACCTTTGCCACGCCCACCATCGCCGGTGAGGTTCGCAATTATTTGCGGGATCGCGGCAGCCTGCTGCGCATGAACCGGGACAGCCGTTCCATGCTTTTCCGGCTGCAAAAGGTGCGGGACGAGCTGCTCCAGCAATTGCAGCGGGAGCCTTCCATGCGGGAGCTGGCCCGCGCCATGAAGCTCAGCGATGACGAGCTGCTGGCGCTGCTGGACGCCCGGGCCGCCTCCGAAGTGGTATCCATGGACGGCGCGGTGAGCGACGAGGCGGACGGAGCTTCCCTGGGGGATTTCCTGGGGGAGACGGAGCGGGGCTATGAACGGGTAGAGGACCGGGCCTGGCTGGAGTGGGTTTTCAGCCAGGTAACGCCGACGGAGCGGCGGCTGCTGGAGCTGCGCTATATCCATCGGCTGGGCCAGCGGGAAACCGCGGCACGCCTGGGCGTAAGCCAGATGCAGGTGAGCCGCGTGGAGCGGCGCATTCTGGCCTGGCTGCGCCAGAGCGAGGAAAGCCGTCAGGAACGTTCCTAGCATACCGTGGCGAGGAGGTTAAGCATGTATCAAATGACGCCCTCCAAATCCCCGGAGAAGGGGAAAAAGGGCTTAAACTTTTTTCAGCTGCTGCTGGTGGCGGCGGCCTTGGGATTTGTGGCCTGGTATCTGTATACCACCTTTGTTCCCGAGGCTTCGCCCTATGCCACGGTGGAGGCGGGAACCCTGGGGTCGCGCTATAAAGGCGACGCTCTGATCGTCCGGGACGAGGTGCCCTATGACGCCGAGGGCGTTACCAGCGTGGATTATCTGGCGCAGGAAGGCAGCGTGGTATACAGCCAGACGAGCCTGTGCGAGGTGTATTCTTCCGGCTATAACAGCCAGGAGAGCGTTACGCTGCAAAACTACCGGGATCAGATCAAGGAATACCAGCAGACGCTGATTGCCGAAGATTCCACGGCGGACGCGCAGCTGGACCGCCTGGATTCCGACGTGGTGGAGCGGGCGAAGGAAATCCGCCAGATGATTGGCGGTATCGACGGCAATATGCTCAATCAGGAAAGCCTCCTGGATGCGGCGATCACCGCGCGTCAACAATACCTGCAGGAGAAGTACAACACGGACCAGCGCTTGAGCCGCCTCTACGACGACGAACGCGCCCAGGAGCAGCGCATTGCCAGCTGGACCAAACGGTATATCGCGACCCAGGAATGCATTGTGAGCTTTTATTCCGACGGCTATGAGTACGGCCTGAACATGAACACCTACCTTGGGTTTACCCCTGCGGAAGTGCGTCAGATGTACAACGGGCAAAAGCCGGAGCTCAGCACTACGCAGAAAGGCAAAACTACCATTTACCGCACCGTGCAGGATGGCACCTGGGGCGTGCTGCTCCTGGTGAAGGATACCAACTGGACGCCGGTGGACGGCCAGAGTTACGAGCTGATGCTGGAGAAATTTGAGGATACCCACGTGATGGCCACGGTGGTTTCCTCCACCCGCACGGGCGGCGAACTGCTGGTGCGCTTCCAGGTTTCCGCGCCGGTGGAACCGGTGCTGTACATGCGCACCTGCACCGCCGAAGTCGGAGAATACATCACCAGCCTCAAGGTGCCGTCCCGGGCTATTTTACAGCAGGACGAAATGGACGGCGTGGTGGTGGTCAACGGAAATTCCCAGGGCTTCATCCCGGTGAATATCCTCCTGCGGGATGGGGACGATGTTTATGTGGAGGCCATTCAGCAGGGGCTGCTGTACGAGGGCCAGACGGTCCGGCTTTTCTAAGAAAAGAGGCGCGTGGAAATGGAGCGGGCGGAGGCGTTGGCGGCAAGGCTTGCGGCCATCCGGGAACGGATGGCGGCGGCCAGCGAGGGTCGGTATCCCCTGCCGAAGGTGCTGGCGGTGACGAAAACCCACCCGGCGGAGGAAATTCTTCCCCTGCGCCAGGCGGGTATTCTGGAGATTGGCGAGAACCGTGTGCAGGAAATTCGAGAAAAACTGCCTTTTCTGAAAGACTTTTTCCAAATTCACCTCATTGGACAGTTGCAATCGAACAAGGTTAAATATATAATAGAGGATGTATGCTTGATTCATTCGCTGGACAGGCTGTCACTGGCCATGGAGATTGACCGGCAGGCGCAGAAGCGCGGCCGGGTCATGCCCGTACTGGTTCAGGTCAGTCCCGTGGGGGAGCCGCAGAAGGGCGGCATCCTTCCCCAGGAGGTGCTGCCTTTCCTCCGCCAGGTGAATCACCTGCCGGGCCTTCATGTGGAGGGCCTGATGGCGGTGATGCCCAACCTGGAGGATCGGGAGCGGTTGTCCGGTTTGTTTGCCGCCATGCGCCGCTTGTTTGAACAGGTACGCGACGAAGGGATGGACGGCATTGAAATGCGGGAGTTGTCCATGGGCATGTCCGGGGATTACGACCTGGCGGCCGCTCATGGCGCTACGCTGGTGCGGATTGGTTCCGCGCTGCTTGGCCCTCGGGGCTGAGACCAAGGAAGCATGGGAGGAACGCAAATGTCTTGGAAGGATTTGACCAATCGGGCCATGGACTGGGTGAAGGGGAAGGGCGCAGAGATTTTCGCGCCCAAGGACAAGCCCTATTCTGACCTGGGCAACGGCGGCGCCAGCGGATATTATCCCGGCGTCGCGGCACGTCAGGAGCGCACCCAGAAAATGGCCGCCATGAAGGAAGAAGCCGCGCAGCAGGCCGCGAATCAGGGAGCGTCCCCCGAGGGGCAGGCGGGCTATACCGGTCAGATCAATACCGGGGCCATGCAGCAGGGCTATACCCAGCAGTTCCAGGCGCAGCCCATGCAGCAGGGTTATACCCAGCAATTCCAGACGCCTCCCGCGCAGCAGGGCTATACCCAGCAGTTCCAGTCCGCGCCGGCTTCCACGGGCTATACCCAGCAGTTCCAGACGCCTCCCGTACAGCAGGGCTATACCCAGCAGTTCCAGTCCGCCCCCCAGCAGGGCTACACCCAACAGTTTCAGAACAATTACGGCTGGACGCCGGACAACTGGCAGCAGCAGCCCGCGCAGCAGCAAGTGCCGGACAATATCAGCTTCATGCCCGGACATTATGTGGACGGTACCCGGGCGTACGCCCATGTGGAGCGGATTACGCAGCTGGTTTCGTTCCAGGCCTGCTACCGCATCATTGAGTTTATGAAAAACGGCGAATCCGTGATCGTGAATACGGAGAGCATTTCCAATGAGGCGGAAATTATCCGCTGTATCGACATGCTGTCCGGCGCGGCCTATACGCTGGGCTGCTCCATCACGAAGATTACCAATATCAAGTGCGCCTACCTGATTGCGCCGCCTACGGTGCAGGTGATGGCGGACGTATACATCCGCCGCATGAGCGACCGCCGGGCGGATGAGGGCGTCCGCCGCCGCAGCGGCCGGCATACGGAGGAGCAGAACGATCCCTATGGCGCGCAGGGCGGCCTGGAAGGCTATGATCCCGCGTACGACCAGGGCGGCCGCATGGCCGCCGGCTACGGCGGCTATGACCAGGGCGCCAGCTATGATGCATCCTATGGCCGGAACGGCGGCTATCAAGGGAGCGGCTACGGCGCGTACGGCGGCTTTGGCGCTGCCTCCTATGCGCAGTAACAAAGGAGTGTGCCCATGATCGACCTGGTGTTTCGGTTGCTGTATCTGGTTCTGTGGCTTTTCGACGTGGCCCTGCTGATATATGTGGCCATGAGCTGGCTCCGTCCTACGGCAAACCGTTGGACAGAACTGCTGCGGAAAATCGTGGAGCCCGTGCTGAACCCCATTCGCAGGATTCTGGTGGAAAAACTGCCGCCCCGGTGGCAGATCCTGGACTGGTCCCCCCTGGTGGCCTGGCTGCTGGTGGAACTGGTGCGCTATCTGCTGAGCATGCTGCGGGTGATTCTGTGAAGGGGGACGAAACGCAGGCCCTTCGGGTCCGCTTGTCCGAGCTGGCCCGGCGTGCCGGAGAACGCTGGCAGCCGCTGTGCAGCCGGTTCCTGTCCGCGGAGGAGCGGGACATGGCCATGCGATGCGCTGCGGAAAACGGCGTGGATGCGGTTTTTGACGGCGGCTGGCCGGAAGCGGAGCGCGTTCAGTGCTGCTTCTGCCCGCAGGGCGAACCGCCATGCTTCACCGGCAAATGGCTGCAGGTGGACTGGAATCAGCGCTTCGCCGCCGTGGATCATCGGGATTTGCTGGGCAGCCTGATGGCCTTGGGCATGGAGCGGGAAATGCTGGGCGATCTGGTGCTGACGCCGGGGCGCGCTTATGTGCGGGCGATGCCTGAGCTTGCTCAGCGCTTGCCCATGGAGCTGACGCGCGTGGGAAGCGCGGCGGTATCGGTTCGCCTGCTGGAGGAAGCTCCCGCTTTGACGCCGCCCAAAGGCGAGGAGATGCGGGATACCGTGGCTTCCCTGCGGCTGGACAGCGTGCTGTCCAGCGGCCTGCGCACATCCAGGAGCAAGGCGGCAGAATGGATTCGCCAGGGGTTGGTGCAGGTCAACCACCGTCCCACGGAACGCACGGATTATCCGCTGAAAGCCGGCGATCTGCTTTCGGTGCGGGGATTTGGGCGCGTCAGGCTGCAGGAGGCCGGCACGCCGACCAAAAAGGATCGCATTCCCATTCTTCTGGAGGTTTTTCGTAAAAAATAAGCCAGGTATCAAGCCGGCTACGCAGTACGGAAAGGAGCATCACACCATGCAAATCACCGTTGAAATGATCGAAAGCAAGGAATTCAAAATCAAACCCCGGGGCTACGACCAGCAAGAGGTGGACGAGTTCCTGGACGCTATCTGCGACGAGATGGTAGCGCAGCAGGACCAGATTCAGTCCCTGCAGCAGCAGCTTATGAGCGCGCAGGCCAAGCGGCCTGCGGCCGCGCCTGCACCCGCGCCCGCGCCTGCGGTGACGCCCGACGCTACCGGCGCCTTGCAGGAAATTCTGGAAATGGCCCAGAAAGTCAAGGCGGAAACCATCGCCGCCGCCGAGAAGCAGGCTGCGGAGATCATTGCCAAGGCGCAGGCTCAGGCGGACAGCCAGTTGAAGAACCTCCAAAACGAGCGCGACAGTCTCAACCGTCAGGTGACGGAGCTGAAGGCTGCCGCTGCGGAGTACCGCACTCGCTTCGAGGCGCTGCTCCAGGCGCAGCAGGAGGCGATCGAGAAGGCTGCGGATCTGTTCTGAAAAAGTATCCAAAGGGAGATGCCTGCCGGGCTCGGCGGCCTCTCCCTTTTTTTGCGCAAATTACTTTTTTGACAATCGGATTTTGCCCGCTTTTCCTCTTTTCAAATGGTGGAAAATGGTTTACAATAGGACATAAAGAAGAATGTGTGCGCTGCATTTTTCTGTGCACCCAAAACTGTAAGCGCTTTCAGAACGCAAAGGAGGGTTTTTCATGGAGCTTCGCACGGCGTCCTCTCCCCGGGACGTAAAGACCTACGATACCGCGCGGCTGCGGGAGGAATTCCTGATTCAGGACCTGTTTCGTCCCGATGAAGTGAAGATGGTGTACAGCCACATTGACCGGATCATCACCGGCGCGGCCATGCCCGTACAGGCGGCCCTGACCCTGGCGGCAGGGGAGGAGCTGCGGGCGGAATATTTCCTGCAGCGGCGGGAAATGGGCATCATCAATATCGGCGGCGAGGGCAAGGTGACCGTGGACGGTACGGTATACACCCTGCGGCACCGGGACGGCATCTATGTGGGCCGCGGCTGCAAGGACATCGTGCTGGAGAGCGTGGACGCCGCCAAGCCGGCCAAGTTCTACTTCAACAGCACCCCGGCCCATAAGGCCTATCCGACGGTGTACATCCGCCCGGAGGACTGCGTGAACGTGGAGCTGGGCAGCCTGGAGCAGAGCAACCACCGCAATATCTGCAAGTACATCCTGCCCGGACAGGTGGAGAGCTGCCAGCTGGTCATGGGCATGACCACCCTGCGACCCGGCAGCGTGTGGAATACCATGCCCTGCCACACCCATGACCGCCGCATGGAAGTCTATCTGTATTTCGACCTGCCGGAGGACGCCTTTGTGATGCATTACATGGGCGAACCCACGGAGACCCGTCACATTGTGGTACGCAACGAGGAAGCGGTGATCTCTCCCTCCTGGAGCATTCACAGCGGGTCCGGCACCCAGGCGTATACCTTCATCTGGGGCATGGCCGGCGAGAATCAGGACTTCGACGACATGGACGGCTGCGCCATGCAGGACCTGAAGTAAACACCCCCCCACACGGACCCAAAAGAAAGGAGTATGGCATATGAACGTTATGGATTCTTTCTCCCTGAAGGGCAAGGTTGCTCTCATCACCGGCGCCAGCTACGGCATTGGTTTTGCCATCGCCTGCGCCATGAGCGAGGCGGGCGCTACCATCGTGTTCAATGATATCAAGCAGGAGCTGGTGGACAAGGGCCTGGCTTCCTACGCCGAGAAAGGCATCAAGGCCCATGGCTATGTCTGCGACGTGACCGACGAGCAGGCGGTGAATGCCTTTGTGGCCCAGGTGGAGCGCGAGGTGGGCGTCATTGATATTCTGGTGAACAACGCCGGCATTATCAAGCGCATTCCCATGACGGAGATGACCGCCGAGCAGTTCCGTCAGGTCATCGACGTGGACCTGAACGCCCCCTTCATCGTGTCCAAGGCCGTTATCCCCTCCATGATCAAGAAGGGCCACGGCAAGATCATCAACATCTGCTCCATGATGAGCGAACTGGGCCGCGAGACCGTTTCCGCGTACGCGGCGGCCAAGGGCGGCCTGAAGATGCTCACCCGGAACATTTGCTCCGAGTACGGCCAGTACAACATCCAGTGCAACGGCATTGGCCCGGGCTACATCGCTACGCGCCAGACCGCGCCGCTGCGGGAGAAGCAGCCCGACGGCAGCATGCATCCCTTTGACAGCTTCATTCGCGCCAAGACCCCTGCCAACCGTTGGGGCGAGGCGGAGGACCTGGGCGCGCCGGCGGTGTTCCTGGCCAGCGACGCCAGCAACTTTGTCAACGGACACATCCTGTATGTGGACGGCGGCATCCTGGCCTACATCGGCAAGCAGCCCTGAGGCAGGCACGGTCATTTCGGGAAGCGGTACGAACGCCGCTTCCCGTTTTTTGTTGGCATGGTATACCTGCCACCGTTTTTGCATACATCAGGTTGACAAACAATGGCGGGAGGATGAAGCCTATGACACAGACCCGGGCGGCGGCCCATCGGAAACATACGCGTCGGAATACGAAAAGCCTGGGACGCTTATTGCGTGGCTTGGGCGTCAGCGTCCTGACGACCCTGGTGGGCGTGGCCCTGTTTTCCTTGCTCATGCAGTGGGTGAAACCTTCCGACGGCGTGATTCGGGTGTTCAACCAGGTGCTGAAGCTGCTCTCTATCGCCCTGGGCGTGTGGAGCGCCGTAGGCCGCGGCGGGGAGAAGGGACTCATGCGCGGCGCGGCGGTGGGCCTGGGCTACATGGGACTGGGGGTGGCGCTGTATGCCATCCTTTCCGGCCAGCAGGCGGCGTTCTCTTCCTACGTGGCCGATCTGGCCATGGGCGTGGCCGGAGGCGGCATTGTGGGCATGATCCTGTCGAATATTTCTCCGAAATGATTGCAAGATGCGGGGAAACGTTGTATAATACACATATTCCCATATTATAAACGGAGGAATGTTCTCATGAAGCATATTGAAACCATCCAGAATCCTTGCCTGAAGCAGTCCCTGGTGCACGGTGGCTGCGGCGAGTGCCAGGCTTCCTGCCAGAGCGCCTGCAAGACCAGCTGCACCGTGGCCAACCAGTCCTGCGCCAACAAGGAGAACAACGCGGTGCTGGCGGGCAACGAAGGTAAGCTGAACCGTACCTTCGGCAAATAAGCAACCCTGGTATATCTGCATAGGGCAGGGGCGGGCTCCTGCCTTTTTTCATGTGAGCATGAGCGGAGGAATTGGCTTTGATTCATACGTTTAAGGCCGTGGGGCAACCCATGATGCTGGATGTGGGCAGCGGCGCGGTGCATGCCATTGATGAGACGGCGTACGACGTGCTGTCCCTATGGAATGACCATACGCCCGAGGAAATCGTCCAGACCCTGTCGGACCGTTACAGCCGGGAGGAGTTGGAAGAAGTGGTGGCTGAGCTGCGCCAGCTGGAGGAGCTGGGCGCCCTGAACGCCCCGGACGATTATGGGGATATTGAGCTCCAGGAGCCGGGGGTGGTAAAGGCCATGTGCCTCCACGCGGCCCATGACTGCAACCTGCGCTGCAAGTACTGCTTTGCCGCCACGGGAGACTTTTGCATGGGCGAGCGCAAGCTGCTGCCCTATGAGGTGGGCAAGGCGGCCCTGGATTGGCTGGTGGAAAAGAGCGGCAAGCGGGTGAACCTGGAGGTGGACTTTTTCGGCGGGGAACCGCTGATGAACTTCCCCGTTATCAAGCGGCTGGTGGAATACGGCCGCAGCATTGAGAAGGAGAAGAACAAGCACTTCAAGTTCACCACCACCACCAACTGCGTGGCCATGACCGAGGAAATCATGGATTTCCTGAACAAGGAAATGGATAACGTGGTCATCTCCATGGACGGCCGGCCGGAGGTCCACGACCGCATGCGCCCCACAGCCAATGGGAAGGGCAGCTATGAGCTCATCGCCGAAAAGGCCAAGCGCTTCGCGGAGAAGCGGGGACAGAAGCAATACTACGTCCGCGGCACCTTTACCGGCTACAACAAGGACTTTGGCAATGACGTGCTGTTCCTGGCGGATCAGGGCTTTGAGCAGATTTCCGTGGAGCCGGTGGTCACGGACCCCGGTTGCGAGTACGCGCTCAAGGAGGAGGACCTGCCCCAAATCATGGCCGAGTATGACCGTCTGGCCCAGATCTACCTGGATCGCCGGGCCAACGGCAAGTGGTTCAACTTTTTCCACTTCATGATTGATCTGGCGGGCGGCCCCTGCCTGCGCAAGCGCCTCACCGGCTGCGGCGCAGGTAATGAATATGTGGCCGTTACCCCGGACGGGGATATTTATCCCTGCCACCAGTTTGTGGGCCGGGAAGGCTTCCGCATGGGCAGCGTGCTGGATGGCTCCTTTGATCGGGAGATTCAGAAGAAGTTTGCGGCCAACCATGTGCTGAGCAAGGAGAAGTGCCGGGATTGCTGGGCGCGCTTCTTCTGCAGCGGCGGCTGCGCGGCCAACGCCCACGCCTTCCATGGGGATATTTCCAAGCCCTATGATCTGGAATGCCAGATGGAGCGCAAGCGTCTGGAATGCGCCATGGCCATTTATGCCAAGGAACACGGGAAAACCAAGTAAAACGCAACGCGGCCGCTTTGTTTCATCAAGCGGCCGCGCTTTTTTCTTTAGCTTGTCTGTTCCCGTTTGGGAAGTTTGAACCAGAAAGTGCTGCCCTGGCCTTCCTGGCTTTCCACGCCATAGGGGACGTTGTGAGCTTCCAGAATGCTGCGCACAATGCTCAATCCCAGCCCGGAGCCCTGAATCGCCCGCTTGTGGTTTTCCTTGGCCCGGTAATACCGGTTCCAGATCAGGGGAATCTCCTCCGCGGGGATTCCCTTGCCGCTGTCGTGGATGGCGATGCGCACGTACGCGCCCTCCACGGTTTGGGTGACGGAAACGGTCTTGTCTTCGCCGGTGTACGTGAGCGCGTTGTTAATGAGGTTGTACACCACCTGCCCGATGCGCCCTTCATCGGCGTATACGCTGCAATCCTCCGCGGGATTAAAGAGAATCTGGTAGCCGTCCTGTTCCTTGAGCTTGTTGTACCGGGTGAGGATGGCGGATATAGCCTGAGTCAGGGAGAAAACGCTGGGCTCCATTTTCAGCGTGCCCGCCTGCAGCTTGCTGAAATCCAACAGCTCCGTTACCAGGGAGGAAAGACGGCTGGTTTCGTCGATAATAATCTGCATGTTTTCCGGAGAGTTTTCTCCGGGAATATCCCGCATCACCTCCGCGTATCCGCCGATCATGGTCAACGGCGTGCGAAGGTCGTGGGAGATATTGGCAATCAGTTCCTGTTGCAGGTGTTCCACCTGGCTCAGCTCATCGGCAGCCTTGACCAGGGTATCGTTGAGTTCGCTGATCTCCCGGTAATGATCGCCGTGCCGGGGTTTTTCAAAACGCCCCCGCGCCAGGGCTTTGGCGGCCTGGTTGGTCTCGATGATGGGGCGGGAAACGTGACGGGAAAGGATGGCGGCCAGCAGCAACGCCAGCAGCAACACAATGACGGTGATGAGCAGCAGCTGGGAGCGCAGCGTGCTTACCGTGGCGTCCAGGGGGGAAATCACCGCGTTGAGCAGCAGGTACCGCGCAGTACCGTCCGCCAGGTATACCTTCTGGGTATACAGCAGGCTCATTTGCGCGCTGATTTCCTTGGGGGGTACCCGACCGGAGAAACGGTCGATGGCATAGCGGTCGTTGCGGGGATGCTCCAGGGTATACAGGCGCAGGCGCGGCTGGGTATCCACATCGGCTTGCTTGCAGAAAAAGTCCAGCGTCGGTTCGTTGAACTTGTGCAGCAGGCAGGTGATGGACGCCTCGCAGGAAATCAGCACGTCTTCGTTTTCGTCCAGGATGAGCACGCAGACGGAATTTTGATTGGAAAGCTGATTGGCCAGCGCGTCAAGGTCTGGGTTGTCCATGTTCTGCGCCAGAATATCGCCGGAGGAGCGGACCATCTGCGTTTTGAAATAACGGTAGAAATCGTCCAACAGCACGATTTGGAACAGCCACAGCAGGCCGATGACCAGCACCACAAACAGCACCAGGTACAGCATCACCTGGCGCTGGATGCTCTGGCGGGGTTTGGAGGCGGATTTATTCCTGCTCAAAACGGTAGCCCACCCCTCGCAAAGTTGTGATGCGGTCGGCATACGGGCCCAGCTGGCGGCGCAGTAATTTGATATGCGTGTCCAGGGTGCGGTCGTCCCCGAAGAAATCATAGCCCCAGATTTCCGAGAGTAGTTTTTCCCGGGTGAGGGCAATGCCGCGGTTGCGTACCAGGTAGAACAGCAGGTCGTATTCCTTGGGGCTCAGCTCCAGCACGCGATCGCCCAGGGTAACCCGGCGCGCGGTAAAGTCCACCTTCAGTTCGCCGATTTCCACGGTTTCCCGGGCTTCCGCCTGGGCGCCGCTGCGCTTGAGAATGGCGGCCACCCGCATCATCAGCTCTTTTGGGGAAAAAGGCTTGACCACATAATCGTCGATGCCCAGTTCAAAGCCGTGGAGCTTATCGTATTCCTCGCCGCGGGCGCTGAGCATCAGGATGGGTACGGAGCTTTGCTTGCGTATTTCCCGGCAAGCCGAAAAGCCGTCCAGGTCAGGCATCATCACATCCATGATGATCAGGTCAAAGCTGTGCTTCCGGCACAGTTCTACCGCCTGCATGCCGTTTTCCGCTTCGGTTACTTCATAATGCTCAAAGGTTGCGTATTTTTTGATCAGCTCGCGAATGCGGGCTTCGTCGTCCACCACCAGCAGATGCATGGAAAAATCTCCTTTCATGGGGTTTCCTTATCTATCAGTATAAGCCCCGGAAGGGCGATTGCGCAAGAAAAAAAAATCCGCCGCCACGGGGGTGACGGGCGGAGAAAAAGGGGTTTCTAAGGATAAGGATGAAGAAGGTTGTTGCGTTTATCTGATTTTTGGCTATACCTGAGCCGGAGGCGGGAATCCCCTCCTCCCTTTCACCATCCTACCACCTCCTTTCCGTGAAGCAAAGCGTTTTACGTTCCTTGAGGGGAAGAGAGGTCCAGGGTGAGTTCCTGGCCGTCCCGCAGAAGGGTAAACGTCAATGAGGAAGCATTGGGGCTTGCAGACAGCAGCGCATCCAATTCGTCGCAGGAGGAAAGCGTTATGCCGTCCAGGGAAAGCAACAGATCGCCTGCTTCCACGCCCATGGTCTGGGCGGCGCTGCTTTCCATCACAGCCAGCACGTAGAGGCCTTCCTCCTCTTCCGACTGGTTTTGCAGCACCAGTCCCAACGCTGCCGCCTGCTGCGGCCAGGCATCCAGCTTATCCACATCGCTGATGGCTGCGGAGGTGTTCAGCCACGGCAGCACCAGCAGAGGAGACAGGGCCAGTATTCCCAGCACCAAACAGGGGAAAAACTGCCTGCGGTGAATTGCGGTCACCGGCGGGGTGTCCTGATGAAAGTGCGTCATGGGTCTCACCTCCTCTTTGTTGATGAAAAAAGGATAATCGGAAAAAGTGAAGAATGGATGAATGGGTGCTGAATGCTGCTTGAATTTGGAGAAAACGGAGGAATGCCCCGTGTCTACGCAAAGAGGACTGCGAAATGCGCCGCTGGCTGGCAATACCGCGACGGGCGCGCTGAAGATCATCGCCCTGTGTTTCATGATGATTGACCATATGGGAAAAATGCTTTTTCCCCAGGCGCCGGAGATGCGCATTCTGGGGCGCATCGCTTTCCCGCTGTATGCCTGGTGCATGGTGGTGGGCTTTCACTATACGCGCAATCCCTGGCGGTATGCGCTGCGTATCCTGGCGGTAGGCGTCGTTTCCCAGCCGCTCTATATGGTGGCCCTGAATCACAGCTGGCGGGAGCCCAATATATTCCTGACGCTGTTCTTTGCGCTGCTGGGACTGATGGCGGTGGAGGAGAAGCCGTGGGAGAGGCAGGGACTTGCCTTGCGCCTGGCGGGACGCGCATTGGCAGCCCTGGGGCTTGTGCTCTGCCTGTGCGCGGCGATTTGGTTTGGCTGCGATTATGGCTGGCGGGGCGTGCTGCTGGTGACGCTGCTGTATGCGGCGCGGGGCAGCAGGCCGGCCCTGGCGGCGGTGATGACGGCTTTCTGCCTGTACTGGGGGAGCACCAGCAGCACCGTGGCGGAATGCTTTGGTATCCCGCTTCGCTTTTCCGGGGCGGTCGGAACGTTGCTGTCTCCCTGGCTGCGCACGCAGGCGCTGGCGATTCTGGCGCTGCCGCTGATGCTCTTGCGCTGGAAGCGCGACCTGCGCGTGCCCGCCTGGGTGGGGTATGGCATTTATCCCGCGCATTTGGCGGTGCTCTGGCTGCTGGAGCAGTTGGTATAAGCCGCGGGCGGTTGCAACGGGAAGACGGGCAAAAACTGCGGAGAAGATGCGGTACAGGTTTGCGCACGGAGGCGGCGTATCATGAGGCGCCGGGGCCTGGCGCGCTTGGCGGCGTTTGGCCGGGGGTTGCCCTGCGGCGGATGCTTGGCTCTCTCCCGGCAGACGGCGGAGAAACTTTGCCGGAAGCTGGCGCGTGTAATCCGCATGACGGAGACGGAGCGCAGTGGATTCCGTACAAACGGCGGCGGCCGGAAGCGCTTGAAGCGCAACCGGCCGCCGCCGTATTGTTTGCCCGCGCCGGGAAGGGAAAGGCCGGGCATGGGCAGAAAACCATGGCGCCATGCCCGGCAAGAAACGGCTTACATGAGATTTTCGGGGTTCAGTCCCTGCAAATCCTCGGGAACGAAGCGGCCGTCCTTACGGATAAGCTCTCCGTCAAAGTACATTTCGCCGCCGCCGTACTCGGGGGTCTGAATGCAGACCAGGTCCCAGTGGATGGCGGACTGGTTGCCGTTGCTGCACTCGTCATAGCAGCGGCCGGGCGTGAAGTGGAAGGACCCGGCAATCTTCTCGTCAAAGAGGGTATCCTTCATGGCGGAGGTAATGTAGGGATTGACGCCGATGGCAAATTCGCCCACCCGGCGCGCGCCTTCGTCCGTGTCCAGAATTTCGTTCAGACGCTGGGTGTCGTTGGCGGTTGCCTCCACAATGCGGCCCTCCCGGAAGACCAGGCGGATGTTTTCAAAGGTCACGCCCTGATACAGGCTGGGGGTATTGTAGGTAATCTCGCCTTCGATGCTGCCGTTTACCGGCGCGGTGTAAACCTCGCCGTCAGGAATGTTCAGTTCGCCCGCGCATTTGATGGCGGGCAGCCCTTTGATGGAAAAGCGCAGGTCCGTGCCCTTGCCCAGAATGCGCACCTGGTCCGTGGCTTCCATGCGTTTTACCAGCGCGTCCATGGCGCGGCTCATGCGGCTGTAATCCAGGTTGCACACATGAAAATAGTAATCCTCAAAGGCTTCGGTGCTCATGCAGGCCTGCTGGGCCATGGCGGGCACGGGATAGCGCAGCACCACCCACTTGGTGTCCGGCACACGGATGCCGCCGTGTACCACGTTGCCGTAGCGCTGGGCGTACAGGCGCATGCGTTCCTGTGGCACGTCGCCGGTTTCATAGCTGTTGTCCCCGGCCCGCACGCCGATATAGGCCTGGCATTCGCCCATGCGCTTGCCGTCTCCGGCAGCCAGCCAGTCCAGCTGCTCGCCGGTGTAGCCCATGGCCAGGGCGCGTTCCACCTTGGGGTCCTTCAGGTTCACAAAGGGGACGCCGCCGGCGGCATAGGCCTCCTCCACCAGCTGCGCCATAAACTCCGGGGGCACGCCCGTGCCTTCAATCCAGATTTTTTCACCGGGCTGCAGCTTGCAGGAATAGTTGACCAGGTTATGGGCCAGTTGTACCATGCGAGGATCTTTCATGGGATGTTCCCTCCGGTTTCTGTATTTGCGGAATGCCCGGCCCAGCGCTTTGGCGCAGGGTTTTTCCACCGCATAGGTAAGCAGCAGCGCCAACAGCAGGGAGAGGCCGAAGCATAGCAGCGTGTATTGCGTTTGCCAGGGCTGTTCCCCGGCTTGGTTGGGCTGGGCGCTCACCGAGGGCGGGAACCCCAGCCGCTTGAGCTCCACGGCAACGCATTGATGCGCCAGGTAATAGTTCATGGATAACCCGGCCAGGAAATGCATGACCCGGTTGCCGAAAAGGAAGCGCACCGGCCGCAGGCAGAAGGGCAGCAGCAGGGCAATACCGCCGTACAGCAGCGCGAAGAGCGGACGGCGGACCATCTGCCCGGCTTGAATGGCGACGTTGGTGGGGGAGGATGCCTGCACCCGCAGCAGCGCCGTGAGTCCCCACAGCAGCCCGGCCAGGCCCAGGGTAGCCAACGCCCGGAACCATCCCCGCCGGCCCACTCCTTTTTCCAGGCGCACATAGGCCATGGCGCAGATCATGCCCGCGGCGTATACGTCCAGGAAGCCGGGCATTTGATTCACGACCAGGTTGTAGTCGCTCAGGCTCCAGAGCTGATACCCGCGGTAGCATAATCCGGCCAGTATCATTCCCCCAAGGGTAGCGGTGGGGCGGCGGCAGGCGCTTCGGGCCAGCAAGGGGAAAATCAGGTAGAACTGCATCTCCACCGCGATGGTCCAGCTGGCCACGCCCAGCGGCGTGCTCAGGTACGTGTAGGCGTCCTGGTTCTGCAGGAAGGTCAGGTGCAGGAAAACATCCTTCACGGCGTTCTGTAGGGTGGCGTACAGGCCGTGGGGCAGAGCCACCAGCAACAGCATGCCCAGGGTAAAGGCATAGTAGCTGGGCACAATGCGCTGAACCCGCCGCTCATAAAATACGCGGGTGTCCGGCGCGGGCCGCCCTTCCAGCATGTGCCGGGCCCAGGGAAGGAACAGCAGAAATCCGCTGAGCAGAATCATGCCGTCCACATGCACGTAGCCGGAACGCAATAGAAAATCCAGGCTGCCCACAAGGGGCAGCCGGGGGGTTAGCCAGCTCTGTTGCCAGATATGGTACCAACTGACCAGAAAAACCAGGATAACGCGATAGCCGTCCAGAACGGGGATATAGTCTTTGCGGGCGGGGGCCACGGTGAAACCTCCCTTGTCAGTCGTCGGTTACCGCGTAGCTCTCCGGCGGTTCCACAAGCTCCTCCTGGGTATCCGCCGTGCTCTCGGGGGTGACGCGGGTCATTTTGTAGGTGACGATGGTGCTTCCGCGCAGATCCCGCAGGGTCAGGCTGTCTTCATTTAAGGAGCTGACCTTGTGCGTATTGCTCAGGGCGTCGGCGGTCAGGCCCGTTTCCATGGTGTAATTGTCCACCAGGAAGTAGAGCTTCTCGCCGTTCAGGTCGCAGGTGCCGTCCTCCTGGAACACAAAGGTTACGCCGTTGTCGTTGCGCCAGGTGCCCAGTATCTGGTAGCAGTTGCGCTCCAGGCGGCTGTCCACATCCTTGTACCCGGGAATGGCGCGGTAATAGGGCAAAGCGGCGTAGGGCTGACCGGCGTTATAGAGCAGGTTGCCCTGAAGATAATTGGCTTCCTGATACATATCGTCCAGGCCCTCATAGGATTCGGGCAGCTCCGTCAGGTCCATATGGCCCAGCAGGGTGACCACCAGGGCATATTCCTCGTTGCTCATGGCGTCGGCGGCTTCCACGGAGGCTTCCTGGTAATAGGCGTCATAGTAGGCGCGGCTCTGGGTGGCGGCGTCCTGATAGTCGCCGGCTTTGGCGTACAGGCGCGCGGCATGGAGAATCTGATTGCTGTTGGCGGCCTCGGTGGCCAGGCGGTAGTACAGCTGCCGGGCTTGATCCTGCGCGTCGCTGTATTCGCCCAGGGAGGCGAACAGTTCTGCGGCTTCCAGCCCCTGGCCGGCGTCCGCCAGCTCCCGGGCCTGCTCATAGCCGCACTGCTGCGCCCGGCTTGCCGCGTCGCTGTACGTCTCCAGGGAGGCGAACAGCGTCAGGGCGGAGGCGAAATCCCCGGCGGTGTAGGCGGCGTCTGCCTGACCGTAGACGGCGGCCTGCCAGCGGATTTTGCTGTCGCTGTAATCCGCCAGCTCCGCGTACAGCGCCGCGGCCGCGGCCCAGTCCTTCTCCTCCAGCAGCTTGCCGGCTTTGAGGTACTTGGCCCGCTGCAATTCCTGCGTTACGTCCTTGCCGTCTCCCAGGAGGGAAAGGGATGCGATGGCCGTATCGTAGTCGCCGGCGTCGGTGAGAGCGACGGCCTGCCCCAGCTTGGCCTGCGTCAGCTTGTCCGCGCCGTCCTTATAGGTGGATACCTGGCTGAGATACTGTACGGCGGCGTCGTAGTCGCCTTTTTCCAGGGCAGCCACGCCGGGCAGGTAGAGGCAATCCATCTTCAGGTCGAACACGTCCTCGTAGGTTTCCGGAATGGTGTTGAGCAGGGTGAGGGCGCGGTTGTACTCCTGATCCTTCATAGCGGTTTGCGCCGCCTGGTAGGCGCAGGTAATGTACAGCTCGCCGCTGTCCTCATAGTCGGGAATTTTCCCGAACAGTTCGGCGGCGGTGGCATAGTCGCCGCTGTCCATGGCTTCCTTGGCGGGGGCGTAGATGCAGGCGATGGCCTGCTCCTGGGCGTCCTGGTAGCTGCCGGCGGCCAGGAAATGCTCGCCGGCCTGGGTATAATCCCCTTCCTTTTGCAGGGCGAGGGCCTTGCCGTAGTGCGCCTGGGGCAGCAGCGCGTCGGCATCCTGGTAGCCGGAAGTCTGGGTGAGGAAAAGGATGGCGCTATCCCAGTCGGACTGTTCCAGGGCGGCTACGCCGCATTGGTACATGGCTTCCTGGGCCAGCGCGGGAGCGTCGCTGTATGCGCCCAGGGCTTCAAAGGCGGCCAGGGCTTCCGCGTAATTTCCCAAGTCAAGCTGTTCCTTGGCCAGCAGATAATCGCAGGCCTGGAGCTGCTGCGCGCAGTCCGCGTAATCCCCCAGGGCGGTGAACAGCGCGTAGGCTTCCTCCGCCTTGCCCTGGGAAAGCAGGAGCTTGCCCAGGCGGTAGTCGGCCTCCTGAGCGAAGGCGGCGCTGTTTTCAAAGTCGCTCAATTCCCGGAAGGCGGCGGCGGCTTGGGTCAGGTCCTCCTCCGTTCCGGCCTCCAGCTGTTGTAGGGCGGTTTCATAACGACAGCGGAGCACGTAGCCGTCCGCGTCGCCATACCCGGCCATGTCCGCAAAGACGCTCTGCGCTCCGGCATAGTCGCCGTTTTCAAAGGCGCTTACCGCACCCTGGTAGCGCAGGTAAGGAATGCCGTGGAAAATGACGCCATAGGCCGCCGCTGCCGCGGCCACGGAGATCACGGCGATTTTTACGGTACGGCGCTGCTTCTTTTTCTTTTTGTCATACTGCTGCTCGCGCTCCAGCTGAAGGCGGGAGGCGTCCTCCCGGGCAGCCTTGGCTTTCAGGGCCAGCTGCTGGTCGCGCTGGGCGGCAATCTTTTCAATGGCTTCTTTATTGTACCGGGCGAAGATTTGCTCCCGGGAACGCTGACAACGCACGCAGTTCTGCAAATAGGGCGGATTAGGCCGTCCGCAGATACAGACCCAGACCCCGTCCTGGGTTTCCGGGTATCCTACGGCGTTGCTGCCGGCTACAAAACGCAGCAATTCCAGATTGCGCCCGTTGGGCAGGGCGTTGGAGGTGTACTCGCACAGGGAGCCTTTGCCCCGACGCCAGACGTCGTTGTCGTCATACCAGACCTTTTCAATGATGACTTCCATGCCCGCGGGGTGCAGCTCCTTATCCACCGGCACGGCCATGGGGAAGGTGCTGCGGGGGCGGCCCTCCAGGCCATGGGCGCGGTAAATCAGCCGCTCCAGCTCCTCGCCGTCTTTTCCCTGGAGCAGCAGGGTTACTTCGCAGGAAATTACCAGCTTGTCCGAAAGATTGAACATGATGAGTTCGCAGGCGGGATAATCCTCCCGGGGTAGCTCGCCGCGCCACATTTCCACCGGGCAGGTCAAATCAATCTTCGTAAGTCATGCCCCCTTCTTGCGTTATCTGGAAAACCGTGGGAGGTACGCTCAATGGTCTACATAAAGGGTGATGTCGTTGAGGTACATCTGGGAAAAGCCCATGTACAGCACGATGACCTGACCGTCCTCCAGCTTCAGGGCGTACCACAGGCTGGCGGAAGCGTCGGCGCCATACTCGGCCAGACCGTAGGGGGCGTTTGTTCCGTCCCCATAGAGCACTTCGCGGCTTACGCCGTCATATTCGCCCTCGCCATTGCGGAAGCGGCTGATGACGCTGGAGAGAGAATCGCCCACCCGCACGCAGCGCGGGCCTTCCAGGCCGTCCATGTCGATGGTGAATACCTCCAGCCTGGGGTTGGCCTTCTGGGCGTCGTAGGCAAAGGTCAAGGAGCAGGTGGTGAATTCCATGGCGCGCAGATAGCTGCCGTTATCGTCCTGCATCCAGTTATCTTCCTGCGGCGCGCCCAGACGCTCTTGCGCCGCCTCGGGGGTGAGGGAAAGAAAATCCATCCCGGAGAAAACCAGGTCGTCCCGTCCGAACACATCCAGCTCCGCGCCGTTTACGCTGGTGGGAACCTGGGCGTAATCCTTCTTTTCGCAGACTTCCTGGACGGCGTCCAGGTTGCTGCGCACCTGGTCCTCGCTGATGGTCACGTTCAATCCATAGGCGCGGATGGCCGCCACCAGGTTGCTCTGGATGGTGTACACCAGCCCGCAGTCGGTGTAACCGTCCCCGCCGGAGGACAGCTGTTCATGCACCGCGTACTGGATGGTGAGAATCCGCTGCCCGTCCCGTTGCACCCAGCCCCACATGGCGCCGGAGGGCATGGTATCGCTGACGTACAGGGCGGCGAAGCTGCTGTCGCCCACCAGGTCGGGGTTTTCCTCATAGAAGGCGTCGATGACCTCGCTGGAGAGGTTGTCGATGCGGGTATCTCGCGGCCCTACCTCGTCGGAGGAAGTGATGACCAGGGCCTGCACCACGCTGTCCTGGGTCATTTCCGGGCGGTCCATGTAAAGGGTTGCAAATTCATAAATAAAGGCATAGCCATCTTCGGTGTGCGCAGCCTCCTCGGTGGGATCGTTCAAAGGCGCGCCGGCGGCCAGCGCGCGATCCTTATACCCTTGCACCCAGGCGGCCAGTTCTTCATAGTCCAGCGCCTCAGCGGCGCTTTCCCCCAGAGCGGGGCACAGGGACAGCGTCATGAGCAACGCCAGGAGAAGGGCAACGCATTTTTTCATCATCTTTTTCATTCTCCTTATACGTTTCGTGGCAGGTGAAAATCCACCAGCATTATTTTACTAGAAACTGCCCGGATTGTACAGCCCGGGAATTCTTCATAGGTGTAAAAATACGCCCTCGGCCCGCGCATCCCTGCAAAATGGCCGCGGACGCGAAAAAAAACGGGCTGGAAGTCCACTTTCATGGCAAAGCATGGCGGAAAGACGGTTGCAAAAGCGGAAAATTCACGGGCTGGCCGTCAAGTACGGCATGCGGCCCAAGGGCTTGCGGACGGCGGCAAGCCCTTCCGGCGGCGCGAAAAAGGCGAGCTTCACCGAGCGGACGGGAGCCGGGGAACGCCATGGGGGCGCAGGCATTGCAAAAGAATGCCGAAACATTGCAAATATGCTGATTTTCATGTAAAATGTGGCCAGAAGGATTGCAAATAGGCTATAATGCGTATGCGGGGAGGAAGGTACATGGAGGGGTGCCATATGGACGCGGAAATGTACAGTTTTTCCCATAGCATGAGCCGGGTGGCTTCCCAAGGGTACATGATCCATGCGCATCCGTTTTACGAGCTGTATTATTTCATCCGGGGTGAAGTGGATTATCTGCTTTCCGGGGTGGAGCGCACGCTGCGGCCGGGCGCCATGCTGCTGATTCTGCCCAATGAATTTCATGGGGTGCGGGTAAATTCCGCCGCGCCCTATGAACGGTGGACGTTGCACTTTGATCCCGGCATGCTGGGAAAGGAACGCGGCAAGCTGCTGCTGGAGGCGGCGGAGGACGCGCCGGCGCTTCGGATCATGGAGGATGCCCAGGCCTGGGGCATGGAGGAAGCCTTTGCCATTTATGACGACCTGAGCGAAATGGAGGAAGGACTCCAGCGGCGGCTAGTGCCGGTGTTTACGGAGGCGCTGCTGGGGCGATGGCTGATTCGCCGGCGTAGCCTTCCCATGCTGCAGCGCGCCAGTGTTCCCGCTCCGAGCGTGGCCAAGCAGGTGGCGGGCTACCTCAACGAGCACTTTACCGAGCGCATTACCCTGGACGGGCTGGCGGAGCGGTATTTCATTTCCAAAAGCCATTTGAACCTGACTTTCCGCAAAACGGTGGGAATGACCGTGATGGATTACCTCATCCGCAAGCGGGTTGCGTATGCCCGGCAACTGCTGGGCAACGGATTGCCGGCGACCCAGGCCGCCGCCGCGGCGGGGTTTGGGGATTATACCAGCTTCTATCGGAACTACGTAAAGCGTTTCGGCCATGCGCCCAACCAGGATTACAGCCGCCTGACCCGGGAGCAGGATCTGCTGCGGCAGGAGATGACGGATATGCCCTCGCGCGCGGGCGTGGGGGAACGGGCGCAGAACGGGTTATGGGAGCGTTTGCCGGAGCTTCGCCCCATGGGGGAGCAGACGCAGCCCCGGGAAGGGAAGAAATAACCGACGCTAGGAAAGGAGCGCGTTTTTACCATGATGAGAATCGGCGCACAAATGTACACGGTGCGGGACAGCTGCCAGACCCTGGACGGGTTTGCGGAAACTCTGCGGAGGATTGCGGATATCGGGTATCAGTATGTGCAGGTGTCCGGCACCTGTCCCTTTGAAGGCGGGTGGCTGAAGGAGCAGCTGGAGCGCAACGGTTTGGCCTGCGTGTTGACCCATACGCCCGCGACGCGGCTCACCGGGGAATTGGAGCAGGTCATTGCCGACCACGACGCCTATGGGTGCAGCTATATCGGCCTGGGTTGGCATCCTTTTGATGAGAAGGAAGACCCGGATTGCTACGAGCATTTCCTGGAAACCTACCGGCCCGTTGCACAGCGTATCCGGGAGGCCGGAAAGCTGTTCATGTATCACAACCACGACCAGGAGTTCAAGAAAATCAACGGCAAGCTGGTGCTGGAGAAGCTGATGGAGGACATGCCCGCCGACCAGATGGGCTTCACCCTGGATACCTTCTGGGTGCAGGCGGGGGGCGGAGACCCGGCCCAATGGCTGGAAAAGCTGGCGGGACGGATTCCGTGCATCCACCTCAAGGACTATGCTTACGGTCGCTCCATGGCGGTGATTGGGGAAGGCAACATCAACTTCGACCGGGTGTTTGAAAAGGCGGAAGCCGGCGGCACCCAATATATGCTGGTGGAGCAGGACGACTGCCATGGGGAAGACCCCGTCGCCTGCCTCAAGCGCAGCTATGATTACCTGGTTTCCCGCGGCTTCCGGTAAGGGGCCGTCCTGATAAAGAAAGGAGCGCAATGGCATGGATAAGAAGATTCGGCTGGGTATCATCGGCCTGGGCAATATGGGCTCCGGTCACGCGAAGAGCATCATGGAGGGCAAGTGCCCGGACTTTGACCTGGTGGCCGTGGCGGATATCAACCCCGACCGCGTGGCCTGGGGCAAGGAAAATTTGGCGGGGGAGATCCGCTACTTTGACGATGCGCTGGCCATGCTGGACAGCGGCTGCATCGACGCCTGCATGGTCTGTGTGCCGCATTACGATCATCCCCGTTACGCCATGGCCTGCATGCAGCGGGGCATCCATGTAATGGTGGAGAAGCCCGCCGGCGTGTATACCAAGCAGGTGCGGGAGATGAACGAGGAAGCAGCCAAGCATCCCGACGTGGTGTTCGGCATGATGTTCAATCAGCGCACGAATCATGTGTACCGCAAAATGCGGGAGCTGGTACAGTCCGGGGCGTACGGCCAGATCCGCCGGACAAACTGGATTATCACCGACTGGTATCGGCCGCAGGCGTATTACGATTCCGGCGCGTGGCGCGCGACCTGGTCCGGGGAAGGCGGCGGCGTGCTGCTGAATCAGTGCCCGCACCAGCTGGACCTGTGGCAATGGATTTGCGGCATGCCCGTGAGCGTGCTGTCCCAGATGCATTTTGGCCAGTGGCATGACATCGAGGTGGAAGACGATGTGACCACCTATGTGGAGTATGCCAATGGGGCTACGGGCGTGTTTGTAACCACCACCGGCGACGCCCATGGTACCAACCGCTTTGAAATTCAGCTGGACCGCGCCAAGCTGGTGGTGGAGGACGGGCAGCTGCATGTGCTGGAGTTTGAGGTGCCCGAACCGGAATGGAGCCGGACCAATAAGGCGCCCTTCGCTACCATGCCTGCCCATGAGGTGACGGTGGAGACGGACGGCAAGAACGAGCAGCATGTGGGCGTCATCAATGCCTGGGGCGGAGCCATTCTGCGGGGGACGCCTCTGATTGCCCATGGCAGCGAGGGCATCAACGGCCTGACCCTGTCCAACGCCATGCACCTCTCCGCTTTCCTGGACAAGAAGATCACGTTGCCCCTGGATGAGGATCTGTTCTATGAGGAACTGATGAAGCGTGTTGCGACCTCCCGCCGCAAGACGGCGACCCAGGCTGTTTTTGCCGATACCAGCAGCACGTATGGCGGCAACCGCTGAGCAGTGAGGAGCGATAGCATATGTCGGGCATCAAGGTAGCGGTGATCGGCTTTGGAAATATGGGCACCGCCCATGCAACCTGCCTGGCGGAGGGCAAAATCCGCGGGCTGGAGCTGGGCGCGGTATGCGACATCCAGCCGGAACGCCTGGAGGAAAGCCGGCGGCGTTTTCCGGACGTGCCCTGCTTTGCCGGTTACCGGGAACTGCTGGCTGCGGGCGTGGCGCAGGCCGCTTTGGTGGCGACGCCTCACCCCCTCCACGGGGAGATTGCCTCCGCTACGCTGCGGGCAGGATTGCATACGCTGGTGGAAAAACCCATGGAGGTCAGCGTGACCAAGGCGGAGGCGTTGGCGGAAACGGCGCGGCAAAGCGGTAAGGTGTTTGCCGTTATGCTCAACCAGCGGACCAATCCCATTTTTCGCCGGGCGCGGGAAATCGTGCAGGGCGGCGAGCTGGGGGAAATGAAGCGCACCGTATGGATTATTACCAACTGGTACCGTACCCAGCACTATTATGATTCCGGCTCCTGGCGGGCGACCTGGGCGGGGGAGGGCGGCGGCGTGCTGTTGAACCAGGCGCCCCATAATCTCGACCTGTGGCAGTGGATTTGCGGCATGCCGGTTTCGGTGACCGCACAGTGCGAGGTGGCCAAGTATCACCATATCGAAGTGGAGGATGAGGCGCTGCTGTTCACCCGCTACGCCAACGGAGCCACCGGACTGTTCATCACCAGCACCGGAGAATATCCCGGCACCAATCGTCTGGAAATTTCCGGCACGCTGGGCAAGCTGGTGCTGGAGGAAGGCAAGCTCAAGTGGTGGAAGCTGCGCCAGAACGAGCGGGATGTGCGCTTTGGCTCCGAAGCCAACTTTGCCAGAATTGATATGGACTACACGGAGTTTGTTCCTCAGGAAAAGGAAACAGCCCACGCGGGCATCCTGCAAAACTTTGCCGATGCCATACTGGAGGGCGCGCCGTTGCTCTCCCCGGGCGCGGATGGCCTGGCGGAATTGACCTTGTCCAACGCGGCGTACCTGTCCCAGTGGCAGGGCAACGTGCCCGTGGCCCTTCCCCTGGATGGCGCGGCCTTTGACCGCCTGCTGGCTGAGCGCGCGGCTGCTTCGGCTTACCATGGGACGTCGCAGACGGGGGAAAAGGCCAGCGGCCAGTACAGCGAACGCTGGCAGGTTAACTGGTAAAGCCGTACGCTTCGTAGGACTTCCATGACGCATTGTGTCCGCTCCGTTATGGCATGCGGATGCTGGACAAGCGGTTGCCGCCATGCGATACCGGCGCAATGCGCGGAATCATGCGAACCGCTGTGACGAAACAGACATTATTATAAGGCGCTTGAACGCTTTTCGCAGATGGCTGCAGGAGAGCGTTTGGGCGCTTTTTCTGCCGGCCGCATCTTTTGGGCGGAGGGCGACCGGATGGAACGGGTATCGGCCTGCGAGCGTAGGCGCCTTGGCTGATGCGACGGCGGATACCGCCATTGCCCAGGGCGGCGTGCCGTGCGTTAATTCGAGGCCGGCGCGGAAAGGACGAGATGGTTTATGCGCCCTTGTGAAACCCGCTTTGCAGTTGAAATCCCCCCTTGCGAAAGCTGGCGGAATGTGGCACAATAGGAGAGGTACGACAACAAGGGGGTAAAGTCATGGCGGAGACGCAGAAGATTGTGATCCTGGACTTTGGCGGCCAGTATACCCAGCTGATTGCCCGGCGGGTTCGGGAGTGCAAGGTTTATTCCGAAGTATTGCCCTATCATGCCTCGGTGGAGCAGATTCGCGCCATCGGGCCCAAGGGGATTATCCTGAGCGGCGGACCGGCCAGCGTGCTGGAAAAGGATGCGCCCCGGTGCGACCTGGGCGTGTGGGAACTGGGGATTCCGGTGCTGGGCATCTGCTATGGCATGCAGCTGACGGCGCATTTGCTGGGCGGTACCGTGGAGAAGGCGGCCAAGCGGGAATACGGCCGCATCCGTGTGACCATGGATGACCGTGAAAACCTGCTGAAGGGCATGAGTGAATCCTCCAGCAACTGGATGAGCCATACCTACCAGGTGAAGGTTTGCCCGCCTGGCTTCCATGCCATTGCCCATGCGGAAAACTGCCCGGTGGCGGCCATGGCCAACCCGGAAAAGCAGTTCTATGGCGTGCAATTCCATCCCGAGGTAACCCATTCCGAAGAAGGGAAGGTATTGCTGCAAACTTTCCTGCGGGATATTTGCGGATGTGTCGGCGACTGGACCATGGAGGCTTATGCGCAAACGGCGGTACGCAATATCCGGGAAGCCGTGGGCGAAACGGGAACGGTATTGCTGGCGCTGTCCGGCGGCGTGGATTCTTCGGTGGCGGCTGCGCTGATCTACAAGGCCATTGGGGATCGGCTTACCTGCGTATATGTGGACCATGGTTTCATGCGCAAGGGAGAGAGTGAGCAAGTAGCGGAGGTGTTCAGCAAAACCTTCCCTGTGCGTTTCATTCCCGTGGATGCCTCCGAGGAATTCTACGCGGATTTGCGGGACGTTTCCGATCCCGAGCAGAAGCGCAAGATCATCGGCCGGGACTTCATTCGCGTATTCAAGCGCGAGGCGGAGAAGCTGGGCAAGCTGGACTATTTTGCCCAAGGGACCATTTATCCCGACGTGATTGAAAGCGGCCAGGCCACCGGTGCGGCGGTCATCAAGAGCCACCACAATGTGGGCGGCCTGCCCAAGGAACTGGGCTTTACCGAGCTCATCGAGCCGCTGCGCATGCTGTTCAAGGATGAGGTACGCGCCCTTGGCGAAACCCTGGGCCTGCCCCATGACCTGGTATGGCGCCAGCCCTTCCCAGGTCCGGGATTGGCCATTCGCGTGATTGGCGCAGTGGAGCGGGAGAAGGTGGAAATCGTCCGTGCTTCCGATGCCATCCTTCGCGAAGAAATCAAGAACTCCGGCCTGGATGCGGAAATCCACCAGTATTTTACGGTGCTCACCGGCGTGCGCAGCGTGGGCGTCATGGGCGACGAACGCACCTATGACTACACGGTGGCTTTGCGGGCGGTAACCACCGACGACTTCATGACCGCCGACTGGGCGCGCATCCCCTATGACGTTGTGCGGGTGATTTCCGCGCGCATTGTCAACGAGGTGCCCCACGTCAACCGCGTAGTTTTGGACGTGACCACCAAACCCCCGGCGAGCATAGAGTGGGAATGATTTCAGAGGCCCGGAAAAGCCTGATATGACTGGTTTTTTGAGGGGTTAAGGCCCTCTGTGGCAACGATTTGGCAACATTTTTTCATTATTCATAAAAAGAGAGCTAACTGATTTTGATTAGTCAGTTAGCTCTCTTTTTCTTTTTATTATTATTTTGTGCAACAAACGGCCTCTCCCGTGGCCTACAAGTGAGAGGGTCAAAAGAGGTCCTGGGGCGGCACCTTCACATAGGTCTGGGCTTTGTCAAACTCCGGATAGTGGTAGCGCCACTTGTCGTAATCCTCTTTGGAGATTTCGCCCGCCTCCAGCATGGCAGCGGCCTGCTGCCAGGAGCAGAGCATCTCGTGCAGCCGGGCAGCATCCTTGTTCTTCCGCACATCAACCTTCAAGCAGACTTCTCCATCCATCTCGCTGATCTTGAGCCCGTAGTTGTCCTCCAGGGTAAACAGGGTGTGCATCAGCCCCACATAGGAGTCTATGTCCGGGACGGAGAGGGCATGGGGAGAAACATCCAGTACCTGGGCTAAGGCGGCGGTAAGGTCTGTCTTTGGGGTTCTTGATCCTGTTTCATACTGAGCAAGGCGCACATCGGCGGACTTCTCCGGGAAGCCCAGCGCCATGCCGAGATATTTCTGTGTCATCCCCCGCAAGAGGCGGAAAAAGTGAATCCGTTCGCCAATCGCCATATTATCAACTCCAATCGTTGGTTGTCCTTAGGAAAAGCGTAGCAGAAATGCTTAGTAAAGTCAAGAGAATACTAAACAATTTTATTTAATTTATTTTGCGTACTCCGATTGACATAAGCTATTATGCTTAGTATAATGACAACAGGCTAAGCATAATAGCTTAGAATCAATAAATAAAAAAGAACTGCCGCAATCTCTGGTTATACATCCGGGAAAAAAGTGGCGGACGAAAGTGAGGAGGCATTTATGGAACACAATATCCACCCGCAGCAGCCATCAACGAAGAAAGGAAGGTATTTTCAATGCAGGCACAAAACTTTATGCGCGTGGAGGAAGTGGCCCAGGAGCTGGGTATCTCCAAGTCCCACGCCTACAAGGTGATCCATAAGCTCAACGCCGAACTCCGTGAGAAGGGCTATCTGACCATCTCCGGGCGGGTCAATCGGAACTTTTTCATGGAGAAGTTTTGCTATGGCAAGACGGGAAAGGAGGGTTAATCATGGCAGTCTATAAGGAAGAAAAGACAAACACCTGGCGGGCAGTCTACCGGTACACTGACTGGAATGGCGAGCGCAAGCAGACCCAAAAGCGGGGCTTCAAGACCAAGCGAGAGGCGCAGGCCTGGGAGCGGGAACAGCTCAACAAGACCAGCGCTGATCTGGACATGACCTTCAAGAGTTTCGTGGACCTCTACACGGCGGATATGAAAACCCGGCTCAAGGAGAACACCTGGGCTACCAAGGAGCACATCATCCGTACTAAGCTGCTGCCCTACTTCGGCAGGCTGAAAATGTGTAACATCACCGCCCAGCAGATCATCACCTGGCAGAACGAGATGCTGAACCACAAGGACGAGAATGACAAGCCTTACTCGCCGGTGTATCTGAAAACGGTCCACAATCAGCTCAGTGCCATCTTCAACCACGCGGTTCGGTACTACAACCTCAGGGAGAATCCCTGCAAGAAGGCGGGCAGTATGGGCAAAAAGAAAAACCGGGAGATGATGTTCTGGACCAAGGAGCAGTAGTCGGACAAGTGCAAAGTTGCATTTGCATATCGTCATGCGCTTCTCTCCATAGTTTTTCAAGTTCGCTTGTTTTTCTGGATTCCAGTTTTTTCAACTGCTATGGGTAAGTATCGCACATTTCGTCGCTATCGTCACGGCGCGGGTTTATTGAGCGGTTACTTTCATTGGTTCTTTTGTCCAACTTTTGGGGTGCAGTTCAAAGACGGATCAAGTGGCGCTGTCTTCCGATGCTGACAGCGCCACTTGAAACGGATGCTGTAATTTGAAATCTGCGGTGGGAGGGTTGCGTACTGTTCGGGAAACGCGCATGTGGAAAAGGTTTGCGGGCCGAGACAAGGGGGAATCCCTGCGGCTTGCGCTATCCGGTTGTATCCGTATCAGGCCTCAGCCTTGGGCAATCCAGCTCAGCCCCATGACGCCTGGACCGCCATGGGTGCCCACTACGGTGCCGATTTCCATTTCATGAATGGGCGGCAGGTCGGGGAGGGCGTGCGTCAGATAATCCCGCAGCTCCGCGGCGCTTTCCGGCGCGTGGGCGTGGGCGATGGTCAGGGGCAGGGCGGGGTCCGGCGGGAGCGCCTGCAGCTGCTGCGCGAACCATTCCAGCGCCCGGTGCTTGCTGCGGCAGATGCCCGCCTGGGTCAGCTTGCCATCCACCAGGCGAAGCAGCGGCTTGATATGCAGGGCGGAACCGACGGCGCCGCCCAGTACGCTCAGCCGTCCGCCCATGACCAGGTATTTGAGCACTTCGGCCTTGCCAATCAGGCAGGAGCGGCGCACATAGTCTTCCACACAGTCCTTGAGGGCCGCGGCGTTGGGCATTTCGTCCCGGCGGGCCATGGCCAGGCGAACCAGCGCGGCCTCTCCCAGGGAAACATTGCGGCTGTCCACAATGTGAATGCGTTGGGAATCCTCGGAGAGATCCCGGGCGATCATGGCGGATTGCCAGGTTCCGCTGAGCTTGGAGGAACCCGTGATGCACAGCACTTCGTCGGCAGGGTCCTGGAGCGCGTCCCGGAAAGCCAGGTCAAAGTCCTCCGGCGTCAGCTGGCTGGTTTTGGGCAGCTCGTCGGCCGCTTCCAACCGCGCGTAGAAAGCCTCGCGGTCCAGATCAACCCCGTCCCGGAATTCCTCGTTGCCAAACCGCACGGTCAGGGGCAAAACGCGGAATCCCTCCGTCTGCGCTTCCTGCTGCGTCAGATCAGAAATGCTATCGGTAATGATGCGGATCATAGTTTACCGTTCCTTTCTTGCTTTTCAAAATAGGCGGCGACGCCGTCCAGCCCCTGACAGATCAGGGCCAGGCGTTCCGGGGGAATTTCCCGTAGCATGGCGTCGGTAAGTTCACGGTGAAAATCCTGGTGCAGCCGGTTCACTTCGGTGGCGCGGGGCGTAAGCAGCAGATGAATGCGACGCTTGTCCTGGCTGGAGCGGCGGCGCTCCACATATCCCTTGCGCGCCAGCGTGTTGATGGCCACGGTGAGGGAGCCCACCGTCACATGCAGCCGGGAGGCAACCGCCGACATGGTGTTTTCCTCCCCGGACTCCATAATGGCCTGCAGCACATGGATTTCCCGCATGCTCAGTCCGCGGATCCCTTGCCGGCGCAGGGATTCCTCTTCAATACGGAGGATGTCGTTGAACAGGTGTACCAGCACCTGGTCGATGCGTGCGCGGTATTCGCTCATGAAAGCTCCTCGTCATATTTATTTTGAATTTCAAAACAATCGGGCAAAAGAGAAAACTTTGAAATTCAAAGCTTTACAAATATAGCATAGCCCATGGCGCTTGTCAACGGAAAATCATAAACCTTTGCGCAAAAACCGGACAGGAATAGAAAATCAGACTGTCGGAGAACCTTTGGGGAGGCGTCGGAGGGACCGCAGTCCCTTTAGTTTCACTCGCGCAGGCCGAAGTTGCCGAAGTTGCTTCGCGACCGTTGCTTTTTCGATGAAAAACAGCGCCTGACTGGGTTGCTGATTTTGTTTGCAGCATCCATTCCTTACAACTTCGGACAGCCGCTGGTTGGCCGAAGCCGCCTCCTCGAAAAAGTAGCGGAAGCCACTCAAATTGCTGAAAAAAGCCTATTCTTTGACATCAACATGAAAAAATGAAATTTTCCGCTTCTTATCCTGCAAAAATTGCAACACGATAGGGCCCGAAGGGGTTCAGGGGGCGATCGGAAAGCCCCCTGGTCGCGCCCGC
>CAZINY010000012.1:0-56973 GCA_964540735.1 uncultured Oscillospiraceae bacterium
GGTGTATCGCTATTTGGCTGGCTGTTTTGGCTTAATCTCATGTAGACACTATCTATGATCCGAAGCTATCCGACAAAATGTGCCGCGTCCCGCGGCAAAAAAGCGCGAAGGGCGGTATTGCCCTCCGCGTCAGCGTGTCGAAAAAGTGGCTTCCGCCACTTTTTCGAGGGAGCAACTTCGGCCAACCAGAGGTCGTCCGAAGTTGTAAGGAATTGATTTTGCAAGCAAAATCAACAACCCGCCCCGCCGGCAAAGCCGGCGGATACGAATGGAAGTCGGAGGGGCTGCGGCCCCTCCGACACCTCCCAGGGTTTTTTCGACAGCCTGGCGCGAAGGGCGGTATCCGCCCTCCGCGCAAGCCGTTTCAAGGCTCGTAGAGCATGTCGATGGCCGTCACCACGCCGGCCTTGTTGAGTATGTAGATCAGATTCCAGGTAGCGCCGTCGGCGGTATCCGTGTCATAGCGGATTTCCTTGGAACCGTCTTCCATCACATAGATTTTTCCCTTGCCCGAGTCGTTATCATACAGGCCGCGGTTGCCCGAGGGGCTTTCCACCTGGCCCATGTCCCGGAATTGGCCCACCACGTCGTCCTCGGTATCGCCGATGCCCGTGCCACGGGGGCCGGAGAATTGATCCGAAGTGAAATACAGCTCCGTAAGCACCCATCCCGCGCGCTCCAGCTTGCCCATTACGGCATAGCCCCAGCTGTAGGTTATCTTCTCCCCGGGGGTCTCCAGGCCCTCCAGGGCCACTTCCTCCGTGCTCTCTCCCTCGCCGTATTTTTCGATGAAATCCTCCCGGGTAGTCACGCCCAGGGTCAGGCCGTTGGCCGTGTCGTCCGTGGTGTAGGAGCTAAGCGGATAAGGCCCGCTTTCAATCTTGTACAGAATCTCCAGGGCGTTGCTCGCCTTACCGTAGCTGTTCACCGCCACAGCCTTCAGGGTCACCTTCCCCCCGGGCAGCCAGAAGGGTTCGCCGGTGTACACAGGCGAATCCGCGTCGGGCGTGGAACCGTCGATGGTATAGTAAATGGTAATGTCCGTATCGTTCTTGTTTTCCTCGCCCAGGCGCAGCCAGATGCGTTGGCGCTGCTTGTAGGTATTGGGCGCCAGGGAACTGGAGGGCTTCTGCGGCGAGGGCATAATTACCTTATACGTACCCGTCAGCTCGTCGCTGACCAGGTCTTGGCTAATGGCCACCGCCCGCAAAGCCCACACGCCTTCATCCAGAAAAATGGGCTCCGTATACTGAATGCCCTCCGCAGGGAGCTCCGCCTCGGCATCCATGGTATAGTAAATGTCATAGCCCTGCGGGGAGGTAAGGGTCAGGTACTTCTTTTCCGAATAAACGCCGGCAGTCAGGTCGGCCACAGGGCTTTGCGGCAGCAGCTCCGAACGCATGGTGCGGAAGGTGGCCTGCTCCGTTTTCTCATAGGCCAGCTCCATCAGCTCCGCCGCCTCGGGATCGCGATCCTGGGCCTGCAGCAGGCGGATCATATTGCGGTACGCTTCGGGCCGGTTGGGCACAATGGTGGTGTAAAGCTCCTCGTAAAGCGCCATGGCTTCCTCCACCATGCCGTTGGCTTCATAGGCGCTGCCCAGCAGCAGCAGGCCGTCCACGTTGACGTTTTCCTCCCCGTCCTGCTCCCGCGCCTTCAGGAAGTCCGCGATGGCGCCTTCGATGTCGCCCATATCCAGCCGTTCTTCCCCCACCTCCCATAGGGCGGTGGAAGTGGTTTTGTACCCCATGCGGGCCAGCATGCGCTGTCCTGACGAGGTATCGGTCAGGTAAAAATAGGCTCCCACCGCCAGCAACAGCAGCAGGCCGCTCAGGGCGATGGCCATGTGCGCCCAGTTGATCATATGCCCGCTAACCTTATGCACGCCCGCTTTTCGCTTGGCCGCGTGCGCGCCCACCGGCTGTATCCGGGCGTTCCGGCCGCCATATGCCCGATGCTCGGGCCGGTCGTAGCCGCTCTGCGTCTCGCGCTCTCCCTGACCTTCCTCAAAGGTGACCGGGCGGCGCATTTCCGGAGAGGAGCCGCCGCTCAAGGAGGGGTCCACATACACCCTGCCCGTATTTTCCGTTCCTGGGGACGTATACGCGCGGCTGGCGCCGCTGCGCCGGTGGGCGGTGCGCTTGGGCGTTTCCGCCGCCTGGGCCGGTTGCTTCCGGCCCTGCCGGATCGCCCGCACCCCGGTATCCTGGCTGCGCTTATCCAGCAGCGCGCCGCAGCTGGGGCAAAGTATATCCTCCGGTGTCACATATGCGCCGCATCTTTGGCAAAGCATGGCGCAGCCTCCTTCCAAAAGCACATCAGGGGAAGCATGCCTGGACGGCGCGCTCCCCCGCCGGGGTACTTATCTGCTTTCCTGGCGCGCAGGCCGGTTATTCACCGTTTGTCCGTTGATAACCAGCTCGAAAGAGCAGCCCAGGAAAGCCGCCGCTTCCTCGCACATAACGATTCGCGGGGTATAAATCTGCGTATACTCCAGCACCGAGGAGGAGCGGTCCATCACCAGCTCATGGCGGATCACCCGCTCCTTGCGGTTCACGGTGACGCTGTTTTCCGATATGGAGAAATTCACCCGGTCGTGAATGTCGCTGGGATCCGGCTTGCCGTTGCGCACGCGGGTCTTGTGGGCGTCGCTCTTGTCCCCGATGGCCAGCGCCGCGCTCACGGCGCTGGAAATGGTGCCGCTTTGTTCTTCATGGTTCCCCACGGCGGTGACAATCTCCATCACGTCGTTCATTTCCATGCCCGCGTCCTTCAGGATGGGCAGGAGCATAATCGCCCCGTTGGGGCCGTGGTTGTGCCGGTTCACCGAATTGCCCACGTCGTGCACCCAGCCCGCGATGGCCGCCAATTCCACCTCCCTGGGCGAATATCCCAGCGCCTTCAGGATGGCGGAGGCCGTCCGGCTCACATAGCTCACATGCCGCGGGCCGTGATCCGTGTAGCCCAGCGCCTCCAGGTAACGATTGCCCGCGCGAATCATGGCCTTGATGTCTTCGTTCTGCTTGATTTCCTGTAAGGTAATCAATCCTTGCCTCCTTGGTTTAACTTATTGCATTCCCTGCAGCGCCGCATAGTCGGGATCGTCATCGTCAAACTCCCGCTCCGGCGCTACGCCGCCCAGCTCCTCAATGGCGTTGCGCAGCTCAATATAATCCAGATACCGCACCCTGTCGTCCTGGGCGGCCTGCATCAGCGGTTCCAGGGCGCGCTCGTCCCCCAGCTTGCCCAGGTAGCCCGCAAAGAGCGCCCGGCGTTCCGGGTTCTCGTGGAATAAACGCAGCGCCAGCTGAAAAACCTGCTCGTTTCCCGGGAAATTGCTCAGCACGTCCAGCAGCGCCTCCTTGCCCGCCTCGTTGGCATGGGGAAGCTCCTGCAGCATCTGCGGCAGGGCCTCCTTCCCCATGGCGGCCAGGCTCTCCAGGGCGTTGTCCCGAAGCTCGTCCTTGGGGGCGCGGTCCAGCTGCCACTGGATATAGAGCATCTTGGGCGCGGTGGATTCCATCTCCCGCAGCAGGCCCACGGCGGTCATTTTCGCCTCCTCGCCGGCTTCCTCATCCTTGAGCAGCGCCACCAGGCGTTTCTCGCAGGGCTTTCCCACCTGCTGAATCTGGTCCAGCAGCAGGTCCGGCACTGGAATCCCCTGGACGCAGTATTCGTTGAGCCAATCCACCAGCACCTTCGCGTCCTCGAACTGCGTGAAATAAGATCCGGGCGTAACGCCGTCCAGCCAGCTGGCAGGCGTGTTCAGAAAGGTCATGTACACCCGGGGCATATCCGCCTCCATGGCGTTATAATTCTTGTAATCCCGGCTATGCTCCTGCATCCATTGGGAGGTATAGTCGGCAAAGCGTTCGTCAAAATTGATGCATTTCATGTCTGTTCGTCTCCTTCCGCCGTTTCAGGCAATCCCGCCGCCAGCTCCATGGCCCGTAGCGCCCGGCCCACCCGGCGCACGGATATAGGCAGGCGGGCAATCATCCGGTCTATTTCCGCATCCTGTCCCGTGCTGTGCAGGTAGAACGCTTCCATGGCCTTGACCCAGGCATACGCCGGCACGCCGGAAGCCAGTTCGCGCTGCCCAGGCGTCATCCGCCGCCATACGTTGGCGGCAAACGCGATGATCTGCCGGCTCTGCCCATATTGCCGGGTCTCCAGCAGCAGCAGGCGCATAAAGAATCGCCACCGGCTCCGCCGCGCCGCGGCCCCCGTTCTAAAGCTCACCTGGGACAACCGGCCATGCAGCAGCAGGGTAAACTGTCCCGTTTCCCCCAGCGCATGCAGCCGCCCCAGCGCCTGCTCCCGGATCTGCGGCAGCACCCCGGGCAACGCCAGCAGCGCCCGAAGGGCCCGCCGGGTATACGTATCCTCGCCCCTGGCCACCACCGCCAGCATCACTCGCTGTATTTCCTCGCTGGGAGCAGTCAACGCCCACAGGGTCACCGGCCGCAAGGGGGAATCCCAGGCCAGCAGTTCCCGGGCGCTCCGTCCGGCCATGAGCGCTGTCATCAGCCGTTCCATCTCCTGCCGGAGCGCATCCTCCGGCGGAGCGTCCGGCGCAGGAAGCGCCTGCCATTCCCTCGCGGGCAATCGGCGCAGTCCCCGCGCCCGCATATCCTCCGGCGTAATACGGAGCACCCGCCCCCACAGGGCATGGGCCCGTTCCCGTTCGCCGGTTTGCCAGCAGGCCTCCGCCAGGCTGTTCAGCAGAAAAACGTTACCATCCTCCCGGCGTGTGCGTTCCTCCATGTACCGTTTCAAAAACGCGTAATCGCCCAGCCTGAGCGCGGTATACCGCACCAGCTCGTCGGGCGGATGCCTGGGGCCCTTGCCGGAAACCCGGCGCAGGAATCCCCGCGCGCACCGGCTTTTGCCCGCTTCCTGAAGCGTCAGGCATACCAGGCTCCACGGCCGCGGGTTCTCCGGCTCGCGCCGCCAGGCCGCCGCCGCCAGGGGCAGCGCCCTGTCCGGGTTCCCCGCCTCCAGCTCCATGGCCGCCCAGGCCATGCGCGGACGGACCTGTTCCCGGGCAATCCGGACCGCGCGGCGCATGCGGCGGCGCGCCAGGGCCAGATTGCCCGCCCGCTCCGCCTGGTACGCCCGGCCCATCAGCGGTCCCAGCCGGAACACTTCGTCCTCCGATTCCTGGAACATCCACTCGGCCAACAGTTCCCGGGCGTCCTCCGCCTCGGGATTTTGCCACAGCTCATGCTGCAGCGCATCCTTGGCGCCCTCCATATTCCCCATACCGTGCAGGCACAGGGCCAATTGAAAATAGGCGTCGGGCGGAGGTTCCGGCTGCGCGCACAGCGGATACAACAGTCCGGCTGCCTGGGAATTGTTGCCCATCTCGCGCAGGAACACCGCCAGGAGCAGCCGGTCGCCGGCCGTATCCTGCCGTTGCAGCGCCAAACGCATAAGTTCCACGGCCTCCACGCGGGCGCCGCGCCTGCGCTGTTCCTGTGCCCGTCGCCTGAGGTACGCCGCAGACCGGTTAAAAGCAACAATTCTGCCTTGGGAACCGCGCGATTCCGTCATCGCTCCTCCTACCCCGCTACCGGGGATTTCTCGCTTCGCCCGGGGCCCGCCCCGTTCCGGCTTTCGTATCTATGCGCGCCGCAGGCATCCCATGCCTTACGGACGGGACGCCCGCGCCAGCAGTTCCTGCAGCTGCGCGGGTGTAAAGGCGTAGCGGCTGTGGCAGAAGTGGCACCCCAGCTCCGCGCCCTTGGGATCGGCGCAAAGTTCTTCCAGCTCCTTGCGTCCCAGAGAAATCAGCGCCTTTTCCATGCGTTCCCGGCTGCAACCGCAAGCCCAGGCAATGGGGGTACGCTCCAGGATCTTCGGTTCCATACCCCGGAACCAGCCCGCCATCAGTTCCTCGGCGCTTTCAAAGGTCAGCTCCCGGCTGATGTCGGCGAACATGGGCGTGCGCAGCTCCAGCTGCTGAAGGGTTTCCTCCGTGCAACCTGGCAGCGGCTGAATCAGCAGCCCTCCCGCCTTGAGCACCGCGTCCCCGTGGGTCAGCACCCCCAGGGACACCAGGGACGGCTGCTGCTCGCTGGCGGTAAAATAGTTGGCAAAATCCACCGCAATTTCCCCGCTCACCAGCTCGCACTGCCCGATATACGGTTCCCGCAGGCCCAGATCCTTCACCACGCTCATACGGCCCTGCCGGCCCACCGCCTTGCCCACGTCCAGCTTGCCGTCCTCCCGCAGGGGCAGCTCCACCCGCGGATTGTCCGCGTAAGCCTTGACGTTTCCATGATTGGCTACCGCCACCAGGGTCCCCATGGGGCCGCCGCCCTTGATGGTCACCGTCACGGACTCCCGCGCGCCCTTCATCATTACGCCCATCATGGCGGTGGCGGTCATCAAACGACCCAGGGCCGCCGCACAAACCGGCGTGGTACGGTGGATGTCCGCCATCCGCTGCACCATCGCCGTGCTCTCGCACAGCAGCGCCCGGGCCTGTCCGTCCATAAGGGATATATGCAGCATTTCTTCCATATCGGTATGCTTTCTCCTCGGTTCTTTGTATTGCGACTCGCCTTATGCCAGGCTTGCCGGGTCCGCACGGCGAATCGCGGCAAAGTGCCACCGCCGCTCGCTTTCCCGGGGAGCTTCCAGCCGTCCGTCCCCAAAAACCATCACCCGGTCAAAGCCGCTCTGATACAGCAGGTCCGACAGATGGCGGAGCGTATGCGCCTTTTGCTTCTGCGTCTCGTCGATGCGCTTATAGTCGCCGTTTTCCTGCTTGACGAAAAAGCACAGATGCATGTCCAGCACCTTGGTTTTGTCGTTAAAGGAGTTTTGCCAGAAATAGGTAATCTTGGGCAGGTCCTCGCAAATCATCTGATTCCCCAGCACATCCCGCAGCTTGTGCGGCGTGGAAATGTCAAAGAATAACCCGCCGCCGGGCCGCAGGGCCTGATAAGCCGAGGAGAAAAACTCCAGCACGTCCACGTCGTCCAACAGGTAATTCACGCCGTCGCAGGTGGCCAGCACCGCGTCCATGGGACGGTGGAGGCGCAATTGGCGCATATCCTGACGCACAAAGGGGATCGCCATGCCCTGGGCGCGGGCCTTCTGCGCCGCGCGCCAGAGCATATCCTGGCTCAGGTCCACCCCCGTAACATGAAAGCCATGGCGGAACAGCGGCAGCGTTAAACCGCCGGTGCCGCAGGCGCACTCCGCCAGCTTTCCCCCGCGGATACCGAAGCCTTCCATCATTTTACAGTAGAAATCCGCCCACGCCTCGTAGTCCACGTCCGTCATCAGTTCATCGTAGATTTCCGCAAATCCCGTATACATCCGTATTCCTCGCGTCTTTCGCTGGTTTCTCAGGGGGCGCGCGCCCGCCTGATGCGCTTATTTTCCCTTGCCCCGGCGCAGCATGCCGCCGATCCTGCCGGTTTCCTTCGCAGGCAGGCCGGCCCAGCCTTTCTCCGCCAGCTCGTCCAGGAGCCCCAGCCGTTCCGCCAGGGCATACTTGCGTTTCTCCTCCTCGCTCAAGCGCCACGGCGCCATCTATGCACCACCTCCGGTGCTAGCTTGCGTGACTCGAGGGAAAAACATACCTGCGCTTATTCCTGGGGATTCTCCTCGTCCTCGTCGTCGTCCTCGTCATCGGTTTCCTGGCTCAATCCGCGATTGATCACCGCGCCTTCAATGCGGCTGTTGATAAAGCGGTCGAACACGGCGTTGGTATAGCTGGCGGTAATAAAGCGGCTCAGGCTGAAGCCGAACACCAGATAATACAGGAACAGTCCCAGCACCGACCATACAGGATTAAAGAAGAACGCGCATAGCAGCGCAATGGCCGTGGGCACCATGTGCAGCAGCCGCACGCCGAAGCTGAAGGGCAGCCGGGCCACCGCCAGCAGCAGTCCGTTGCGCAGCAGTTCCCGCATTTTCAGCTTATAACTGACCATCAGCGGGTAAAAATACGTAACGGACAGCATCCACATCAGGCCGACCATGGCGATGAGCACCTGGGGCAGCACCATCACGGGATTCTCCGCGGACATGGCGCTGTAAAAATTCCAGCACACGTACACCACCAGGGGCAGCAATCCGGTAATCAGCGAAATCACCAGGCCCTGCTTCCAGTTCTCCTTCACCGCGTCCTTAAAGTCCGACCAGATGAAGGCATGCTCGTCCCGGGCCCAGTTGCGGGTCACATAGCACACGCCCGCCGTGCAGGGGCCGGTAATGGCAATGCAGGGCACCATCAGCAAAAGCGTGGACATAACGATGCTGCTGACATTCTCCGACAGGCTCTGCATGGCCTCCTCCGCCGTCGCCGCCTCGCCCAGCAGCGTAAGAGCGGACATCACGGCGATCAGCAGCACCACCATGGCCGGGAGCCACACAACCACGTACATCAGATTCAGGCGCATCAGCGCGGAAAGGCGAATGCGCAGCATCTCCCAGAACAGTTCCCAGCGGTTCTTGGGCAGGTCTTCCTTGCGGTAATCGCCCTTGCCGCTTTTGCCGTAATAAAAATTGTTCATCAGCTTTCCAAACATACGGGTTCCTCCTCATCAGTGGTGGGCTTCGCACATTATAACATACAATTGTAAAAAAGTGAAATAGTCCGTTTCAGGTTCTTCGCATCCGTTCCGGATAGGATGCGGTCCGCCGCCTTGACAAAAAACGCGGAACAGGTGTAACTTTTCATCACCCGCCGCGTATCTATGGATGAAGGGAGGTTGCGCCATGACCCAGCGTTCTGAAACCGACAGCCAGCTGATGGCGCGCCTCTGCCAGGGGGACGACAGCGCCCTGGAGCTGCTCATTGCGCGGCACCGCGCCGCCGCGGAACAATATGCCCGCTCCCTGCTCGGGGACGCCGGAGAAGCCGAGGAAGCGGTGATGGACGCTTTCGCCCGGGTCTATCTGCTGCGGGAACGCTATCAGCCCGCCTTCGCTTTCCGCACCTGGCTTCGGGTACTGGTGCGCAGCCGGTGCCTGGACCTGCTGCGCCGCCGCGCGCGGCGGCCCGTTCCCGTGGACGGGCCTTTCGCCGAAGGCCTTGCCGCCTCCCCCGAAGCGCTGGCGCTGCAGCGCGAGGAGCGCCTGCGCCTGTGGCGTCGGTTGGAGGAGCTGAGCGAGGCGGACCAGCGCCTGCTGCTGGGCTATGCCGTGGAAGGGCGCAGCTACCGCGAGCTGGCCCGGGCGCTCCATCTCTCCCTGCCCCAGGTACGGGTGCGATTGTACCGCATCCGCAAACGTTTACGCTGAAAGGAGGATGCAGCGGAATGAAGGCTGCCTATACCCAGGAAGTGCTGCGGCGCGCCCGGCGTCTCGCAGCGTTGGAAAAAGCCGGAACGGCGCTGAGCGGCCCCGGAGCGCAGGCGGAATGGCGCGGCTTGCTTGCCGCGGCCCTGGCCGCCTCCGTCACGCTCTATCCCGCCGCCAGCGCGGCCTTGACGCTTGTGCGTTAAACGATTATAATCATACCATTGTCAGAAAGCGAGGCGTACTCCCATGTCCGAACTGGAACCCGTAACCCCCGAGAATCAGACGCAGCCCGCCAAGCGCGGCAAAAAGGAAAAAGTCAAAAAATCCCTCAAACGGGAAATTTTTGAGTGGGTCGTTACCATCGCCGCAGCCGTGCTGATCGCCTTTGTCATCCGCACCTTCCTTTTTGAGCCGGTGCGCGTGGACGGCGGCTCCATGCTGGAAACCCTGCAGGACGGCGAAATCATGTTTGTAACCAAATACGACTATCTGGCCAGCGACCCTGAGCGCTTCGACGTGGTCATCTGCCATTATCCCAACAGGGGCTCCACCAATTTTGTCAAGCGCGTGGTAGGCCTCCCCGGAGATACGGTGGAGATCCGCGACGGCTACCTGTACGTGAACGGCGAACGGTATGAGGAACCCTACATCGAGCACCGTCCCTATGCGGACTTTGCCGCCTATACCGTGCCCGAAGGCTATTATTTCGTCATGGGCGATAACCGCGCCAATTCCCATGACAGCCGCGCCGACGACGTGGGACCCATCTCCCGGGATCAGATTGTAGGCCACGTGCAGTCCGTGCTTTATCCCTTCAGCGCCTGGAGAACCGTCGAGTAATCATCCGCAACAGGGGCGCGCCGAGAACCGGCGCGCCCCTCCGTTTCTCCCGCCCGCACTTTATCGTACCGCCGCCCTGACCAGCAGCATCATGGGGCGGCGCATTTCATCCGCCATGCCCGGCAGGTCCATCATTTCCGCAGGAGGCTGCGCTTCCTCCACCGCTTCCAGAGAAAAGCCGTTGGCCAGCAATCCCTGCAGAATCTGCGTCAACGTATGGTGCTGCTTTACCACCCGGCAGCCCAGGAAATTCGTAACCCGTTCGCCCGGGTAGAAATACCCGTCCACCGGCCAGTACAGCGGCTTGCCCGTCCCGTCATAAATCCAATCCTGCCCCAGGCCCGCGGTAAAAACCGGATGTTCCATGTTGATGACAAAATGTCCCCCCGGCGCCAGCGTGCGGCGCACCAACCGGTAAACCGCCTCCAGATTTTCCAGATAATGCAGCGCCAGATTCGATATCACGCAGTCCCAGGCGGCTTCCGGGTAAGCATACTCCTGTATGCCGCACACCGCATAGGAAATACGCGGATGCCCGTTGCGCTGCCGGGCAACCTCCAGCATCCGTTCGCTGCTGTCAATGCCCAGCACCCGCGCCGCACCCTGCTCTGCGGCATACCGGCAGTGCCAGCCGTAACCGCAGCCCAGATCCAGCACCCGTTTTTCCTGCAGCGGCGGCAGCATTGCCTGGAATTGCCGCCATTCGCCCGCCGACGCAAGCCCCTCCCGGCTTCGTGGCATTTGCGCGTACTGCTGGAAAAACATTTCCTGATCGTATTGATTTGCCATCTTCTCTCTCCTTTGCCTTGGTTCTCAGGGATACAGCAGGAGGCTCTCCTGGCAGGTATGGGTCATGAAACAGCTTCGCCAGCGCCGGCGCAGTTTTTCCTGGGCCTCCCGGGCCGTCTGCGCGCGGGTGAACAGGCCAAACACCGCCGACCCGCTGCCGGTCATCCATGCGCCCGCCGCGCCCTGTTCCCGTAAGGCGGCGATGCCCTCGCCAATCTCCGGCCGCATCTCTGCGCTGACCTCCTGAAGCACATTGCCCAGGCTGCGGCACAGCGCCCGCCAGTCTCCCGCCGCCAGCGCAGCCGCCGCCGCCCGGGTATCCGGCCGGTTTTCCCTGGCGTCCAGGCGAAAGCGGCCGAACACTTCCCGCGTGCTCAATCCGGGACAAGGCTGCAAAATCACCAGCCAATACATTCCGCCGCAAGCCATGGGCGTAAGCGCCTCCCCCACGCCCTGGGCGCGCTGCAATCCCCCCCGCAGGCAAAAGGGCACGTCCGCGCCCAGCTGAAGTCCCAGCGTTTCCAGCTCCTGCTGGGTCAATCCCGTTTCCCACAGCCGGTTCAGCCCCGCCAGGACCCCCGCCGCATCGGCGCTGCCGCCCCCAAGCCCTGCCCCCACGGGAATGCGCTTGTGCAGGCGGATGCTTGCGCCGCCGCGATAACCCGTTTGCTCCCGCAGCGCTTGCGCGGCGCGCAATGCCAGGTTCTCCGGTCCGGCCTTCACCCGGGGATAGCCGTCCACCGAGAGCGTCAACTCGTCCGCCGCGGCAAGGTCCAGCTCGTCCGCCAGCTCCACCGGCTGCATCAGCATATCCATCAGGTGGTAACCGTCCTCCCGCTTGCCCACGATGTCCAGGGTCCAGTTGATTTTCGCCCGTGCTACAACGCGCATAACGCTCCTCCCTTTCCTGCATGCTATGATAGCAGATTTACCTTGGATTCGCAACGGCGGCAGGATTTTCCGCCTGAACGTCGTATGCATAGATGAATGCTTTCCGCCTCAAGGCGGCCAGATAAGGAGATGCGCTATGGCTGAGCAAATCAAAAAACGTTCTGAAATCGACGCGCGTTGGAAATGGGACCTGACCCACATTTTCCCCAGCGACCAGGCCTGGGAAGAAGCCCGCGCCGCGGCCCTGGAAACGGTGAAGGCTTTCGCTTCCCGTCAGGGGCATGTGGCGGAGGACCCCAAAGGCGCCATCCGCGCATTTTTCGCCCTCTACGAGCGTTTTGCGGAAATCTTTGATTATGCCTTTTTACGCCAGGAGACGGACAACAGCGACACCACGGCCCAGGAGCTGAAAAGCAAGGCCATGGGGTTGGCCGTTCAGGTGGAATCGCAGAGCGCCTTTTTGCAGCCCGAGCTGCTCACCCTGCCCGCTGCGGAGCTGGAAGCGCTGCAGCGCGACCCGGAAATGGCGGATTATTCCGAATATCTGCGGAACCTGCTGCGGGAAAAGCCCCACATCCTGTCCCCCGAGCAGGAAAAGCTCCTGGCCATGATGGGCGAGCTGCAGCAGGCGCCGAATCATATTTTCAGCATGCTTTCCAGCGTGGACATGACCTTCCCCGACGTAACCATGCCCGACGGAACCACCGCGCCCCTGCGGGAGAGCAACCTGAGCACCTATCTGCACAGCCGGAACCAGGATGTGCGCCGTCAGGGCTGGGAAGGAATCATGTCCTCTTACAACCGCTTCGGCGATACCATCGCCGCCATCTACGGCGCCAGCGTGAAAAAGGATCAGTTCAACGCGGACGCCCGGCATATGCCCTCCGCGGTGGAGGCCAGCCTGTTCCCCAACGAGATCCCCCTGAGCGTGTATGACAACCTGATTGCGGCGGTGCATGAATCCCTGCCCTCCCTCACGGATTACCTGCATCTCCGCCGGGAACGCATGGGGCTTTCCGAGCTGCACATGTACGACATGTACGCGCCCCTGGTGGACAACTTCGATATGGAGCTTTCCTATCCCGAGGCCTACGAGCTGGTACTGGAAGGGCTTGCTCCCCTGGACGAGGACTATGTGGCCAAGCTCCGCGAAGCCTACGCCGGCGGCTGGATCGACGTGTATCCCAACGAGAACAAATCCAGCGGCGCGTTTTCCAGCGGCGACCTGCGCCGGGTGCATCCCTATGTGCTTTTGAACCACAACAACAACCTCACCAGCGCCATGACCATCGCCCATGAGCTGGGCCATGCCATGCATTCCTATTTCAGCAACACCCATCAGCCCTTCCCCAAAGCAGACTATAGTCTGTTTGTGGCGGAAGTAGCTTCCACCTGCAATGAAGCGCTGATGCTCCGCAGCCTGCAAAAGAAGTTCACCGATCCCAAGGCGCAGGCGTATCTTCTGGTGGACCTGCTGGAAAAATTCCGTACCACAGTCTATCGCCAGACCATGTTCGCGGAGTTTGAGCGCATCAGCCACGACATGGCCGCCAAGGGCGAGCCTCTGACCAAGGACGCCCTCAACGCCGCCTACTACGCCCTGAACCAGCAATACTACGGCGGCGGCGCGGTGGTGGACCGTCTGGTGGAGAACGAGTGGATGCGCATTCCGCACTTCTACCGGGCCTTCTATGTGTTCGTCTACGCCACCGGTTTCTGCGCCGCCATGGCCCTGAGCCGCCGGATCATGCAGGAAGGCGAAAGCGCCGTGCGGGATTACCGCCGTTTCCTGTGCGCCGGTTCCAGCCTGCCGCCCCTGGAGGCCCTGAAGCTTGCCGGCGTGGACATGACCAGTCCCGAACCCGTGCGCGACGCGTTGAAAATTTTCCAGGAAACCATCGACCAGTTCCGGGCCCTGAAAGCCTGAGAAGCCGCACAAAGGAGGCTCCCCCCATGATGAAGGGATACGACCGCGAGGAGGCCCTGGCCTTTATTCTCAGTAAGATCAACCGCAACGCCCATCCCGAGCTGGACGGCCAGATCGACAGCCTGATCGCCCAGGCCATTGACGCGGACATGAAATACATGCACGAAAACGGCGTGCTGGACGAAGACGGCAACGCCGGCGACTGCTACTATGAGGACGACGACGCCTTCGAGTACATGGTGGAGGCGCTGGTGGACGCCAACACCCTCACCCCCGAGCAGGCCGTCAAGGTCGCCTCCCTGATCGACGATTACATGGACATTCAGCAAGCCTATCTGGAAAGCAAGGGCCTGGTGGCCTGGGAATAATCTCCCTTTTCTGCCCGTGCGGATTGACAAAAAGCGGGTTCCCTGCTATCATGGCAGGGAAAGGCGATGACGGAGCAAAGACGTCCGAAGGCGCAGCAAGAGACGCGGCGGCAGGTGCGAGCCGCGGCCCCGCGGACGCGTATACCTCACTCCCGAGCCGGCGCGCCGAACGCGATTGCCATCCCTCAGGCGCGCACGTTGGCCGCGTTACGGCCGCGCCTGTTGCAGGCGCGCGAGGAGGGTTTTCCCTCATCAAGCAGGGTGGTACCGCGAAGGAAACTTTCGCCCCTGCGTCCGGCCGTGCCGGGCGCGGGGGTTTTTACGCAAGAAGGAGGTCCGCACCTTGGAGCAGGTAAAAATTCTGGACACAACCCTACGGGACGGCGAACAAACCCCGGGCGTATCCTTCCATCTCAAGGAAAAGGTAGAAATCGCCCGCGCCCTGGAGGCGCTGGGCGTAGATGTGATCGAGGCCGGCTTCGCCGCTTCCTCCAAGGGGGACTTCCAAGCAATCTCCGCCATTGCTCAGGCGGTGCGGAAAAGCGTGGTGTGCTCCTTGGCCCGCTGCGTGCCTGGGGATATTGAAGCATCCGCCCAGGCCCTGGCAGGCGCGGCCCAGAAACGCATCCACGTCTTTATCGCCACCAGCCCCATCCATATGGAGTACAAGCTGCACATGGCTCCCGACGCGGTATATGAGTCGGCCGTGCGCTCCGTCGCCCAGGCCCGCAACCTGTGCGAGGATGTGGAATTTTCCCTGGAGGACGCCAGCCGCAGCGACCGGGAGTTCATCTACCGGATTGTGGAGGGCGCAATCAAGGCAGGCGCCACCACCATTAACCTGCCGGATACGGTGGGCTATGCCGCCGTAGCGGAATACGGCCAACTGATTCGGGATGTACGGGAGCATGTGCCCGGCGCAGACGGCATTATCCTTTCCGTCCATTGCCACAACGACCTGGGACTGGCGGTGGCCAATTCCCTGGAGGGCATCCGCGCAGGCGCGCGGCAGGTGGAGTGCACCCTGAACGGCCTGGGCGAGCGGGCCGGGAACGCCGCCCTGGAAGAAATCGTTATGAACCTGCGCACCCGGCAGCAGTTTTACGGGTGCGATACCCGCATTGTTACCCAGCACATCCATCGGGCTTCCCGGATGATCGTGGGACTGAGCGGCATGGAACCGGCGCCCAACAAACCCGTGGTGGGCGGCAACGCATTCCAGCATCAGAGCGGCATCCATCAGCACGGCGTGCTCAGCAACCGGGCCACCTATGAAGTAATGCGCCCGGAGGATCTGGGGATTCCCCAGGGCAGCCTGAGCCTGGGCAAGCTCAGCGGAAGCCACGCCCTGGCCGACCGCGCCCGGCAACTGGGCTACGAGCTTAGCGGAGAAGCGCTTCAGGCGGCGTTCCTGCGCTTCAAGGAACTGGCGGACCGCAAGCGCGAAATCACCGATCAGGATGTCATGGCGCTTTTGCGGGAGCAGCGGTTGCGCCGCGAGGCCGGCATGCGGCTGTTCTCCTTCCAGGTGTTCTCCGGCAACAAGATGACCTCCACCGCCACCGTCACCCTGGAAAAGGACGGCGAGACCAAAACCCGCGCCGCCTGCGGCGACGGGCCCGTGGAAGCCTGCTTCAACGCCGTGGACGCCATTACCGGCATGCCCTGCTCCCTGGAAAGCTACAACCTCAAGGCTGTCACCGAGGGCCAGGACGCGCTGGGCGAGGTCACGGTCCGCGTGCGTCACGGGGAGGATACCATGCTGGGCCGTGGCGTATCCACGGACATTCTGGAGGCCAGCTGCCTGAGCTACCTCAACGCGGTCAACCGCTTGATCGCCCACCGTGAGGAGCAGGGTCACGGGGACGAGGTTTCCCCGCGCTAAGGAGGGTCGCCATGAATTCCTGGATGCTTCCGGCGGCGCTGCTGGTAATTGCGGCGCTCGCCTTCGCGGTCTACCGTCTGCGCCGCGCCCAGCGCCTGCAGCGGGACGCCGTCCGCGAAATTCGCGAAAGCAAACTCTACGCGCACATCTATCCGTTGCTCATGCGCTGTGAAAAGCTCCATGTGGAGCAGATTTGCCTGCGCAGCGACGGGCTGTATATCCAGCTTTACCATCCTGCCGGACGCATGCTCACCTACCGCTTCCAGCAGCACGGCTTCCATCCTGTTCCTCCCCACCGCCTGTACCCCATGGCGCAGGCGCTGGCGGTGGACTACAAACCCCTGGCAGATCCGCGGAAATTTACCTTTTCTCCCCGCACCCACGTCCATAGCAACGGCGACCGCGAGGAGTATTTTGAATACAACATCACCACGTCCTACAAGGACAAGATTCAGCGGGTGCTGTATACACAGAAGCAGGGCCGCAGATCGTGACGCCCCGTCATCCCGCGGCCTGCCAAAGCAAGCAGCGTCCTCAGCGGGCCCTATAAAAAGCCCCCTCCCGTCCGCCGCATGGAACACGGCCGCATCGGGAGGGGATTTTTACGCCGGAACGCGGCATCCACCGCCGTACCGGGCCAGCGTCAAAGGCCGCTGCATAAGCGGCCCGGAAGATCACGGAAAGGCTTCTCCTGTCAGGCCAAGCCGGAAACGGCCGCGCCGTCCCCGCGGACGTCTCCGTGAGGAACCGGCCACGGCAGACCGGCATTATCCCAGAATCCACATCAGCACAAGCGCCACCAGAAACATCACGCCCAGCACCGGCAACAGGCAGCACCCGCCCGGCCTCCCATACATCGGCCTGCGCGGCGGCCTGTCCCGATGCATGGGGCCAACGAAAGGAGGCCTTCTGCCATGGTCCGGAGGCCGCCTTCCGCCCCTGGACATCAGCCGCTCCGGTTTGGGCCGCCTTCCCCTTGCCATCATGTGCGCGCCAGGGCCACGGCCCCTTGCTTTTTTCGAAACTGTATCGCCGGAAGCGTGCCTGGGAGAAAAGGCCCGTCCTGAACTTCCAGATCGTCTGGTCATTGATTGTAGCTCCTTTATGTCTGCATCTGAAATCAGCCCGCCGCCCAAGGCAGATCGCTCCGTGCATACGCGTGGCGCTTTCTGTCCTGCATTGCGCGCCCATGCGGCCCCCGAAGCTATGCCGCTGTGGCACAGCGCATAGAGCATTGACCTCGCCTTGCGTCTTTGGAATCGCCGGCATGCCGGGTAAACAGGGATACGCGTGTGCGCTCCGGTTCCACCCCCGGCGCTCCCCGTACCCCGACGGCATCTTCTATGGATAGCATTATAGCATAAAACGTTGACGCAGGTAACATTTTCCTTGCGGACGCAGCCGCCTTCGCCGCTTTTTCCTGGCGGCTCCAGAAGCGCCGCCCGTGTTGTCTGCCCTGCGACGGGTCTTCCGGAATTCTTCCTGCCGTGAATGCGCGTCCGCTCCGTACATCCTGCGCAAACCGCGAATACCAGGAAGGAGAAGCCGGTTAGGAGCGCGAATAATAATCTATCCTTTCACGGCGCGAGAGGCGCGCACGGAAGACGGCGTTCCCCCCTTCTATGCCGGTGGAAGGACCTTTCGGCATCCTTGGAAAGTCAACCGCCGCATCCATGCGTCCTCCGTCCGCGCCCTGGACCGCTTGCACGGCGTCCGCACGGAGCCGCAGACCAAGGCGTCACGGAACGGAGGATGCCTACCTTACTACCTTGCTACCCAGCATCCAGGAGGTGGAACAAATGAACCGATTCACGCAGCTATTTGGAAACAGCCGGCCCATCATCGCCATGCTGCACCTGAAATCAAACGCGCAGGCGGATATGATGACGCGCGCCCGGAAAGAAATCGAGATGTACTTTCAATGCGGCGTCGACGCGGTGCTGGTGGAGAATTACTTTGGCAGCGCTCAGGACTGTGAAAAGGTTCTGGCCTATCTGCAGGCGGAATACCCGGACAAACCGTACGGCGTCAACGTGCTGGGCGACTGGCAGCGGGCGTTCCGGCTGGCCGGAAAGTACGCGGCCCGCTTTCTCCAAATTGATTCGGTTTGCGGGCATCTTCCCCACCGGCAGGATCTCGCGTTTGCGGAGGAGCTGCGCGCGGCGCGCCTCCAAAGCGACGCGGCGGTTCTGGGAGGCGTGCGCTTCAAATATCAACCCGTCCGTTCCGGCCGCTCCCTTCAGGCCGACCTGCAACTGGGCATGGAACGCTGCGACGCCATTGTGGTAACGGGCGAAGGCACAGGATTGCCCACGCCGCCATCCAAACTGTACGAATTCCGCGCCATCGTGGGCGATTTTCCGCTGCTCGTAGGCGCCGGAGTTACCGCCGGCAGCATCGCCGCAACCATGCAGGACGCGCAAGGCGCCATCATTGGCAGCTGGTTCAAGGAGAACCATCGGGACACTGGCGACACGGTGGAAGCCTATATTCGCGAAATCGTGGAGCGCGCCGACAGTGTAAGGCGCCCGCGCCGGTTCCCCGATTTTTCACAAGCAGGCCTCTAAAAAAAACGCAGGGACAAATTGAGCCCGCTGGCCTTTCCGGCCAGCGGGCTTTAGCGGCGGCTGCGCCGCCGAAATGCCGTATGGATGCTTACTTGCGCAGGGTAATGACCACATGTCGGTTAGGTTCTTCCCCTTCGCTGTGGGTATCCACCTGATCGTTTGCCTGCAACGCGCTGTGCAGGATGCGCCGCTCATAGGGGTTCATGGGCTCCAGGCTTACCTTGCGTCCCGTCTTGATAGCCCGGTTCGCCATGCGGTTGGCCAGGCGCGCCAGGGCTTCCTCCCGCTTGGCGCGGTAGTTCTCGGTATCCAGGGTCACGCGGGTATACCCCTCCTGGCCGCGGTTTACCTTCAGGCTGGTAAGGTACTGCAGGGCGTCCAGGGTTTCGCCGCGGCGGCCAATGAGGATGCCCAGGGTATCGCCAGTCATGTTAGCAAACACGTTGCCGTCCTGATCGGTGCCCACATCCACAGAAACCTCCACGCCCATCAAGTGGGTCAGCTCCTTCAGGAAGGCAAGCGCGCGTCCCGGCGCGCTATCCGCTTCCACCTGATCCGCGGGGATCATGGTAACCACGGGCTTTTCCATGGGCTGCACCGGCGCCTTGGGCGCGGGCCTGGGCTTAGGCTTTTCCGCCTCGGCGCGCTTCTCCTGCCGGGGAGCGGGCTTCGCCTTAGAGGATTTCTCCTGCTTGGGCGCGGGCTTTTCCTTGGGCTGGGGCTCCGGTTTGTCCGTCTCCGGCTTGGCCTCCGCCTTGGGCTTGGTTTCCGCCTTGGCGGGCCGCTGGGCTTCCGCGACGGCGGCAGGCTTGCTCACCTGCTTTACGGGAGCCTTTTCCTGTTTGGGCGCAGGCTTGGCCTGGCGCGCGTCGGTCAGAGACGCCAGCGGATCGACTTCCTCCTCCTTCAGGGTCAGGCGTACCTTGGCCTGCCGGGAGCCGAACAGGCCAAACAGGCCCTTGCTGCCCTCTTCGAGCACGTCGATGGTCACGTCGCTGATGGATGCGCCGAGTTTCTCCAGCCCGGCAGAAATGGCTTCCTCGATGGTCTTTGCGCTGGATTCGTAGCTCTTCATTTTACCGTGCCCTCCCCGATGGCGGCTTCCCGCTTTTCCTTGTTGTCCAGGTACCAGTTAATGCCTACGTTCTGCACCGCGGCGATGATGTTGCCCATCACCCAGTACAGGGAGAAGGCCGCATTGTAGCTAGAGCAGATGAACAGGGAGAACAGCGGGAAGAACCACTTCATGAAGTTTCCCGTACCCGCGGCCTGCTGGTTTTCCGTGCCGGTGGGCTGGGTGGGCTGCAGCACCGTCATCAGGTACTGCGTCACTGCGGCCAGGATAGGCAGGATGAAGAAGCCATTGTACATGGTCTTCAGGTCCACCTGGGTCAAAAGCAGGTTAAAGCTCCATCCGGGGACGTTGGAGGTGGCGGTAACGTACTCGGGCATTTTTTCCATATAGGCATAGATGGCCTGGATGGTGCCCTGGAGGTTGCCGGCAAAGTCGTAGGTGATCTCCGCGGGCAGCGTCACGCCCTGGGCAATCAGCGCATTGTAAACATTCTGCCAGATGTCCGCGGGGATCAGCTGCAGGCTGTTCAGGTCAGGCCAGGCCGCGGCAAAGGGGCTGTCGGGCATCCACAGGTTTTTCACCCACAGCCAGCCTTCCATGGTGGGCGTCTGCCCCTGGAGGATGGTAAACACCTGGCTCACCATCTGCTCATTGGCAATGATGCGCAGCGCCGTCCACATGGCAAACAGGATGGGCAGCGTCAGCAGCATGGGCAAGCAGCTGGACAGGGGGTTGATCTTTTCCTTCTTGTACAGCTCAGACATTTTCCGGTTGAGCTTTTCCTTGTCATTGGCGTACTTTTTTTGCAGCGCGGCGAGCTGGGGTTGCAGCTTGGTGGTTTTGCGCATGCTCACCCGGCTCTTGTAGTCGAAGGGGAACAGCACAATACGCAGCAGCAGGGTAAAAACGACGATGGACCAGCCGTAGTTGCCGATGACGGTGTTAATACCGTCCAGGATGCCCTTGAGGAACTCGTTCATGCGGGTTCATTCCCTCCTAAAGGTTACAAGTGGATCTTCGGGCACAGGATCATAGCCGCCCTTGCTGAAAGGATTGCAGCGCAATACACGCCAGGCCGCCATCAGCCCCCCCTTGAGCGCGCCATAGCGGGTGATGGCCGTCACCGCGTAGGACGAGCAGGTGGGGATATAGCGGCAGCAGGGCGGCTTGCGCGGACTGATTTGCCGCCGGTAAAACCGGATGCAGGCCAACAGAAAACGCTTCATTGCGCACGATTCCCTTCCTTGAGCACCCCTTGCTTGCGAATGAGATATCGCATGCTTTTTTCCAGGGATTGGAAGGTGGCTTCCGCGGCGGAAGGTCTGGCTACGAACACGTACAGGCCGTTTTTCACATCCCCCAAATAGGGCCGAAAGCATTCCCGCAGGCGGCGCTTGGTACGGTTGCGTACCACGGCGTTGCCCACCTTTTTGCTGACGGAAAAACCCACCCGCAGCCCCTTGCCCTTGGCATAGAGCATGACCAGGTCCTTACAGGCAGCGCTCTTTCCGCGACGGTACACGTACTGGAACTGCCCGTTTTTTTGCAGCCGATAGCGTCTTTCCATGGTGCCAATCCTCTCGTGGAACGTGGTTGATCCTGTGCTGAAATCCCGTTGCCCGGGGACGGTAGCCGTCCCCATGATGTAGGAAAAGCCCGACCCTACGGACGGGCGGGCTCTATCCACAAAACATGTGTGGGCCGCGATCTGCTTTCCCCGTGGGGAATCAGACCGTCAGCACCTTGCGGCCACGACGGCGGCGGGCAGCCAGCACCCGGCGGCCGTTCTTGGTGGACATACGGGCGCGGAAGCCATGCACCTTGCTGCGCTGACGCTTCTTGGGCTGATACGTGCGGAACATTTGTCAACACTCCTTTGCTATCCCAATATGTATGTTGCGGGTTCTGTCCCATCGGGGGACAGTCCCCCTCCGTACTACAAAACAGCCTTTATAGTATACCCGCGCCGGAGCGGATTGTCAAGGGGCGAAGCGGCAAAAAGCGCGTCAAAGCATGAATTTTCCCTTCCGGATTCAGATGCTTCCCAGGTGGTCCAGCGGCCAGAGGCAGCACCAGACCCTTCCCAGAAGCGTCTCCAGGGGCACCGTGCCGATGCTTCGTTGCCGGCTGTCCAGAGCGGAGCGCCGTTCATCCCCCAGGACGAACACCTCTCCCGCAGGCACCACGGTTTCATCCGCTATATCCATATTGCCCACCGCCAGGCAGGAGACGTACCCCTCCTCCAGCGGTTCCCCGTTCACCGTTACCTTGCCGGTTGCCCGGTCCACGTATACCCGGTCCCCAGGCAAGCCGATAATCCGGCGCACCAGCATGCCGCCTTCCGGGCTTTCCACGCTGGACACCACCACGTCCCCCCGGGCAGGAACATCATACCAGCTGGTATACAGCGCCAGCACGCCTGCTTCCAGAGTCGGCGACATGGCGTCCTCGGTAATCCGCAGGGGGCGGGCCACGGTGAGGCCCGCTGCCAACAGCGCCGCGGCGCACAGCAGCAGCGCCACCGCGCACGCCAGCAGCGCCCGGCGGCGACGGCGACGGCGGGCGTAACGCTTCCGCGCCTGAGCGATCACTTCCGTATCCGGTCGATCCATCAGCCTGGTCACGTTCTATCCTCCGTTTCCTCCACCGGCTCCATGGTGGCCATGAATTGATTCAGCCGCTGCATCTCTCCCCGCAGGCGGCTGCCCGCCTCCCGGGTCTCCCGTTCCAGAGCCGCCTTCTGCATCCGCGCCTGGGCCAGTATGGCCTCCGCCTGCTGTCTGGCCTCGGCCAGCAACGCCTGCCCCTGAGCGCGGTCATCCTCCGCGCCCGTCCGGCAGCGTTCCAGATAGGCGTCGGCCGCCGCCTGCGTCCGGGCGACAATCTGCTCCACCGCCACCATGGCCTCGGCAAAACTTCCGGGAGGCAACGCCTGGGCTGAAGCCGCGCTGGGCGCAGGGATTTCCTCCGGCCGGGGCAGCCCGTAGGCGGACTCCGTAGCCGCAAAGGGCGCCGGACCGGACGCCGCCGTCGTATCCTCCGCCTGGGCGCGCAGGGCGGTCAGCTCCCCGTGCAGCGCCTCGCACTCGGCGTTCAGCTCGTGATTGCTCAAGGCAAGGTTGGCATTGGCTTCCTCCAATTGCCGGCAATTGGCGCGCAGGCGGTCGTTCTCCTCGGTAACTTCCTGGAGCAGCTCCAGCAGCTCCAGTTTATGCATACGCATCAGGCGCTTCACTTCGTCCATAACCGGCATCCTCCGCGATTGATCGGCTTCAGTATAGCAAAAACCCCACCGGGGCGCAAGGCAAAAGAATGTCGAACCTCCGCGCTTTCCCGCATCCCAGGGCATGTTCCAGGAATGTCAGACTGTCGAAAAACTCCAGGGAGAAGTCGGAGGGGCTGCAGCCCCTCCGACTTCCATTCGTATCCGCCGGCTCTGCCGGCTGAAGGTTGGCTTTTCGAAGGAAAAGCCAAGTCGCTTTGCGACCGCTGTTTTCCATGCTTGGAAAACAGCGCCTTGCTGGGTTGTTGATTTTGCTTGCAAAATCAATGCCTTACAAATTCGGGCGACCTTTGGTTGAACGCATTTGCCTCCTCGAAAAAGTGGCTTTCGCCACTTTTTCGACACGCTGAGGAATGTATCTTCCCTGTCTTTCCCTTTACATTTTCCTTCCGCCCCTGTATAATGAAGCAACCGATTCCTCCGGACGTGCCGCGGGCAGCTTCGGCCCCCGACGGCCTGGAACGGCCGGATCGGAACGGAATCTTGATACGTAGGGTATCCCCCCGGGAACCCGAACGGAGGAAATCATCATGGAACGGAAACAATTGGGGAACCTGGTGCTGTTGGCATTGTTTGTGGCGTTGATCGTGCTGCTGGGCTTCACGCCCCTGGGATTGATCCCCCTGGGATTCATCAACGTAACCATCCTGTGCGTGCCGGTGGTGGTAGGCGCGCTGTACATGGGATGGAAGTACGGCCTGATCCTGGGGCTTGCCTTCGGATTGACCAGCTTTGCCTCGGCGCTTATGAAACCTTCCGCCCTGGTCAGCACGCTCATGGGCGCTTCTCCGGCGCTGGTGGCCGTAATGAGCATCCTGCCCCGGCTTCTGGTGCCGCTGGTGGCGTGCGGCGTTTATGCCCGTCTGCGCGGCAAGCGTGAAAACCTGGCGGTAGGCGTGGCGGCGGTATGCGGCTCGCTGACCAACACGGTGTTTTATCTGGGCCTGATGCTGCTGTTCTACATCGCGTGCGGCATCGACACGGCTTCCGTGCTCAGCCTGATCGGCGGAACGGCGCTCATTGCCGGCTCCTGTGAGGCAATAGCCGCCGCCGTGCTGTGTACCCCCATTTTGATGGCTCTTCGCCGGCTGAAGCGCCGGCTGTAACCCCAGCTCCGGGAGGGCGACGCCTCCCGGTATTTTGCCCTTCCCCGAAAGGCGGCGGGCTGTAACGGAGGCAATCCATGATTTTTACGCTGGATATCGGCAATACCAACATCAAAACCGCCCTGTTTGACGGGGAAAAAATGGTGAAGTACTGGCGGGTCGCCACCAGCTCCACCTACACCTCCGACGAATACGGCATTTTGTTTTGCAACCTTTTTGCCCACGAGGGTGTTTCCCCCGCGGATGTGGAGGGCATCGCCATTTCCAGCGTGGTGCCTACCATCAACTTCACCATCGAGCACATGTGCCAGAATTACTTCCACCTGCAGCCCATGATGGTAGCCCCGGGCATCAAAACGGGCATCAACATCAAGTACGAAAATCCCCGGGAGCTGGGCAGCGACCGCATCGCCAACGCCGTAGCCGCTTATGCGGAGTACGGCGGGCCCTGCATCTACATAGACTTCGGCACCGCCACCACCTTCGGCGTGGTGGATGAGGAAGGCTCCTTCCTGGGAGGATGCATCTGCCCGGGCATCAAGGTTGCCTCCGAGGCGCTGGTTTCCGGCACCGCCAAGCTGCCCCGTTTCGCCATTGCCAAGCCGGACAACGTCATCGGCCGCACCACCCTGACCAATCTGCAATCCGGCATGTACTACGGCTATGTGGGCCTGGTGAGCCACATCGTTCACAAAATCAAGCAGGAACTTGGGCGCAAGGATGTTCTGGTGGTTGCCACCGGCGGCATGGCGGTGCTCATCAGCGAGGAATCCAAGGTAATTGATAAACTGGACGGCCTTTTGACCCTCAAAGGGCTGCGCCTGATCTACGAACGGAATCGTATGGAAAGAAGGGACGGAAAGTGAAGGAAATCGTCATTGGCTTTCTGGGCTGCGGCAACGTAGGCGGCGGCGTATGGGAACTGCTGCAGGGCTTTGCCCCGGAAATCGCGCACCGGGACCAGCTGGCAGTACGGGTGAAAAAAGTGCTGGTGCGGGACGTGAACAAGGCTCGAAGTTGTTCCGTTCCCCGCGAGCTGCTGACCACCGTTCCCGAGGATGTGCTCTGCGACCCGGAAATCACCCTGGTGGCGGAATTCATGGGCGGCGAACAGCCGGCCACGGAATATCTGCTCCGGGCGCTGCAAAACGGTAAAACCGTGGTTACGGCCAACAAGGTAGCCGTCGCCCTGAACTGGCACAAGCTGCAGGCCGCCGCGCAGGCCAACCATGTGGGATTGTACTACGAAGCCAGCGTCTGCGGCGCCATTCCCATTATCAATGCGCTGATGACCCCCTTGCAGGCCAACCGTATCACCAAGCTCATGGGCATCATCAACGGCACCACCAACTACATTCTCAGCCGCATGTCCGCCCAGGGCGAAAGCTACGACACGGTGCTCAAGGATGCCCAGAAGCTGGGCCTGGCGGAGCCGGACCCTTCCAGCGACGTGGAAGGAATGGACGCCGCCTACAAGCTCTCCATTATGGCTTCCCTGGCCTTCCACGCCCGCGTTCCCTTCAAGGCGGTATACCGGGAAGGCATTACCCGGGTCACCGCCATGGATATCGCCTGCGGCAAGGAAATGGGGTATGTGCTCAAGCTGCTGGCCATCGCCAAGCGGGACGGCAATACCATTGAAGTGCGCGTACACCCTACTTTCCTGCCCAAGAACCATCCGCTTTCCTCGGTGGACGGTTCCTTCAACGCAGTTTATCTCCAGGGGCACGCCTGCCAGGAGATGATGTTCCAGGGACGCGGCGCCGGGGATATGCCCACCGCCAGCGCCGTGGTAGGCGATATTCTGCATGCCGCCATGGTGGATGTGCATGTGCATCCCACCTTCGCCAACCAGGCCGAACCCGCCAAGGAACTGGTCTTCACCAACAACTGGACCACCAAGTATTACATCCGCGTGTCCGCCATCGACGCGCCGGGCGTACTTTCCGCCGTCGCAGGCTGCTTCGCCAAGGAAAATGTGTCCATCGCTTCCATGATGCAAAAAGGTTCCGTGGAGGATGGACGCGTCCCCCTGGTATTTATTACCCATGCCGCTTCCGAACAGGCCATGCAAGCGGCGCTGGCAGGTATGGACCCCGCGGTATGCCGCCTGGAAAGCATGATCCGTGTAGAGGATTGACGGTCCGCGCGACCGTTCGGCATGGGGCTTAAGGCAGCGCTCCGGAGCGTTGCCCGGGGCCGCCAGGCTTGGAAATTTCAACCCGTTTACGCAAGAAGCCGGAGGAGCTGCGGCCCCTCCGGCTTTTGTTGATATCCGCCGGCTTTGCCGGCCGAAGGTTGGCTTTTCGAAAGAAAAGCCAAGCCGCTTTACGACCGCTGTTTTTCCTCAAGGAAAAACACCGCCTTGCTGGGTTGTTGATTTTGCTTGCAAAATCAATTCCTTACAACTTCGGACGACCTCTGGTTGGCCGAAGTTGCTGCCTCGAAAAAGCTCCTCTCCGCCGTTTTCAGAGAGGAGCAACTGATGATTAGAAAACAGAAAAGCCTTACATCCTTATCTGCGGCGATGGTCGATCATTTTGGAGAACTTGGTGCCCAGGAACTGGAAAAGCACCACCAGCACCACCAGGCAGACGGACGACGCGTACATCATGGTATAATCCCGACGGTTCAAGCCGTAGGCAATGGCATATTTGCCCAGGCCGTCGCCGCCAGCCGCGCCGGCCATGGCGGTATACGCCAGAATGGTCGTAATGCAAATGGCGAAACCGTTCACCAGAGAAGGCATGGCTTCCGGCAACAGCACCTTGCGAATAATCTGGAAGGTGCTGGAACCCATGGACTGCGCCGCCTCAATCACGCCGCCATCCACTTCCAGCAGCGAGCTTTCCACCATCCGTGCCACATAAGGAAAGGCGCTGACAGTGAGCGGGAAAATAATCGGCACCGTGCCAATCGCGCTGCCCATCACCACCCGGGTCACGGGGAAAAGCATCACCAACAGAATAATGAACGGTATGGAACGAAGCAGATTCACCACAAACCCCAGCACCATATTGAAGGTGGGATGCGGGAAAATATGATCCTTGCGGGTAATCACCAGTAAAACGCCCAGGGGCACGCCCAACAGATACGCCAGCAGCGTGGAAGGAATGGTCATCAGCAGCGTATCCTGCGTTCCCTGCCACAAAAGGGGCCAGATTTTATCCCAAGTCATGGATGTACCTCCTCCACCGTAACGCCCTGCTGCCGCAGATAATCCATGGCAGTTTTACGCACCACCGGGTCCTCCGGCAACTCCACAATCATCTGCCCGTATTGCTTGCCGTTCAGGTTGCGCACGTTTGCGGAAAGAATGCTCACCGGCAGTCCCAGTTTGAGAATCAGGTTCGCCACCACTGGCTCGGGAATTTGCTCGCCGTCAAAGACCAGTCGCACCGGCGGCGTGCCGGATTCCAGACGCACTTCCTCGCTTTCCGGCGCCACGATGCCAAAAAGCCGCCGTCCCGCAGCGGACTTGGTATGGGTGAACACTTCGTCCACACTGCCCTCCTCCGCAATGACGCCGCCGTCCAGAATGGCCACATGGGTGCAAATTTGACGGATCACCGCCATCTCATGGGTAATCACCACAATGGTGATGCCCAGATCGCGGTTGATTTCCTGAAGCAACTTCAGTATGGATTGCGTGGTCATGGGGTCCAGGGCAGAAGTGGCTTCGTCGCACAGCAGCACTTCCGGGTCCGAGGCCAGCGCCCGGGCGATGGCCACACGCTGCCGCTGTCCGCCGGAAAGCTGGATGGGGTACACCCGCGCTTTGTCCTCCAGCCCCACAATCTTCAGCAATTCTTTCACCCGGGCGCTGACCTTTGTCCGGGGAACGCCGGCGATTTCCATGGGGTAGCGGATATTCTTCTCCACGGTTTGCTGCATCAGCAGGTTAAACTGCTGAAAAATCATGCTCACCTTGCGCCGCATCCCCCGGAGCTGCCTTTTGTTCATTTCCAGCACGTTCTGCCCGTCAATGAGGATGCGGCCCTCCGTAGGGCTGTCCAGTCGGTTGATGCACCGGATCAGCGTACTTTTTCCCGCGCCGGAAAGACCGATAATGCCGTAAATTTCTCCCCGACGGATTTTCAAATTGATGTCGTTGAGCGCCACAACTTCTCCGCCCTGTACCGGGTACACCTTGCGTACGTTTTGCAGTTCAATGAGGAAAGGCGAAGGATTCGCCGTCATTGCCCCTTCCACCGACCTCACCTTCCTTTTCTTCCTTATTTTAGCGGTTCATATCATGATACAATACCCGCAGGGCGAATGTCAAGGGAGCGGCCTGGTATGGCGGGGGCTGACAGCGGCCTGGTATGGCGGGGGCTGACATACCGCACGGAAGGCGCGCTCTCCGTTCCTGAAAAGCCGCCGCAAGAAACGGCCGCTGCAACGCAGGAAAGGCGCCGCCCAAAGCCGCGGGCATCCTCCGCGGCCCCCGCCGCTTCCGTTCATCCCACCGCATTCCTTGGCATGCGCTCCGTTTATTCCAGGGAGGCGTGACTCATGATATAAAACTCCTCCTGGGAGGGCATCCAGCGTTTTCCCATGGGCGGCAGCGCGTCGTCGAAGCGCCGGGCGTCCTCCTCGCTGAAATGCATGACGGGGCTGTCCGCATAGGTCCAGGTTTTTCCGGCCAGCGCGCCGGGGACAAGCTCCTTGACCAGCATGGCCGCGGGATACTTGCCGCCCGCTAGGGAAACGCGGTGCTTTTTGCAGCTCACAAACCCCCGGCTCACATAATTGGCCGGGCTGCCAAAGATCACTACCGCGTCATAGCCCAGCGCCCGGGCCTGGGTAAAGGAATGCTCCATGAGCTGCTTTCCATAGCCCCGGCGCTGAAATTCCGGCAGGATGCTGACGGGGCCAAAGGTGAGTATTTCCTTGCGCTCGCCCCCGCCATCCGTTAACCACGACCGGGTATACATCATATTGCCGATCACCCGGCCGTCCAGCTCCGCCACAAAGTCCAGCTGCGGCAGGAAATCCTCGTGCCCGCGCATGATGTGCGCCAGATAGTGCTCCGTACAGCCGGGCATATACATGTTGTAAAAAGCCCGCCGGGTTATTTCCTCCACGGCGGCGTAGTCCTCCGGCCTTTCCCTGCGAATCTTCAGCATGCATTGCGCTCCCTTCCGTTTTTGCAAGGTTTAGCATGCGCTTCTTTTTTTCCGCCATTCCCTGGAACCCCAGGCCCTGAGAAATTTTTGCCGTCAGTACAGCAGGTATTTCTCTACCCGTTCCCCAAAGCGGCGCACGGGCTCACGGCTTTGCGCAATGAGCGCTTCGGCGGTCACGGCGCCGGTACGGTACACGTCCGTGCCCAGGAGCTTGTCCACCGCATAGGGCGCTTCATCGGACCAGCGGATAAAAGCGAACTGTTCCGGATACATCTTCCGTATGGCGTCCATGAGCAACAGCCCGCCGGCAAAGGCGTCGCAACGCTCGCGGTCCACGATGTGCATCTGCACCCCATGGCACAGCTCCCCCTGGTACTTGCTGAAGGTGGGGCAAAAGGCCGTGCTACGGAAACGCAGCCCCGGCAGTTCCAGGGCGTTCATCCGCTTTGCCAGCGCCGCGCCGTCCATATACGGCGCGCCGACGACCTGGAAGGGCAGGGTGGTGCCCCGGCCCTCGCTGCAGTTGGTTCCTTCAAAAATACAGGTGCCCGTATAGCACAGCGCGGCAGCCAAATCCGGACAATTGGGCGAAGGCGCGACCCAGGGCAAATCCGTATCGTCCAGATACATTTCCCGACGCCATCCCTGGAGCGGAACCACCGTAAGGCTAACATCCAGCTTCAGATAATCCCGCACATAGCGGGCATACTCGCCGATGGTCAAGCCATACTGGGTGGGTAGTTCATAGTCCCCCACAAAGGAGGCAAACCGCGTATCCAGTATCGTGCCCGTGCGCTTGAGGCCGCCCAGGGGATTCACCCGGTCCAGCACCACCATTTCCTTGCCGCCCCGGGCGCAGGCCTCCATGGCATAGGCCAGGGAATACAGGTAGGTATAGAACCGCGCCCCCACATCCTGGATATCAAACACCAGCACGTCAAAGGCGTCCAGCATCTCCTGATTAAAACGGTTGTTCTTCCCATAGGCGCTGTATGCCGTTACGCCCGTGGCGGCGTCCACCGTGTTTTCCACCTTGGCCCCTGCCTGGGCGTCCCCGCGGATACCATGCTCCACCGCGAAAAGCGCCGTCAGCCGGTAGCGGCTGTGTATCAGGTCAATGGTGCTGTTGAGCTGATGATCCACCCCCGTGGGATTGGTCATCAGTCCCACCCTGCGGCCTTTGAGCCGGCCGTCCACCATATGCAGGCGATCCACGCCGCTGAGGACAGGGGTTCCACGCATGTTGCTTGCCTCCTTACCGTTTCGGTCCGCATCTCCGGGAATCTTCCAGCTTCACTTTCGCCGCCGGTTGGCGATCATGGTATTGCGCTGCACCAGCGTGGCGACCTCGTCGCCCATGCTGTTGGCCAGGCAGGCAAAGAGCACGTCCACCAGCACCAGGGTGCTCAGACGCGAACTCATGGTGGTTACCCGGCGCAACGACTCGTTGCTGGCCACATGCAGCGGCACGTCGCTGAGCTCCGCGATGGGATTGTTGCCAAACCGGGTTACCGAAATCACCTTGGCGCCCATTTCCCGGGAAAGCTCGCACGCCTCGATCATATCCCGGGTGCGGCCGTTGAAGCTGAATACCAGCGCCACGCTCCGGGGCGTAAGGGACGACGAGTCCAACAGCTGGCAATGCACGTCCTGGGAAAAGCGGGCGTTCATTCCCACGCGGCACAGCTTGTTGTACATGTCCAGGGCCGCCACCGCGCTGCTTCCCACGCCGTAAAGCTGGATTTTATCCGCCGCCATCAGCAGGGCCACGGCTTTTTCAATGGCGGAGGCATCCATGAGCTCCGCGGTATCCTGGATGGAGCGCATTTCCTCCCGCAAGGTAATCTGGCAAATCTGCGCCATGGTGCACCCGGGATGAATCTCGTCGTAATCCATGGGCGCTTCGCCCTTCTGGTCGCTGAGCGCCTGCTCCACCAGCAGCTGGCTGCACAAATCCTTGTATCCCTTGAAACCGGCGGTTTTGCACAGCTGTACCACCATCGACTTGCTGGTATCGCAATCCCTGGCCACCGTGCTGATGGTAATCTCCGGCAAGCGATGGGCATTTTTCAAAATATAATCCGCTATGCGCTTTTCCGTGGCGGAAAAGTCGCTCTCGCGCAATTTGGTAAAGGCGCTCACGTTCCAGGCCCCCTTCGTAAACTCCGGGCGTGCCCCGCAAAAGTTCGTCACGCCCCCGCTTCTTGCTGCGTGCCGGCAAATCCTGCGCCGGCCACGGGAATGCCAATTCCTGCTTGTACTATTTCGCGCACTTTTCGTGGGATTCCTTCCCCCAGGCAACGCAGGGGAACGCGTTTGCCCGCAACCGGCGCAATCGTTTCTTCCCGCCCTGCCTTCAAAACGCTCCGATCCTTATTTCTACATGCATCATAGCACGGCCGCGCCCGCATGTCAAGATTAGTTCGCGCATTTATCTCTATATGAAGAACTTGTTCTTGACAGGAGCGGAGCCGTGGTGTACAGTAAACACAGAAAGCAACGCCGCAAGCCTTTGCTTTTCCGTCCGCGCGCAGGCCCGGATGCCTTTTCGCCCGACGGGCGCAGCGGGGGCGGCAGGAAAAAGTACATCGCCTGGAGGTACGCAATGGAGATATTGGTCTGCATCAAGCAGGTGCCGGAAAGCAACAAGGTGGAGGTGGACCCGGTTACCGGCGTGCTCAACCGCAGCAGCGCCGCCTCCAAAATGAACCCTTACGACCTGTATGCCCTGGAGACCGCCCTGCGCCTGCGTCAGGAGCGCGGCGGCCGGGTCAGCGTGATGACCATGGGCCCGCCCCAGGCGGAAGCGGTCATTCGCGAAGCCTATGCCATGGGCGCGGACGCAGGTTGGCTGATAACCGACCGGCGTTTTGGCGGCGCGGACGTGCTGGCCACCAGCTACACCCTGAGCCAGGGCATCCGCCGCGCCGGCCCCTTCGACCTGATTCTGTGCGGAAAACAAACTACCGACGGGGACACCGCCCAGGTGGGGAGCGAAATCTCCGAAGCGCTGTCCCTGCCCGCGGCGGCGGGCGTGCTGCGCATCCTGTCTGTGGAGGCGGAAGCCGTCACCGTGGAAATGGACCTCGCCGACAAAATCGAAACCGTGCGGGTTTCCTTGCCTTGCCTGCTTTCCGTGGAAAAGGACATCGCCCAGCCGCGCCTGCCCAGCTATGTGCGCAAACGGGCCATGAAGGACGCGCCGGTCCACCGCCTGACGCTCACGGACATGGAGGACGCAGACCCGGCGCACTACGGGCTCAGCGGCTCCCCCACCCAGGTGCAGCGCATCTTCCCGCCGGAAAGCCATCAAAAGCGGGAAAAGTGGACGGGCAGCGGTACGGAGCTGGCCGGACGGCTGTTCGGCCTGTTGAAGGAACAGAAGCTGTGGCAGGGAGGGCGCTGAAATGGCAAAGCTGATTTTCCATCCCGAACGCATCCCGGACAAGGCAGCCTTTGCGGCCCTATGCCCCTTCGGGGCCATCGAGGCGCGCGGAGATGCCGTGGAACCCACAGCCGGCTGCAAAATGTGCGGGCTGTGCGTCAAAAAAGGCCCCGCCGGCGCCGCGGAACTGACGACGGACACGCCCGCGCCCCGGATAGACAAAAGCGCCTGGCGAGGCATCCTGGTGTATGCGGACCACGTGGAGGGCGCGCTGCACCCCGTCACCTTTGAGCTGCTGGGCAAAGCCCGGGAACTGGCCGCGGAAATCGGGCATCCGGTATACGCGCTGCTCCTGGGAGACGGCGTGGAGCGCGCCGCGGAGGAGCTGACCCACTGGGGCGCGGACCGGGTGCTGGTTTACGACCAGCCCGCCCTGCGGGATTTCCGACTGGACGTATACGCCGCCGCCTTTGCCGACGCCGTGGAGCGCCTGCAGCCTACGGCCATCCTGGTGGGCGCCACCACCGTGGGGCGGCAGTTGGCGCCCCGGGTAGCGGCCCGGCTGCGCACGGGGCTTACCGCCGACTGCACTGTGCTTCGGATGGAGAAAAACACCGACCTGGTGCAGATTCGCCCCGCCTTTGGCGGCAACATCATGGCCCAAATCATTACCCCCAACCACCGGCCGCAGATGGCCACCGTGCGCTACAAGGTCATGGACGCCCCGGCGCGGCAGTCCCAGGGCCGCGGAACCATCGAAAACCGCGCCCTTCCCCCGGAAAAACTCCAAAGCGGGGTCACGGTGCTTTCCGTAACCCCCAAGCCCGCGGAAGCCGGCATTGAGAACGCGGACGTGCTGGTGGTGGCGGGCCGCGGGCTGCGCAAGGAAAGCGACCTGCGGATGCTGGAAGAGCTGGCGGAGGCGCTGGGCGGACAGCTGGCCTGCACCCGCCCCCTAGCGGAATGCGGTTGGATGGAAGCCCGGCGTCAAATCGGGCTCAGCGGGCGCACCGTGCGTCCACGGCTGCTGATTGCCTGCGGCGTCAGCGGCGCAATTCAGTTCGTGGCGGGGATGAACCATGCCGGCGCCATCATTGCCATCAACAAGGACGAACACGCCCCCATCTTCAAAACCGCCCATGTGGGACTGGTGGGCGACCTCTACGAAATCATCCCGGCGCTGCTGGCAGCCATCCGGGCGGACAAGGAGGCAAGGCTATGAAACGCATGTTGACTTTCCAAGAGCTTCGGGACCTGGAAGCCCTGTTGCCCCCGGGACGGGTGCTGTGGGGCGAAGCCATCGGCCCGGACTGGGCCCATGACGAGCTTAGCGGCGTTCGCGGCATGCCCGGGGCCGTAGTCCGCGTCCAGGATGCCGCACAGGTGTCCGCGGTCATGCGCTTTTGCGACCAGCGCGGGATTCCCCTGACCCCTCGGGGCGCGGGCACGGGGCTGGTGGGGGCCTGCGTGCCGGTGGCGGGAGGCGTGCTGCTGGACATGAGCGGCATGAACCGCATTCTCGCCCTGGACGAGGACAACCTGAGCGTCACCGTGGAGCCGGGTGTGCCGCTCATGGAGCTGTCGGCCTATGTGGAGGAGCGCGGCTTCTTCTATCCCCCGGACCCCGGCGAAAAGAGCGCCACCATCGGCGGGAACATCTCCACCAACGCGGGCGGCATGCGCGCGGTAAAGTACGGCGTTACCCGGGACTACGTGCGCGCCCTGGAGGTGGTGTTGCCCTCGGGGGAAACGCTTACGCTCGGGAGCGAAACCGTGAAAAACGCCAGCGGCCTTTCCCTGAAGGACCTGGTAGTGGGTTCCGAGGGAACTCTCTGCGTCATCACCAGGGCCACGCTGAAGCTCCTGCCCTTGCCCGCCCGCACCGTTTCCCTGCTGGTGCCCTTTCCCAGCTTGCGCCAGGCCATTGAGACCGTGCCCGCCATCGTGCGCAGCAAGGCCGCGCCCCAGGCCATTGAGTTTATGGAGCAGGAAGTCATTCTGGACGCGGAAACCTACCTGGGAAAACGCTTCCCCGACCACAGCGCCCCTGCCTACCTGCTACTGCGCTTTGACGGCAATACCCTGTCCGCCATTGAAGAAGCCTACGACGGCGTGGCGGCGCTGTGCCTGGAGCACGGCGCCCTGGACGTGCTCATCTCCGACACCCAGGAGCGGGACGAATCCATCTGGACGGCCCGCGGCGCGTTCCTGGAGGCCATCAAGGGCAGCACCACCTGCATGGACGAGGTGGACTGCGTGGTTCCCCGCAGCCGCATCCATGAAATGGTGGACTATCTGCACACCCTTGAGAGGGACGCAGGGTTGCGCATCAAGAGCTTTGGGCACGCCGGGGACGGCAACCTGCACACCTACCTGCTCAAGGACGGGCTTTCCCAGGAGGAATGGGAAAAGCGCATGGCCGACGCCATGGAGAAGATTTACCGCAAGGCCCATGAGCTGGGCGGCCAGGTTTCCGGGGAGCACGGCATCGGCTATGCCAAGCGGGCCTATTTGCAGGAAAGCCTTCCCCCTGCCGCGCTGGCGCTGATGCAGGGCATCAAGCGCGCCTTCGATCCCCGGGGCATCCTGAATCCCCACAAGGTGTTCCAGCCCTGAGCAGGCCGCGGCTATTCGCTGCCGGTTTCACGGTCCGGGGGGAGCGGCGTTTCCTCTCCCCGCTCCCCGTGAAGCCGGCAGTATTTCTTGGGCGGCAAACCATACTTCTGCTTGAAGGAGCGGACGAAATGCGCGTCGTCCGCATAGCCGCAGGCTGCGGCGGCACGGTGCACCGGCGTTCCCATCAGCAGCAGTTCCCTGGCGCGCTCCAGCCGTTTCTCGCTGATGTACTGGTGCAGGGACATGCCCGTTTCCCGCTTGAAGGCATGCGCGATGTAATATTTGTTAAAATATAGTTTTTCAGCCAATACATCCAGGCTGAGGTCCTCGCTGAGATGGTCCCGCACGTAATAGTACACGGCGTTAATGGAGAGGGTATGCTGGCCCCGGCCTTCGGCGGCAGGCATTTGGGCGGCCGCCGACCTTCCCGCAATGATGGACAGCAGCGCCAGAAGGTGATGGCAATAGCTGACGCCCATGGGCAGCTCCGCGCCCCGGCGCAGATTCTGAAAGAAACTGCGAATCAGCAGATTCGTGTTGTGCTGCGAAGACACAAATCTGTTCTTCTCCAATCGCTCGGGGGAAAAAACGTCCAGCAAGTTTTCCCCCGCGACGCCCGCGCCCGCCAGAAACGCGGGATCCATGCGCAACAGCGTCACCCGGCTAAGCCCTTCGCCGGCCGCCGTCATCCGCGCCCGGTCCTCCGGCCCCAGCAGCAAGTAATCGTTGATCCGCAGGGTGCTGCGCCGCTGGTTCACCACCGCCGTCACACAGCCTTCCAGCGTAAACAGAATGCGCGCCTCGCCTTCTCCGGACACCTGCCGGTAGCCTTCCCGGCTGACATCCGCATCCTGCAAAATAAAAGGCAATTCCTGCCGCATACGTTCCCTCCTTGCTCTGTTATGAATCTATCATATAGCAACTTTCTTCAATTTTCAAGCAAGAAAAGCATATTGCTATTCTGTTATCAATGTTATCATAAAGGCAGCAAGCGGACACGCTTGAAATATGGATAAGGAGAGGAATACAACCATGAAAAGGCTAGTCGCACTGCTGCTGGCGATGCTGATGCTGGGCACGCTGTATACCGGCGCCCTGGCGGAGGAAATGACCGACGGCGTCTATGTGGGCCATGGCAAGGGCTATGGCGGCGACATTGAGGTGACCGTGACCATCGAAGGCGGCAAAATTACCGCGGTGGAGCCCGGCGCGCATCAGGAAACCGCCGGCATCTCCGACGGCGCTTTCGAACAGCTTCCCCAGGCCATTATCGACGCGCAGAGCACCGAAATCGACGGCGTTACCGGCTGCACCTTCTCCTCCGACGGCATCAAGGCCGCGGTTCAGGACGCGCTGAACCAGGCCATGGGCATTGAGGCGGAGGAAGAAGAAACCATGCCTGTGATTGAAGATCCCGACGTGCTAATTATCGGCGCGGGCGTGGCGGGCATGCGCTCCGCCATCGAGGCCTGCGAGAACGGCGCGAAGGTGGTCATCCTGGAGAAGACCGACCGCGTGGGCGGCACCCTGGGCGGCGGCACCCTCATCGGCGTCAACAGCGTGCTGCAGAAGGAAGCCGGCATCGAAGACGACCCCGAGCTGCTCATTGGCGACTTTGAGCGCCTGAACGCGGGCTACCAGAGCCGCAACCCCGACGTGGAGTATTCCTGGAACAAGGATCTGGGCGTATACTTCGCCAACCACTGCGGCGAGGAAGTGGACTGGGTGACCAGCCTGGGCATCGAGTTCACCAACCGCACCCCCAGCCAGCCCACCCTCTATGAGCCCCTGAGCGTGGACCGCGTGTCCAGCTGCAAGCGCAGCTCCCTGACCGACGTGGTCATGGGCGAACTGCAGAAGTACATCGACGCGGGCCAGGCCAGCATCGTGTTCAACACCCCCGCCACCGAGCTGATTACCGATGAATCCGGCGCGGTGATCGGCGCCAAGACCGACAGCGGCGACTTCTACGCCAAGGCCACCATCCTGTGCACCGGCGGCTACGGCTACTCCGAGGAACTGGTGAAGCGCTATAACCTGGAAAACTTCACCACCACCTCCTCCTGGTTCACCACCGGCGACGGCATGCTCATGGCGGAAAAGGTGGGCGCGGTGCTGACCAACATGGACTTCCTCACCGTGTACGCCGGCGGCCTGAAGACCCCCGAAAGCGGCCTGACCCGCAGCCTGTCCATCCGCGTGAAGGACTTCCCCTACATCATCTTCGTCAACAAGGACGGCAACCGCTTTGTGGACGAGCTGGGCAATGAGGATGGCTCCTCCTACGACGAGATCACTTCCTGGTGGAAGGTGGGCGATAACAAGGTTTACATCATGCTGGACCAGGCCATGGTGGACGACCTGAAGGCCCAGGAGAAGCCCATCATCACCGGCGACAAGGATTGGGCGAACTTCGACGATCAGCTGGCCAAGGGCAACATCCTCTTCAGCGGCTCCACCATCGAGGAAGTCGCGGAGAAGGCCGGCATCAACGCCGAGAACCTGGCCGCTACCATCGAGAAGTACAATACCTACGCCAAGAACGGCCTGGACGAGGAATTCGGCCGTACCCGCCTGATGAAGGAATTCACCGGCGGCACCTACTACATCTTTGAAACCACTCCCTACATCATGATCACCGCCGGCGGCCCCGCCATGACGGACAAGGGCGAGGTTGTGGATGCGGATGGCAATCCCATCCCCGGCCTGTACCAGGCTGGCGAAATCGTGGGTATGGCCAATGCCTTCGGCCGCACCACCATCGGCGGCGTGGGCAACACGGGCAGCCTGGTCTGGGGCGCTCTGGCCGGCGGCAGCGCCGCAGCCTATGCCCTGGGCAAGTAAGCCCTCCCGCGATATCCTGATACACGAACCAACGCCGCCCTGGAGGAATATCCTCCAGGGCGGCGTTTCAGGTTGCTGAAAAGGCGTGTTGCAGAAAACAGTTCCCGCTTCCCCAAACCCAAATCCAGAACAGCATCATCCACCAGCTGCACAATTCCAGCAAACATGTGTCCTGCAAGGACCTGAAGGCACTTATGGCCGATCTGAAGGCGGTGTATACTGCCGTAGATGAGCAGGCCACCCTGACTGCACTAGCCACCTTTAGGGAGCGCTGGGACAAGAAATACCCGAAAATCTCCCAGTCCTGGCGTACCAACTGGGCCAATCTCAGCGCCTACTTCAAGTATCCCCAGGAGGTACGCAGGCTGATCTACACCGCCAAAGCCCTTGACATCCGCTCCCACCGGCGTTATATTGTTGTTAAGCTGGTAGCCGGATTCACCCGCCTGCCGTCCTGAACCAATTTTGCTTTATTTGCACCCCAATTGGAGTTTACACGGAATTGGGGATTGACCCTATGAACCTCAAGTCGTCAGTATCTGAAGCCTGCGCCAGTAGTAGTCCCTGAGCCTGAACGCTCGAAATCGAGAAGCTATTCTGCTCAACCAAGTGCCAGTGATATTCTCGGTAGCGTTTGTATGCTCCTGCTCTATGGTGCAGCTTATCTTATGGGGTTACCTGCACCAAGCTACGCATATTAAAAAAAGAGAGGTGAACCGGTGATGACTGCTGCTGAGAAGCGCAAATTAGTGTCTATGCAGCTACTCGAATTGCTTGCTCCTTATGGTTATTTTCTGCGATATGGTGCAATATGGAAATATAGCATGGACGGGAAATACGTTGTATGTCTCTCCAGCGAACTATCTAGCTATGGGACACTCAATGAAATTTCGATAGGCTTCGGATCTTTTTTTGCACCGCTTCATCTCGATTCATACGCTAAAAAAAGATTGAACCTTCATGGACTAGATTTAGCATATTATGTTCGCAATGTGGGACTAGGAATTCCTCTACTCAATTGCAATCTGTCTTTTCAAGAACAGATTGACTCTATTTTTCCATTCTTTCAAAGCATCATTTTTCCACGCTTGCCTACAAGTGATGATTTAAGTGATTATGTCAGCAAGTCGGAACAGTTGCTTCAATTACAAACGGAAGCCTTCCAAGGTATTCCCCGCGGCATTGGAATTGAAGAAATTAAAGAAATTGCGTTTGCTTATCTATCACTTGATCGTCCGGAGGAAGCATTACGTGCCATTTCACATTATGCCCAGCAATGTCGCTATGCAGCAGACTATATCGGCAGTCATGTAGAAATTTTCAAATATGATATCGAAAAACAGATACGCCATTGGGAAGAAAACGGTCAAGAAGCATTAAAGCTCAAAAACGCAATTGAAACAGATGGCGGTAAAGTATTTGGATCGGAAATAACGCAAAGGGAAACGGAATCAGCTGAGCTTTGCAGGCAATTCTTTCATATTTCAAAAAGATAAGGCACCTCGGCGGAGTCTCTACGGAGACTCCGCACACTCTGTCGGAAAACCCCAGGGAGGTGCTGCGGCCCCTCCGACTGTCATTCGTATCCGTCGGCTCTGCCGGCTGAAGGTTGGCCTTTCGAAAGACAAGCCAAGTCGCTTTGCGGGGTTGTTGATTTTGCTTGCAAAATCAATTCCTTACAAATTCGGGCGACCTCTGGTTGAACGAATTTGCCTGCTCGAGAAAGTGTCGGAAGCCACTTTCTCGACACGCTGCGCCGCCCTGGAGGATACGCCTCTAGGGCGGCGTTTTTTTGCGAAGTACCTTTTCAAATTCCCGCGTGCCGCATACTTTGCCATGGGCTCGGAATACAAAGCTCCCTTTCGGGAAGGAGAGGATGCCTCTGTCCCGAAAGGGAGCCTATCCTGTCAGGAGCCGCGGGCTTTCCGGGAGCGCTTGTCCATTTTCGGCCGTCTTACCAGCCGCGCTCCTCCGTGCGGGTATTCTTCTCGTTCATCTCCAGGATCTTCTCCAAGCGGGGCTGGGGCGCGCAGGCAGGGCACGGCTCCAGGGAAGCGTAGGGTTCGTCCTCCAGTTCGCCCCAGGTAAAGGCCGTAAGGGGCCAGTACTCGCTCTTGACCGCCAGGCAGGTCGGACTGGAGTGATACTGCCGGCCGTTGTCCGGATTGTAATACAGGGTGACTTCGTCATCGGGGAAGGTCAGTTCCCGGCCAATCTCGTCCCAGATAATCACCTTGCAGCCCACCTTCAGGTTATCCCAGAGCCACTGCATGTTAACGCCCTCGGGGGTTTGCTTGCGCTGGATGCGGATGCAGCCATGGCTGGCCTTCTCCCCCAGGTACCGCTCGCAACGGGAATAGTCCCTGGACTCATCCTCCGCGTTAATCAGGCAGGGCACCTCGTGCAGCAGAATGCCGTCATTGATGCGCAGGCCCATATCGCAGTACAGCTCTCCTGACCAGAAGCCGCCCGTGCGGCTGACCACCAGGAATTCCCCGGCGGGCGTTTCATTCCACGGGGCATCCTCCGAAGGGAAGCCCGTGGAGCACAGCAGCGTGGACAGCAGCCGCCCATCCTGGAACACGAACAGGCGCTGCTGCAGCTTGTCAATGACTATGCCCAGGTGCTGATTAACTTCCTTTTCCTTGAGCAGGGAAGTGGGAACATACCCGACGAAGTGGCCCGCGTAATTGGCCACGGCGGACCCCTCCACCGAGGAGGAATAGCCCTCGATCTTCGTCCATTCCGCGCCCTGCTCCAGTACATGCACCGCCTGGCTTTCGTAGGTCACCTCCGCAATGGCGGCGCTGTTTTCATCGGGGCTTTCATATACCTTGGCCTGCTGCCGCTCATGGCCTGAAAGCACAATAACGCTCTGGGTGAGCACCTGCCAGATGGCCGCCACATCCATCTCGCCCCGGTTCAGCTTCCAGTAGCATACGCTATGGTCGCAGGCCACATCGCTGGGGAGCAGGTAGTAGGCGTCGCCCATGAGCGCCGGTCCTTCCTCCGCCGGGACCTCCACGTTCAGCGAGGTCGGCGTGGAAGAAAAGCCCGTAGCGTCCCACAGACGAATCTCCAGGTCATAAATGCCTGCGGGGAGCGGCGCGCCGTCCACAACGCCATCCCAGGCGATCTCCGTCTCCCCGGCCTCCACCGTCTGGCAGAGAAGTTCCTCGTCATCCAGGGTAATGGTAATCTCTCCCGCTATGGAACAATTCACCCACAGGTACCAGTCTTCGTCCAGCAGAGCGTTTCCGTCCGCCTCCAGTTCCGGCGCATGCTCGCCAATGACCAATTCCGTCTGCGTCTCCTTGCCGCTCAAGGCAATATGAAGGATATAATTTCCCGGAGCCACATCCGCGCCATCCGCCTGTCCATCCCAGTACAGTACGTTTTCGCCCTTGACGGTCATCTCGTTCTCCCATAGGGTAACCACCGCCGCGCCGGAGGCGTCCAGCACGGTAACGGTGGCCTCCGTCTCCACCGGGCAGTCAAAGACCAGCCGTTCGCTCTTGCCGGGGCGAAGCAGCTCAGGCACGTCGGTCCAGCGGGTGCGGGTATTGGATGCCGCCAGCGCGGCCATGGGCAACAGCAGCAGCGCCAACAGCGCGAGGAATTTTCTCAACGTTTCTTAGCCTCCAAAGAAAAGATTGGTGGAGCATTACATTCTTTCCGCAATGGCGGCGAGGAAAGCCTTGCTATTCACCGGCTGCGCTTCCCCCTCGTAGAGCGCGGCCAGGTCCTTGGTCATGACGCCGCTCTCAATGGTGTCCAGGGTGGCTTTTTCCAGGCGGCCGGCAAAGCCGCACAGATCCGTCAGGCCGTCCAGCTCGCCGCGCTTGCGCAGAGCGCCGCTCCAGGCAAAAATGGTAGCCACCGGATTGGTGGAAGTCTCTTCGCCCTTCAGGTGGCGGTAATAGTGCCGGGTAACGGTGCCATGGGCCGCCTCGTACTCATATTTGCCGTCCGGGGACACCAACACGCTGGTCATCATGGCCAGGGACCCAAAGGCCGAGGCCACCATGTCGCTCATGACATCGCCGTCATAGTTTTTGCAGGCCCAGATGAAACCGCCCTTGCTGCGCACCACCCGCGCCACCGCGTCGTCGATGAGGGTATAGAAATAGGTAATCCCCGCCGCCTCAAAGCGCGCCTTGTACTCCGCGTCATAGATCTCCTGGAAGATATCCTTGAAACGGTGGTCATAGGTCTTGGAAATAGTGTCCTTGGTGGAGAACCACAAATCCTGCTTTACATCCAGGGCATACTGGAAGCAGGAGCGGGCAAAGGCCGCGATGGAGGCATCCAGATTGTGCATGCCCTGCAGAATGCCCGGTCCCTTGAAATCAAAAATGGTTTGACGGATTTCCTGCCCGTCCTCGCCGGTGAACACCAGCTCCGCCTTGCCCGGGCCAGGAATGCGCATTTCGCTGTTGCGATACACGTCCCCGTAGGCATGACGGGCGATGGTAATGGGTTTCTCCCAGGTGCGCACGGTAGGCGAAACGCCCTTGACCAGAATAGGCGCGCGGAACACCGTTCCGTCCATCATGGCGCGAATGGTGGCGTTGGGGCTTTTCCACATCTGATGCAGGCGATATTCCTCCATGCGTTGGGCGTTGGGGGTAATGGTGGCGCACTTTACCGCCACGCCCAGGCGCATGGCCGCGTTTGCGCTGTCGATGGTCACCTGATCGCCAGTGGCGTCCCGGTTAGGCAGACCCAAGTCATAATACTCCGTTTTCAGGTCCACATAAGGCTTGATGAGCATATCCTTGATATCTGCCCACAGGATGCGGGTCATCTCATCGCCATCCATCTCCACCAGGGGAGTCGTCATCTGAATTTTCTCCATGGGAAACCAGCTCCTTTTCTGCGTACTTTGTGTTCATTGTACCCAAGCCCTCCGGGGAAGGCAAGACGCGTACACAAAAAGTACAGCTCCTCCGGGGCGGCATGCCCGCGCGGCTGCGGATCCACGCCCTGCGGCGTGAAGCCGGGTCCGTCCAAACGGTTGGACGCAACGCCTCCACGACAAGCGTTTCCAGTATAGCAAGCTGCCGGAAGATCTGTCAACCGGCGCAGCGCCCGCCCGGTGCGCGCCGCTCCGAATACAGCAACGCGCCCCCGCCATCCGATGCGGGGGCGCGCCATACCGGGAACATCAGCTATGGGCCTGAAGGTCTCCATTGCGGATTTTTACCCGTTGAATTTTGCCGGAAACCGTCTTGGGCAGCTCGTCCACAAACTCCACAATACGCGGGTACTTGTAGGGAGCGGTGGCATGCTTGACGTGGTTCTGCAGTTCCTTCACCAGGGCGTCGGAGGGCGTGTATCCCTTGGTGAGCACAATGGTGGCCTTGACCACCTGGCCGCGCTCCGGGTGCGGCACGGCGGTAATGGCGCACTCCAGCACCGCGGGATGCTCCATCAGGGCGCTCTCCACCTCAAAGGGGCCGATGCGGTAACCGCTGGATTTAATCACGTCGTCGCTGCGGCCAATGAAGAAATAGTATCCGTCCACATCCCGCCAAGCCATGTCGCCCGTGTGGTACATGCCGCCCCGGAACACCTCGGCGGTTTTTTCCGGGTCCCGGTAATACTCCTGCAGCAGCCCCGCGGGATGCCCGCCGTCCAGGCGCACCACGATTTCGCCCTCCACGCCGTCCTCCACCGAATTGCCATCCCGGTCCACAAGGTCGATATGGTAGTGGGGGGAAGGCCGCCCCGTGGACCCCATGCGAGGAGTCATCCATTTGCTGGTCATCAGCAGGGGCGTCGTCTCGCTCTGGCCAAATGCTTCGTGCAGCTCCACCCCGGTAAAGCGCTTGAACTGATTGAACACCTCCGGGTTCAGCGGTTCGCCCGCGGTATTGGCCCATTTCAGGTGGCTCAGGTCGTAGCGGCTCATGTCCTCTTTGATCATAAAGCGATACACCGTGGGCGGCGCGCAGAAGCTGGTCACCTGATACTTCTCCAGCATGCGCAGCATGTCCGTGGCCACAAAGCGGTCAAAGTCATACACGAACAGGCACGCGCCGCAAATCCACTGGCCGTAAATCTTTCCCCATCCGGCCTTGGCCCACCCGGTATCCGCCACGGCGATGTGCAGGGACGTATCGTCCAGGTTGTGCCAGTACGCGGCGGTGGCAATCTGCGCCAGCGGATACGTATAGGTATGCACGGCCATTTTGGGCATGCCCGTGGTGCCCGAGGTAAAGTACATGAGCATCAGGTCGTCATTGGTGGGCAGCTCCGCGTCGGCGGGCTTTTGGAAAGTTTCAGGCTGACAGTCCATCTCCCGGGTCAGGTTCAGCCAGCCGGGACGGTCGCCCAGGGTAATGCAGTGCCGAAGGGTGGCGCATTCCGGACGGGCGTCCTCCACATGTTGGCACACCTCGTCCAGGTATACGGCGATAATCGCCTTGATGGAGGCGGCCTCGCAGCGATAAACAATGTCCTTCTTCGCCTGCTGCGCCGTCGCGGGAATCAGGATGCAGCCCAGCTTCATCAGCCCCAGGGCGCAGAACCAGTATTCGTACCGCCGCTTGAGCACCAGCAGCACCGGGTCCCCCTTTTTCAGGCCCAGGGAACGGAAAAAGTTTGCCGCCTGATTGCTTTTGCGGCTCATGTCCCCAAAGGTAAAGCGCCGTTCCTCCCCCGCCACATTGGTCCAAATCATGGCGGGTTTGTCGGGGGAAAGCCGGGTATATTCATCCACGATGTCATAGGCGAAATTGAAACGTTCCGGAATGCGAAGGGAATAGTTCTGTTCAAAATCCTCTTGGGAAGTAAAGTCCATTCTTACATAACGGTCAGCCAGCATGGCGCATTGATTCCTTCCTTTCATCCGCACGGAAGATCATTCGGGATTCACCATGGCCAGAAATTGCACCGGCTCATTTCCCGCGCAGGTCATGGCATGGGGCGCGCGGGAATCATAATAAATGCTGTCCCCGGGCTGCAGCAGCAGCTCGTGCCCCGCCACCACAATCTTCATCACCCCGGAAAGGATATAGTCGAACTCCTGCCCGTCATGGCTGTTGGGATGAAGTCCCTTGTTGTCCTCCAGGGGAATGGTCACAAACAGCGGCTCGATTTTCCGATGCACAAAGTTATAGGCCAGGTTCTTGTAAATATACTGATCTCTGCGGTTAATGGATTGTCCTTTGCCCGCCCGGGTCACGGAATACAGATTCAGCCGCGGCGCCTCGCCGGTGAGCAGCTCGGTCATATCCACGCCGAAATGCTCGTTGAGCTTAAGCAGAAAACTGATCGGGATATCCGTTTCTCCGCTTTCATAGCGGGCGTATTCCTCGGGGGATACCTCGCACAGGGCCGCCATCTGCTCGACGGTGTAGTCCGAGATTTCACGCAAGTCAGTAACCCGCATGGCGATCTGCCTTACCTGTTCGGACATGAATGGATACCTCCTTCAATACGCGAATTTGAATCATTATACATGAATCCTTCGGCCCCCGCAAGGGGCGCGGCGGGTTTTTTTGTGTCTTGAATGCAGCGCGCCTCCTCTCCGGCAGCGCCGCCGGGAAAGCCGAGGTTGTTCGACGCCCTCCGGAGTTCTGCCGCTCCGAGGCGCTGTTTCGCTCCCGTCGTCGTCTCCCCAGGCGTTTGAGGATGGTCCGCTGTACCTCATGCGTGTTTTTTTCAACCTTATTCGTGTTTTCTTCAGAGATGTCTTGTCAGGCACTGTTCATAATGCTATATTTAACCATATTGTAGCCGTAACAACAGCTGCATTTGCCACACGATCCGCCGGGCCGCCATTGTCGCCCGGCGCGTCTCCCACCCGGAGACGGAGGCGTGGCTTCAACCCGCTTCGGCGGGAAGGAGGTCAAGGCCCATGTATCCTGAAATGGGCGAAAACAAGCCCTGGAAAACGCAATATGACCTACTGCGTTTTGTTGGCGAAACCACCGATGACTACCTCTTTTTGTGCGACTATCAAACCGAGCGGCTGTACTTTACCGGCAACATCGGCAAACGCTATGCCATTCTGGAGGACGGCCGGGGATACTGCACGGTGGCGGATTGGTGCCGTATTGTCTATGAAAAGGACCTGCCCGCCCTGGCGGAGGATCTGGAGCGGATCCGCCATGGCCAGCAAACCGAGCACAACATGGAATACCGGCTGTTGGACCGCAACGGAAACCGGGTGTGGATCAGTTGCCGCGGACGATGCCAGCTGAACGAGGACGGGTCGCCTTCCGTCATGGTGGGGCGCGTTTCGGATACCGCGCTGGAGCGGCAGGTGGACTCCCTCACCGGCGCCTTCAACAGTTCAAAGCTCACGGAAGACATGCGCGCCATTCTTCAGTCCGGCAATCCCTGTTACCTGCTGCTGCTGGGCGTGGATAACCTGCGCAACATCAACATCCGCCATGGCCGGGAATACGGTAACCAGGTGCTGCGCCAGGTGGCGGACAGTCTGGAGGAGCTGTCCGACTCCGTCTTGAAAATCTATCGCCTTAACGGCGACTGTTTTGCCGCCAATTTGCCCGTCGCCGCCCAGGAAGACGTTCAGCAGCTCTACGATCAGCTTCGGGAACGCCTGCACCTCCGTTGCACCCTCTCCGCCGGCGCCGTGGCCTATCACGACCACCCCAACGACGACAGCGCGCTCCTCTACGAGTACGCCGAGGAAGCCCTGGACAAGGCCAAACGCAGCGGCAAGGACACCCTGGCCTTCTTTTCCCAGAAGGATTATGAGGAAAAGCTGGTTTCCATCGAACTGCAGGAGGAGCTGACCCAGAACATCCAGAACGGTTTTTCAGGCTTCTCCCTCCAGTATCAGCCCAAATCTGCTCCGGCAACTATCACCTTTTCGGCGCTGAGGCGCTGCTGCGCTATACCTCGCCCACCCGGGGCCCTATCTCTCCCTCGGAATTCATTCCCATTCTGGAACAGAACGGCCTGATCTGCCAGGTGGGATTGTGGGTTCTGGAGACGGCCCTGGCCCAGTGCCGGAGCCGGCGAACCCATTTTCCCGAGTTCCACGTCAGCGTAAACATCTCCTACATACAGCTTTCCCAGCAGGATACGGCCCAGCAGGTGCTATCCGTCCTGGAGCGCAGCGGCATGCCCGGCGACGCGCTGACCCTGGAGGTTACCGAGAGCATGCAGCTGCAGGATTATCCCCGGTTCAACAGGATCTTTTACCAGTGGAAAAAGGCCGGCATTGAGATCTCCGTGGACGACTTCGGCACCGGCTATTCCAGCCTGGGCTATCTGAAAAGCCTGGACATCAACGAAATCAAGATCGACCGGTGCTTTGTCAGCGGCATTCAGCACAGCGCCTACAACTACCGCCTCCTGAGCAACATGGTGGAGCTGGCCCACACCTCGCAAATCCGGGTATGCTGCGAGGGCGTGGAAACCGAAGAGGAGCTGGCAACGCTGGAACAGCTGCACCCGAACCTGCTTCAGGGCTTTCTGTTCGCTCCGCCCCGTTCCCGGGACGGTTTTGACGCGCTGTGTACCCGGTGGGCCGCGGCAGGCAACGCCCTGCCGCCGGAGCTGTCCGCGAAGTTTTCCGCGGAGCTGGAGCGGTGGAGCCCGGACCAGCTGCCTGGCGAGATGCGTCCCACCGCGAAAACGCTGGAATCCATTGTGGAAGCGCTGGACGACATCGTCTATATCAGCGATCCGGAAACCTATGAAATCTATTACCTCAACGCCGCCGGCCGCCATCTCACCGGCGTTTACGACTATCAGGGTCAGAAATGCTACAAGGTTCTCCAAGGCCGCAAGGATCCCTGCGCCTTCTGCACCAACCGTTTCCTGAAAAAGGATTCGTTTTACATCTGGGAGCGCCACAACAAGCTGCTGAACCGCCGCTTCCTTCTCAAGGACAAGCTGGTGCTTTGGCGTGGCAAATGGGCCCGGATGGAGGTGGCTGTGGATGTATCGGAGCACGAGATCGTCAGCCAGCGCACCCGGGAACAGCTGGACTTCGCGCAGAACGCCCTGGCCTGCGCCCAGTTGCTGGCGGAGGAACCGAATATAGGCCGCGCCACCCAGCGGATGCTGGAGTTGGTAGGCGCCTTTTATCAGGCGGACCGGGCTTACTTCTTTGAGCCGGACCCCTACGTCGAGGATACCTGGAACAACACCTATGAATGGTGCCGGGAGGGTATTTCCTCTGAGCAGGACACCCTGCAAGGCTTGTCCCGGAAGCTGATACAACGATGGCTGAACATCTTTGACCGGGATGCGTCCGTGATCATCCCCGATCTGGAGGAACTGCGGGAAAACAGTCCCGATGAATATCAGACGCTCTCCCGCCAGGGCATCCACCGCCTGATAGCCGTCCCGATCCACCGCAAGGGCCGCCTGTTAAGCTTTCTGGGCGTGGATAACCCCCGCCACTGTATCAAGGACGATGCGCTGATTCAGATGCTGGTGTTCTTCCTGACCTACCGTTTCCACCACGACGAGACGGAGGAACGGCTGGGCGAGCTGCTGAACCTCCACTACCGGGATGTGCTCAAGGCCACCCAGCTGGGTCTGTGGTTCATCCGTCTCGCTCCCGACGGCAGCGCGCCGCCGGAGATGTTTGCCGACGAAACCATGCGCCACGTGCTGGGCCTGGAGCAGGATTGCTCTCCCCAGGCATGTTATCAGCACTGGTACAGCCGCATTAACGACGGCTACTATCAGTATGTGAACCTGGCCGTGGAGAGCATGGTCCGCTCCCACAACGTGGTGCAGCTGGAGTATCCCTGGGAGCATCCCACCCTGGGCGAGGTGATGGTCCGATGCACAGGCATCCGGGGCGAGGACTCCGGCGGCATGATCTGTCTGGAGGGCTACCACCGGATTATTACCGATGTGGACCGGCCCCAGTTTCTGCCGGACACCCCTACCGGCGAAGTGCTGGAATTCAACGAGCGCAAGGGAGCGATCTCCTTTCACACCAAGCGCGCCCTGTTAGACGGCGAGGCCAGACATGAGGACAACTTCCCCCAGTGCTGGCTGGACGCGGGAATGGTTCATCCGCATTTCTCCGAGCGGTTCCGCGCCATTTTCCAGCATGTCCACAGCGCCCCCCAGGTGGAAGGGGAAGAAATTTTGCTGCGGGCCAAATCCGGCAGCTACGAATGGTTCAAGCTGCGCACCCGCCGTCTGGGCACCGACGCCCAGGACCGGGATACCATACTGGTACTGCTCGACGCCGCCGACCAGGAGCGGCGGTTGGAGCTGGAATACATGCGCCTGCGGGATTTCTACCACGCCAGCCTTTCCGAGGCCATCGCCTACGCGGAGGTGGACCTAGAGAGCCAGGAGATCACCGCCGCCGGCGGCCTCTGGAGCGGTTATGAAACCGCCTATGCCGGCCGGAAGGAAAGCATCCTGCAGTTTATGCTGGGACAAGTCAGCTCCATTGTCCGCCCCGAGGGGCACGCGCTTTCCCAGATTCGCCAAAGCGATTGGAAAGGCGTGCTCTCCACCGCTCAGGGGACCTGGCGCTATCAATATCAACGGCTGTTGGACGGCCAGTGGCGATGGGTGGAGCTGGTAGCGCATACCTTCCGGGACCAGTTCAGTTCTGCCGTCTATGCGCTGCTCTACCTCAAGGATATCGAACAGCAGAAGCACCGGGAACTGGTTCATCAGGAAGCCGCGCGCCGTGATCCTCTGACCCAGGTATACAACCGCATCGCTTTCCAGTCGGAGGTGGAGCAGTACATGCGCTGTTCCGGCGGCTCCCGGAAGGGAACGCTGCTGCTGCTGGATATTGACAACTTCAAGGATGTCAACGACCGCTTCGGCCACCTGGAAGGCGACACGGCTTTGTGCTACATCACCATGCTGCTCCGGTCCTCCTTCCGCAGCCAGGATATTATTGGCCGCATGGGCGGCGACGAGTTTGTGGTCTTCCTGCCCGGCGCGCTTCCCGAAACCGTGCTGAAGCAATGCATTCAGGCTTTCTTCGATTCCTTGCACCATAGCGCGCATCTTTCCATCACCTGCAGCATCGGCGTCGCTTTTGTCTCCAGCGAGGACTTCGCCTATCAGACCGCCGTCCATCAAGCGGACGTAGCGCTCTACCGCAGCAAGAAAAAAGGCAAAGACGTGGTTAGCTACTACAACGGCCTTTCGCCGGAGGCGGAGGGGTGAGCCGCCGGTACCGTCGGCAGCCTCCATGCGCGCAACCGCCGCTTCTCCGGCACGCGGGAGGCTGCTGCGCCATGAAACTGCCGTAGCGGCTCGCGCAACAAAACAAATCGGCCCTTGAAAGAAGCTGTTTTGGCTTCCTTCGAGAGCCGTTTTTTTGCGCGCTGTTGCGTGCCGAGGCTATTTCGTCTTGGACGCTTTGCATACACGCCAAAGCATCCATAGGACGCTTCCCCCCAGCAATGCATGTCCAATGCCGGAAACTCCGGAAAGGGAGGCGTCCAAACCGCGGCTGAGCGCCGCGCCCTGCGCCTGTGACAGTCCCCGCAGGAGCAATCCCAGGCAGGTAAGGTTCAGGCCGCCGTGATAAAGCGCCAGGATTTTCCAGGAGCCGCGGGAGGGCATAAAAGCCAGGGACTGTTCCACCGCCAGCAGCAGCAAGGAGAGCGTCATGCCCAGCAGAAAATAGTGGGTATGCATCACGGAAAGCGTCGTCTGTCCGGTATAGCCAAGGAATTTGGTATATTCCCGGTAAAAGACCCCGCAAACCATCGCCAAAGCCGCATAGAGGAACGCCGAACGGGCAAAATGTTTTTTCATGGATTTCTCTCCTTTTCCAGGGTGCGCCAGCGCGTCATACCCTTATGAGCGTTTGGACAGGAGCCCGCAGGAAAATCTGTCCAAAAAGCCGCGGCGCTGATGCAGCCGCGGCAAAAGAATCAAACGTTTCCGGAGGTAGGAGCACGCTCACAGCCCCCGCAGATACTCGGCCATCGCCGCATCCTTGCAGGCGGGATAGAAATACGCTGCGAAATGCTCGCCGCTGATGGTCTCCTTGAGGAAAGCCTGGTCGATTTCCTTGAGGATGGTCAGCATGTCCTTATGGGTAATCTCCTTCACCTGGTCCAGAATCTTCTTGTTGCGCTGTTCAGGAACCACCCGCTCCTTGGGATAACCGTTGCCGTGGCCATAACCGAAAAGCTGCTGGAAGATCATTTCCAGTTTCAGTTCCGCACCCCAGCCGAAATCCTTGGCAAAGGGCAGCGCGGCGCAATTGCCGTCATTGATTTGGGCGAACATGTAGCCGTCGGAAGGATCGACGATGTGCCCGCACAGCACCCGCGGAAAAGCGTTGCAGGCCAGCATGGCTCCCTCGCCGGTACCGCAGCCGGTAATCACATAATCCGCCGCGCCGCTGTTGAGCAGAATGCCTGCCAACAGCCCGCACTTGACATAGGTCAGCTGGCATTCGTCCTCCGCGGTATACATCCCGTAATTGACAACTTCATGACCCATGGGTTCCACAACCTTGCGCAGCGTGGCCTCGATCATGCTGTTCTTGGCTGCCTGGCTGTTCTCATTCAAAAGCGCAATTTTCATGGGAATCATCCTTTCCGAAAAATAATCGTTGGCGTATATGCATAGCATATCATTTTCCGGCAGGAAATACAAGCCTCCCGACGCCTGGCGGCGCGCGCCGCCGGAAACGCGAAAGGCAGGCGGCGCGCCTGCGCCGGCGTTAAGCGCCTTCCGCACGCCCGCGGACCGGCATGTTCAATACGCCAACCAACGCCGCTGGGTCTTGCGGGTGCGCTGCGCCGGAAGCAGGTCGCAATGCATCCCCCTGCGAAAGAATTCCCGGGTGGCCTCCCGCATTCTTCGGCGGCTGGCAAAATAATCACGTAATACGGCAAACATCTGCTTTCCTCCCTTGCGCTGCTTTGTTCTGCGCCTATTATACGAACATCTGTTCTCTTTGTCAAGTAGGGGAACAAATTTTCCGGCTTTTTCGGACAAAGTTTGCGCTGCGCTTCGACAGGTCCTTTTCCAAAGAATGGCTATACTGAGTGGCGTCATGAAAGGGGACGGCTCATGAGCGTCAGCGTGGAACTTTTCGTAGGCGTGCAGGGATTCAGTGGCTTTTGCCTGTTGGCCGCGCTCAGCCGCCTGACGGCGCGGGCGCGCCCGCCCTACGGACGGCTGGCATTTTGCGCCCTGGGGACCGCGGGCATAACGTGGCTGCTGCTCTGCTTTGCCCCGCCCGCATCCGCAGGCCCCAGCGCGGTGATGATGAATCTGCTGGTTCCCTTCGCCGCCCTGGGGCGTCTCCCGTGCATACGCCGCGTCCGCGCGTCCGGAACCTATCTGCTGCTGAACCTGTTGTTGGAGGGCTGTCTTCGGACGCTGTACAGCCTGGGCCTCCCGGCGCTGCCGGCGATGCTGCTGGCTTCCGTGGGCGCTCTGCTGCTGCCGGGTATGGGACAACGCATGCGTCCCCTGCCGGCCACCCGGGTGGAAGTTCGCTGGCGGGGGCGCAGCGTATGCCTCAGCGCCCTGGTGGATAGCGGCAATCTGCTCCGGGACGGCGTTACCGGCCTGCCCGTGGTGGTCTGCTCGCAGCAGGCGCTTTCGCCCTTGCTTCCGCGAATGTGCCCCGGTATGCTGCCGGAGGGGTTCCGCTACCTGAGCGTGCGCACCGCCGCCGGCGGAGCGTTGATGCCCTGCTTTCATCCCGAGAGCGTTCGCCTGCTGGGAAACGGAGGCTGGACGACCGTGGAGGCCGTGGTAGGGCTTACCGTGGACGGGTACAGCGGCTTTCAGGCGCTGGTGCCCGCCTGCCTGACCCGGGAGACGGCCTTTTCCGCGCCGGCGTCCATGCCTGCAGGCATGTCCCGCCGGGAAGGCCTGTAAGCTAGAGACAAACCTCGCTGCCCGCGGCAGCGCAAAATAAGCAAGGAGGGAACAGCATGGCGCTTACCTTTCGACTGTATGCCCTTGCACGCAAGCGGCTGGAGGAAATGCTGCAAAGCCTTTCCGGCCAGGAGTTGTACTACATCGGCGGCCCGGACCCACTCCCCTCTCCCCTCAGCCATGAAGAGGAGCTGGACCTGGTGGCGCGCCTTCCTGGAGACGACGGCACCGTCCGTTCCACGCTGATTGAGCGGAACCTGCGCCTGGTGGTGTTCATCGCCCGCAAGTTTGAGAATACCGGCATCGCCCTGGAAGACCTGATTTCCATTGGCACCATCGGCCTCATCAAAGCGGTGAACACCTTTGACCCGGCCAAAAAAATCAAGCTGGCCACCTATGCCAGCCGCTGCATTGAGAACGAGGTGCTGATGTTCCTGCGCCGCAACAGCCGCACCAAGCTGGAGGTAAGCCTGGATGAACCGTTGAAAACCGACTGGGACGGCAACGAACTTCTCTTGAGCGATGTGCTGGGCACCGAGCCGGACATCGTGTACCGTTCCATGGAAGAAAACGCCGAGCGGCAGATGCTCTTCGCGGCATTGGGGCGTCTGTCGCCCCGGGAGCAGAAGATCATGACCCTGCGCTTTGGGCTGGGAGGCCGCCGGGAAATGACGCAAAAGGAGGTTGCGGACCAGATGGGGATCTCCCAGAGCTACATCTCCCGCCTGGAAAAGCGTATTCTCTCCCGGCTACATGTCGATTTGGCGCGGTTTTCCAGTTAATTTGCCGCTTGAATAACAGGCCGCTTCCGGTGCCATACTTCTCCTGTCAACCGGCAGGAGGTGCATGGTATGAGTTGTGGCAAGGTAGAAATCTGCGGCGTGGATACCTCCACGCTGCCCGTGCTTACCAATGAGCGGATGCGGGAACTGTTCCCGCTGGTACACGGCGGAGACAAGGCTGCCCGGGAGGAATTCATCCGCGGGAACCTGCGCCTGGTGCTCAGCGTGATCCAGCGCTTTTCGGGCCGTGGGGAAAACGTGGACGATCTATTCCAGGTGGGGTGCATCGGGCTGATCAAGGCCCTGGATAATTTCGACGTCAGTCAAAACGTACGCTTCTCCACCTATGCGGTACCCATGATTATCGGGGAAATTCGCCGCTACCTGCGGGACAACAACCCCATCCGCGTCAGCCGCAGCCTGCGGGATACCGCTTACAAAGCCCTGCAAGCCCGGGACAGGCTGCAATATGCCCTGGGCCGTGAAGCCACCGTGGACGAAATCGCCCAGGAGATGCACTTGCCCGTGGAGGACGTGGTCTTCGCTCTGGAGGCCATCCAGGACCCCGTCTCCCTGTTCGAGCCGATCTACAACGACGGCGGCGACGCCCTTTACATTATGGACCAGGTACGGGATGAAAATACCAAGGATGAAAACTGGCTGGAGGAAATCTCCATTAAAGACGCCCTCCAGCACCTGAACGAGCGGGAGAAAAAAATCCTCCGCCTGCGCTTTTTCGAGGGCCGGACGCAAATGGAGGTAGCCGGGGAAATCGGCATCAGCCAGGCGCAGGTCTCCCGGCTGGAAAAAAACGCGCTGCTGCACATGCGCAAACATGTGCAGGTGCAGTAGCGTCCGGTAGCGCAGCTTCTCTGGGAGAAGCGGGGATGTTTGATTGCAAAAGCACAGGGGATTGCGCGCCCACGGGCACGCAATCCCCTCTTTGCGTTGGTAAAGTATTTTGCTTCATCGCTTTTGCAGGTTATGCATTGCATACTTGCAAGCGCAGGAAATTTCGCGCCTGCGAGCGCGACCAGGGGGCTTTCCGATCGCCCCCTGGACCCCTTCGGCCCCATACTTGTTGAATTTTCTGCAAGTGTGGAAGGCTGAAATTTCATGATGCACAGGAAAAATCCTGTGCTTTCCAGCGCGTTGCTCCGCTCTGCGCGCCCATAAAACGGTTGCGGCGCGTTTTTCCTGCCTCCGTGGGCTTGCGCTTACGGCCGCGGGGCATCCGACGCCCCCTCCTGCAGCCCTGCATGGAACCTGCCGCCGCACGTCAGCGTCAATGCCACCGGATCGGCCAGACCAAAACGGACCCCTTGCAGGGCCTCCCGGGCATAGGTCGCCTCCAGCAGCAGCTCCTCCCCGCGGTAGGCTTTTACCTGCACCCGGCACACGGGAAGCAACGCCATCAAATCCCGGGCCGCCCGGAGGGCCACCGCCGCCAGGTATCGCCGGGCTTCCGCCTGCGTACCGGAAAGGTAGGCCGGCTCCGCTTGGAAATGGCAGCACAGGGTATCCGCATCCGGCGCAGCCACGGTAATCCGGCGGGCATAGGGCTTCAGGTCGCCCAGCGGGTCGGCGGTTTTCAGCACGGCGAGATAGGCCCGCACATCCCCCGCCAGCACCGCCGGCGCCTGGTCATGGTAAAAGCGCCACAGCGCCGGGGTGGTCAGACCGTCCGGCGGCGCGTCCCGCACCAGGGCGTCGGTCCAGTCCACATCGGCGTCCACCGCCCGCCAGAACTGTTCAAAGGGCGGAAAGGCCGCCGGGGAATCGGGCGCGCTTTTTTCCGGCTCCTGGGGCGCGCCCCACAGGTCAGCCACGATGTCCCCCAGGGCATAGCCGCCCCGCCGGGGCGCGGCATCGGTAAAGCGCACATCCTCAGCTTTCATGGGTTTCCTCCCTTCTGCGGCAGCGCAGCTCCGGCGGATTGGCCTGGGTTAGGCAAGCTTCCACCAGCACCTGCGCACCGCCGGTCACCGCCTGGTCAAACAGCCACCGGGCCAGGGGATTGATCAGCAGGCTCTCCACCTGGTTGCCGATGCCCCGCCCGCCGTTGGACAGGTCCGCCAGGGCGGCGTCCCGCAGGGCGTCGTAGGCCGCGGGGGCGATTTCCACCCGCAGGTCCCGCTCTTCCGCCAGACGCCGGAGCACGCGATCCACCTGGCTGCGGAGAATTTCCTCCCCCGCCTCCCGGCGAATAAAGTCGAACACCACAATATTCTCCCCAATGCGGTTCAGCAGCTCCGGCCGGCCCAGCTCCAGCTTGAAGTATTCCTCAATGGCTTCTCGCACCCGCCGGGTCAGCTGGGGGTAATCCATGTCCATGGATACGTTCAGCCGCCGGTTGCCCAGGGCGTCCCTGGTGTAAATGCCCAGGTTGCTGGTGAAGATCAGGATGGTTTCGGAGAAATACACGGTGTCGCCCTGGCCGTCGGTCATGCGGCCATCCTCCAGAATCTGCAAAAACTTGTCCAGGATGGAGGGATGGGCCTTCTCGATTTCATCAAAGAGCAGGATGGAAAAGGGTTTCTTCTTCACCGCGTTGGTGAGCTGTCCCCCGGCCTCGTAGCCCACATAGCCGGGCGGCGCGCCCATGAGCTTCTGGTCGGAATGGCTCTGGGCATATTCGCTCATGTCAAAGCGAACGCAGGCGCGCTCGTCCCCGAAGAGCTTCTCGGCCAGTGCCTTGGCGGTCTCGGTCTTGCCCGTGCCCGTAGGGCCGGCAAAGAACAGCACGCCCTTGGGCTTGCCCCCCGCGGAGGAGCTTCCCGCGCCGTTCATGCCGGTAATGGCCCGCTTCACCACATCCAGGGTGCGCTCCAGGGCGGTGTCCTGCCCCTTGACGCGCCGGCGGAAATCCTCCTTGGCCGTGCGCAGGGCGGCCGCGTCCAGGGTTTGCCAGGGGTTTTCCCGGACGCCATACTTGTACAGCTCCACCATGGCGCACAGGTCGCGGATGTCCGCCCGCTCGCGCTTGCTCAGGCGGCGCACGGCGTCCAGCTCGGTGAAGGTCATGCCCTCGGTGAGGGCCAGGAAGCGGCTTTGCAGCTGCCGCAGTTCCTGAGGATGCTCGCGGTAGTAGGGCATGCGGGTGCGGTATGCCGTGCCGTCAAAGAAGCTGGGAAACGCCGCGCCGCACAGCAGCCGCTCCCGCTCCTCCCGGTCGGGGGCCTCGATGGTGATAATCTTCGCCAGGGGATTGTGCAGGTACAGCCAGCCGGGGAGGTCGTTGACCTTGTTCACCAGCAGCACCAGCAGGTTTTGCCGGCGGCCCTGCCGGGTCTGGACCGCGGCGGCGCTCTGAGCGGCATGAAGCAGAAGGTTGAAGCTGTTCACCTCCATCTGGTCCATGCGCTCGGGGGAGGTGATGTAGCGGGACACCGC
>CAZINY010000013.1:0-53517 GCA_964540735.1 uncultured Oscillospiraceae bacterium
TCAAGTTTGCTTGATTTTCTGGATTCCAGTTTTTCAAGTACTATGGATAAGTATCACACAATTAGAGGAATCTGTCAGGGCACGGGATTATTGAGCGGTTACGTTTGAGTACAGAGAACGATCCTTTTGCCCATATTTTGCGCAGACGCATCATATGCCAATAGGTGTCGCTGCCAATGCGTTCATGGCCCCTATAAAAGGCAGGATAGCAACTGTCTCCAAGAATTCTACGTCAAACACCCGTTTGCTTGAAACAAGTGGCGTTTTGCTTACAATGTCTGCAAGTATCACCTTACACCTGATAACACCGCAAGTATTTCCCGGTTGTTTGGCTACAGTTCAGCCGTTGGTAAACGAGTTTTGCGCCCTCCGGACAACAAAAAGCATCTTCCTGGGGGTAAAAGCCATACTTTTCAGGAGAGTTGGAAAACTGAATGGCAGGAATATATCCTGTAATGCCCAGCAGTTCCAGACCGCGATGAACGGCGCCGGTATCGTAGCCACGATCCAATGCAATGTTTTGCATCGGGACCCCGTTTTGAATCTGCGGCTCCAGATACCGTAAAACCAGCAAACTTTCTTTTTCATTTGCCGGATACACATTCACGCCGGTTGTAATCCCATATTTACAGCCTACTGTAGTTTCCATCTGGTAACCGATACCACTTTTTTTCCGTGATTGATACAACCGCTGTCTGGGTCAGTTTTACTGGTAGTGCGGCGCTTTCTGATCGTCTTGGCCGGAGTTCTTTTGAAACCTGGCTGTTTAGAAAGTTCTTCATCCAAGCGATCCAGATAGCTCTGCATACTCAACTCGGCTTCCACTTCTGTATTAATCCAACTGTCTTTAGAAACGTTGGCTGGAAGGTAAGTTCCATCAGCAGCCAGTTCTTTTCCATCTACCAAGCCACTCTTTACACAGCGTCGGATGATCTCCCAAAATACCTCTTGAAACAGGCGACTCTCATTTCATTTTCGCAGGCGTGTTTTGCTGAAGGTAGAGTGGTCTGGAATCTTATCTGTCAGTTCAAAGCCGCAGAACCATCTATATGCAATATTCAATTGAACTTCCTGCACTAAACGGCGTTCTGACTTGACGCCGTAAAGATATCCCACCAACAGCATTTTAAACATACTGACAGGGTCAACAGATGGGCGGCCATTTGTGGGGTAGTATGGCGCTACAATATCGTAAATAAAGTCAAACGAAATCATCTGATTGATTTTTCGAAGCAAATGATTTTCTGGAATCAATTCTGATAAATCAAGAATGATCATACTCATTTGACCACTTTGCCGTCCCATCATACGTCACCCCTCCTTTGCCCCCCATTATACCATAGGAACCATGCCTCCGAAGATTTTGTCAACAGGTCCCTTATTGTACCTTATCACCAGCAGGCTATTTCTCCAAGAATATAGAAAAAACCTCTCAGATTTTGGCCTGAGAGGTTTTGTGCAGACTGATTTTCGTTTTGACACAAGAGTATTTCTCTGACAGTAAGAGAATGCAAATTAATATGGGAAATGCCTTTTAGAGAGTGTGGACAAACGAAATTATACGTTTCAATCGGCCTCATCTATCTCAACAAATTTGTAAGCAAGTCCACAAACAAACCATCCCAGAAAACCCAAAAGCGTAGGCAGATTTGTTAGGGCAAAAACAATACAATAAAAATTAAATCCCCCTAAGATAATTGCAATAATTTCCGCGACTTTTCCCTTTTTTCTTTTTTTTCCACGTTGTTTCTTCGCAATTGGAGGCAGTATAATCGATGCTATTGTAACAATGAAAAAGGCAGGAATTAAGCCAGCATTTGCAAAAACTAAACCATATAAGAGAGAACCCAAAATGCTTACCATAAGTGACACAATCGACAGTATAGACATTTTTACACCCCCATTAGGTGGAAATCTCAAATATTATATATTCATTATAGCAAAATTACTGTGTTGCGTCAATAGGAAAGTAGAACAAGACACTAGCCCACTGTAGAGCTGCAATACATATTGGACAGTAGAGCAAAAAAGGAAGAGACTTGAGCGCCCATGTGGTATAGTTGAGTTGCGACACCAACTACGAAAGGAGCTCAAGCCTCATGAACAGTATAACACAGGATATGAAATACCGCCAGTCTCTGCTCACCTATGCCCAGAAATACGGCGTAAGCCGGGCCAGCCGCAAGTACAACAAAAGCCGCTCCTACATCTACTTCTGGCTAGCTCGATACGATGGTTCTCTGCAATCCCTGGCCTGCCAGTCCCGACGTCCTCATCGCCATCCCCAGGCAACACACCCAGGAAGAACTCAAACTTATCTCGGATATGCACCGAAGAAACCCGAAACTTGAAATCGTGGAGCTATGGGTACGTCTGCGAAAAAGAGGCTATACCCGTGCCATAGAAAGCCTGTGGCGAGTGATGCGAAGGGAAGGCTGGCTGGCAAAGTCAGAGAAAAAGAAGCCCTACAAGCCCAAACCGTATGAGCGAATGCAATACCCTGGCCAACGTGTCCAGATTGACGGCAAAGTCATACCCCGGCGCTGCATTGCTGATCCAGCGCTGAAACGATACCAGTACACCGCCATTGATGCGTACTCCCGTTATCGTGTCCTGGGCGCTTAGGAAGGACAGAATACCTATTCTTTCGCAGACTTTCTAAGCAAAGTCGCCAAGCATTTTGCTCGCAAAGGCATTGTCGTGGCGTGTGTTCAGACCGATAACGGTTTTGAGTTCACCAATCGCTTCTCCAACAGCCGGCGTAACTTGGAAACCCTCTTTGAGGCAACCGCCAGACAGCTGGGAATTCGCCACAAGCTCATCCGTCCCTATACGCCCCGTCACAATGGAAAGGCAGAGCGCAGCCACCGTGAAGATCAAAAGCGCTTCTACAACACGCACCGCTTCTTCTCCCGCGCCGGATGCGTGGCAAAACAACCCAGCAAAAAAAGACGAGGCAAAGAACTCTTCCATTCTCCGTTATTCCGGGATTTGGAACAGGAAATTCAATAGCGACAACTCTTCCGCATCCTACCCGGCAAATAGGCGTGCAGATGGGCTTCTTTTTTTGTTTGCCGGGGCATGGAGAATCCAAACGGCACTGGAAATCGCCCCGTGCCTGTGCTATGATCAATACGTCGCATGAAACAAGGAAGCGCCGCTTTTCCGGCGCTTCCCGATTGCCTTTGATTTTTCCATCCATTTGCAATGCAGAGGAAAAGTATGAAAGAGAAAGGAGACCCCTATGCCCTGTACAACGATTCTGGTTGGCAAGAAAGCCACCCATGACGGCTCGACAATCATTTCCCGCAACGACGACGGCGGATTTGAAGCCAAACGTCTTCTGGTTCATCCGGCCAGGGAGAAGGCCACGACGTATAAAACCGTCATCTCCCATCTGACGGTGGAGCTTCCGGGAAACGCCCTGCGCTATACCGACTGCCCCAACGTGTCCCAGAAAAATGGCGTGTGGCCCGCCTGCGGCATCAACGAGGCCAACGTGGCCATGACCGCCACCGAGACGATTACCAGCAACGCCCGGGTTATCGGCGCGGACCCCTATGTCCGGTATCAGGAGAAGAAGGGGCGCAATGGCAAGGAGGTTCCCGGCGGAATCGGCGAGGAGGACCTGGTGACGCTGGTGCTGCCCTATATTCGCTCGGCCCGGGAGGGCGTGCTGCGCACCGGCGCCTTGCTTGAGCAGTACGGCACCTATGAAGCCAACGGCATGGCCTTTGCGGACGCCAACGAGGTCTGGTGGCTGGAGACCATCGGCGGCCACCACTGGATCGCCAAGCGGGTGCCGGATGACCGCGTGGTGATCATGCCCAACCAGTTTGGCCTGGATCACTTTGACTTTGCGGACGCCTACGGGGAGCAGCAGGAGAATCTCTGCTCGAGTAATCTGCGGGAGTTCGTGGAGAAGTACCACCTGGCGCTGGACACGGGCGCGGATTTTAACCCGCGGCTGGCCTTCGGCTCCCATTCGGACGCCGACCACATCTACAACACGCCCCGTGCCTGGTTCATGGCCCGGTATTTCCTGCCCCGCACCTGCAAGTGGGACGGGGAGAACGCGGACTACACCCCGGAGAGCAACGACATCCCCTGGTCCTTCGTACCGGAGCGCAAGGTGACGGTGGAAGATGTGCGCTACCTGCTAGGCTCCTACTACCAGGGAACGCCCTACAACCCCTACGACAAGAACGCCGCCTTCAGGGGCAAGTACCGCACCATCGGCGTGCCCAACAGCGACGTTTGCGGCATCATGCAGATCCGCGGCGGGCTGCCGGAGGCCATTCAGGGCGTGGAGTGGCTGTCCATGGGCGGCAGCGGGTTCACGGCCTGCTTCCCGGTCTATGCCAATGTGACGGAGTTCCCCAAGTACCTCAGCGGCACCACGGAAACGGTGTCCACGGACGCCATGTACTGGCACAGCCGCCTCATCGCCGCGCTGACGGACGCGCATTTCGGCAACGCGCTGATCCTTGACGAGCGGTATGTAAACGCCGTGATGAATCGTGGACAGCAGTTCCTCTACGAGTACGACGAGAAGATCCGGCAGGGCGAATCTGCCGAAATCCTCAAGGAAGCCAACCGGAAGATTGCCGACATGGTCGAAGAGGAGTCGGACAAGGCCCTTGTAAAGATTCTCAACAATGCCTCCGAGCACATGAAGATTCGCTACCACAGAGGGGACAACTGAGCGGACGATATAAAAGAAAAAACGTATTTCACCCTCTGAAGCTCATCCAAGCCTGCGATACTTTTGCAGTATAGCAAGACAATAGACACATGGCGCATCATGGGATGGAAGCGTTTTTGGATGTACGCCACGGTGCATCCATCGCTTTTCAGCGTCCTCGCAGCAGCGCGCGAAGCGTACATCCACTGCTTGCGTAAGGACGCACTCACCTCCAAATAATATAAAACGAAGGAACCATAGGAGCGGCACCATGACTGAACTTGAGAAAAGGATGGAACGGTGGAAGAGCGAGCTGCTGGATACCGGGAAGAGAAACAAAATGATCAATTACCGGGATTCCAAGCTCACCACGTTGACCATCACAGAGCCCGTAGCTGAGGACCTGTTTGAACGAATTGCGATTCACGAAAAAACGCTCAAATTTATGAAGCGAATTGATCGTGAGTCAGATATTCGCGTTTCTGCGATGCTCTCGCTCCTGGAAACCTTGTCATACCCGCTTGTGGTTGAAGAAGGGGATATCCGGTCCAACACAACGGAGCTTGAGCGGAATAAAACGCTCAAGAATCTTCGCTCCAAAGCAAAACTTGCCCAGGAGGAACAGGGAACCCATATCCTGTATTTGAGCTTTGGTTTCATATATTGGAGAGAAAAGCCTGGCGCTTCCTGGATGAGGTCTCCCTTGCTCCTTGTTCCCGTAACGGTCGGCCAATCATCTCTGAAAGCTCCTTTTACCTTGAGCCGCTACGATGACGATGTTGTCGTGAATCCTACCTTGGAATACCGCTTCAACTCGGAATTCAATATCTCCTTGCCATCCTTTGAATTGGGAAAAGACGCATTCACGGCATATATGGACCAAGTGGAAGAGCTTGTGGATAAAAAAGGCTGGCGTCTTGCCAAAAATGAAGTCAGCCTTGGACTTTTGTCGTTCCTCAAGATCAGTATGTATCATGATTTGGAGGACAATCGGGAGCGAATGCTGCATCATCCTGTACTCCAGGCCATTGCCGGCGAACAACCGGCGACCGTTGATGCGTCGCGACCGTTGAAGCCTATAGATTTTGACGCCCTGCATCCCCGGGACTGTCATGAAGTCGTGGACGCGGATTCCAGTCAGGAAGAAGCAATCCTTCTCTCCAGAGCAGGCGTCAGTTTTGTGATGCAAGGACCGCCTGGCACAGGCAAAAGTCAGACCATCACCAATATCATCGCGGAAGCGTTGGCTGACGGCAAAAAGGTATTGTTTGTATCAGAGAAAGCGGCGGCGCTTCAGGTCGTGTTGAAACGATTGACCGAAGTGAATCTCGCAGATTTCTGCCTTCCTTTGCATAACTACAAGGCCAACAAAAAGGACATTATCCATAACATTGGCGACAATCTCTATCTTTCCAAGGACAATGAACGCGCCGTTTCCACCCTGCCGCTAATTCGACTGATGGAGGATCGAAAGTTCCTCAATGCCTATGCTACGCAACTGCATACTGTGCTGGAGCCCTTTGGGCAAAGCGTATACATGGCCTATGGCAAACTCAACCAATTTGAAAATGCCACGTATGTCAGCTTTGTCATTCCTGAGATCAAAAATGTATCCAGCGAACAGCATGGGACGTATTATCATCTCGTAGCCGATTTTGAAAATGCATTGAAACATCTGGGGACGAACATCACGGCGTGCCCCTGGTATGGGACAACAACGAAAGTAGGCAATCAAGCGTACAAAAACTATCTGATGGATAAAACCATGGGGCTTGATACCGAGCTGCTTCAAATCGTTGATCTAAAAGGCCATCTATTGACTGCCCATCATCTTTCTATGGGTGAAACATGGGCAGAAGTACAATCGGCGATGGGTGAAATCACGGAAATGCTGCGGCTTGGTATGTTTCCTGAATCCTGGTTGACCAGCAAGCAGCGAAACGCGCTGATCATCCAGGCAACAGAATCCATGCGCCAGCAGCGGCGTATTCAACGCAAAAAAGATGAACTGCAAGGACAATACATGGATGCGATTTTTGACGCGGAGGTTGCATCATGGCAGAAATCGTTTGCTGACATCAAACAAACCTTTCAGAAGACGGGCTTTGCGGACGCCAGAAATGAAGCCGGTCTATTTGAGTATGCCTTGCATCACATCAGGCAGTGGACCGATGATGTTTCCCAGCTGGAACAACTAGACAAACAATACCATGACATTCTTGAACAAGTAGGCCGTTACGATGCGGCCACCCTTTGCAATGTCCAAAGAATGCAATCGTTCTTGCAGAGGGTTGCAAACAAACCAGACTATGTTTTGCCTTCCTGGCTCAATGTCCAGGGCTACCAGCAGGCGGAAACGCAACTCCAGGCGATTGATTCACGCGTACCGGAATCCCATAAATGCCAGAAAATAGTGGACACAGCGATTCAGAATGGATCAGAAGATGACCTGTCCATTGTGATTGCTGTATTTTCATAATTTACAGGCAACGTCCTTGGCCTGCTTGTCCTACATAAGGAGATTGCCATGACCCAACACACCGCCCCGGTGCCCCCAAAGCCAGGCATCGCCTACTACCATCTTCCCGGCCTGTTTGCGTTTTACGACCTGTACTGCGCCTTTCTGCCGCTGTACCGCAAACATAGGGAATACTTCTACGACTGGTGCGAAATCGGCTCCCTCTATGGCGCTCCGGCGGACTGCATCTGGGGCGGCGGCCGCGTCGGGGCGGAAACCAGCGATCCGCAGGCAGCCTTCGACCTGACGCGGGACTACGGCATTTCGGCCCGGCTGACCTTCAGCAACTCCCTGTTGCGCAAGGAGCACCTTGCTGACGCACGGTGCAACGCGCTCTGCCGGCTGCTGGAGGAAACCAACCAGCCCCAGAATGGCGTGATTGTCCATTCGGAGCTGCTGCTGGACTATCTCCGGAAAACCTATCCGGGGCTGTACCTCGTCTCCTCCACCACCAAGGTGCTCACGGACTTTGGGGACTTTGCGCGGGAGCTGAGCCGCGAGGCCTTCCGGTATGTGGTGCCGGATTTCCGCCTGAACAGGGCCTTTACGCAGCTCGGCGCGCTGTCCGACCGGCAGAAAGCGAAGGTCGAGTTCCTGTGCAACGAATGCTGCTGGTTTGGCTGCCGGGAGAGGAAACAGTGCTATGAAGCGGTCAGCCGGAAGGTGCTGGGCGAGGACGGCCCCGAGCACCGTTGCACAGCGCCGGACGCCGGGGAGGGCTACCGCTTCTCCAAAGCCATGGAGAACCCCGGCTTCATCGGCATCCGCGACATCGTGCATACCTATCTGCCCATGGGGTTTCATCATTTCAAGATCGAAGGCCGGGGGCTGGGCAGCGCACTGGTGCTGGAGTTTTTGCTCTATTACCTGACGAAGCCCGAATACCAGCTCAAGGTCCGGGAAGCCATTTATCTGGACAATATGCTGGACCTGTTCTGAAGCAGGAGAAATTCCAAAAAATGACGGGTTGTCCATCGATTGTCAAAAACCCTTTGAATGATTTGGAAGTCCTTCCAAGTACAATCCGAACCCGACGACATGCGCGGCGGATTCGGGACCCTTGCGCAGAAAAGTTTCTGAACGTTGGCAAAGTAAATTGTCTCATCTTTTAAGTTATGCATTGTATTCTTGCATGTGCAAAAGGATTCACAACCCGACTGCTTTTTTCAGCCGTTATACCCTTGCCGTCGTAGCTTGTTCCCATTTTCCCGTGGCGCAATGCTTGCCGCTTCGCAGCCTTGCCAGAAAATGGCCTGCATTCGTATGAGGCCCAGCGTGGGTAGGGGCGTCGGAAACTCACGATACTGCGCCCCTAGCGGCATTCTTGACCGGCGGCGGCGCTTCGCCTCGCCGCTTTGCTGGCGGGGTGGCGCGACGTTGCCTGACCAGTTGGTCGCATAAATGGACCAGATGGTAAAAGCTATTTCTTGCCGGATGCCAAGTTTGCTATAATCGTCACAAGCGCGTGGGGCTCATCGGTCCCTCGTCCAGCACGAAAGGAGCTTTTCCATATGTCCAAACTGTCAAGACGTGATTTCCTCAGATTTGCGGCCAAGAGCGCTGTAGGCGCCGCGGTGCTCGGCGCAATGCCCGGTGTGGCAGCAATGGGAGAGGAGGCTGCGATCAACTACATCCCCGGCACTTACACCGCCGTAGGAACCGGCCGCAACGGCGACGTCAGCGTCACAATGACATTCACCGAGACACAGATCACCGACATTCAGTTGGATGTCTCCGGTGAAACGGAAAACATTGCAGGTCCGGCGGCGGAAAAACTGGTTAACGCGATGTTTGAAAAGCAAAGCGCCGATGTGGATAGCGTCACCGGCGCGACGCTCACCAGCGAAGGGGTCAAGGAAGCCGCGGCCAAGTGCATTGCGCAGGCAAAAGGAGTTCCCTATGTGGAATCTACCGCCGACGAGAGCGATCCCGTGGAGCAGGTGGATGTCAACGGCGATACGGTGTATTACAGCATGCGGCGCAAGTGGCTGGGACAGCCGCCGGAGATCTCGGAAAAGGACATCGCAGGCGAGTACAGCGCAGATGTGGTCGTGATCGGCGCGAACTATTCCGGCGCTCCGTGCTTCCGCATGGCTTGCGAAAAGGGGGCGACATGCATCGTCCTTGACTCGCAGCCTGAGGAAGGGTTTGAGAGCTACGGCGGAGAGCTCGGCCATTTCAATTCAACTTGGCAGGAGAAAGTGCTTGGCGTGTCCAAGGATACTTTTGATCCTGTGGACTTCATCGACAGTTATCAGCTCCAGAGCGGCGGCCGGGCGCAGCCGGATCTCATCCGCAATTTTGCGCGGCGCAACGGGGAAATTGTGGACTGGATGATGGAGGTCTACGACGATATTACGCAGGTCGGTTCGGTGTGTACCATCGATCAGGCGGAAAACAAATACAGCTATCAGAAGGGGCATTTCTGGACGTATCCCGCCACGGTCAAGCTGGCATCCGGCAATATCGCCACAAGCGGGGATTTTTGCAAGGCGCAGATCGCCAAAGGCCTGGAAGCGAGTCCGGAGAGCCGGGCGTTTTATCAGATGACGGCCAAGGTACTCATCCAGGATGGGCAGACCGTCTGCGGCGTCATATGCCAGAGCGAGGAAGACGGGCGGTATTACCGCTTCATGAGTCGCAAGGGCGTGGTACTGGCGACGGGCGATTTCTCCGCCAACAGCGAAATGTATAGCGCGCTGTGTACGGAAGTGCAGGAATGCAATCCCTATACCAAGCTGACCGGTTCCGGCCGGAGCGGATATGGTCACAAAATGGGCATCTGGGCCGGCGGCGTTATGGAGATCGGCCCCCGGGCGGCCATGGGCGGAGCCACCAGCGCGTTACCCATGAGCTTTTTCGGTGCGGCCGGCGGATTGTGGCTGAACAAGTATGGCAAGCGTTTCTGTAATGAGGCCTTCGGCGTTCCCTTTGTGGCCGGGTGCCAGAGCGCTCGCCAGCCCATTGGCAGCCATATTGTGCAGGTGTGGGATCAGGGGCATTGGCGGCAGTTCGCGCAAAATCAGGCGCTGGGGCACTTCAATGCCGCGGACATCAGCGATAGCAAAATGGCGGAATATGAGCAGAAACTCTCGGAGATCTACGCTGCCGGCGCAGAAGGCGTAGGGGGCGTGTATGCCGCCGATGATCTGGAAACCCTGGCGGGTTATCTGGGCTATGAAGGGGAAGCGGCGGAGAACTTTGTCGCCTCCGTCAAGCAATATGACGCCTATGCCCAAGCCGGACGGGATGAGGACTATGCCAAGAGCGCGGACATGATGTTCCGCATCAATGAAGGGCCATTCTACGCCGAAAAGGTCGAGCGCAACGCGAACCTGGTGCTGGTCACGCTGGCCGGATTGTATGTGGATGGAAACGGGGCGGTGCTCAACCAGCACTTCGAGCCGGTTCCGGGTCTGTTTGCAGTAGGCAATGCCTCCGGCGGGCGTTTCCCGCTCCAGTATACCAGCCCGATGAACGGTATTTCCATCGGCATGGCTACGGTGCTGGGAGCGCTGACCGGCGAATACCTCGGAGAAAAAGCGCCGCAGGTTTCCACGGGCGACAGCGCCACCAGCGCGCAGGGGACGGTGTGACGCAGTCTTCCTTGCAAGCAAGGCCCAACGTGAATCAAAGGCAGAATGAAAGCCGGTCAAGCGGGTTGGGGCATCTGCGAAAGCATGCCATGCGCGCGAAAAACGGAAACCAAGCATGGCTGCGCAGATCGCCGTGAGCCTTGAAACCCGTGGACACGGCGTTCAAAACGCCTGCATTGCGCGGAGCTTGGCATCAGGATGAAAGGGCAGGGCGAGTGAAAGACACACGCCCTGCCCATAGTATGACAGGAGGAAAAAACCATGTGCATCAATACGGCAGAAGCCGCAGAAAGCCGCGCCATGGTTGTCAAAATGGAAATCCCGTTTTGCCCCCAGGTATGTCCGTTTTGCGATAAGCGGGTTCATGAAGCCAACGATTTTCAGTTGCTTGACGCCTATGCGGATGCGCTGTATCGGGAGCTGGCCTTTGCCGCGGAGGATTGCCAGGCGTATACCGTTGCGGCAATCAAGATTGGCGGCGGTATCGCGGGACATTTGTTTGACGAAAAGCTCTCGGAGATGTTCGTATGGATGCGCAGGCACTATCATTTTGCGCCGGACGCCGAGATCACGCTGAAGATTCATCCGGGCATGTTCAGCGCACAGACGCTGCAAACCTGTCGGAGCGCGGGGATCAACCGCCTGAGCGTAGAGTATGTCACGAGCAATGGAACGGAATCGGAACGCTTGGGCCGTTTTCTGCCGCCCCAGGTGATGAACGTGACGAAAATGGTGCTCGGCAGGTATCCCGTGCGCCTTTCCTTTGACGTTTTGTGCGGGCTGCCCGGGCAAAGCTGGGCTACGCTGCGTGGCACGCTGGAGGCCTGCATGGGATATGGCGCGACGCATATCCGGCTGCTACCGTTGAGAGACCATCGTGGGCATTCGGCTGACGCTCCCTGGCTGGAAGAAGCAGCGCAGTGGCTGACGTCCAAGGGCCTGATCGCCTATCTGCCGGGCATGTACGCCATGCCGGGAGAGGAGAGCCGCTTTGACCGGCTGCGTTGCGCGGGCACGCCCGTGCTGGGGCTGGGCGCCGGGGCATTGTCCACCATGGAGGGGATCGTCAGCCGGAACACGCAAAACGTCAGGGATTACTGCCGGCATTCGCCCGACCCGCAGCGCATCACGCAATGGGCGCGTTCGACGGTGTAAAGGGGAAGAGTAGCGTCAGGGTAAAGGACTGGCCGTCCGTCTGGCAGGACATGGTTCCGCCGTGGCGGGCCGCGGCATCCTGAATATTGCGCAGGCCAAAGCCATGGTGCTGCGCGTCTGCCTTGGAGGTGACGAATGCGTCGCCTCTTTTTTGTGCCGTGCCGCAGCAGCTGTTGCGGAAATTAAGAACAAGCAGTTGCGCATTGATCGACGTACGCACATGGATGTAGCGATTTTGTGGATCAGCCACCGTCATGCAGCCCTCCATGGCGTTGTCCATGGCATTGCCGAATATGCAGACCAGGTCTGCAACGCTGATGAAAGAGAGCAGCCTGCCGTCCAGAATTGTCACGCAGGGGATGTCCCGCTCCTGACAGCGAAGGATTTTTTCGCTCAACAGGATGTCTATCACTTCGTTTCCCGTTTCCACGACGGATTCAAAAGGATGGATATCCCGCAGAATACGGCTGATATGCGCGTGCAGATTGTCGGCGGATGGACTTGCTTCCAGATAGAGAAGCAGGTTTTTCATATCATGGTAGTTGCGCCGGAGCGCGTCAATGCTGTTCTTTTTGATTAAGAATTGCTGGGCATCGATCTGCAAAAGATGGGTGCGCGCCTCCATCTGACGGCGTTCGTTTTCGCTGGCGATGCGCCGTTCCAGATTGACCATCAGGCAGAGGGCGAGCAGGCAGCTGGCCACCAGCACAACGACAACGGCAAAGGACAGCCGCGCCCGGTCGACGGGAATCCACAGCGTAATCTGGCAGACAAACAGATAGGGAACTACGGATAGCGCGCTGATGAGCAAACTGTTGTTGTCCGCCAGCACGGTGTCGGGCAGGCAACGCCTCAGCAGGCGGAGGCAACCGTATTGGAAACCAAACAGAAAGAACATGGATACAAACTGCTGCCAGGAGGGAAAGGCTCGGAAGACATCATAGCCCATCCATTTCTGGCTGCAATAGCTCAGCGCCAGAATAGAGCACTCCGTTACCAGAAAGAAAACGATTGCGCGCTGAAGCGCACAGCGCCAGGACCATTGGTTCAGCAAATGGATCAGGTAGGTATACAGTGCATAGAGCGCCGCCATGTACAGATAGCTGTGCAATCCATCCAGGTTGTCAAACAGGCGGATGGCGGTCACAACCAGCAGCCCGCCCGCGAAGCAAAACCTATCCCGAATCCGCAAAGGGCTGGAAACAGCGCGCATTGTCAAAAGCAGCGCGCCATCCACAAGCGCAAACATCGCGCAAAGAAAGAACTGTTCAGAGGCCGGCGTCATAGCTGTGTCCCCCAGAATGCGGCAAGATGTTCCAGAAATGCCTTTTTGCGGTGTTTACTTACCGGGACGCGGATCCCGGCAACCAGGACATCGCTTCCTTCCGTGCGCTCGACGGAAGGCAACCGCACCAGAAAAGCTGCATGGCACCGATAAAACGGAAAGTCCTTCAGCTTCTGCTCGATGCTATTAAGGGTTTCGTTGCAGGGAATCGGTTGTCCCTGCACATGAAGCAGCGTTCTGTGATTGACGGCCTCAACGCAATACAGCGCGTTTACGGCGATGCGGCATTCTCCACCGGTAGTCTTGACCACGATAAACTGCGGTTGGCGTTCCCGCAGGCGCGCAAAGGCACGGGAAAGACTGTTTGCCAACAGACCATAGGCGACGGGTTTGACGATGTAATCCATGGCGTCTACCCTGTAACCGTCGATGGCATATTGCGTCATATTGGTCACAAAGATCAAAAGCACCTGGGGATCGCGCAGCCGCAAAGCCTTTGCCGTTTGCAGGCCGTCCATGCCTTCCATCTGAATGTCCATGAGAATCAGATCCAAATGGGCGGGATAACCGGTCAAAAGGCTTTCGCCGCTGGAGAAGGAGTGAACGCTTGCCTCCAGGCAGTTCTCGGACACAAACCGATGGACAAGCGCCAGTATCTGCTCCATTGCGGCGGGCTCGTCTTCCACAATTGCGATATGGTACAAGGCCGTACGCCTCCCTTTGCGGTTTGATGCGCCGAAATATCGGATGATACAACATCATCTGTGCTCATTTTACACCAAACGGCGCGCAAAAGAAAGCCAAAGTACCGCAACCCGCAAATGCGCTCCAGGATGATCCGTCCGGCAGGGGGCCCGCGGAATGGCGTCCTGCTCAATGCCAGGGAAAAGGTCCGCCCGTGCTTGTTGCAGAAGCGCCGGTTCCCTGCATAGGAGCGGCATCCATTGCCTTGCCTGCCTGCGCCTGTCCGAAGGCTTCCGCGTCTGGCTGGGGCAGGCGTTGTGCATGCAGACGGCGCGACCTTGGGGTGTATCAAAGCCCACGCTTCCGCCTCAGGGTGTGCGCGACTTCCGCCAACGGCCGTGATTTTCCGCCAGGTTCCGCGATGCATCAAGCTCGCAAAATGCTGTGAAGAGGTTTGCCAAGCCCGGCGCGCTGTCCGGCCGGCAGAAGGCAAAGGTGGAGTTCCTGTGCAACGAATGCTGCTGGTTTGGCTGCCGGGAGAGGGACCAGCGCTATGAAGCGGTCAGCCGGAAGGTGCTGGGCGAAGACGGCCCCGAGCACCGTTGCGCCGCGCCAGACGCCGGGGAAGGCTACCGCTTCTCCCAGGCCATGGAGAACCCCGGTTTCATCGGTATCCGCGACATCGTGCATACCGTTCCGCCCATAGGGTTTCATCATTTCAAGATCGAGGGCCGCAGGCTGAACAGCGCTGGCGCTAGAGTCTTTGCTCTATTACCTGACGAAACCCGAATACCAGTTGAAGGTCCGGGAGGAAAGCTGTCCGGACAATATGCTGGCTCTGTTCTGAGCCGGGCAAGATTCCAAAAGAACAAAAAGCGATGGGCTACCTGCAAGCAGCCCGGACTGTTCCCAAAGCAATTTCTTTCGGCGAATGACGATGGTATAATAAGCACGGCGAAATGAAACCATCCTTCGTCAGACAGGAGTGCGTTGCGGTGAATAGACTTTTTTGACATCAAACGGCTTAAACGGGAAAACCATGGATTTATTCTGGAAATCTGTCGGGAAAGAAGCAGCGGATACCAGAGCGATTCTGGTGCCATCCGCCGCCGTTGAAAACGATGCAGCCAGGGAGGGCATTGCCGTGTGCGTGGAACGTCTGCTGCACATGGGGATACCTTTTCACAACATACTCCTATATCACCTAGGCTTTTTGCTTTCCCATGGCTACGCCAGGACATATTCCAGTTATATCCAGGAGATCCCCATGCCCTTTCGCCTGATGAACGCTCAGGAGATTATGCAATATGACATGATCGTTTTTTGTGGCGGCAATGCTCGCACGCTTCTCCAGGAAATCAACAGAACAGGATTTGCGGGTCCGTTGAAACAGGCGGTGGCCAATGGTTTGGTATATTTGGGCATCAGCGCAGGCAGCATGATTGCGGCAGGAAATTTCGCCGATGGGTTAGGTTTTTTGCCCAATCCGCTGGTACCTCACGCCGCAACCGGAAGCCCCGATGGCCGCGTGTCCAGCAAGGACTTGATTGCCTTGGCAGATGGTCAGGCCGTATGCATTCAGGGGGAACAAGTGGAAATTGTGGGATAGGTTCCCTGTGTCCGGACGTTCCTCCGTACCCCAGCGAAACCGGCGTCAGCTTTTTCCCTCAGCAAATCCGCAAGGCCGTCTGCCGCATAGGAAAAAGGGCTGCCTCCTTTCGGAAGCAGCCCTTCTTGTTGGCGTTTTACAACGTTTCCTGGATTCTGGGCAAAGCGCCGGCATGCGATTATTCTATTTCCGAGCAGCCGCAACCGTCATGGGCATGGGCGTGATCACAGCAGCATTCCTCCTGATCCAGCCGCTGCTGCAGGGAAAGCGCCAGGTACTTTTGAAACACGGCGGACACAATATCCTCTTCTTCCGCTACCACAAAAGAGAGCTGTCCGTCCTCCTCTTCCAGGCGGGTCACCAGAATCTGCTCCTGGCCGGTGGGGTCCTTTTCCAGCTCCACCAGCACCACATAGTCGCGTCCCGCGTAAGGAATGGTCGCGCCGTAGCGGAATTGGAAACTGCGTCCGTCCGGAGCCGTCAGTTCCACCAGGGCGTCGCGCAAATCTTCTGCCACGGCTCAGTCCTCATCCTCTTCGTCCACGAAGGACTCCTGTTCCTGCATCAGCTGCAGGAACTTTTCAAAGACAACCTCCTGCAGGTCCTCGTCCTCCACGTACTCGTAGCACTCCTCACCGTTCTCATCCTTAGCGATTTTCATAATGACGACTTCGCCCTCGTCATCCTCCGTGTGATGTTCCTCATCCAGCACCATCAGGGCAATGTAATACTCGCCCTCGTGTTCCAGGGTCGCCAGATGCTCAAACTGCACGGTTTCGCCGTTCTCGTCCACCAACTCGATAATATTGTTTTCCTGGTTCTCGCTCACTGCGTTTCCCTCCATTTCTGCTGCGGGACGCGCCGCTTGGGCGTCCAGCCACGACTGAAGAATCACCACCGCCGCGACCTTGTCCACCACCTGCCGGCGCTCCCGCCTGTGCATATTTCCGTGAATCAGCGCCTGCTCCGCGGAAACGGTGGTCAAGCGCTCGTCCTGATAATACACCGTCAATCCCAGCTTTTCAAGCTGCGCGCAAAATTCTCTGACTTTTCGCGCCTGCTCCCCGGCGGTGCCATCCATGTTTAGCGGCAGTCCGCTGAGCACCAGGCGCGTGTCATAGGCAGCACAAAGCTCCTGGATGCGCCGGGTATCCGGGCCCCAACCCTTGCGCTGGAGCACCTCCACGGGCTGGGCCAGCGTACGGGTGGGATCGCTCACTGCGATACCGATCCGGGCGTCGCCCACATCCAGGGCCAGTATTCTTTCATTCATGCCGTCTCTCGCTCCGTCCCGCCGCTCAGCGCCGCATCATGGTGACCAGCATACGCATGGAAGCGCGCAGCTCCTCGTCGCTGTTATTGCTCACCACGTAGAATTCGTCGGTGACCGTGGGATCGTTGAGGCACTCGGGAATCTCGTAATTCACGCCCGCATTGTAAGCGTCCCAGTGCTGCAGCTTCCAGATGTCCCGGTCGCTGTTGCGCTGAATCATGCGCTGGTGCACCACTTCGGGGTCCGTCTTGACCCAGACCACCACCAGGCGCGCGTCCTTCTTCTGCAGGCGGCGGCGCAGGTTCCGCATGTATTCCACGTTGCGCACCTCGCGGGTGAAGGGCGCGTTGATCAGGCACAGGTTCGCGTAGTCCAGGGACTCCAGCGCCAGATCCACAATGGCGTCGTATTCGTAATTGCGAATGTTTTCCTCAAAGAAGGGTGAACTGCGGTTGTATTCCTCGCCCGCCACCACAAAAATCTGCTTGGAAAGAACGATCAACGTATCCTTGTCCATGTAGACGATGGGGTTGAGCGCCTTGGCCAATTCCTTGGAGACATATGTTTTACCGCATGCTGGCGGGGATGTGACGAGGATGAGCCGTTTCATGATGATGATCACCTAATCCTTAAATCGTAAGTAGGCTGGCCGCCGGGCAAGGTGCGAGGCAGCGTCATTTCATTATACGCATTCCGGCCCGCCTCGTCAATGGATTTTCTTTTTCTGTATGGAAGAAAACCAAAGTTTTTCTCCACGGCGTTTTCCCCGCCCCGCCGGTTGCATTCCCCGTGGCTTTTTGCTATAATCGTTGCGATCTTTTTCCGCGGCTGTACGCCCCTTCGCGCTCCGTGCCGCGATGATGCAAAGGAGTGGTTGACCCCATGAAGCAGCTTACCTCGGCGCAGCTGCGCGAAATGTTCCAGAAGTTCATGGAAAGCAAGGGCTGCGCCCGCATTCAGTCCGCCTCCGTCATTCCTGAAAACGATCCCACGGTGCTCTTTACCACCGCGGGCATGCATCCCCTGGTGCCCTACCTCATGGGCGCCAAGCACCCCGCCGGCACCCGGCTCACCGACGTGCAGAAATGCATCCGTACCGGGGACATCGACGACGTGGGCGATCCCAGCCACCTGACCTTCTTTGAAATGCTGGGCAACTGGAGCCTGGGCGATTATTTCAAGAAGGAAGCCATCGCCTGGAGCTGGGAATTCCTCACCAGCCCCGAATATCTGGGCCTGGACAAGGACCGCCTGGCTTTCTCCGTTTTCGCCGGCAACGAGGACTGCCCCCGGGACGAAGAATCCCACGACCTGTGGCGCTCCATGGGCGTGGCCGAGGACCACATCTTCTACCTGCCCAAGGAGAACAACTGGTGGGGTCCCGCCGGCATTACCGGCCCCTGCGGCCCGGATACGGAAATGTTCATCATCACCGACAAGGAGCCCTGCGGCCCGGATTGCTCCCCCGCCTGCTCCTGCGGCCGGTACCTGGAAATCTGGAACGACGTGTTCATGCAGTACAACAAGCAGGCGGACGGCACCTTTGTGCCCCTGGCCCAGAAGAACGTGGACACGGGCATGGGCCTGGAGCGCACCATCTGCGTGCTCAACGGCAAAAAGACCGTCTATGAGACCGACGCCTTCACCGGCATTCTGGCCAAGATTGCCGAGCTCAGCGGCCAGCAATACGGCCAGGACGAGGCTACCGACAAGGCCTTCCGCATCATTGCGGACCATATGCGCACCGCCACCTTCATCCTGGGCGACGACCGCGGCGTCAGCCCCTCCAACACCGACCAGGGCTATATCCTCCGCCGCCTGATCCGCCGGGCCGTGCGCTACGGTATGCAGCTGAACATGCCCGAAGGCTTCACCAGCGAGATCGCCCAGGTTATTATCGCCCAGTACCAGGATGTTTATCCCGAACTGTCCCGGAACAGCGCCTTTGTGCTGGAGCAGCTCAAGCTGGAGGAGCTCCGCTTTGCCCGCACCCTGCGCCAGGGCAACAAGGAGTTTGAGAAGGTGGCTTCCCGGGTGCAGGGCGGCGTCATCGACGGCGTCAGCGCCTTCCACCTCTACGATACCTACGGCTTCCCCATTGAAATGACCTGCGAGCTGGCCCGGGAGCGGGGCCTCACCGTGGACGTGCCCGCCTTTGAGGAGAGCTTCAAGCAGCACCAGGCCACCAGCCACGCGGGCGCCGAGCAGCGCTTCAAGGGCGGTCTGGCCGACCACAGCGAGGAAACCACCAAGCTGCACACCGCCACCCACCTGCTCCACGCCGCCCTGCGCAAGGTGCTGGGGGACGAGGTGGCGCAGAAGGGCTCCAATATCACCGCCGAACGCCTGCGCTTTGACTTCACCTTCGGCCGGAAGGTCACCAAGGAGGAGCTGGCCCAGGTGGAGAAGCTGGTGAACGAAGCCATCCAGGCCAAAGCCCCCATCGTCTGCGAGGAGATGACCGTCCCCGAGGCCAAGGCCAAGGGCGCTATCGGCCTGTTCGAAAGCAAATACGGCGAGAAGGTACGCACCTACAAAATGGGCGACTTCTCCTTTGAGATCTGCGGCGGCCCCCATGCCGAGAACACCGGCGACCTGGGCGAGTTCCACATCCAGAAAGAGGAAAGCTCCAGCGCCGGGGTCCGCCGCATCAAGGCTGTGCTGAAATAAACCGAACAACAAGGAGGGAATCCCCATGCGCGCTGAAACCGTGCTCACCCAGCAATATGGTCCGCTGCCCGACGCCCCCGCGCCCGTGGCCGCCTATGTGCCCGTGACCCAGAGCGGCCGCATCGTCTGGTGCTCCGGCCAGCTCCCCGTGCGCAACGGGGAGAAGCCCTTTGTGGGCCGCTTGGGCGCGGAGCTCACCGCGGAGGAAGGCTACCAGGCCGCGCAGCTGTGCGCCATGAACCTGTTGGCCCAGCTGAAAAAGCACCTGGGGGATCTGGACCGGGTGACCCGCATTCTGGACGCGCGCATCTATGTGGCGTCCACCCCGGAGTTCACCCAGCAGCCCCAGGTGGCCAACGGCCTCAGCGACCTGCTGGCCGCCGTATTCGGGGAGCAGGGCAAGCATGCCCGCTGCGCCTTTGGCGTGGCCTCCCTGCCCATGAACATGCCCGTGGAAGCGGAGCTCACCGTGGAGGTGGCGGAGGGCTGAAGGCGGCCCTTCCGGGACCCCGCCTTTTCCGATGCTGTCTTTTCCTGGGGTAAAAAGTTGCGTTCTCTTATACGAGCAAGGCCCTGCCGCCCTCCGCGGCAGGGCCTTGCTTGTGCTGGGATGCATTTTTGTGTGCGCGGCATTGCGCATTTGCGCGGCGGATTTCCTCTGAATAGATGAAAGGTGGTGGAGGATATGGCCGGAGAAAAGGACCGTGACCGCCGGCCGGAGCCCGCCGTGCCCTTCCGGGAGCGCGGCGACACGGTCGCACGGGCCATTCTCGGCCTGCCCGACAGCCTTCGCCAGGCCGTCATTCTGCGGTATTACCAGGGGTTCCCCCTCCAGGAAGTGGCGGACCTGCTGGGGCACTCCCGCAGAACCATCCAATACCGCCTGAAAAAAGCCGAACGCATGCGCAAAGGCAGCTTGGAGGAGTGGTACGATGCTTGAGGACAAAAACTTGCGAGAGCCCATCGACCGTCGCCTTTCCGGCCTGCAGGCCGACGGAGCGCGGCGCGCGCGCATCCGAGCCGCCGTCCAACAGGAAAGGAGGGCGAACCTGCCCATGAAGCGCAAACTTTCTCCGGTGCTCATCTGTCTGCTGGCGCTGCTGCTTGCCGCGGCCTCGGTGGCCCTGGCGGAGCACCTGAACCTGTTCCATTTCTTTGGCCGTCACGACCAGCGCTATGCCCAGGTGGCGGAGGAGGCCTTGCTTGCCACGGCGGAGCCCGCGGAGACCGATACCTGGAGCCTTGGCCGGATCGACAGCGCCTACTACGACGGCCTGACGCTGAATCTGGCCCTGTCCGTGACCCAGCTCCCGCGCTATGAAGCCTATACCCCCAGCGCGCAGGAGCTGGCCGCCATGACGGAAACGCTCCCTCAGCCCGTGGCGATTCCCAGCGCGCAGGACGCGGGCGCCGCGGTTCTGACCGCCTATAACCAGGCGGTGGAGGAACGGGAGACGCTGAACCTTTCCATTCAGCTGTACCAGAGCGTGCAGACCGTCTACTTCGACGGGGAAAAGTGCTACATGGCCACTCAGCGCAGCGATGCCGGAGCCCTTACGGCAACGGTGCCCCATGCCTCCGGTGCAACCCTGAGAATGGCCGGGACCGGGCAGCTTGGGGGCGCGGCGTGCACCGTGGAGGCGGAGGTATCCCCCATGGCGGCCATGCTGACCCTTCGCTGCGAAGCACCCCTGGAAACGTTGCTTTCCCCGCCCGAAACCACGGAGGACGCCTGGATTGAAATCATGGCCATGGACGAGCAGCAGCGGGTTTACCGCCCCGAATGCACCTACTCCCCCCAGGGGCAGACCGAGTTCGCCTTCACCCTGCAGGGCGTGGGCGAGCTTCCCGAAACGCTGACCCTTTACGCTTTCTACACGCAGGAGGGTTCCTCCGCGGGGCTCCCTGACGCAGCGGAGGGCATCGTGCTCTATCCCGTGCCCTGAATCCCCTTTGTCACGCAAGCGCCGCTCCCGGCAGCAGCCGGGAGCGGCGTTTCGTATAATGTCGGAGAAGTTCCGCGGGCTCAGGCGTGGCCGCGCCGCACCGCGTATTTGAGGATGTAATCCTTCAGCTCGTCCAGGGGCATGGGCTTGCCAATGAAATAGCCCTGACCCTTGAAGCAGTCCAGCTCGTCAAAGAACTCAAACTGCTCATGGTTTTCAATGCCCTTGACGCACACGTTCAGATCCAGGGCGTCGGCAAAGTGCTGGATGGCCACGATCATCCGGCAGGTCTGGTCGTCCTCGGGCACGTGGGCGGCAAAGGAGCGGTCCAGCTCCACCCCGTCGAAGTGCACCTCCCGGAGCAGGTCAATGTTGCTGTGCCCGGTGCCGAAATTCGCCAGCAGCAGGCCCACCCCCAGCTCGTCGTGGAGATAATTCAAATTCTCAATGCCTCTGTGGGACAGATTCTGCGCTTCGCTGAGCTCGAACTGCATCTTTTTGGGGTTCAACCCCGTCTGTTCCAGCTGCCGTTTGACTTCTTCCACATAATTGTCCATATTGGCATAAATGGGCAGCAGGTTCATGGAGAGGGTTACATTGGAATCGGTCTGCTCCGTAAGCGTCACCGCGGAGCGCATGGCGGCGCCCAGGAACCAGCCGGAAAACAGCAGGGTCAACGCCTCGTCCCGCTCGATGAGCTCCAGAACAGGCCAGGCAGGGATATTTTCCCCCTCCTCGATACGCACACGCTCCGCAAACACCTCGTAGGTATTGCAGGTTTGCTTGCCAAAGGTCCATTTGGGCTGTCCGAAAAGCTCGAAAGCATCGCTCAGGATCAGCTCGCGTATGGCGGAATGGTTCATAAATACGGGCCCCCTTCTGTTTATTTATCGTTTCTGGCTGAATCATAACCTATTTATCTATGTTTATTCGATTCGCGGTACAGGATTCCTTTTCCTGCCAGAAAAAACGAAAAGATGCGTTTCCTTCGCTTTCAAATCGGGAAAAATTCTGCTACAATGAAGCCGCCGGCATGGAGCGCCGCACATGCCCGCCTTTTGTTTGGGGCACGCTATGGTTATGCCAGCGCCCTCTCCGCGGCTTGTTTCGCAAAGGAGGCCACTGCGCCATGGGGAAAAAACGCAAGACCAACCTGTTGATCACCGGCAGCAAGCTGTGTCCCTTCATCGGTGTAACCTGGCTGATTGGGCTACTATGCTATTTCATGGAAGCCCGGCAAGCAAGCCTGTGGCTGTTTCTGGCAGGTATCGTGCTTTCGGCCGTGCTGCTGGGCATGCTTCTGCTGCAACTGGTACGGGATCACCGGAGTAAGCGCCCCAAGGATGGGCAAGGGCGGTTTTAAAGCGCCGATTTGGACATTTCCGGCAAACGCCCTTGCGCAATGGCCGCCCATGCGGTATGCTTACACTGCGTATTTCTTTGAAATACGCTCAGCGTGTCGAAAAAGTGGCTTCCGCCACTTTTTCGAGGAGGCAAATTCGGTCAACCAGAGGTCGCCCGAATTTGTAAGGAATTGATTTTGCAAGCAAAATCAACACCCCGCCCCGCCGGCAAAGCCGGCGGATACGAATGGAAGTCGGAGGGGCTGCGGCCCCTCCGACACCTCCCTGGGGTTTTCCGACAGACTGTGCGTATTTCTTTGAAATACACTGATTCAGGAGGTGAAATTGATGTTTTTTTGGGATTGGACCTATCTGTTGCTGATTCCCGGCCTTATTCTGGGCGTCTGGGCCCAGGCCAAGGTAAACAGCGCCTATAGCCGTTACAGCCGTGTGCCCTCCCAGCTGGGACGGCCCGCCAGCCAGGTGGTGGCCGATTTGCTCCGCCGCAACGGAAACGACGCGGTGCAGGTGACATCCGTAAGCGGCAACCTTACCGACCATTACAATCCTGCTTCGGAAACCTTGGCCCTGTCCCAGGGCGTGTACGGCTCCACATCCATTGCGGCTTTGGGTATTGCCGCCCACGAAGCAGGCCATGCCATGCAGAAAAAGGACGGTTATGCGCCCATGCGCCTGCGCACCGCTGTGGTACCCCTGGTAAACCTTGGCTCCAACGCCTATTTCCCGCTGTTCCTGCTGGGTATCATCTTCAGCTGGCAGCCGCTGGTGTATCTGGGTATTCTGTGCTTTGCGCTGTCGGTAGTGTTTTCCCTGATTACCCTGCCGGTGGAGTTTAACGCCAGCAGTCGCGCCATTGCCATGCTCAGCCAGGGCGGCTACATCACCCGGGACGAGGAGCCCGCCGTGAAAGCTGTGCTCTCCGCCGCCGCGCTGACCTATGTGGCTGCCGCGGTCACCAGCATCCTTTCCTTGCTGCGATTGCTGATTATTGCGCGGAACCGGGATTAAGGCTTGCCTCGGTACACGAATCATCCAGTATCCAAAAGGGCGCTCCCCGCAAAATTACCTGCGGGGAGCGCCCTCTGCGTTTTCCCGTTTTCTTATGCCTGCGTGAACGTCTCGCCGTCCATGCGCGCGGTGAACGCCAGGGTGCGCAAATCGGCCTCCAGGGAGGCTTCGCTATCCCCGTTCCGCCAGCGTAGGCGCAACAAATGCGCCTGGGGCTGCTCCACGGTAAGCGCTCCGTCAAACGCCGGGCATGCATTGTACATGCGCAGCAGCGCGACCTGCCCCCGGGTCACGGGCTGTTCCAGCCCGGCCTTCACCTGTTCCGGGGTAAGGTTGGTGCGGTTGATCTCCTTGTGCGCCGCCTCGCCGCCCCGGTGAACCGCCTCCAGATCATTTTTGCCCGCAAACAGATCCAGGTACCAAACCTGGGGCTTGCCGGGCATGAACAGCTGGATGGCCCGTGCCAGGAGCATTTTGCGGTCGTCGGCCCCCAGCGCGCTGTAATAGGTGGCGTTCACCTGGTAGTAGACGTTCTTTTGCCCATGCAGGTTTTTGATGAGTCCACCCCGGGCGACGATCAGGTCAATCAGCGCCTGGATGCGTTCCTCGGGCACCAGGCCCTTCAGGTCCAGCATGGGGATGCCATCGTGGCACCCCAGCATGTTCACCGTACGGATGCCCTTTTCCACCTGTTCCCGGGCCCAGCGGGCCAGCAGGCTGCCGTCTCCGCCCTCCAGGGCGTCAATGATCAGCCCGGGCAGGAAGAAATCATAGGTCATGTACCCCTTTTGGGCCAGGGTGGCATAGCTGCCCTCCGCGTAGGCGGCGTGAATCTCCGGCAGCAGCGTCAGGCCATAGCGGTCCGCCATGTTCTTCACGCGGTCCAGCACCTGCCAGGTTTCCGGTTCGTTGAGGAAGTTCCGCCGGCCGGGCGCCTTGGGGGCATAGGCAAAGGCGTCCAGGCGCACAATGGCCGCGCCGTAGTCTGCCAAGCGGCGCAGGGTTTCATCGTAGTAGTCCCACACCAGGGGAGAGTTCAGGTTCAGGTCCATCTGGCCCAGGTAGCGCCGGCGGCTTTCCAGCAGCTCCCGCACCGCGGGGGGAAGCTCCATCTCCGCGGGCTTTTCCCCCCGGTCCAGCGCCTGGTTAATGCGGCGGGCCAAATCGCCGGCCTCGCCATATTGCAGCCCCAAGGGCATCAGGTCCTGGGCGTCCACAGGGGCGTAGCGCACCTCCTGGTAAAAGGTGTTCCAGTAGGGCACTTCCCGTCCGTCAGGCAGGCGCACCATCAGGATGGGCAGGCCCGGCTTGCGGAAGAACATCTCCCGTATGTACCGGGGTTCGGGCTGGATATATCCCTCCGCCGTCATTTCCCCGCATCCGGCCCAGAATTTGTTCCAGTCAATGAAGAAATCCCGGTAGGGGGAGTCGTCCCCCTTTTGCAAAATGTCCTGGAACTGGGGGGAGAGCACGGAAAGATGGTTGAGGATGAAGTCCAGCTTCAGGTCAATGCCCTGGGCCTTCAGGTTTTCGATGTCCTCCCGGGTGGCCATCCGCCGATCCAGGTCATAGCTGATGACGGAGAAGCCACGGTCCAGGTCCGTATGGAACAGGCTGGGCAAAATGTAAAAGGACCGGAAAGCCCCCCGCAGCTGCGGCAGGTCCAGTGCCCGGGCAATCTCCGAAAGGTTTCCCCCCATGCTGTCGGGGTAGGCATTGAGCATAGCGCCTAGGTTCATATGGTATCGCTCCTTACGCATCCGCCATGCGGCGGCGGTATTCCCGGTAGTCCATCAGTTCTCCGGCCTTGGACAGGATCAGCTTTGCCTTGTGGGCCTGGGCGTCCAGCTTTTGCTGCTCCAGCTCCAGCACCATGGTGGTGAAGGCGCTGTCCGTCTTGCCGTCCCGGTTACGGGCGCGGCGGTGGGCCAGGGTTTCCGCGGGGGTGCTGTTGAGCAGCACGGGAATATCCACGCCCTCGATAAAGTCGCTGTTGCCGTGGGTCCATTCAATGACCAGCACCCGCACCTGGCGCACATCCACCAGGTCGTACCACAGTTCCGTGGTTTCCCGGCCCATGCGCTTCAGAGGCAGGGAATCCTCCCCTTGCTTGAAGCGGGCGATAATGTCCGATACCTGCCGGAAGTCGATTTCCTTTTCCGTGCCCAGGTATTCTCCCAGGCTCCGGCGGCCGGCCCGCTGATACACGGACAGCCAGGGGTAGTCCTCGGCCACGTCTGCCTGGGCATCCGTGTCCCGGGTCCACAGTTCCCGCAGGGTATCGCCGATCTCCCGGGTATACACGCCCGCGGCGATCAGCCCCCGCAGACCGCCCTCCCGGAACACCCGCAGGCGCTCCGCGTCGTTCTCCCGGGGAATGCGGTGGGGATAGTTATCCCCCGAAAGGGTGTAGCTCCCCACGCCCAGCTGGTTCAGATAGTACGAAATTAGCGAGGCGATCTCCGATTTTCCCACCCCGGAGCCGCCGCACACCGCCACCACCGCCCGCTGATGGGGGTGATGGGAAAGGGTTTCCCACAGAAGCTGTTTCAGCTTGGGAAAAAGAGTTTCCGCCTTCCGGCGGTGTTCATCCGTAATGCAAATCTTATCTCCGGGCATGTCCCCCTGGGGAATGCTTTCCGGCAGCGCAGGAACCTGCCATTCCCGGGTCAGGGCCTGTATATCCGCCATGTGCCATCCGCTTCCTTTCCGCTCGTAATCCGTTTCAAAAAATACGCCATGGAGGGAGCATTTCCTCCATGGCGTATCCGTTTTCTACAGTTTACAGGGGAAGCATACGGGTTTCCATGGGCGCCAGGGTAAGCGGGATTCCACCCGGTTCCCCGCCCAGGACGGTCTGCACCGTTTCCTCGGACTGGTTCACCGCCACCAGCATGCGGTCCGCCGGGAAGTAGGCAGTTTCCACCCAGGGGTTGTCGGAGAGATGGAGCTCCGCGGCCGCTTCCGGGCAGCGCAGCAGCAACAATTCCAGCAGCATCCGCGTGCTTTCCGGGCTTATCCGGAAATTGCTCATGTACACGCCCAGGCCCTTGCCCAGGGTGTGCAGGGTCATCTGCGGCGCGCCGTTTTTCTCGCAAAGCACCCGGGCGTTTCCATCGGTGAGCATAAGCCGGGCGTTATCCCCCAGCGCCTCAGCGCACAGGAAGACGGGGCTTTCCGCCACTTCAAAGGCCCAGCGGCCATGGCACACCCGCGCGCCGGTATCCTTGTCCACCCCCAGGACGGGCGCCATGCGGAAGAAGCTGTCGTACCCCTCCGTGGCCGACGGTTCGCCCACGCCGATGAACATGCCGCCCTCCGCCACAAAACGGGTGACCGCCTCCACCAGACGTGGGGATTTCCAGGCGTCGCCGCCGCTCCAGGCGTCCCCCGCCCAGCCGGCGTTGATGAGCACATCCACATCCGCCAACGCGCCCTGCTCCACCTCCGCAAAGCTCAGGAAACGCACCTCCACCGGCAGGCCAGACAGCGCCTCGTTGATGTGAATCAACGGATGCTTATCCGTCTCGTGGAAGTGGCCGGAAAGGGTCCAGCTGCGCAGCTTGCCCCAGGTATGCACCACCGCCACCTTGCAGGGCAGGCACAGGGGGCCGCCGTGAGCATGCAGTTCCTTGATGCGGCGGAACTCCTTGGCCATGTTTTCGATGGTATCCACAAAGTCGGGGTAGCCCTCGGTCAGGTGCAGGTAACCGCCCAGGCCGATGCGGTCCACGCTCTGGCGCAGCAGCGCCCGGCGCACATGCTTCCAATAGCTCAGGGCATCCCGGGCCGGATCGCCCCCGGGGGCGAAGGTGGGCAGTCCGCCCAACCCCACCGGGAACAGGTAGGGATGGAAGCGCAGCTCATGCACGGGCACCTGCGCCCCGGCGCACAGCCGGCACTCAAAGCCGGAGAACACGCACTTGATCAGCCCGTCAAAGCCGATGGATTGGAAACGCTCCCCGTAGGGCTCCATGCCCACCCAGCTGTCGTCGTAGAACACATAGGCCTGCTTGCCATAGCGGTGGATGATCTCCACCAGCGCCCGGGCCTTTTCCGCCACGAAGGCCTGGATGAAGTCCATATAGTCCCGCTTGGCCTTCGTGGGGGGCATGTGGGTAACCTGATGCTTGCCCTGGTTGACAAAGTCCTCGGCGGTCAGGGCATAGCCGTATTGCTTTTCAAAGGCGGCAAGGGCAGCGGGACTTACGGTGAAGTCATAGCTAGCCCAGTCGGTGAAGAAATTCCGCCGGCGCACATCCTCGCCCCAGATCCACACGAAATTGTAAAACAGGGAGGTCAGGCGCACCACGTTGGTATCGGGATTCTCCACGCACCAGCGCTCCAGCCAATCCTGCAAATAGGCCCAGGCCTCGGGATGGCGGGGGTCCAACTGGCGCAGATGCTCACTCTGCCAGTTGTTGGTGGTATGGTTGTACATGTCGATTTCTTCCCATACCCGGTAGCACAGGAAGTTGGCGGTATAGCTCCGGCCGGGGACGCAGCCCGTCACCGTCGCCACGCCGTTTTCATAGCGCCAGCAGGCCCGTGGCACCTCCATGTTGGCGGTGCGGTCCCACACCTGCATCAGCGCCAGGGCTTCCGGCGTTTCGTTCAGGACAAACTGCTCCGTGAAGTACCCCGCCAGCAGCGGAATCTCCACGGTTCCCTCCGTAGCCACCACCGGCCGGGAACCCAGGAAGGTCTGCTGCTGGGCATCCGGGTGCGCCTGGGCAAAGGCGTTGTGCTGGCGGATAATGCAAATGGTGGAATAAATCTTGTACCCCGCCTCCACAATCTCCGGGGAGAGCTTGGTGCCGTCGCTGTCGCGGATGACGTCCGCGCCCCAGCGGCGGGCCAGGCGGAGGGTCAGCTCCTCATAACCGGCCTCCCCAGGCAAGGTAAAATCCCCTTGGGTATACTTTTCTTCCATATATTTTTCCTTTCCGCGCGTTATAGCGCGCCATCCACGTGCTCCTTGCCCTGCTCCAGCACCGCGGCCAGGAAAGCAAGGGCCAGGCCCTGTCCCCAGCCCTGGGTCCATGCCCGGGAGATGTTCCGGTAGCCTTCCCGGTCCTTCATCACGGCGGTGCCGCCGCTGACGTTCAGCACCCGTCCCTCGGGGGTGATGTTGTCCAGCACGCCGCGCACGGCCTTGTTCACATACTTGATATACAGGGGGTTGCCCTGGATGGTCATGGCCGCGGCGATACCGCAGGAGGCGGAAACCTCCTCGTAGCTCTCCGGGTCATCCAGCAGGGTGCGCCACAGGCCGTTCTCCGTCTGCACCCGCTTCAGGGCCGCCAGCTGCTCGGTGAGGGAGCCCGCCACATCCATGTACTTGGGATACAGGTAGCACTCGGGCAGGGTGCGGTTCACCTTGCTCATGGTGAAGGCCGCCCAGGCATTGGCCCGGCCCCAGTAGAAGCCGGACATATGGTCCTTGGTGATGTTATTGTAGCCGTGGTACCACAGCCCGGTCTTTTTATCCTGCAGGTACTCGATGTGCCAGTAGTACTGGTTCAGCGCGTCGTCCACCAGGGCGGGGTCGTTCCAGGCCACGCCCGCCCGGAGCATGAAATACGCCGCCATCATCAGCGTATCGGCCCAGCACTGCTCGGGGAAGTCGTTCTTGGCGGACACGGTGTGCTGGAGCACATGGTCCCCAAAGCGCAGGGCACGGTTGCGCAGGTAGTCGATCTTCTGCTCCGCGATGGCCTTGTAGCGCTCGTCTCCCGTCCACTGGTGCAGGGTGAGCATGGCGTGTCCCATGGCGCAGGTGTTCACCGTCCAGTCCGGCAACCCCAGCTCCATATATTCATCCACCCGCTCCTTCATCAGCTGAAGGTACTCCTCCCGGCCGGTGGCCCGGGCCGCCTCGCACAGGCCGAAATAGGCCACGCCACAGGGCCAGTCCCAGGGCATATCCATGTTCATGGTTTGGCGTGCCACCGCGTCGATGGCCTGAAGCACTTCTTCCCGGTCAAACTGAATCGTCGCCATAATATAGCCTCCTTATCACAGCTGCGTACATTGCAAAGTGCGTTTTTTTCGGGGCGGCGGGGTACGTCGCAGTGCGTGCCCCGCCGTCCCGAACCGGTCGCAGGCCGGCGCAGTCGCTCTCTTGCAAAAAGGGGCAGGAGGGATTCCCTCCTGCCCCATCCGTCCCCATGGGGCGGTGTGAATGCTTACTCCTGTACGGGGAGCTTGGTGGTCTGGCCGGCCTCATAGGCCTCCAGACGCTCGTCGATGATCTCCTGATAGCCGGCATCCAGGTACTCCTGGCTCAGCTGCTCATAGAGGGCGTCGAACTCTTCGGGCGCGCACTTCACCAGCTTGCTGTAATCCTCCTGGTACAGGCTCAGCAGGGAGGCGGTGTACTCGCTCTCGGACTCGATGGCCACGGCGAAGACCGGGTCAGAGTAGGAGTTGCCAGCGTTGGCGATCTCCAGCACCTCGTTGTAGTTCTGCAGCAGCATGGGATAGAAATCCTGGGGCAGGCCCTGGGGGGTGATGGCCGCGATGGACTGCTCGATGGTGCCGATCTCCTTGGAGGCGTGCACCAGGCAGGTCATGTCGATGTTCATGTTGTGGTTGAGCATTTCCTCGCCGCGGTATTCGCCGTCCACCACAGGCAGGCCGTCCTCGCCGATGGTGTAGGTAACGCCCTCAATGCCGTTCTCCAGCACGAAGAGCACGTCGGGCTGGATCATCCACTCCATGAGCATCCAGGCCGCCTTGAGCTGATCCTCGGTGGCGTAGGAGCTGAAGCCAACGATCATGCCGAAGGGGTTGTCAGCGCGCAGCTGCACGGTGTCCACCACGCCGGGCTCATAGACCATGTACTGGCTCTGCACAGCCAGCTCGGCGTCGGGGTTCATTTCATAGAAGGCGCTCAGCCAAGCCACGTTGGCAGACATATAGCCGCCGTAGGCGTAGGTCTTGCCGTTGATGAAGTCGGTCTGCAGCTGGTCGGTGGACTGGCCGCCGGTGTTCTTCTCCAGGTCGAACTCGCTGGAGTACCAGCCCATGTTGTATTCATCGTTCAGCCGCTTGAGCAGCTTGCGGGTGGGCTCCCAGCTCAGGCTGGCGGTGGTCAGGGAAGAGTGCATGGCCCACTCGGCTTCGTCCACGGGCACATCGCGGAAGGCGAAGTTGGTCACGTAGCCGCTGGTGGGGATGCCCAGGCCCAGAGGCGCCTGGTCGGTCAGGCCAGCTTCGATGATCTTGTTGATGGCGTCCTTGTGCTCCTCATAGGTGGTGGGCACGTGGTCATAGCCCACGGCGCGCAGCCAGTCCATGCGCACGAAGGTGGCGAAGGTGTAGCCGGTGTTGTAGTAGGGGCGCTCGGTCAGGACGAAGTAGTCCTCGTCGTTGATCTTGGTGTAGCCCAGCTGGTTGTTGTCCACCATGGCCTGATAGAAGGTGGGGGCAACCGCCTTGAAGGCTTCCAGGTCGATGGGCTGCATGGCGCCGTCGTTGGCCCACTGGGCCACCTTGGGATAGTCATACTCCATCATGATGGTGGGGGTATCCTCGGCGGCGATGAGCAGGTTGTACTTGGTCATCACGTCGCTGCGGGGGATGGCCACGTACTTCACTTCGATGTTCCACTTGTCGCCGAACTGGGACTGGATCCACCGGGTCCAGTAGTTGTCGTCCACAGCGGGGTAGCCTTCTTTGGCGCGGTCATACACGGGAACGGTGATGGTCACGCGCTCCGCAAAGGGCTCCCAGTCTTCGGGCAGGGTGGGGTCCACCGTGGGCACTTCGCTCTCCGCCACAGCGAAGGGCAGCATACCCAGGGCCAGCATCATCGCCAGCACCAGAGAAAGAATGCGTTTCATGTTGTTTCCTCCTTACAATAGATTTGTGGTCTTTATCCAACGGCGGCGTGGCCGCCATTTCCACCGTTTGGAAGAGGGTCAGCCCTTCACCGCGCCCACCATGACGCCCTTGACGAAGTACTTTTGTACAAAGGGGTACACCATGATGATGGGCAGGGTGGCAAACATGATGGCCGCGGCCTGCAGCACCTCCGGCGTGGAGGTCTGCGCGGCCGCCTCGGAGAGGCTGATGGCATCGGCGCCGGAATTGAGCACCATGTTGGAAAGCAGGTACTGCAGGGGCTGCAGCCGCTTGGTGGTGATGTAGTACTGGGCGTCCGCGTAGGCATTCCAGCGGCCAACGGCGTAAAACAGGGAAAGCGTCGCAATGATGGACTTCGACAGGGGCAGCACGATCTTGGTCAGAATCTGCATGTAGCTGGCGCCGTCCAGGTTGGCGGCCTCATAGAGGGAGTCCGGGATGGTTGCCCGCAGGAAGCTGCGCATGATCAGCATGTTATAGGGTGAGAAGGACAGGGGAAGCACCAGCACCCACATGGTGTTCAGCAGGCCCAGGTCCTTCATCAGCAAATACTCGGGGATCAGGCCGGCGCTGAAGTACATGGTGAACATCAGGATGAAGGCGAACACCGGCTTGCCCTTGAGCCCGCTGATGGCCAGGGGATAGGCGGCAAAGGTGGTAACCACCATGCCGATGGCCGTGAACAGCACCGTGACCACGATGGTGTAGCCCAGGGAATAGGTGAGCTGCCCGTCGGCGAAGATGGCCTGATAGGCATCCAGGCTCCAATCCTTGGGCCAAAGATACACGCTCTTGGACAGCACCGCCGTATTGGAGGACAGGCTCTTGGCCGCCACATGGATGAAGGGCAGGATGCACGTCAGGGACAGCAGCAGGATGATGAAGGCGATGACAAAGTCGCTGCCGCGGACCCGGTTCACGCCCCGGAAAATGGAGGCTTTCTTTTTTGCCTCAGGATGTATGGCCGTCATATGCTTTCCTCCTTCCTTACAGCAGGCCGTCCTCGCCCAGGCGCTTGGCGAAGCGGTCCGAGGCGATCACCAGCAGCAGGCCCACCAGGCTCTGGAACAGGCCCACCGCCGTGGCGCGGCTGTAGTTGCCGCCGGAAAGTCCCTTTTCATAGATGTAGATGGCCAGCTGATACTGGAAGTCCTTCACCTGCACGTTGCCAAAGGCGTTGATGCGCTCGAAGTTGGAGCCCATCACACGGCCCAGGTTCATAATCAGCAGCGTCACCATGGTGCCGCGGATGCAGGGCAGGGTTACGTTCCAGATCTTGCGCCAGCGACCCGCGCCATCGATGGTGGCGGCCTCGTACAGCTCCGCGTCAATGCCCGTGATGGCGGCCAAGTAGATGATGGTGCCCCAGCCCATGTTTTGCCACACGCCGATGAGCAGGTAGGTCACCGCCCAGTGCCATTTCTCTGTGAGGAAGGGTATGCCTTGGTCTATCCACCCGGCGTTCATCATCAGCGTGTTCACCAGGCCCGTCTCCGGCTTGAACAGCGTCAGCGCCACGGAAGCGATGATGACCCAGGAAAGGAAATGCGGCAGATAGAGGATCGTCTGCGAAACCCGCTTGAACCGGTTGAACCGCAGTTCGTTGAGCATGATGGCCAGAGCAATGGGCACCGGGAAGCCCACGATCAGGTCCAGGAAGTTGAAAGCCAGGGAGTTTTGCAAAGCCCGGAGGAAGTCCTTGTCCCGGAAGATCTTTTCAAAGTTCTCCCAGCCCACCCATTCGCTGCCGGCGAAGCCCTTGGCGGGCTTGAAATTCATGAAGGCAATCTGCAGCCCCGAATAGGCCGCGTATTTGAAGATAATCACAAACGCCACCGGCACCAGAAGCAGCAGGTACAGCTGCCAATGGTTGCGCATGTAGGTCAGGAAGCGCTGTCCCTTCCCCGCCCGGGGAACAACCGGCACGCGCTGTTGCATGGCAATCCCTCCTCCTTATCGGTAAAACCCACAAAAAACAGCTTTGATTTGGATTGGAATCTGCTGTAATTATACATTTTTGCAAAAACGGTTGTCTATTCAAAAACGACCAGGGACTATGCAGAAAAAACCATCTATATTCAAAAAAAGCTGACGGATTCCCGCCGGTATGCTATAATATGGTTGTTCCTTTCCCACCTATTCCATGCTTTTGCCTGCAACGCTGCATATATGCCCGGAGGTGAGCCTGCTTATGGGCCGAGCGAAAAAGCCCGTCATTGAATACCGCAACTATGAGCTGCCCGTTCACTTGCCCATCGTCGTGCTGACGGGAGAGGAGTGGCACATCAGCCACATCCCCAGCAAACGGCTGCACATTCACAACTGCCTGGAAATCGGCTGGTGCCACAGCGAAAGCGGCACCTTGATCTTCGGGGACAGGCCGGCGCCCTTTCAGGCAGGAGACATCACCTGTATCGCCCGCAACGTTCCCCATACCACCTATTCCGCCCCAGGCGGGGAAAGCCTGTGGAGCTATATCTTCCTGGACCCGCAGGCCATTTTCTCCCCCCTTTTCCGAGAGCGTTTTGCCGACGGGCTGCTTCTGCAGAAAATGCTCAGCAGCTGCCATCTGGTGCTTCCCGGGGAGAAGTACGCGGATATATCCCATTTGGTTTCGGCCATTATTCAGGAGATGGTCAGCCGCCGCCCAGGATATGAACTAAGCGTTCAGGGGCTTTGCCTTTCATTGATCGTCTGCCTCATGCGGGCGTACAGCGACGACGCCAACCAGGACGCCTACGACCAACACATGTACGCCATCGCCCCGGCCCTGGATTACATCCAGCAAAACTACATGCAGGATTTCCCCCTGGGCATGCTGGCCGAGGTATGCCACCTGAGCCCCACCCATTTTCGCCGCCTTTTCCACGAGCAAATGGGCGTTAGCCCCATGACCTTTCTGCACCAGACCCGCATTTTGCAAAGCTGCACCCTGCTGCGTTCCTCCAGCGTCAGCATCGCCGAGGCCGCGGGACGGGTAGGCTACGCCTCCCTGAGCAGCTTCAACCGGCTTTTTGCCCGCACCATGGGCTGCACCCCCTCCGCGTGGCGCAAGTCCGCAGGGCTGAGTTCCCACACCACCATCGTAACCTATACCGGATGGACCAAGGCGGAGAAAATGGAGGAAAGCAGCTGAATGGCCAAAAAAAGGCGAGGCTCCCGCCGTTCCCGGCCCGGGAGCCTCGCCTTTCTGCCGTTGCCCGCTTACAGTTCCTCGCCATTCTCAATGTCGGTAATCTCATCCACCCGGCGCTGATGCCGCCCGCCCTCAAACTCAGCGGTAAGCCAATGGGTGGCGATCATCTTGGCCAGGTCCACGCCCACCACCCGGGCGCCCATGGTCAGGATGTTGCTGTTGTTGTGCCGCTTGCTCAGCTCCGCCGAATACACGTCCGAGCAGGTGCACACCCGGATGCCCTTGACCTTGCTGGCCGCAATGCCAATGCCGATGCCCGTCCCGCAGATCAGGATGCCCCGGTCGCACTCGCCCTGCGCAACCGCTTTTGCCGCCCGGTAGCCGTAGATGGGGTAGTCGCAGCTCACCGGCTCATTGGTGCCGAAATCCTTGTACGCCAACCCCATTTCATCCAATAGCTTCTTGATTTCCTGCTTCAGTTCAATCCCCGTATGGTCGCATGCCAACGCTATCATACCTGATTCCTCCCTCGATCATTTCTTCTTGAAGCAAGCGCCCAGCACCGCCCGGGCGGCGTTTATCACCAGGGCCAGCGCCAGCGCCCACCAGAAGGAGTCCACCCGGAAGCCTTCCTTCATGACGTCTGCGCAAAGCAGCACCAGCCCTGCATCCACCAGGATGTTGGTCAATCCGAAGGTCAGGCAGCCGATTAGCCCGGTGAGCGCCCGGGCGATGGGCCGCAGCAGCAGGTAGAGGATCGCCAGCGCCAGCCCGGTCACCACCCCGAACTCCGTATTCGCGCAGTAAATTCCCGGCAGAAACATGGCGCCCAACGGCACCGCCGCAATGGTGGCCGCCATTTCCGCGATGATCTTGCCCATGCCGCCCTCCTCGGTTGTCCGCGCGCAAGCTCTCCGCCCGCCGCCGGATATACAAGCGTATATATTCTCCGGCGCGCAGGCAAATCCTGCCGGCAAGGCTCCGCAGCGGATTTCCCTCTGTCAAAACCTCCGACCCTGTGGTACAATGGGGAAAAAGCGCGGCGCTCCGCCGCCGGGAGAAAGCTGGTGCCGCCCGCCATGGAACAGCGCGAGGACGCCTATCGGGTACGTTACTTTTTCGAGGGGGATTTCCTGCCCTACCGCCAGGCCTTCCAGCGCCTCTGCCCCCCGCCCATGAAGCTGGACAAGGGCATGCGCGCCTGCAAGGCCCGGGAGAGCAAAGGCTGGATGTACTACCTGTGCAAGGGACGCATGCGGGTCTATGCCGGCAACTGCCAGGGAAACGAGCGCACGGTAGCCCTGCTGGGGCCAGACAGCCTGGCCGGGCTGGACTGCCTGCTGCCGGGGCAAACCTCCATGATGACCATCGCCTGCATCACCGACTGCTGGGTGCTGCCCTTTCAGAATACGCTGCTGGAATCCCTGATCCGGGAGAACGCGGAGTTTGCCCTGACCCTCACCTGCTACTACTGCAAGGTGATGCGCCAACTGTGCTTCGACGCTGCCAATCAGAGCATCAACAGCGTGTTTCTCCGCCTGGCCAATTTCTTGCTCGCCAACTGGGACGGCGCGCAGGAGGCGCAGGTGCGGCTGAGTCAGCAGGAGCTGGCCTACGCCATCAATTGCTCCCGGGCCAGCGTTTCCCGGGCCTGCCGCCTGCTCAAGCAGGAGGGGATCATCGCCACCCAGGGAGTGGGTTTCCGCCTGATAGACCGGGAAAAACTGGACCGGCTATGCCAGCAGCGGGGTTTATAAGTTTGCCAGGGAAAAGCGGCGCTCTCCGCGGGTATTTGTCCCGCAGAAAGCGCCGCTTTGCTTATGCATGGGGCGAATGCCCCGTGGAAGCTCAGACCTTCAGGCCCGCCTTGTAGCCGCTGTGGATGGCGTCATAGATCTTTCCGGGGGTCTGGCTGTCCCCCACGTTGTAGACCCGCACGCCCTGGGCCAGCAGCTGCTCATACAGCCCGCGGTCCGGCTTCATGCCCGTGGCCAGGAACACGTGGTCCGCCATCGCCAGCTGCTTGCGGCCCTGATGCTCAAAGGCCACGCCCTCCCGGGTGATGCCGGTGACCCGGCTGGAGGTAAACACCTGAATCTGCTTTTCCCGAATCATGTCCCCATACACGATGTGATCGCAGTCGCTGCATCCGTTCATGATCTGCGGCAGCATTTCGATGACGGTCACCCGGTTCTCCGGCTCCAGGCTGAACTGCACCGCCGTCTCCACGCCAATCAGCCCGCCGCCAATCACCACGATGTTGCCCTTGGGGCGGATGCCGTCGGGCTTCAGGGCGTCCACCGCCAGGGTCACGTTGGGCCCGTCGGCCCCGGGCACGGGCAGCCCCGCCGGGGTGCAGCCGGTAGCCACAATCACCGCGTCAAACCCGGCCAGGTCCTCCAGGGCCGCCTCCTTGGCAACCACTTCCACGCCGTGCTTGTTCACCTGGGTGACCAGGTATTTCAGCGCGTCCCGGATGTCCGCCTTGAACTCGGGGAAGGACGCCTCGTGGAGGTAGCCCCCCAGCGCCCGCTTTTCAAACAGCGTCACCTGATGCCCCCGCAGCGCCGCGGTATCCGCGGCCTTGAGCCCCGCAGGGCCGCCGCCCACCACCGCCACCCGGCGCTTCACCTCCGCGGGGCGGATGGCCAGGGCATCCTCAAAGCCCAGGGTGGGGTTCATGGTGCAGTTGATGGATTTGCCCAGGTGGTTGCCCCGGTCCAGGCAGCCCTCGTTGCAGCGGATGCAGGGAGAGATATCCTCGGGGCGGCCCTCCATAGCCTTCTTGGCCCAGTAGGGGTCCGCCAGAAGCGGACGCCCCATGCTGATGAAGTCCGCCTTGCCGCTGGCCAATATCTCCTCGGCATAGTCCGGCTGGGTAATGGAGCCGGTGGCGAACACGGGGATGCCGACGGCCTTCTTCACCGCTTCGGCGGCCCATACGTTGTGTCCCCGGGAGAGCTGCATGGGCGTCACCTGGTGAATCATTTGATGGTGGTCCCCGCCGCTCACGTCGATGGCCGCGCACCCCAGCGCCTCCAGCCGCTGGGCGTAGTACACCGTATCCTCAATGGTCATGCCGCCGGGCTCGTAGTCCGTGCCGCTCAGCCGCACAATGATGGGGAAGTCCTCCCCCACGTATTCCTTGCAGCGCTTGAACACCTGCTCCAGGAAGCGGAAGCGGTTCTCCCGGCTGCCGCCGTACCAGTCCCGCCGCTGGTTGGTGAAGGGGGAGAGGAAGTTGGTAATCAGGTAGCCGTGAGCGCCGTGGATCTCCACCACCTGGAATCCGGCGGTCTTGGCCCGGAGGGCGGCCCGGCCGAAGTCCTCCACCAGCTGATGGATCTCGTCAATGGTCAGCTCCTCGGGGATAGCCGCCCGGCCATAGCGCTCATACATCAGCGGCCAAGGGTTGGGGGAAGCGGACTTCATGGGCGGGCCCAGGAAGCGCTGCCGCCCGCAGTGCTCGATTTGAATGCAGGGCACGCAGTCCAGGTTCTTTAACGTATCCGCCAGCCAGCCCAGGCCCACGATGTACTCATCATCGCAGATGCCCAGCTGATTGGAGGCGGACTTGCTGCACTTGCGGTCCACATAGGCGTATTCCACAATGACCATGCCCACCTCGCCCCGGGCCAGGTCCTCATAGCAGCGCACCAGCCGGGAGGACACCGTGCCATCCATGTGGCTCAGGCCGGTGGTCTGCGGCGCTTTGCAAATGCGGTTCTTAATGGTTACGTTGCCGATTTTACAGGGGCTGAACAGCGTGGGAAAATACGGATTCATATACGGGCGCCTCCTTTGCATGGATTCGTTTATGGATAAGTATACCTGTTTTACCCGTACTTCCCGATAGCGCCTACATCCGTTTCTGTCAAAATGATTGTGTCACATGCTACAATTTTGGAGGTAAAAGAAAAAAGGCGCCCGCCTCAAGCGGCACGCCATGGATCAAAAAATGCTTCGGGCATCCCTGGGCAGTTCCCGCACCCGCTCCAGAAAGCCGCGGCTCTCCGCCGCCTCTCCCCCGTCATAGGGGTAGCCCAGGGCCGCGCCCACCGCCTGCGCCACCCGGTGGAACTGGCCGCACATGCGCAGCGTGGCCTGCCACAGGGCGCGCCCCTCCCCGGCGGCGTAGGTGGAGAGGAACAGCGCGTATTCCTCCGGGGGCAATAGCCTGCCCAGATACTTCCCCGCCTTGCCCGCGCTGACCTTGAAGTCATGGTCCAGCCCAGCCTGCCAGGTAAGCAGCTGTTTCAGCATGGGGCGCACGGTAAAGTCCAGCATATCCAGCGCGTAGGGCAGCTCTCCCCGCCACAGCCCCTTGGCCACGTTGTTCAGGCACCACCAGAACTCATTGCACACGCAGCGAAATTCCTCTGCGGTGGGCCTGGATATCCAATAGATTTCGTCGCTGCTCTCCGCCGCCCCCGGCATCAGGCCGTCCTTGTCCAGCAGCGTCCGGTACAGCTCCAGGTTTTCCAGGGCGTAGGCCGGGGTACACACGTGCAGGTCCAGCCGGTTGCCGTCGCGCAGCTGCATCAGCCAGCCGTAGCAACATTCCGGCTGGGCGGGAAAAAGGACGCTCTCCTCGGGGTACTGCATGTACAGCCGCTCCCCGAAGCGGTCAATCCAGCCCCGGTCCGCCCGGAAGGGAGCCGTGTCCTCCACCACGTACACCACGTCGTAATCCTGAAAAATATCTTTCGGCGCCTTGGGGTTGGCCCGTGAACCCTCCAGATAGGCGGCGCGTATGCGGGGGTCCTCCTCCGCCACAGCCGTCAGCAGGGCCAGCATCTCTTGCTCGGTACGCATGGCCGCCTCCTTTCCGAGCGAATCAGTCGTTCACCCCGGTGATGAACATGGCGTCCCCAAAGCTGAAGAAGCGGTACTTTTCCTGCACCGCCAGCCGGTAGGCGTCCAGGGCCTTTTCCCGGCCCAGGAAGGTGCTCACCAGCATCAGCAGGGTGCTTTGGGGCAGGTGGAAGTTGGTAATCAGCGCGTCCACCGCTTTGATTTTTACCCCCGGCTTGATGAAAATGGCGGTCTCCCCCGCCCCGGGATGAATGATTCCGTCGCTGTCCGCTACGGTCTCAATGGTGCGCACGGAGGTGGTGCCCACGCAAATCAGCCTGCCGCCCGCCTGCCGGATGCGGTTCAGGGTATCCGCCGCCTCCCGGGTCACCTGATAGTATTCGGAGTGCATGACGTGCTTGTCCACATCCTCCTCCTTCACCGGGCGGAAGGTCCCCAGGCCCACGTGCAGCAGCACGGGCACCACGGTAACGCCCATGGCCCGCACCTGTTCCAGCAGCGCAGGAGTGAAGTGCAGCCCCGCGGTGGGGGCGGCGGCGGAACCCTCCGCCTTGGCATACACGGTCTGATAGCGGCTTTGATCCTGGAGCTTTTCATGGATGTAGGGGGGCAGGGGCATCTCCCCCAGGCGGTCCAGCAACTCCTCAAACACGCCCTCGTACTGGAAGCGCACCAGCCGCCCGCCGGTTTCCGCCACATTTTCCAGCACGGTGCAGCGCAGCAGCCCATCCCCGAAAACACACGAGGCTCCCGGCTTCAGCCGGCGTCCCGGCCGGACCAGGGCCTCCCAGTCCGTGGCGTTCTCCCGGCGTAAAAGCAGCACCTCCACAGGCACGCCGGTATCCTCCTTCACCCCCAGGAGCCGAGCGGGAATCACCTTGGTTTCGTTGATGACCAGGGCGTCCCCGGGGCGCAGGTACTGGGGTAAATCATAAAAACGCCTGTGCTCAATGGCTCCCGTGCCCCGGTGCACCACCATCAGGCGGCTATGGTCCCGGGGTTCCATGGGCGTTTGTGCAATCAGCTCCTCCGGGAGCACATAATCAAAATCGGATGTTTTCATGGGTTGCGCTTCTTCTCCATTCCTCATAGGTTCGGTGTGGACGCATTCCCGCCCGCTCAAAGGTCAAACCGCAGTTGATCCGGGTTGTCGCTTCCGGAAGCCGCCGCGGGCGGCGTGCGCCGCATATGCTCGTAGGCCGCAGGGGTGCAGACCCGTCCCCGGGGCGTGCGCATCAGAAAGCCCAGCTGCATCAGGTAAGGCTCGTACACGTCCTCGATGGTGACGGCGTCCTCGCCGGTGGTGGCGGCCAGGGTATCCAAGCCCACGGGGCCGCCGCCGAACTTGTCCATCATGGTGGCCAGCATGTTCCGGTCCACCCGGTCCAGCCCCAGCTCGTCCACGTCCAGCATGTTCAGGGCATCCCGGGCCACCTCATAGGTAATGGTGCCCTGCGCCCGCACCTGGGCGTAGTCCCGCACGCGCTTGAGCATGCGGTTAGCGATACGGGGTGTCCCCCGGCTACGGCTGGCGATTTCCAGAATGCCATCCCGCTCCGCGCTTACCCCCAGGATGCCGGCGCTGCGGCCCACGATCTGCGCCAGCTCCTCGGGGGTGTACAGCTCCAGGCGAAAAAGCATGCCAAAGCGGTCCCGCAGGGGCGCGGAGAGCTGCCCCGCCCGGGTGGTGGCACCCACCAGGGTAAAATGCGGCAGGTCCACCCGGATGGAACGGGCCGTGGGGCCCTTGCCGATCATGATATCAATGGCAAAGTCCTCCATGGCGGGGTAGAGCACCTCCTCCACCTGCCGGGAAAGCCGGTGAATCTCGTCAATAAACAGCACGTCCCCCGCCGTCAGGTTGCTGAGGATGGACGCCAGATCCCCCGGCCGGTCAATGGCCGGGCCGGTGGTGATGCGGATGTTCTGGCCCATCTCCGCGGCCAGAATGCGGGCCAGGGTGGTCTTGCCCAGGCCGGGGGGCCCATAGAGCAGCATGTGGTCCAGGGCGTCATGCCGGGTCAGCGCCGCCTGGATATAAATGCCCAGGCTGTCCTTCACGGCCTTCTGCCCCACATATTCCCGCAGGGTGTGGGGGCGGAGGCTCTGCTCCACGGCGCTGTCCTCCTCCCGGAAGCCGCCGGTCATCAATCGATCTTCTGCCATGGGTCGCCTCACATTCCGGCCATGCTGCGCAGGGCCAGCTTAATCAGTTCGTCGGTTTTATCGCTTTGGTCGCGGACGCTCTGCACAGCGTTGCGCGCCTCGGCAGGAGTATAGCCCAGGGCCTGCAGGGCTTCCAGGGCTTCGGTGACGCAGTCGGCGGCCATGGACTGCAAGGGCGCGACGCTCGCGCCCGAAGCGACTGCGCTCACGTCCTCCTGGCTCACCTTGTCCTTGAGCTCCAGGGCGATGCGCTGCGCTGTCTTTTTCCCGATGCCCGGAGCGCGGCTCAGGGCGGTGACATCCCCCAGCAGGATGGCCAGGTTCAATTCTTTCAGGGGCATGCTTCCCAGAAGCGCCAAGGCCATTTTCGGCCCCACCCCGGAAACCCCCGTCAGGGAGAGAAACATGCGCTTTTCCTCCCGGGACGCAAAGCCGAACAGCTCCATGGCGTCCTCTCGCACGGAGAGATACGTATAGCAGCGCATGGTCTCCCCCAAAGCAGGAGCGGCGGCCAGGGTATTCATGGAGCAATTGATCTGATACCCCACGCCTCCCGCCAGCAGGACCAGCTCCCCGGCGTTCTTTTCACATACCTTGCCTTCGATAAATGCGTACATGCCTTGCTCCTTTTGTCAGGCGTCATTTCATCTTAAATTGGCTCTTGGCCGCGCCGGCCTGGATATGGGTAATGGCCGCGGCAATCCCATCGGCGGCGTCGTCGGGGCGGGGAATGTCGTCCAGATGCAAAAGAAACTTCACCATCTGCTGAATCTGCTTCTTGTCCGCCTTTCCCCAGCCGGTAAGCGCCTGCTTGATCTGCATGGGGGTGTACTCATAGAGGTTTTCCGTATATTCCGCCGCGGCGATAATGGCCGCGCCCCGGGCCGCGCCTACGGTCAGGGCGGTGGTCACGTTCCGGGCAAAAAACAGCTCCTCAAAGGCCACGTCGTCGGGATGGTACTGCGCCACCAGGCGGCGGATGCCCTGCTGCAAGGCGCGCAGGCGGTCCTGCACAGGTTCTCCGGCCTTGGTCTCCACCACGCCGTAATCCAGCAGGCGCATGGCGCTTCCCTGGGATTCCACCACGCCCCAGCCCATGAGCGCATAGCCCGGGTCAATGCCCAACACGATCATGCCCTTCACCTCATCCAGGTTGCGCCCGTTCCCCCATGGGGGAACAAACGCTCTTCCTGATATCATACCGGGTTCACGTCCAAAAGTCAACGCCGGGCACTGGCGCGGCGTCCGCGTCCTATGGTATCATATCCTTGTTCCCCGCTTACGGGGAAAGCGTCGCCGGCATGCAGCAAGCGGCGCGGAAAGGAAGGAAATCATGATGAAACGGAAGCTCCTCGCCCTGTTGCTCCTGCCGGCCCTGCTCCTGAGCGGGTTTGCGCTGTCGGAAGAAACGGCGGAAATCCCCGCCGCGGCCTATGCGGCGGAGAATGCGTACATGCAATTGGCCATCGACGAAGCCCGGGAAGGCATCTATCACCAGCACGGCGGCCCCTTCGGCAGCGTCATTGTCAAGGACGGAGAAATCGTGGGGCAGGGCCATAACATGGTGCTGGCCAACAACGATTCCACCGCCCACGGGGAAATGACCGCCATCCGCAACGCGGAGCAGAACCTGGACACCTACGACCTGACCGGCTGCGTGCTCTACACCACCGGCGAGCCCTGCCCCATGTGCCTGGCGGCATGCATGTGGGCCAATATCGAAACGGTCTACTACGGCTGCACCATTGCGGACAACGCCCTCATCGGCTTCCGGGACGAAGCCTTCGACGAGATGTTCGGCGGCCGGGAGGCTTTTGCGGACTACCTGGTGGAAATGGATCGGGAGGCTTGCCTGGCGCTCTTTGCGGAATACGGAGCGCTGGACGCCACCATCTACTGAAAAAGCCCATGAAAAGCGCGCCGGTTGCATACGGCGCGCGCTTCAGCGTGTCGAAAAAGTGGCTTCCGCCACTTTTTCGAGAAAGCAACTTCGGCCAACCAGAGGTCGTCCGAAGTTGTAAGGAATTGATTTTGCAAGCAAAATCAATGACCCGCCCCGCCGGCAAAGCCGGCGGATACGAATAAAAGTCGAAGGGGCTGCGACCCCTCCGACGCCTCCCCGGGGGTTTTTTGACATTCTGAGTCTAAAGCGCGCGCCGGTTGCATACGGCGCGCGCTTCAGACGTTTGACAAAGGTTTTTGCCTTATCGTTTTGCAAAGTACGCCTAGCATACCTGCAAACGCAGGGCGATTCCCCCGCCTGTCCTGAAGGCCTCGGGAACCGCGAACCTTCCCGCTGCTCCGGCTGTCCCGGGCAGCGAAGCGAAATCATGTTTCGGATGACAAGCGTTTTTCCGCCGGGGCTTCCTGCGCTTCCCAGGGAAGGACCTCCACCACGGCCAGTTCCGCCCCGCGCACCTGGAACCTGATTTCCATACCGGCAAAGCCAAAACCATACACCCGCTCCGGGTCTTCCTGATAGGCAGGGCGCGGGTCCTGGGACAGCAGCGCCATCAGGGCAGGCAGCTTAACAGCGGGCACCCGCGCGGCCAGCTCCGGCGGGAAGCGCACCGTCAGACGGTGCGCCGCTGCGGCCATGGCAAACCCGCCCCGGGCGTCGGGATGGCTGTCCGATAAGGGTTGATAAGGCTTGATATCGAAAATGGGCGTTCCATCCATGAGATCCGCGCCGCCCACCCGCAGCGCCGTGCCCTGCCCCGGCAGCTTTTCCAGCCCCAGCAGGCGCACGCAGCTCAACCCCAACGGATTGGGACGGAAGGGCGAGCGGGAGGCAAACACTCCCACCCGCTGGTTTCCTCCCAGCCGCGGAGGCCGCACCGTAGGCGACCAGCTTCCCCGGGGGCTCTGGGAAAACTCCCAAATCAGCCACAGGTGACTGAAGCCTTCGATGCCCCGCAGGGCGTTGTCATCCCGCCATGGCGGCTCGAAAATCACCAGCGCTTCCAGTTCCTCCACCAGGCCGCTCTGCCGGGGAATGCCAAACTTGGCGGGGAAATCGCTGCGGATATGGGCAATGGGTTCCAGCGTCAGCATATCCTGCCTCCCTTATGCACGGGGCCAATTTTCCAGGTACAGCCGGGCAGCCTCCGCATTTTCGGGGACGGTATCCTCCAGGGTCATGGACAGGTCGCGGGAACGGGCAAAGTTCAGCAGCCCGGTATAGTCCATGCAGCCCTGGCCCGCAGCCAGGCTCGCCACATCCGCTTCGCCTTCCCGGGGCAGATAATCCTTGATATGCAGCATATGAATACGCGGGCCCATCAAGTCAATGGCGTCCTTCAGCAGCTGCCCGGCCTGACGGTAGTTGGCCATGTTCATCAGATTGACCATATCCAGGATCAGCCGCAAATGCGGGGTAGGGAAGGCTTCCAGCACCCTGGCCGCCCACTGGGGCGTATAGACGATGTGCCGGCAGACCGGCTCAATGGCCAGCACAGCGCCGCATTCCTCCGCATAGCGCACCAGGGGCGCCAGCCGGTCCATGAACAGCCGCAGGCTTTCCTCCGTGTGGCTGTTTTCGTCCAGGGCATACGCCGTGTTGGGATTGCCTGTTTCCGTGCCCACCACTTCAGCCCCCAGCAGGGGCGCGAAGCGCAGGTGCGCCTTGTAAATCTCCATGGTGCGGCGAAGCTCCTCGGGGTCCGGCGTTGCCAGGTTCAGATAGCAGCCCAGCACCACCACCTTTAGCTCATACTTGGCAAACAGCGCTTTCAGTTCCGCAGCCAGCTCCGGCGTAAGCAGCTCCGGGGCCTTTTCCATGGGAAAATCCGGCAGCACCTTGCTCAAGGCCAGATGCACGCAGCAAAAGCCCTGCGCCTTGGCGTTTTGCAGTTTTTCTTCCAGGGTGGCGCCCGCCACGTCATGGAGACGGATCCCAATCTTCATTGCACGTTTCCTCCTTCCACTTCCAGCTTTTCCACATTGCGCAGCTTCAGTTGATCCCCCGTCACGCCCTTGAGCGTCACATCCCTCAGGCGCAGAACAGCGACATTTTCCGCTTGAATGCCTCCGCCGGCGCAGGGCTCCGAACCGCAGCACATCACCGGCGCCATGGCCTGCGGGCTCGGGGCGAAGGAAATCTCCACCCCCGCCATTTCTATCAACCCAATGGGCTTTTCCGGCAGGCCCAGGAAACACGCTGCGGCCGCATGCGCCTCACGGCAGCGGATATCCGCAAAGCGCAGGGAGCGTATTTCCGGAGTGCGCTCATCCACGGGCTGCTTTTCCCGGCTCTGCACATAATCGGATTTGCCGTCCGGGTCGCAAAAGTAAAAGCAATTCGCCGTAAAGGGCGCCTTGACGCCCTCCATCTCCAGGCGGTGGAAATACACGTCCTCCACCACCGCCTGCCGACCGCGGCCGCGCCGGGTCTTGATGCGCAGTCCGCGATCCGTATTGCGGAAAAGGCAATCCTCCACCGTCAGGCCGCGGACGCCTCCGGCCATCTCGCTGCCGATGGTGACCGCGCCATGGCCGTTTTCCATCAGGCAATGGGTAATCCGCAGGTTCTCGCAGGGCGTGCGGTAGGTGCTGCCCATGTAAATCTTCCCGCTCTTCACGGCAATGCAGTCATCCCCCAGGGAGAACCGCGCCCCGGAAAGCAGCACGTCCCGGCAGCTCTCCGGGTCGAAGCCGTCGGTGTTGGGGCTATCCCACGGAGCCAGCACCGTCACGCCCAGAAATTTCAGGCGGTTGCTGAAATAGGGGTGCAGGTTCCAGCTAGGGCTGTTGCAGAAGGTCAGCCCCGCCACGGTCACGTCCTCGCAACGGTTGAGGAACATCAGCCGCGGGCGGAATACGCCCTTGATGCGCTTCGCGTCCTGCCACCAGGTATCCGGCGCGCCGCTGCCTTCCACGCGGCCAGGCCCATACACTTCCACATCCCGGGCATGCAGCCCCGTAAGCAGCGCGGCATAGCAAGGCAGCGGGTTCCCCTCCCAGGTGCCCAGGTTGTACTCCGCCGCTTCGTCCCAGCTTTGCAGCATACCGGGAAGGACCGGCAGATGCTCCTTGTCGTAGCTTCCCAGGAGCGTAGCCCCCTGGGCCAGCTCCAGTCGCAAATGATCCCGCAGGAACAGATGCGTCACCCGCCAGGTACCCGCGGGCAGCAGCACCCGGCTCTGGGGCGGGCAGGCCAGTATGGCCGCCTGAATAGCTGCGGTATCGTCGTGCATACCGTCGCCGCGGGCGCCAAACTCCCGCACGTCCAGGGTAAAGTCCTCATGCAGCGTAGTGAACGCCAGGCTTTCCGCGCCGTCCTCCAGGCGGTAAGCCGTATCCGGCCGCAAGCCGAACAGGCAGGTAACCACCTGCCGCGCCGTCAGTTGCCGCGTTTCTCCCCCGCCGCTGAGGGTCAGTTCCCGGGGCGTCTGAAGCTCATACAGCCCGCCGCCTTCCAGGGTCGCCACCGCGTACCGGGCGGATACATGGGTCAATGTCCAGGCCATGCGTTTCTTCCTCCTTCCGTCCCGCTCAGGGCAGCATCAATTTCTGCGCGGTGGCCATCATGTAGGCGCCCACGCCCTTGGGATCATCTGCCACCACTTTTTCCGAAAGATAGTAAGCCACGGAACCGTCCCGCTTGTTTCCCGGGCCGAGTCCCGCCACGGAGCAGATGCCCTCCAGATGGCCCTGACCCTCCGCGTCCTGGCGCAGGTAATCCCGGGTCAGGGTATCGTAAGCCCGCAAGCCATGGGGAAGATACTTTTCCTCCTGCAGCACCCGCAGGCGCACGCCCTTCAAAATGGCGCAGGCCAGCATGGCCGAGCCGCTGGCCTCCAGGTAATTCCCGGGCACGTCGGGCCGGTCCATCACCTGGTAAATCATCCCCGTAGCCGCGTCCTGATAGGGCAGGACGCCCCGCACGGCCTCCCGGAACTGATCGCACAAGGCGCGATACACCTCATAAATGGCCGGGTCGCAGGCCTCTATGGCGTCGATCAGCGCCATGAGATACCACCCCATGGCCCGGCTCCAGAAGTTGGGCGAGCAGCCGGTTTCCGGATTGCTCCAGGGCTGCTGGCGGCTTTCGTCCCAGCCGTGGTAGCTCAAGCCCTTGTCCGGGTTGTACAGATGGGCGCGAGCGTTGCGGAACTGGCGCAGAATATCGCCGTATCCCGCCCGTCCGTGAAAGCGCGTCTCATATTCCATGGCAAAGGGCTGCGCCATATACAGCCCGTCCAGCCATACCTGCCAGGGGTAAATTTCCTTATGCCAGAAGGAGCCGCAATGGCACCTTGGATGCCCGGCCAGGCGCTGGGCATGGAACGCCAGCGCCTGGCGGTACTTTTCCGCTCCGGTGGCGTCCCACGCAAGAAACAATGCCTTGCCGCAATGAATGGCGTCAATGTTGTAGTTCGTGACGTCAAAGGTGGGAATGCTCCCGTCCGCCGCGATCCGGCCTTCCAGATAATCCAGCACGAAGCGCAGATATTTTTCCTCCCCCGTGGCCTGGTACAGCTGACGGCAGCCAATAAGCACGCACCCGTCCTCGTAATTCCATAAGGCAGGATTATAGGACCGAAAGCGCGCCAGATACTGGTCAATAAAAGCAAGGGGCGTCATGTTCTTGCTTTCCTCCTCTGCGCATAACATCATCGCGGGTTACTTCCAATAGCCCGACATACGTTTCTCCAGCACCTCCGGATGGGCCACGGAATAGCCGAAGAATCCCAGCACTTCGCTGCAGCGCTGGTAAACCCCATGGCTGTAACCCACCAGATGCGCCGCCTCCAGATGCAGGGAACCGTCGGGCGCAAAATACTTCTCCTGCACCGACACGCCTACCACTTCGCCCAGGAACATCTCATGGCTGCCCAGGGACAGCACTTGCCGCACCTTGCAGCTGAGGTATGCCGGGCACTCCGCAATGGCGGGAGCGTACTGCATTCCCTGGGCCGCCATGGGCGTCAATCCCGTGTCGGCCCACTTGTCCACATCGCGTCCGCTTTTCACGCCGCAGTAGTCCAGGGCCTTGCAATGCGCCTCGTCCACCAGGTTCACCACAAACTCCCCGCTGTCGCGGATCATTTCATAGGAAAAGCGCTTTTTCTGCACGCTGATGGAAACCATGGGCGGATCGCTGTTCACCGTCCCGGCCCAGGCGATGGTAATGATGTTGGGCCGGTCTTCCGGCTTTACGCCGCGGCAGCTGACCATGACCGCAGGCACAGGGCTGAGCATGCAGCAGGGCGATAAGGTACGAAACGTTTCCATAGGGATATTCCTTCCTTTCTTGCCAGAACCTATGGCTCTAGTGTACAATGTCAGGGCGGGAGCGTCAAGCTCGGCCCGCGAATTTTCGCCCCTACCGGAAAGGAGGAACCCTCATGGGCTATCGTGGCAGGCATAAGGCCCGCTCGCGGTTCCATTTGATTTACGTGGCGCTTTGCGTCGCCGTTGTGCTGATACTGGCCTACCCGTTTCTGGAGCCGTTTTTGCTGGAAACCGAGTCCGTTACCATTACCTCATCCGAGCTGCCAGCAAACATCGGACAGTTGAAAATCGTCTATCTCAGCGACATCCATCAGGGCGCGTTTTTCTCCGAGGGCCGGGTGCGCAGCCTGGTCACACGGGTGAACAGCCTGAACCCGGATATCATCCTGCTGGGCGGGGATTACGCCAATACCTCGGAGGAGGCCGTGGCCTTTTTCCGCAACGCCCCCGCTTTTCACGCGCGCTACCTCACCGCCGCGGTGGTGGGCAATCACGACCGCACCGTGCCCGAGGATAACCTGGAAGACCTGCGCCAGGCCATGTATGACGCAGGCGTGGTCCCGCTCATCAACAGCGTCTACCGGCTGAAGCTGGGCACCGACTACATCTACCTGGCAGGCATCGACGATGTGGACAACGGCTGGCCCGACCTGGAGGGCGTAGCCGCCCAGGTAAGCCGGGAGGATTACGTGATCTTTCTCAGCCATTCCCCCGCCATTCTTTCCAAGGCCCTGGAGGCCCGGGACCAGAATGGAAACAAGAGCTGGTTTGACCTGGCCCTGTGCGGCCATACCCACGGCGGGCAGGTAACGCTGCTGGGGCAGCCCATTCTGGAGTCCGCCCGCACCAGCGGACGGTACTGGCGGGGCTGGTACGAGGCAAACCGTTCCCATATCCTGGTAAGCAACGGCGTGGGCACCTCCGTCGCCCCGGTCCGCCTTTTTGCCAAGCCGCAGATTCACCTGATTACCGTGCGGCACGGCAATTGACCGGCACGGCAGGCGCCTCCCCCGGCAGCCTGGAAAGCAATAGCCGCTTGCCAGCCCCCTGAAGCGCGCGGAATTCCGCCGCGCTTTTTTTATACCGGAAATACGAACATATTTTCCCATATTTGTTGACAAGCGTTTTCTTGCCGTGCTAAAATATAGACGAACAAATTTTCGTATTTCTGGAAACAGCAAGGAGGGAGCCGCATGGCGAAGGAGGCGCGGTATATTGCCATTGACCTGAAGTCCTTTTATGCCTCCGTAGCCTGTCGGGACCGCGGGCTGGACCCATTGGCGGTGAATCTGGTGGTGGCGGACGCCGCGCGCACGGAGAAAACCATCTGCCTGGCCGTATCGCCCGCCCTGAAAGCCTATGGCTTGCCGGGCCGCCCGCGGCTGTTTGAAGTCGTGGAAAAAATCCGGGAAGTCAACGCCCGCCGCGCCCGCATGGCGCCGGGGAAACGTTTGACAGGCGCCTCCTGGGACGACCGGGAATTGCGCCGCCACCCCGCCATGGCGGTGGATTATCTGGTAGCGCCGCCGCAAATGGCGCGATACATGGCGGTGAGCACGCAGATCTACGGCATCTACCTGAAGTATGTCGCCCCTGAGGATATCCACGTGTATTCCATCGACGAGGTATTCATCGACGCCACGCCCTACCTGGCCACCTATGGCGTTACCGCCCGGGAGCTGGCCATGCGGATGATCCTGGACGTGCTGAAGGCCACAGGCATCACCGCCACGGCGGGCATCGGTACCAACCTGTACCTATGCAAGGTGGCCATGGACATCCAAGCCAAATCCCTGCCGCCGGACGCCAACGGGGTGCGCATTGCGGAGCTGGACGAGGCAAGTTACCGCCAAGCGCTGTGGGCCCACCGCCCGTTGACGGATTTCTGGCGGGTCGGCCCAGGGTATGCCCGAAAGCTGGAAGCCCACGGCATGTATACCATGGGGGATGTGGCGCGCTGCTCCCTGGGGCAACCCGGAGCCTATCACAACGAGGCGCTGCTGTACCAGCTTTTTGGGGTGAATGCGGAGCTGCTCATCGACCATGCCTGGGGATGGGAATCCTGCACCATGGCGGACATCAAGGCTTACCGTCCCGAGGCCAGCAGCCTTTGTTCCGGGCAGGTGCTGCCCACGCCCTACACCTTTGCCAAAGCCCGGCTCATCGTCCGGGAGATGGCGGACGCGCTGGCGCTTTCCCTCGTGGACAGGGGATGGACAACCGCGCAGCTGGCGCTGGACGTGGGCTACGACGCGGAAAACCTCGCCTTTGCCGCGGACCGCGCCGGCTATAAGGGGCAAGTAGCCACGGACCGCTATGGCAGAAGCATTCCCCGGCACGCCCATGGGGTAACGCGGCTGGAGCGTCCCACCGCCTCCTCACGGCAGATCATTGCAGCCGCCACGGCGCTTTTCGAGCGGATTGCCTCGGAAAAGCTGCTGGTGCGCCGCCTGAACCTTGCCGCCTGCCAAACGCGCCCGGCCGAGGCGGAGAAACGCGCGCCGGTGGCCGAACAGCTGGATTTGTTTACCGACTATGCCGCCCGCCAGGCGCGGCGGCAGGCAGAGGAAGCCGAGCTGGCCCGGGAAAGGCGCATGCAGGAAACCCTGCTGTTCATCAAGAAGAAATACGGCAACAATGCCGTTCTGCGCGCCATGAGCCTGGAGGAGGGCGCCACCGCCCGGGAGCGCAACAACCAGATTGGCGGACACAAGGCATAGCCATGGAGGTGTCGTTGATGATACGGAAGGCAACCGCCCAGGATATGGAAACGCTGGTGAGGCTGGCGCTGATGCTTTGGCCCAGGCATACGCCCCAGGAACTGCGGGAGGAGTTTGAAGCGCTGATGCATCAACCCGGGGCATGCTTTTTCCTGCTGGACGAACAGGGGAAAGCGGCGGGGTTTGCCCAGTGCCAGCTGCGCCAGGATTACGTCCAGGGAGCCGGCAGCAGCCCCGTGGGCTATCTGGAAGGCATTTTTGTCCGGGAGGAATACCGGCGGCGCGGCCATGCCCGTGAGCTGCTGGCGGCCTGCCAGGCCTGGGCCGCGGAGCAGGGTTGCCGGGAGTTTGCCAGCGACTGCGAGCTGGACAACCAGGCCAGCTACCGCTTTCATCGGGCCGCGGGATTCGCGGAGGCGGGGCGAATCATCTGCTTTATCAAGAAACTTTAACGGCCAGACGCCGCCCGGAGGTGTTTACCCATGCGGAAGCCCTTGACATTGACTTCGCCGGAGGAAATCGCGGAGGGGGTCCGCGCCATTCGCCGGCATTTGCAGCGGAGCGTGGAACAGTTGCAGGCGCTGCTGGCAAGCGAGGACCCCATGCGGGCGTTTTACCGCATGAAGTTTGAGAAAACCGTCGTGGACCCCTTCTGGGGGGAACCCGAAAATCTGCTGGAAGCCGTGAACCAGTGCCAGACCTACCTGGTATCTTTCCAGGCGGCGGCCTACCTGTTCCAGCGCCACCCGGACAAGGCGTTGACGCTTTCCCTGGGCAACGTCCCTGGCTTCGACATTCAGTCCGCGGACGGAACCATCGTTGGCGAGTGCTTTGCGGCCACCAGCTGCCAGCGCAATGGAAAGCTGCGGAAGGATCTGCGCCGGTTGGCGGCATGCGAGAGCGCCCGGGAAAAATACCTCTTTTTCCATGAACCGGCGTTTTCACCGGAGCGCTGCCGCGTCTATGCGCACCGCTATCCGGACGTCGTCATTGTTCCCGTTGATCTTCCGGCGCCATAAGCAGGGAGGTGCTCCATGGAAAACCGGGACCGCTATCAGGATATGCTTGCCCTGCCGCGCCCCGCGCCGCGAACCCATCCACGCATGCCCCGTGCAAACCGCGCGGCGCAGTTCGCGCCCTTCGCGGCGCTGGCGGGCTATGACGCGGAGATTCTGGAAGCGTCGCGGCTTACGGAGCCGCGACAGTTGCTCAGCGAAGACGCCCTGGCGCTGCTGGACCAAAGGCAGGCGCTGCTGGAGGCATGCGCAGCGCGCCGGCCCAAGGTAACCGTGACGTATTTTCTTCCCGACGCCCGCAAAGACGGCGGAAGCTACGCGGTTTACACAGGCAGGCTTCGGCGCGTGGATGCGTGCGAAGGCACGATGATTTTCGCCGATGGGCGAAAAATTGCGCTGGAAAATGTCTGCGCCCTGGAAAGCCCGCTGTTCCGGGAGCGCCCGGAGGAACAGCCGTAGCGCAAACGAGCGCGCGTATCCGCACCAGCGTCCCCAAAGCGGGTAAGCCTTTTCCGGAGCCATGCCTGCCGCCAGGCGCAAAGAAAAGCCGGAAGGGCCGAGCTCCCTCCGGTCAGCGTGCCGCAAAAATGGCTTCCAATATTTCAGAGTGCTGAAAAAGCCTATTCTTTTACACCAACATGAAAAAATGAAATTTCCCGCTTCTTATCCTGCAAAAATTTCAACACGTATGGGGCCCGAAGGGATCCAGGGGGAAAGGCAGGCATAGCCGCCAGTGGCGGCTGAGCATGCCTGCCTTTCTCAACCGA
>CAZINY010000014.1:0-52945 GCA_964540735.1 uncultured Oscillospiraceae bacterium
TGGGCGAATACGCTTTGTACAGTTTCCCGTACTCCAGTTCCTCAAGCTGGGCGCTTAGCAGGCGGACAGGTGCGTTCTGTGGTAGGGTGATTTCCGAATTCAGCGCAAAAACCAGTTGACCGTGCCGCTCAAATACCTTATACTGGTCTTGCTTTTGATAGGTTTCTTCCACACCTTTATCTTAAGAGAAAAGACGAGGTTTGGATACCCTTTTGAGGTTCCTTGCCTCGTCTTTTTTTGCTGGGGGTGTTTTGCAACGTGCCCTCGAAACGTTTCTTATTTGCTCTTGTGGAACAGCAGCCGCTCGTAGCGGTCCACATCGGCGTTGCGGACCATGATTTCCAGCTCCTCGTCGCCCATGACGGTATTGCGGCCCTGGGCGTAGAGCTCGTCCACCCGTGCGCGGACGGCCTGCACCAGAGGATCGTCCTTGGGAATGGTGTTTTCGCCCTTGAGGCGGAAGTAGCTGTTCATCCAGTGCGCCACGCCGGCAAGGCCGCTATGGGAATCCACAGCCACGGTGGCGGGGCGATTGAGGATGGCGGTGGTATCGAAGATGTTATAGATTTCCTCGTCCTTGAGCATGCCGTCGGCATGGATGCCCGCCCGGGTCACGTTGAAGTGACGGCCCACGAAGGGCTGGCGGGGGCTGATCTCGATGCCGATTTCCCGCTCCATATAGTCGGCGATTTCGGTGATGGCGGTTAGGTCCATGCCGTCGTCATGGCCCCGCAGGCCCTGGTACTCGATGGCCATAGCCTCCAGGGGGCAGTTGCCCGTGCGCTCGCCGATACCCAGCAACGAGCAGTTCACGCTGGAGCAGCCGTACATCCAGGCCGCGCCCGCGTTGGACACCACCTTGTAGAAGTCGTTATGCCCGTGCCATTCCAGCTGCGCGGAGGGCACCTCGGCATAGTGGCGCAGGCCGTAGATGATGCCCGGCACGCTCCGGGGCAGGGCCGCGCCGTAGTAGGTGACGCCGTAGCCCATGGTGTCGCAAGCGCGAATCTTGATGGGCAGCCCGCTCTCCTTGGACAGGAGCATCAATTCCTCGGCAAAGGGCACCACGAAGCCGTAGAAGTCCGCCCGGGTGATGTCCTCAAAGTGGCAGCGGGGGGTGATACCCTGCTCCAGGGCTGCCTTGACGATACCCAGGTACTTGTCCAGGGCCTGGGCGCGGTTCAGGTGCATCTTCTTAAAAATGTGATAGTCGCTGCAGGAAACCAGGATGCCTGTCTCCTTGACGCCCGCGGCCTTGACCAGCTCGAAGTCCTTCTCGTTGGCGCGAATCCAGGTGGTAATCTCCGGGAAGCGCAGGCCCAGGTCCTGGCAGCGGCGCAGGGCCTCCTTGTCCTTATCCGTATAAAGGAAGAACTCGCTCTGCCGGACCACGCCGTTGGGGCCGCTGAGGCGGCTCATGAGCTTGAACAGATGCACAATCTGCTCCGGAGTGAAGGGGCTGACGGACTGCTGCCCGTCCCGGAAGGTGGTGTCGGTAATCCAGATCTCATCGGGCATGTCCTCGGGCACGTGCCGCATGTTGAAAGCAATCTTGGGGATGTGCTCATAATCATAGATTTCCCGGTAGAGGTTAGGTTCCTCCACGTTCTGCAGGGAGTACTTGTACTTTGCCTGCTTGATAAGGTTCAATCTCTTGTCGAATTCCAGCATGAAAAGCGTCCTCCTTTCGATTTTTTCCCGAACGTTGCAGCAAGGAAACGTTCTCCCGGTATGGGCCGGGAGGACGGGAAAGACGGTTTTGGATGGTTTTAGCCCAGCTCCGCGGCAAAGGCGGCGATGCGGTTCACGCCGTCGAGAATGTTCTCCATGGACACGGCATAGGACAGGCGGCAGTAGCCTTCGGCTTCAAAAGCCACGCCGGGAACCAGCGCTACCTGCTTTTCCGCCAACAGCAGCTCGGCGAAGTCCAGGGAACTTTCGATCATGCGCCCCTCATAATGCTTGCCCAGAAGCTCCTTGATATTCATCATAAGGTAGAAAGCGCCCTGGGGCTTGCGGCAGCTGATACCGGGGATAGCGTTGATCTTCTCCACCATAACGTCCCGGCGCTTTTCGAACTCCGCCACCATGGCGTCCACGCAGCTCTGATCCCCCTGCAAGGCCTTCATGGCCGCGTACTGGGCGATGCTGTTGGGGTTGCTGGTGGCCTGGGACTGGAAGCTGGACATGGCGGAAATCACGTTGCGCGGCCCCGCCACATAGCCGATGCGCCAGCCGGTCATGGCATAGGCCTTGCTCACGCCGTTGACCAGGAAAGTCTGGCTCTTGATCTGCTCGCCCAGCTGCGCAATGGACAGATGCTTGCGCCCATCATAAATCAGCTTTTCATAAATTTCGTCGCTGACCACAAAAAAGGGATGGCTCACCGCCAGGTCGGCCACAAACTGCAGCTGCTCGGGCTCCCATACGCTGCCGTTGGGATTGGAGGGGCTGGTAATGACAATGGCCTTGGTGCGGCGCGTCACACGGCTGGCAATGTCCTTGTTGGTGGGAACAAAGTTCGTCTCCTCCGTAGCGGGGATAAACACCGGCACGCCGCCCGCCATACGCACCAGCTCCGGGTAAGATACCCAGCAGGGCGTGGGAATCAGCACCTCGTCGCCGGGGTCCAGAATCGCCTGAAAAATATTGAACAGGCTATGCTTGGCGCCGTTGGAAACCAGAATATCCCCGTAGGTGTAGGTCATGTCGTTATCCCGGCGCAGCTTTTCGCAAATGGCCTTGCGCAGCTCCTTGGTGCCCGCGGCAGGCGTATAGCGGGTCATCCCCAGGTCGATGGCTTCCTTGGCCGCGTCGCAGATATGCTGGGGCGTGGGGAAGTCCGGCTCCCCGGCGCCAAAGCCGATGACGTTCAGCCCGGCGGCCTTCATTTCCTTGGCCCGCGCGTCGATGCTCAGGGTCATGGACGGGGCGATATTCTGGCAGCGGTGAGATACGGTCAAAGCCATGGATTGCTCCTCCTTTTTGCATCTTCCGATACTTCAAATTGCATTTTTCTCCGCTATACCCACGGTAATTCCAGGATTTGCGGGATCTGCATGATTGAAATTTGCAAGTTGTGCGGTTACAAATTCCATTATATACGTTTTCTTCCATCCGCGCAACCCCTGAAAAGCAAAAAATGCAATTTTCTTTTGCGAAAAATGCAGAATTTCCCTTTCCACCGCCTTTTCCTCCATTCAGAACGCAGGATTTTCCACAGTATATTGCAAATTTCTTTTTTACTCCTAAGACGCCCGACGCGCCAGGCCATGGAAGCCAGCAAAACGATTTCTTTTCAGCTTCTCTCCCCAACGCAGGCCGACGGCAAAGGATTTTGCCCAGCGTGTCGCAAAAGCGGCTTCCGTTACTTTTGCCAGGGGGCGACTTTGGCCGACCAGCGGCCGTCCGAAAATGCCCCAGCAAGGCGCTATCTTTTCTCAGTGAAAATCAACGTTCTGAGCCGCCGCTGGCGGCTATGCCTGCCTTTTCCTTTGGAAACCTTCGGCCCCATACTTGTTGAATCTTTTGCAAGCTGTAAAGCTAAATATTCAGACTGTCGAAAAACTCCCTAGAGGCGTCGGAGGGGCCGCGGCCTTTCCGACACCTCCCAGGAGTTTTTCGACAGCCTGGGCGAAGTATTTTGCTTCATCCGATGTACCGCAAAATAAACATGGCCGGAAGGGACGCTGTCCTTCCGGCTCGCATGCTTCCCGCCGTTCAGCGGGATAAAAACTTCTTTCTTCAAGGAACAAGCGTCTGGCCGCGCTTGCTCAGTTCATCCTGCACATACCCCGCCAGAATATCCACAATGCGGGCGTTTCTCCCGCCATGCGCCACAATCACATCCGCATGGTTGATATAATTGCGGATATATTTGTCATACATGGGTTTTACCGTGGATAGATACTGCATGGAAATGCCGTCGATTTCCCGGCCGCGCTCCTTGATGTCCCGCTGAATCCGGCGCAGCAGGCAAATGTCCGGCTCAACGTTCATGTAGAGTTTCAGGTACATCAGCTCGGTCAGGCGTTCGTCATGGAAGCAGTGAATGCCTTCCAGGATCATCACGTCGTGCGGATAAATCCATTCGTCGGTATCCGCCCGGCGATGCTGGGTATAATCGTAGGCTTTGCGGGTAATGGGACGCCCCTTGAGCAACGCTTTGACGTCCTCCAGCAGCAGGTCGTGGTCAAAAATCTCCGGCTCGTCATAGTTGAGCACGCTGCGCTCCGCAAAGGACAGCTGCGGATGATCGCGATAGTAGGCATCCTGATTGATAACATAGCACCGGTCGCCCAGCCTGGCTCTTAACGCCTCCGCCAGGGTAGACTTGCCGCTGCCGCTGGCTCCGCAAATACCGATGAAGAGCATGGTCCGCCACCTCCTCGTCTCTCTTCCAAGAAGATACAGCACCGTACCCGCAAAGTCAAGAGAAAATCCGTCAAGCGCTGGCTGGATCTGCCGTTTTTCGTGTAAAAACGCGTTTCTGGCAGGATGTGTCATGGACTTCCGCCGCGAATTATGTTATCGTATGCACACGCCCAATACAGGCGCATATAAAGGAGGCGGCCATGAACGCACATGCTAAGCCTTCCAAAGAAAAAAGAGCCGGCCTGCACCGGCTGTGGATGAGTACAACCCTGGCGCTGATGACCCTGACCACCATGGGATCCATGCTGCTGCCCACCGCGAGCCAACAGACGGCTCAGGCGGTAGCCCTTCCCGCCCGGCAGGGCAACATCACCGTATATGTACAGGATCAAGCGGGCCTGACCCTGCGCGACGCCGACGCCGAACATCTGGACCAGATCAATTATGCCTTCGCGCTGCTGAAAGACGGGAAAGCCACCGGCGACCACTGGCAAAGCGTGCAAACCGTCACGAAATACCTTAAGCGGCACCCGCACATTACCGGCGTGCTAAGCGTGGGCGGCTGGGGCGCGGAAGGCTTTTCGGACGCCACCGCCACCGCCCAGGGCCGGGAGAAGCTGGCGCAAAGCATGCTTTCCCTCATGGACCAGCACGGTTTCCGCGGTATTGACCTGGACTGGGAATACCCCGGCAGCAGCATAGGCGGCCTGAAGCATCGGGATGACGATTGGGAAAACTACCTCTCCCTGATGGCCCTGCTCCGGGAAGGATTGGACGCCCGGGAAGCCTCCACCGGCCAGGAATACATTCTCTCCGTGGCCCTGGGAGCCAATCAGAGCCTGATTCAGGCAGTGGACGGCAAGCGGCTCTCCGCCCTGGTGGATCAGGTGAACCTCATGACCTATGACTTCACCGGTTTTGACCGGACCACCGGCCATCACGCCGCCCTTTACCCCGACGGAAACAGTCCCCTGGGCGGCGCGTATGTGGTGGAAGCTTATGCCCAACGCGGGATTCCCAAGCGCAAGATGCAGCTGGGCGCAGCTTTCTACGGCCGTGCCTGGCGACAGGTCCCCAGCGGCAACAACGGTTTGGGCCAGCGTGCCGCCACCACCGGGAACAAGGTTTACACCCAGGCGCAGATTCGGGAGCTCATCGCTTCCGGCGCCTCCAAGCGCTACTTCGATGAAGCGGCCCAAAGCCCCTGGCTCTACGACGGCAGCACCTTCATCAGCTACGAGGATACCGCGTCCATGACCGCCAAAGCGGCTTACATCCGCCAGCAAGGCCTGCTGGGCGTCAGCTGCTGGGCCCTGGATCAGGATGATTCCGGCGAGCTGGTGCAGGCATTGGATCAAGGCCTGCGGTAAACCCCAAAGGAACCAGGAAATGGCCATGACCAACCTATCGAAAAAGTGGCTTCCGTCACTTTTTGAGGAGGCGCTTTCGGTCAGCCAGAGGCCGCCCGAAGTTGCAAGGATGGATTTTACAGGCAAAATTGGCGCCCCGCAACCCCGGCTTACACAAAGAAAGATCAGCGGGGCTTCGTCCCCTCCGATACCGCCCGAAGGGCTTTGACAGGCTGACCTTTCCTTTGGACACGCCGAAAAAGCATACGCCTTTCCGCTTTCCGCATGGCGCCCGGGACCTTCCCGACAGGCGCCATGCCTGCTTTTTCCGTTCCCCGGTATCCGCCTGCGGCCGGAAGCGCCGCCTTGTACCCCCGTCTGTTTCATGGTATAGTTAGCGTAAGGAAATCCGGGTAAAGGAGGCAAACGCAATGCAATACCGAGAGATTGGACGGACGGGCGTGCAGGCCGGAGTCATCGGCCTGGGTTGCGAGCACCTGGACGGAAAGCCCTACGCCCAGGTCCAGGAAACCATCGACGCCGCGCTGGAAGCCGGCATCACGCACCTGGATGTGTTTATGCCGGGGCATGAAGTGCGCGAGAACATCGCCAACGCCCTGGGCGCCCGGCGCAAGGATGTAACCATTCAGGGGCATATCGGTTCCACAAACCTCCGCCATCAATATGACATCAGCCGTGATCTGACCGTGGTTCAGCGTTTTTTTGAGGATTATTTGCGGCTGTTTGGCTATGTGGATTTCGGCATGCTGTTCTTCATAGATTCCGAAAAGGATTACCAGGGCGTCTTTGAAACGGATTTCATCCGCTATGTGCTCCAGCGCAAGCAGCAGGGGGACATCCGCCACATCGGCTTCAGCTCGCACAATCCCGTTATGGCCCGCAAAGTGATCGAAACGGGCATTCCGGAAATGATGCTGTTCAGCATCAACCCGGCCTTTGACCTGCATCCTGCGGGAATGAACGTACTGGAGCGGCTCAACGCCCAAGACAAGCTGGACGTGTCGGCCTTTCAAGGCCTGGACCCCGTGCGCGCGGAGCTGTACAAGCTGTGCGAACAGCGCGGCGTGGGCATCACGGTGATGAAGACCTTTGGCGCGGGCAAGCTGCTTTCCCCCGAGCACACGCCGTTTGCCCGGCCCCTTACGGTGGCTCAGTGCATTCACTATGCCTTGACGCGCCCTGCGGTGGCGTCGGTCATGCTGGGTTGCCAGAGCCGCCGGGAGGTCATGGAGGCTGTAGCCTACCTGGAAGCCAGCGACGAAGAGCGGGATTACAGTCCCATATTGGGCACGCTGCAGCGCGATTTCCTCGGGCACTGCGTCTATTGCGGGCATTGCCAGCCCTGCCCCCAGGGCATCGACATTGCCGCCGTAAACAAGTACCTGGATATTGCGCGGCTGGACGAGGCGAACGTTCCGCCCGCCATCCGCTCCCATTACCTGCAACTGGCGCATTCCGGGAACGAATGCATCGCCTGCCGGCGCTGCGAAGCGCGCTGCCCATTCCATGTGCCGATTGTGGAGAACATGCGCTCGGCCGTCAGCATCTTCGCGGAAACCAAGTAACCAGCGGCATCGTCCGGCCTGTTTGCGCGCCGCCCATGCGGCGCGCTTTATGAAAAGACGCCGGTACAGGCCGGTTCTCCCCGCAAAGCAGCATATCCCCAAGGAGTTTCATACCGGGACGGCGCGCATAGCCGCCGGTTAGTTTCCCCCGTTTTTTCCCCCTGCAAAAGGGCCTTCCTCGACACGCGAAGGGCCGGCAGCGCTTCCCAACCGCTGCCGGCCCTCCGTAGTTGTGCCGCGCCGCTTTCGAGTTCCGGGACGCCGCGGAAGAAAGCGCGCCGCCACGGATGCTTTGCATGTTTTTCCGGGGACAGCTCCCCTCATTGGTCATCTGTTCTCATCCGCAGGAGGAAAAGGCAACTCATAGATCATAATCGTTTGCCGAAACATGCAACGACAGCGCGCCCATTGCGTCGCGGAGCTGCTCCAGATTCCGCGGTCCAAAAAGCGGGACGCACGGAAACGGCTGCACGCTGAAGAACGCCAGCAAAACTTGGGATACCGAAGCGTGATACTTCTGCGTCAGCTCCTTGCAGCGTTGGGCAACGCGCAGATTTTCCGCTGTACAATAGGGAGAATGCTGCACCGCTTCCACGCCATGGGCGATATATTTGTGAAAGAAGCCTCCGGCGACTCCCGTATACGGAATGGCCAGATGGTTGGGGTTTGCAATGTGATATTCCCAGGCCGGCCCCTTGATATATCCCAGCGTATCGTCAGCCAGCGGTTTCATGTATTTTGACCCCATGTTCAAAAGGGATTCATCCGCAACAAAGCCGCGATAACCTTTCTCTTTGGCATATGCATTCGCTTCCTGCATACGTTCCGGCCGCCAGTTTGAACAGCCATAATACCGGACTTTCCCCTCCCTCCTGAAGTTTTCCATGACTTCCACTTCTTCTTCGACGCTTTGATGCAGATTGTCCCGATGATAAAGATAGATGTCAATCATATCAACGCCCAACGTTTTCAGGGACAGGTCCAGGTCCTCGCGCATGTCCTTTTCCGTCATTCTGGAAACATGGATATCGTCGCCAGGCTGTTGCATCCGGGGATGCCCGCCTTTTGTAATGATAATCACCTGACCGCGCTTTTTTTCGCGGCGCAGCCAATCGCCCAATACGCGTTCGCTTCGGCCAATTTCCCCCGGAATCCAATCCGAATAGACCCTGGCCGTATCAATCACATTCCCGCCCAGGTCAAGATAGGCGTCAAAAATCCGGTCTGCTTCCCTGCCATCCCAGTCGATTCCCGCCGACACCGTTCCCAAACCTATGGCGCTTACTTGCAAATCTGTACACGGGATACCCATGCGCGCTTCCATGGAAAACCTCCTTATCTGTCACGCGGCACAGCCGCGATCAGGCCACCATTTTCATTGTGCTGTGATTCTGTGTTTTTCTCGTTCTGCTGCGTATTCTGCCGGCGTCTTGATTCTTTGACGCACCGCTCCACGGTAATGTTCCTGAGTCTTCAACAGGTTGCCTGCTTTAACCCGGGCTTTCGCTTCTTCGATAGCCACCGCATATTGTGGTAACCAAGCTTCTTCTGCAATGAGCATTTCATCCACCATTTGCCATATTTCCGGTGGGTTGCAAACCGCGCCTGTCAAAGGATCCATAAGCGCAGCCTGCTTCAACAGCGTTACATCCCCCATTACCGCCGCCTCAATCGCTAACCGCTGAACCCAAATAGACTGACTGCACACCGCAGCGCACCCTAGCGGCAAATCGCCAATACGTGGTACAGCAATTCCGTTCCCATCGACATAGCAAGGAACTTCAACTACGCACTCTGCAGGTAAATTTGTAATACAGCCATCATTCATGACGTTAAAGTGCCCACGATAACATCTGCCGGTCTCCAATGATTCCATGATATATGAGCAGTGCTCGCTCCCTCGTGCGCTACCGTCATATTTCATAGGCGACTCATTGAGCAACTTTGGATAGTCCGTTTCGAACCAGTCGCGATTTTCCTTCGTTTCACGGAGGTACCCACCCGTTTCCCCGTGAATCCAACTGCCAGTATCAATCCATTTTTCGATTTCATCCGGACGTTTCCGATACCATGCCACATATTCGGACAAATGGCCATTGGATTCTGTAGAATAATATCCAAACCTTTTTAAAATGTCAATCCGAACCTTCTCTTCACGGCTAAACTGCTCATGCTGCAAGAACTTGTCCAGCAATGTTTCCCGCAGCTCTTTTCCCTGATGCTTTATGGATAAATACCAGGTCTGATGGTTGATTCCTGCGCATACCACATCAAGTTCTTTTCGATCTTTATAACCCAAAACCTGAGCAATCTGCTGCTCGCCGTGTATCTCTCCATGACAAAGGCCAATGGTCTTAACCTTTCCATATTTGTTGCACGCCCAAGTAGCCATGGCATTCGGATTTGAATAATTGAGCAGAATCGCGCCCGGCTCTGCCACTTCCCGGATGTCTTTACAAAAATCCAGCAACGCTGCAATGACACGCTGCCCATACATAATGCCGCCAATACAAAGCGTATCTCCAACGCATTGATCCACACCATATTTCAACGGAATATCAATATCCATTTCAAACGCAGGCAAGCCGCCAATACGTACGCAGTTAATGATATATCTTGCATCCTTGAATGCTTCCCGACGATTTGTCGTGGAGAAAATCCGAGTTTTTATCCCATTTGCTTCTAAATCTCTTTGGCACAGCCTTGTTACCTTTTCCAAATTGTCCCTATTGATGTCTGTGAAGGCAACTTCAATATCGCGAAATTCAGATACAGACATGATATCAGTGAACAAAGTACGCGCAAAAACAAGACTCCCTGCGCCAATAACCGCCAGCTTAAATGACATAATAGAAGCCTCCTTATCTAAGTAAAAATACTTATCCAGGAAAATGTAAGCGATTGAAGAATGATTCCTACCGTCACAATTTCCTACATAATATTTTTATCCTTTCACGGATCCAATCAGCAAGCCCGAAACGAAATAGCGTTGCAAAAGAGGGTACACGCAAAGTATTGGTAAAACCGTTATGGTAGTAATCGCCATTTTAACCGTCTCCGCATTGTAAGTAGAACCTAAAGCCTGCGCTTGCTCTTCCGTAGCGCTCGTTGTTGAATTCAAGTAGTTATACAAAACGTATTGCAGCGTAAACAAATCTTTCTCCATAGAGTTATACAACCGGACATCAATAAAGCTATTCCAATGCCCCACCATGGAAAACATTGCAACAGCAGCCAATACAGGCATGCACAAAGGAAAAATAATACGCGCATAAATGAGAAAATATCCGGCGCCATCGATCAACGCCGCTTCTTCCAGATCTATGGGTAAGCCTTCCATATAAGTACGGATAAGCACTAAATAAAATGCATTGGATAGACCAGGAAGGATATAGACCCAAAAACTTCCTAATAATCCCAGCATCTTCATCAAAAGAAAAATAGGAATCATACCGCCGGAAAAATACATTGTAAAAATAAAGTACTTATTCAATGCTTTTCTTCCGACAAGGTTTTCCCTGCACAATGCGTAACTTGCCATTGACATTACAATAAGCATGAGGCCAGGACCTACCAACGCTCTGCCAACGGATACCATGGCAGAGTGAGGTATCTGTGCGTTCCGAAAAACAGACTGATAAGCATCAACATTGATACCTACTGGGAGAAGCAACAAATTTCCTCGAACCTTTGTCATATCTGACAGCGAATAATTTACCACATAGATGAACGGATAAAGCATTATAAAAATAATAATTGCCATAAATACATTGTTCGCGATATCAAACATGCTGCTTCCCAATGTTTTTTGGTTTTTTCTCATAATATTTCACCTCGTTTCTCAGATAACAGACTTTCCTGCAGTTAATCGCGAAATCCAGTTTACAAGCGTCACCAGGGCAATACTGATTATTGTCCTGACAATTCCAATAGCGGTTGCATAAGAATAGTTCAGAAGCTGAAAGCCAAATTTATAAATATACATGTCAAATACTTCCATCCGTTCCCAATTTGTGGGATTGGAAAACATAAAGAACTGCTCGAAATTTGAGTTCAGTAGCCATCCTGCGTTGATAACCATTAGCATAATTAGCGTAGGAATCAACCCGGGTATCGTAATGAACCAAACTTTTTGCCAGCGGTTCGCGCCGTCAATGGCAGCCGCTTCATATTGATCTGACGGAATGCTAGTAATAGCTGACAGGAATATAATACTATTATATCCCATCTTGTTCCAGATATTCAGGCATATAATGAGCCCCCATGCATAGGTCTTATCCCCAAGTATATTCAATGAATGATCAAGTATGCCCAAATTTGTCAGTACGACATTCACAACACCGGAGTATGAAGAAAACATAGCATAGACTAAGGAATACGCAATAATCCATGAAATAAAATAAGGAATAAACGTGATGGCTTGTATCACTTTCCGATATTTTGCGGAGCTAAGCTCTGTCAGAAGCAATGAAAACACAAAGGACAAACCTATAACCAGCAACAAGGACAAGATATTGATCACCAATGTATTAACAAAGACATAGGCATAGTCGGTACTTTCGATAAAAAAGGTTTTAAAATTCTCAAATCCTATAAATTCCCCTTCAAAAATGCCTTTGCCTGTTCGATACCGAGAAAAAGCTATATACCACCCAGATAATGGTAAATAGTTGAAAATAAAAGTTGAAATAACCGCTGGTAAAAGCATAAAATAAAGTACTTTCATGCGTCGCATTCTTTTCCATTTTATTCCTTTTGCTCTTGTAACCGCAATAGAAATACTATTTTTCTCTTGCATATCAAGATCCGCCTTTCTTCTTTCGCCGTTTTGACGCAATCATAAGAAGAATGATAGAATCCGATGTGGCGAATCGTTTGGCCGAGATCCGCCGCATCGGATAGTTCAAAACTGGCAGGAGGGGCAAACTTTATACTCGTTCCCGCCAGAAGCGGAATATTAGTAATCTAGTGCGTCCAAGCTTTCTTTGGCTTCCTGATAGAGTCTGGTAGCTTCCTCAAGCACCCGATCTGGATCCAGCGCCCAGAATTCTTCTTCCGCTTGCGCGAGCAAAGCGTCAAATTCCTCATCCGTGGGCGCAACCACCAATGCAGCGGCTGCCTTTGTCCAGTGCTCCAACATTTTCTGCTGCAGAAGGCCAAGCGAAGACTGCGGATCAATTTCTACTGAGGAAGGCAAACTATGCGCCGTGGTAATAGAATTTTCAAACCACCATTGATTGGAGTTTTCCCATCCCAATGCCGCTAGCGCTTCCTTTTGCCGATCATTGAGATTCAGTTGGTCTCGCCAATAGGGATCGTTTCGTAAGTCATAGGCCGTCCCATCCATGGCAATCGTATTAAAGCGTCCCAGGAAAAGCATTAAATCAAAGCCCTGTGCATATCTCCAGTCTGCATCATTGCACTTCTCCACATACTCATCTGTAGGTATGCGCTTCCCATCCACATATTCATAGTGTATGCCTTCAATACCGGACTGGAGCAGTATCTGGCCTTCGTCCGAGCATGCCCAGTCAATCAATGCAAAGAGACGATCTGGATCAACCGCTTTATCCGTAATGGCATAGGAGTCGTAGGGACGAGTCACTTCATTTCGCGCAAGCCGCTTATCGCCACGGGCCGCCTGTTCATCCGAACGAATCGGCATTTTGATATAGCTCAGGTCTTCCATGCCTGCATCGGCAAGCCTCGTATTGGCCGCATCCATCAGCCATACAGAATACCAAACAACAATTGGCAGTCCCTGAGACATTTTGGCTTCTGTTTGCGTGCCTTTATCTGTGAAAAAGTCGGGATCAAGATACCCTTTTTGGTATAATTGATTGAAGAAGCGAATATTGTCCTGAACCTCTTTATTCAGAAAACGATATTCAAATTTTTCTTCTACTTCATTCCAAATGAAAGACCGCATACCCGCCGTCTGAATATAAGGGGAGGATTTATCGTACATCTGGCCGATAACACCGGTCAATCCCCACGTTTCACCCATTGGCCCGGTAAGGCCGATCGTCGGCATACCATTTGTTTCGGGGCAGATTTCCAACGCTTTTTCAATAAATGCCATGTAATCGCTAACGCTAAGCAAATGCGGCCAACCTTGCGCTTCCAACGCATCCGTCCGAACCAACACATCGTTAAACTCCGCTTTTACTTCCATCGTGTTTGGAACATCTGATTGCCAGGAAAACGCTTTTCCCAATCCGGACGCTTGACGAAAATATGGTAGCTGTTCTGCATATCTTGTTTTGAAATTTTCTGATTCTGCTATATAGGGCTCCAGATCAATCAATACGCCAGCATCAGCATATTTCATTACCATTTCATTGTATTCCAAGCGAACAATTTCCGGATAATCGCTTCCTGCCAGCATCAGGTTGCACTTTTCTTTGTAGTCCCCAGTATAAGGAACAAAATCAAACACTATATTGAACTTGTCCTTGATATACTGACCAATAGGTGTTTCATCGCTTTTCTGAATGTTGGTTGATACGGTTGTCAGGACTTTCACTTCATAATATGGAAGATCCGTGCCTGCTTCAGCCAGAGACAGAGGAATGATGCCCATGCATAATGCTACAACCAGTAAACTTGCCAGAAGTTTCTTCATGATTTATGCCTCCTCTGCAACACAATCAATAGGTTTCCAGGAAACGAGCAACCGCTTTGATATTGTCAATATTGGTCCCATTAGGAAGCGAACAATCCGGTCCTAAAATCAGCCCCTGCTTACCAAAGCGTTCAATGACGGAACGCGCTTCCCTAACGGCATCCTCAGGCGTTCCATGGCTTAGCGGACCTCTTGCATGCCAACCGCCTACCATACCGCCGAAGAGGATTTTTCCGCTAAATATTTCCCTCCCTTCTTCCAATGACACACCGTCCTCATGCACGTTCCAATTCACCACACGGCATGGATAATCTTTATATTTCATAACGTCTACATCGGTGGAACAAATATGCAGCATGTTATTGGGTTTTAGGGAATTTGCCAGATTCAGCACAGCCAGATCCCCTGGCCGTATATATTGTTCAAATTCATCCTCTGTAAACTGATTGCGTTTTCCCCCGGTGCAAGAATAAAATATACCATCAATCCCCGCCTCAAAATATTTCTCCACATAGCGTAGGAGATTCTCCTCCACAATTTTCAAGCCGTCAAGGACAGCAGGATGTTTTGTTTTTACATCCGCAGTAATCCTGTCATGTCCCACCGCGTAACTGCATTCTGTAAATGGAGAGAACATGGTCAAGTAAATCAAGCCCTTACCTTTCCCTTCGGCCACAACGCCCTCTATGATTTCCAGTAGCTGCTTGAAATACCATTCATTCATTGTCGCAGGTTTGAACGCCTTCCAGTCCGCCGGCTGCCTCACGGCTGTATCCAGCGAAAAATTATAGTCGTTCATAATTTTTATGAATGCATTGCCACTTTCTCTGTAGAAAGTCAGATGATCGCTAACTGCCTCGCTGCCTTTTATGTGCTTGTGGTGGTACCATAAGCAATGCGGAACTTTGTCCACCTGTCCGCCTGCAAGCAGTGTATTCATTCTTTGAATATTATTCATGGGCGCCTCCTTTTTAACTTTTTGAACGGTCCGCATACTTTTATCTTTCAATTTATATTATAAAAATGGGTGGTCAGAATCTCAACAGGAATAATTAGCAAAATATAGCATATTTTAACTATAACATTGAAAGCATAATGGAAATGTGCTATTTTAAGATTGGAAGGATGCATTTTTTCCATCGCATAGGCAATGAACATTTGCAGTACAATTTGTCGAAGAACTGCCGTTTCAACTACTTCCTAATGTGAGCTGGATCTTTCCACCCTCCATAAAGCGCGCCAGTAAAGACATTGACATTTAATCGTCTTTATACATTGCTTCTAAATGTTTTTCAGATTATTCCTATGCGCATCTGAAATTGGCCCGGAAATTCTGATATATTTTACTTTTTTTGAAGGACAAATTTCCAGAAATAGGTTTATCATTATCATAATTATTTTTCTACATGCGCTGAACATTCCGTTCACGCTGTGCAATACGAAAAAGGCGACCAGGAATTTAACCATCGAAAAACCTAGGGGAGGTTGTTAGCAAATGAAGAAAGAGGAAATTGAAAAAAAAACTTTTATTTTCCGCTTTGATCAACAAAATCAGTATGCTGATTATCCTCAACTGCATTCAATAGGTTGGGAAGCAAGAACTACTAACGCTTATCGATACGACTGTGAGCGAAGTGACATTCATCATCTATTGTTCCAATATACTTTACATGGCGAAGGATATCTTTCAATACACAACATGGTATATCATATTAAGCCCGGAGAAGCCTTTCTTATCGAGAAGCCCGGTCCATACCGGTATTGGTTGGCAGACGGCTCGCCAATTTGGGAATTTATATTTATTTGTTTTACATTGGAAAGCGAACCTTATTGGGATAAAATTATTAGCAAAAGCGGTCATATTGTCCATATCTCATCCAAATCAAATGTCATCAACTTATGGAAAAAAATTTATATTGCCACCTTGAAAAACAAATTAAATTCCTTTTATCAAGGTTCAATCTATGCGTATCAGTTTTTGCTTGAGCTCACGGCGTATTTGGAAGAAAAAAGCGGAAAATCCGGGCAGAAAACCTGTGTGCAAAAGAGTCTGCAATTTATTCACAAGCACTATAACTCACCGCTCACCATAGACGAATTGGCAAATATCTGTGATATCAGCGCCTCCTACTTGTCATATCTTTTCCATCTACAGATAGGAAAGACAATAAAAAACTACATCCGGGATTATCGAATCAATCAGGCATGCGCCCTACTGCGGCACTCAAAATTATCCATTCAAGAAATTGCTAAGAAGGTTGGCTATGATGATCCGAATTACTTTTCACGTGTATTCAAGCAGCAGAAGCATATATCTCCTTGCAATTATCGAGCAACCGTCTTGGAAAATATGAATACTTCCCCTGATGTTCTTACACAAATTGAGGTTGACTAATTTACCTTATGCATACCTTCGACCTTTCCCGATACATGCTCTGCCTTTTCTTCTCCAAACAGCGCACGGACATCCTAGCTCCGGCGAGGTTTCTATGCGTTGGCATCATCCGCTTTGCTGCTATCTCCCTCGAGGGAGGCTTGGGCGTTATGCAATTGCCGATAAACGCTGGGGGATATATCCGTAAATTTCTTGAAGCTGCGGAGGAAAGTCGCACGACTCACAAAACCGGAAGCGCTCATGATGTCGTTTATAGTCATGTCGGTGTTGCGCAACATATCCTTTGCCTTCTCTACGCGAACAAATGCAATCTGGTCCGTCAGATTCATATTTCGCTGCTGCTTGTATACCTTGGAAAGATGCTTAGCGGACACGTGCAGCGCCCCCGCAATGGTATCCAAATAAATATCCTCGCCATAATGGCCTTCAATGTACGCATCTGCAGCTTCCGCCAGAGCGGCATGCGCACTGTGGGGCTGATTCCCGTGCAGCGTCAGCAATGACCCGTATAGCTGATGGACTTCTTCCCGCATGATATCCAGGGATGGCATCCGCCGGTAAATATGCGGCGGAAGCACAAGGTGGTCCTGTTGCGCGTAACGATAAGCCGTATTGCGAAGCTGCTCAAAAAGCTGCTGCATCTGTTGATAAGAAACGCATTTTTCATAATTGACTAGAAAAACACGATCCAGCAGATGATGGAGCCTTTCCGCTTCGTTACGCTGAAGCGCCTCAATCAGCGCCAGCTCATCTTTATGGCTGTATATATATTGGTTGGATATATCGAAGTTTTCGGCAAACAGCAAGATATTTCGCTGCGACGCATCCATGTGTTGCAAAACGGTCAGACTGGCATTGAATGATTTGTAGAGTTCCTGGCAGGACGCGATTTCGCTGCCAACGGCAACGCCATTGATCTCCCCGGGCAGTTTACGGAACAGTTCATAGGCCGCCGCCTCAATGACGGCTTGCGCATGTATCGTGTCTGTCTCCAAAACAAGCAATACCGTCTGCTCTTGGTAGGCAATGCTGCACGTCGGTAGGAATTTGGAAAAAACGCTGCGCGGAATATCTTCCGCATCAGAGGACAGCCGCGCAAAGCGAACGGCTGCGCACTGATAAGGCCCTTGATGAAACCCTAGGTGCCGTGTCATAATCGTTTGCAGCAAAGCCACCTTTTTTTCCGTCAGGGACTGTGACAGCAACGCCTCCTCTGCATAACTGCGCGCCAGCGAATTGAGCTGCAATTGTGCGGTGCTGCTGTTCTCCACCTGCCGTGCTACCTGTTTTTCCAACTGCGCCAGGCTTACGGCAGCGCTTTGTTCCTCGGATTCCAAAAGGCTTTGAATACCGTTGATAGGCTGATATAGACTCCGGCTAATGGTCACAGCAAGCAGCAGACCCAAAAGCAGCATAACCAAAACGGTAAACAGCACCTGCAGAACCATCGGATGCGCTATACCGGAGATTTCGCCAAGCGGAATATAGACGCTATAAGACCAACCGTTTTGTGCCGAAACATAGGTATAGCAACGATACGCTTCCTCCTGTGGAACCTGCTCGGAAATAATATCTCCATCCGAACCGGTGATAGCACAGCGCACGGTATCAAAGGGAATATATTTTTTTACATCCTCCAGCAAGTTCTGAGCGCTCAGAAAACAAACCACCAGCGCCTTGCCGTTATCCAGATAGATACGCTGCGCAACAGGAATTACCTGATGGCTGGAATATCGCAGTTCCTGCTTGATTCGCAGCGTTGCAGGAGAAAAATACGTAAGCATTCGGCAATTTTCCAGCAACGTTTCCCATTGCTCCATGGAGAAATCCTGGAGACAACGGTAATCCTCCAGATAATACTCACTGGGAAAAATCCCGCTGGAAGCCACCACACGGCTCCCTCCATTAAAAATAAAAGCTTCAATAATGTAATCATTGATGGAAATAACCTGTTTGAGCATGGTATTGGCGTTGCGCATACGCGTTGAATTGGCCGCGCCAGTAGCGGCATCCATGTCAATGGCGCGTAGTTCCTGGTCATTTTCCAGAATCGAATAAAGATGAACAAGACTCTCAAGCCGTTTATCAATAGCCTGGGCGGCGTAAGCCAACTGACGCTGCACAGTCTGCTCGGCGTTCCATTGGGCCGATTGCTTGGCCTGGAAGTAAGCGTATCCTCCTAAAGCAACAGTGGGAATAAGCGCAAGCAAAACCATGCGCATGATGCTGCGAAACAGTTTACTCTTTACGTATGACCGCAACGCTTTCACAGGCGGCACACCTCCTTGCAGCACGGTTGCTCAGGCGGAAAACAGGCAGGACGCCTGCAGCGCCGTTTCCGACGTCCAGACGCCCCGCCATCCGGCACATAGTATCGCTTATTCTCCTAAGGCGCGGGCATAAGCAGCGTTGTAGATATCCACAACCGTTTGAATATCCATGCTTTTCAATTCTTCTACCACCGCATCCCACTGGCTGATCTCCGCCTCGCCCATAATAAACTGGTCATACTGCGTTGCCAGGAACGTATTGATAGGCTCCATAATATCCGTTATCGTCTCGCTTTCCTCTTCTGTAAAGGGTGGCTTGATGACGCCGGGAAGATACGCCGGGTCCGTCATGAACTGCTGATTGAGGTGTTCTTGCAAAGGATCGGACGCCAGGCCCAGGGCAGCGTTAATGGAGGCGTCGAAGTTGGTAGAGATAAAGCGCGGTGCGAAACCCAACTGTCCTGCGCCCAGCGCAGATTGCACAGCATAGCTGACAGAGGATTCATTGGCAAACTGCTGGACATATTCAGGCATTAGCTGCGGCTGCCCGTTTTCATCATAAGTAAACGTTACCCCTTCCTTGCCGTAATTGCAGATCACCGCGCCTTCATCGGAATAGCACCAATCCAAGAACTTAACCACCAGTTCCGGATTCTCCACGTCGGCGCTTATCAGATAAAAGGCGTCTTCCGGTGAATCATACAGATAGGACCGCGCCGTACCGGTTACGCTGTTCACAGGCACCGGCGCAGCAGAAAGCAACGCGTCGGGATCCGTAACCTGTAGATTTTTCGTCATGCTCGTAGAGAATCCGGGATTCTCAAAGTACATGAACGACTTGCCTGTATTCATTTTCTCCTGCCAAAGTTGGTTATTCATGGTGGCATAGTCAATGTCCAGCACGCCGGAGGCATATGCGCGTTGCATATAATCCAGCACGGACTTGAAGCTCTCGGTAATTTGTCCGTATTCCCACCTGCCCGTTTCCGGCTCAAAATACATGTCATAGCCTGACCCCAGCGTAAAGGCAGCGCGGCTCAATAGGCTGGTCGTACTGCCGCGGCTGGTCCATGGCTGTGAATCGGGATAGATTTCCTTGAGTTTTTGCATGGCAGCCAACAGTTCTTCGGTGGTTTCCGGCATAGGAATGCCGTTCTTCTCCAGCAAATCGTACCGCAAAACCAGCGTGGGACCCATGGCTACGTTGGAAGCGTCCGCCAACAAAGCAAAACCGTATGTTGAACCTTCAAAATCGTACATCCGGATATTTGCGTTGGCCTGGTACTGTGCGTAGTAATTAGGAGCAAATTCAGGCAGATAATCACTGAGATTCAAGAATATGCCAGAAGACGCATAAGTTTTAATTGTGGAATATCCGCCTACAACAGTCTTGACAATATCGGGCATCTGGTTGGTGCTCAGTAGCACATTGAGCTTGGTAGTGTAGTCGGCTTGAGGTACGGCAGTAATCTTCAGCTGAATGTTTGTTTTTTCAAAAATCTCCTGCAATACAACGGGATTCTCCAGCCATGGCACGCTGGCATGTTCATATACCATCAGTTCCAGCGTTACAGGTTGGTCGGACAACTTTCCTTCCTCGGCGTAAGCGCCGGGACAGCATAGCGTCATGAGAAACACGACAACCGCCAGGATAGCCAGATTCTTTTTCATGGGGATACCTCCTTATGTAATTATATCATACGGCGCCCTTGCCGTACAACGAACAAGTTTTTCCGTGCTTTATCCTTTCAGCGAACCAATCATCACGCCTTTCACAAAGTACTTCTGGATAAAAGGATACACACACAAAATCGGCAGCACAGCCACAACGATGGCTGCGTATTTATAGTTCTGCGTTACCACCGTGGAAGCGGTGTCCGTGGCAGTCCCCGCAAAGTTCAGCATCTCCGCATCCGAACCCTGAATGACAATATTGCGCAAAAGCAGCTGCAACGGATATTTTTCTCGGGAGTCCAGGTAAATCAGCGCATTGAAATAGCTGTTCCAATGTCCGACAGCATAGAAAAGCGTAATAGTCGCTATCATGGCGCCGCTTAACGGCAAAATAATCCGCGCAAGAATGGTTATGTCATTGGCCCCATCCAAGTATGCCGATTCGTGCAGCTCCGCAGGGACGGACTGAAAAGAGGTCCGCATCACAATCATGTTATAGGTGCTGATAGCTCCCGGTAACAATAACGCCCACATAGAATCGCGCAGCCCCAGATCGTTTACCAATAGGAAGGAGGGAATCAAGCCTCCGCTGAAAAACATGGTAAAGGTAATCATTGCCGTAAATAAATTGCGGCCATACAGCTCCTTGCGCGACAGCGGATAGGCGCACAGCACCGTCATCAGCATGTTGATGGCCGTACCTACGATGGTATACAGTATAGTGTTCCCATAGGAACGCAGAAAAAGATTGTAATGGAAAATGGATACGTACACCTGAAAATTCACGCCCATGGGATACCAGTGAACCATCCCCCGGCTCACAAAATATCCGTCGCTCACGGATACGATGACCATGTAATACATGGGATAAAGGATCGTTACGCAAAGTAAGCAAAGAAACAACGCATTCAGGCTATCAAAAACCTTTGCTCCTGCCGAACGCTTATAATGACGCAGCGCTTGCATGGTCCGTGTGCCTCCTTCAAAAAAGACTTGTTTCGCTGATCCGCCTGGAAAGAAAATTAACCGAAACAAGCATGACCATGCCTACCAAAGAATTGAATAACCCCACCGCAGTGGAATAACTGGTGGAATTTTCCAGCAATCCTCTGCGATATACATACGTTCCGATCTGATCCGCCACAGGCATGGTATAGCTATTGTACAGAAGCAAAATCTTGTCCGTATTGGAGCCAAGCAGACTGCCGCAGCGCAAAATCAGCTGGATGGAGATGACGCCCGCGATACTTGGAAGCGTAATATTCCATATCTGCTGCCAACGGTTGGCGCCATCCAATGCGGCTACTTCATACAGTTCTACGTTTACGCCGGAAAGCGCTGCCAAATAGATGATCGCACCCCAGCCGATGCCCTGCCAAATACCGGAATAAACATAAATCCAGCGAAACAATTCCGGATTGCTCAGCAGCGCGCTTCGCTCCCCGCCAAAAAGCGCAACAATATCGTTGATCAGGCCATCCCGGGCCAGAAAATTAGTAAGCATGCCGCATACGACCATGGTGGAAAGGAAATGTGGAAGGTAACTAATTGTCTGGACCGTGCGTTTGAAACGGGAAGAACGAACTTCGTTGAGCAACAAAGCCAGTATGATGGGAGCTGGAAAGCCCAAGATCAGATCCATCATATTGATGGCGAGCGTATTGCCCACAACCTGCCAGAAATACTCGTCCCCCAAAAATTTTTCAAAGTGCTTCATTCCAACCCACGGACTACCCAAGATGCCCTGACGGGCGTTGAATTTCTTGAAAGCAATGGTAACGCCGTACATGGGCGCATAATGAAACACCGCATAGTAAATCACGGGAATTAGAAGCATGATATAAAGATACTTGCATCGTTTCATCCTAACCCAGATTAAACGTGCTGGACGCCGGTATGCGCTTGTAGTCATAGCGTTCTCCTTGATACGGTTCGACGGTTTGCTGGCAGCAAGTGTTTCCACGACGGTTCCATGCCATTTTGTCGACGGCAAGCCCTCATATGTAATCATCTCCCTTTTTGTTACCTATATCACGCGCTTAACTTGATTTTATGATAGCATCCCCGATAATTTTGCGGTATCCCACAGATAGTCTCCGGCAGTTTCAAAACAGGCGTCTTCCTGTGTCAGATTTCCGTCGGCTTGTTTATTTTGTGACGTTATTTTATCAATTTGGCATGGCGGAGAAATAGGGTCTGAGAACGGATTGACAGGGTAGCCTGACCGGTCGATAATAAAGGCAGCGCAAAACGGTAACAAGAGGAGGGAAAACGGCCTTGATCACAAACCAAACGTCTTCCAAAATACGACGGAAACTGACGCCTGCTCTGTCTATACTGTACCAGCCCAGAGACCGGCAATGGAGCTATTCCCATCATGCGGCAATCTGCAAATTTCAAGGACGCTACTATGTTATGTGGTCCAATGGCGAACGCGATGAGGATGACCTGCGCCAACGCGTGCTGTTTGCCTGTTCTGAGGACGGCGTGCATTGGAGCGCCCACCGGACGCTTTACCCTTCCCAGGAAGGCCGTGTTCTTACGGCCTGCGGGTTTCATTGCCATCAGGACACGCTGGTAGCCTATGCAGGCAGTTATGGCTACGCGTCGGAAAACGTGGAGAACGGTCGTTATCGCGTCATCAACGATTTCCATGAACAAACGACGCTGCTGGCCCGCACTTCAATGGACGGAGAGCATTGGAGTGAGCCCAAGGACCTTCATCTGCCCATTGTGGCCAATCACGGTCCGCAGTGCCTGCAAAGCGGGCGATTGCTGCTGTCCGGCAATATTACCTATCCTTACACGGACGATCCTACCGGCCTTTCCGGATGGCAAGTACGCGGGCTCGCGCCATGTCCCTGGCCGGACCTGGCGGACGACTCCCAAGGGATCATGCGGCATATCGCGCTCCGGAAGGACAACGTGCTGCTGTGCGAAGGCAGTTTCTTTCAGACGGAAGACAAAGCCATTCATATGTTGCTGCGTTCTGACCAAAGGCGGCTCTATGAGACGGTCAGCATGGACCAGGGCGAAACCTGGTCCGAGGCACGGCCTACGGATTTTGTTACCTGCAATACAAAATTCCACATGGGACGCTTGCCGGACGGCCGGTATTACCATGTAGGCAGTCCTGACCCTACCGGCGCCAGATGTCCGCTGGTACTTTCGCTGTCCAGGGACGGAACCGTGTTTGACCGGGAATATATCCTGGATGAAACGTACCGCCCGCTTCGCAATCCAGGAAAATACAAAGGGGGTATCTACGGATATCCACATTCCCTCATAGACGGTGACCGGATGTACGTTGTCTGCTCTGTAAACAAAGAGGACATTCACCTATACGCCTTTGATTTGGCGGAGCTCCAGGCATAAAATCTCACAATACAGGAGGATACGGAACATGTTGACCATGGCTCAGAGGCTGTCTATGCTCCAGCCGCCCGCAGGCAGCGTGGATATGGTGCTGGATACCGACGCTTACAATGAAATCGACGACCAATTTGCTATTTCCTACGCCATGATGGTTCCGGAGAAGCTGCGCCTGAAGGCCCTCTATGCGGCGCCCTTTCATAACCAGCGGTCTGTCAGCCCCGCTGACGGTATGGAAAAAAGCTACCGGGAGATTTTGAAACTCCTGCAGCTGGCCGGGAAAGACTTCCCCGTCTATCGCGGCTCCACCGCCTACTTGCCGGATGAAACCACGCCGGTATCCTCTCCCGCCGCACAGGACCTGGCCGAACGCGCCATGGGATACACGCCGGAAGCCCCGCTGTATGCCGTGGCCATCGGCGCCATTACCAACGTGGCGTCCGCATTGCTGCTTCGGCCGGAAATCGCGGACCGCATGGTAGTTATCTGGCTGGGCGGCCATGCGCTGACCTGGCATGATAACCTGGAATTCAACATGCGGCAGGACGTGGCCGCGGCGCGGGTGGTTTTCAACTCCGGCGTGCCTTTGGTCATCCTGCCCTGCATGGGCGTAGTGAGCGGCTTTACCGTTTCCGGACCGGAGCTTGTCTATTGGCTGCAGGGGAAAAACGCCTTGTGCAATTATCTGGTGCAGCAAACCTGCGAGGAAGCCGAAAGCTATGCGTCCGGCCGCGTCTGGAGCCGCGTTGTTTGGGACGTGACGGCCGTCGGCTGGCTGCTGAACGCGCAGGAACGTTTTATGTCCGAACAATGGATTCCCACGCCCATTCCGGGTTACGACCACCATTATGGATTTGACCCGCGCCGCCCGCTATGCAAATATGTCTATTACATCAAGCGGGACGCGCTCCTGGACGACCTGTTCCGCCGCCTGGCGGGGGCCGCGCAGTGAGCCCATGGAACATCCGTACTTCTGAAATGTGACGCGCAGCCAAACGCCGCGGCCATGGCGGCCGCAAAACGGAGCTGTTGCGAAAGAAAGGTTCAGCAGCGGTTTGCAAAAAAAAATCACAAAGCGAATCGGCCCTTGAAGGAAGTTGCTTTGGCTTCCTTCAGGAGCCGATTTTTTCCGCGCGCAGGACCGCCGCAGCGATGGATATACGAAAGCGCGGCGGCTTCCCTCAGGATGCCGCCGCGCTGAATACCGACGCCTTATTTTCTTTTCAGGAATACGGTGATCCGCTGGTTCATGGGCGCGATATAGTAGCGGTTGGTAAACATAATTTGCGGATATTCCACCAGGGTCAGCTCATCTTCCCGGAAGGGCGTTACAAAGACGCTCTCCATGGGGGACGCGACGCCGTCGGCGGTTACCTGGGTCAGGGCGCAGAATTCCGGGAAGGTTTCCTCCTCATAGAGCTGCAGCCCAGTAAGGATCTGCGCGGCAGGCTCCGCGTCCACGGTCACCTGCAGGCTGGGCAGATAGCTCTCGAAAGGAATCTCCTGCCGGTCCACCACCATGACCACGCTGGCTTGCCAGGCATCGGTCATGGGCTGCTGAGCGGTCACCGCCGCCTGCTCCTCCGCGGAAAGATCGGTCACGGGCTGGAGGGTCATCTTAAAGCGCACGGTGCGCAGATCCCCGCCCAGCTGCTCGATGGTCTGCTGCATGTCATCGTTCAGGAAATCCTCCAGGCGTACCAGCATCTGTACGCCGTTCTGGCTCAGGCTGACGCTGTCCACGCCCAGACGGTTCAGGTTGCGCAGCCCCAACCAGCTCAGGCGGAAGAACCGTCCCTCATAGCTGGGGTTGCCATCCGAATCGGTGACATACCCGCCGTCTTCGCTGAGCTCGGCTTCGCAGCGGATTTGCAGCAGCACCTCATCGGTGGTTTCATTATGGCGCAATACCGGGCTGAAGGGCCGGTAGCGGTCGTCGGAGGTGGCAAAGACCACGTTGCCAATCACCGAATGGGTCACGGTCAGCTCGTCCTGGGTATTGAGCACCACCGCCACCGTGCGGCCATCCTTGCGGACAATCTCCTGGCGCACGGGATGCAGCATTTCATAGAAGAATACCGGGAAAAATTCTCCGCCGGGCAAAATGGTAAAGGTGTGGGCGTCGCTGGGGATGCGCAGGGCGTAATAGTCCTCCGCCTCCAGCATATCCAGGGTAAAGGCATAGTTGCCGGGTTCCTCGCCTTCCTCGCGGGTGAGATAGCCTTCGACCTGGTCGTCCTCCAGCAGGCCGCGGGTGGTGAAGGTAAACTCGGGGTCTTCCTCACCCATGAATTTCTCCTGGTTGGGATCGGGGATAATGTACACCACTGCCTTGGTAATGGAGAACTTCACCTCATATACCCCGGGAAGGTAATCCGCCGACGTTTCGGGGATGCTTACGCGCATGACGTAATCGCCCACCTTCCAGGGCTTGCCGTCACGGTTCAGGTCGTCGCCGGTATAGGTCACCGTAGCGTCCTGCGGCAGCTCGAAGGGGCAGACGTAAGCCTTGCCCGTATAAGCAGCGTTAGCGGATTCCGGCGCAGTATATGCGCCCCGTACCCGGTACGTGTATACGTCGCTGAACTGGAAACCGTCATCGTTTTCGGCGGTAAGCTCCACCCCGGCGGTACGGGTGGCATAGACCCGGAAGGAGACCACCTGGCCGGAGGTCAGGCCCGCCAGCGTAACCTGGCCCATCCCGGCCGCCCGGGAAGCCTCCGCCACGAAGCAATCCGCCAGCGGTTGCCCGGTGGCGCCTACCAGGTACTGCACGCCGGCGCTGCCGGCTTCAGGCGCGCTGAAGGTAATGCTCAGGGAGCCGTCCGCCTGGCCCGTCATGGATACGCCGCTGATTTCCACGCCGGGGTCCACGGGCGTCACGCCGGGAGCGATTACCGCGGTGTACACTTCCGTGCCGTTGGTCGCCGCCACATCCTCGCCTGCCAATCCCGTGACGCCCCAGAGATAAATGGAACCGTCATAATGGGTCTGGAAGGCATAATCCTGTCCGCCCACCCGCAGCATCAGCTGCTGATTCACCACGGGATTGCCGCTCTTATCCTTGATGAGCAGCTTGGTATAGCTCCCCGCAATCTCGGGTTCCACCTTTATGTTGCCCTGCAGGGTAATACCCGTCAGGTCAGCCTGGCCCCGCAGGAGCAGGCGGCCTTCGGCGCAGCGCAAAGTCAGGGAGGAACCGCTTTCCACCACAATGGGCGAGGAAGCTCCCGCCAGGGTATTGTCTCCCCGTACCGTTGCCGTCAGGTTCTTGCCGCCGGAAACCGTCAGCGCAGCGGCGGAAGAGGCGGACAGCTGCACATTGGACAGCACCGCCTGCGCCGGGGTTGCGCCGGTTACGCGAATCGCACCGTCCAGGGTGGAGCCGGGGCCCTGTACCTCAAAGGAGGCGGCGTCGCCCACATCCACCTGCGCATTGACGGAGGAGAGCAGGAACAGCGGCGTGCCTTCCGGCGTCGTCACCGCGCGGATCAGCCCGCTGTCCCGGGCCACCACCAGCCGGTAGCCCGCCGCGGGCGCAGGCAGATACAGCGTATCCGCGCCGTTCCAGCACAGGCCACGGCTCTGTCCGTCCACGGTAAGGCGGTCGGCGGCAGTGATGCCGGAAACCGGATAAGCCGTCCAGCCCGCAGGTGCGGCCGCCATGGTCAAAACGCCGCTCACAGGGTTCAGGGGCGCGGTGGGCGCGGCCCCGGTAATGTTCAGCGCGCCATCCCCGGAAACGGTGACAGCGCCGCTCCCCTGCAGGAAGGCGTCCGCCGCCGCCGTGCTGGTGCCCTCCAGCACCAGGTTGTAATCCACATCCGAAGCAATCGTCACATTGGCCGGAAGCGTCGCCCCCTGGAGCACAATCCTGATCTGCTCGCCGCGAATGGTCAAACGGGTGCCGTCGGCCACCGCGCCGGAGAGGGTATAGGTGCCGGCCTGGGTCAGCGTATTTTCCTGCCCGGGAACAAGGACGCCGCTTTGCCCGCCGCCCTTGGCGGTCTGATAAACCCGGAGGGTCTCGCCTTCCAGCGTGGATTCCCAGCGCATGCCCTGGGCGGGCGCTGTCAGCCACAGGCAGTAGCTGCCGTCCTCCTGGGGCGTATCGGCAGCATAGCGCTTGCCAGACACAGTGACGGAAGTCGCGCCCTGTCCGTCAAAACGATACAGGGTACGTCCCTTGCTTTCCGTAAGGGAAGCGTCCAGATTCCCGCCGGCGACATACACCTTGGTATCCGCCACGCCGGTATCGGCCGGGCGCACCACTTCGGCGACCTTCATAGCGCCGCCTGCGTTGAGGGTGAGCGTCGCCCCCTGGCGCAGCTCCAGGGTTTCCAGGTTGGTGAGCTGCTGCAGGTCCAGGGTCAGGTTTACGTTGCTTTGCAAGGTCAGGCGCTGGGCGGTAACGCCCCGCAGGCTCAGCACGATGACCCGGTCCTTGGCCAGGGTAATCTTTGCATCGGGACGGTTCTCGCCCCCCGTAATGGTGTAGGTACCCGAACGCCACAGGGTGACGTCCGCCAGGTCCAGGTTCAGGGTAGCGCTGCTGCGCCCCAGGGTATACACCGTGGGACGCCCCTCACGAAGGTATTTGTCCTGCTGGTCCAGCAGCCACTGGCCCAGGGTGCACAGGGGGTAATCCAGCCCGAAAACATCCTGGGCAATGTGCTGGCAACCCTCCACCTGACAGGCCGGGGCCTGTTCGCAGTGAATATTGGCATGGTCGCACTGGCTTTCATCCCACGGCTCTTCCGTGGGCGTAGGGACAGGCGTCGCCGGAACGGGCGTCCCTCCCGAAATCGTTGCCTCAGGGGTTGCCGTAGGAACCTCGGTGGGCGTTTCGGCGGGAACCTCCGTCGGGGTCTGTGCAGGTGTTTCCGTGGGGGTAGCCGTAGGAGTATCCGTAGGGATATCCGTGGGAACCTCCGTGGGCAGATCCGAGGGCGTGGAAAGCTCCGCCCAGGAAGCTGCCGGCATAGCGAATAAAGCGATGGCTAACAGGTACGCAAGCATACGGCGCAACATCGGCATCACAATCTCCTTTCTGACAAATAAACGGCGAGAAACCGGCAAAGTTTCCCGCCAGATAAAAAAGATGGCATTTTTTCACCGGCTCCGGGAGCAACTAAATCAGTTTCTGATTCATGATGGAAAGGATCAGATTTCCATTGTTGAAAAAGGCGGCCAGCTGGCTCTCGTCAATCATCTGGGAGATACCGTCGAAGGGCACCACGGTAAGCGCCAAAGGCACCAGGGCAAACAGCGCGTAACAGAACACCATGCCCCGGGCAAAGCCAAAGGCGCCTCCCGCCAGCCAGTCCAGCTGCTTGAGCAGAGGGAAACGGAACACCGCCCGCAGCACGTTGAGCAGAATGGACACCACCAGGAACAGCACGATGAAGCACAGCAGGAAGCAGATAATGTTGATGCACGCGCCGATGATGGTCTGGCTTACATAGTCGGAAACCGTGGTGATACCGGATTGGCTGAACACCTGGCTTCCCAGGTTGACCTCCAGGAGCGTATCCAGGGGCGCAGGCAGCTGAACCTTGCTGAGCACTTCGGCAATTTTTTCCTGGGTGAGCTGGGCCACGTTGGAAATGGCCAGTTCCAGATCGCCGATGCGCGAGGAAGCGTCGGTGTAGTGCATAAGCGTGCGCACCAGCTCCTGGTTGTTCTGAATCACGGCAGCCACCTTGGGGTACAGCCAGAAAGACAGCGCGAAAGAAATCAGGCATCCGCCCGTGTTCAGCACCGACGAGACAAAGCCCCGGTAAATGCCAAAAAGCACGCTTAAACCGATCAGGCCGATAATTACGTAATCCACCACATTCATCTGCGACCAGAACCCTCCTTCCAGAACAGGGGACCTCCCCGATAGGAAAACGAACGCCGCGCGGCATACCCTGCCAGCGGAAGAAAAAATTTATATCAATACGGCAGCGTAACGGTATACACGGCGTCCCCGCAGGCAATAATGGCCCGCTCGCCCTCCAGCAGCCCCAGGAACTCCGTAACCGGGGACTCCTTGGCCCCGGGTATCTCGTAGGCATAGAATTGCTGCGTGCTGATATCGGTCTTGTACAGGTACGTGTCGGAGAAGGCATAGATGGCATTTTCATGCACCGCCGCGCCTACGCAGGCGGAAGGGAGGGTATACCGGCGGTCCAGGCTGCCGCTGAGCAGCCGCAGCTCGCTGATGCTGCTGCCCACGTTGGTCTGGGCCGTGGGCGCCATGAGCAGCCGCGCGTCGCCCTTGGCGGGCACGTAATCGTCAATGAGCTTCCAACCGTACACCAGCATGGTGGCGTTGGTATCCTGCACCAATTTGTAGTCATAGGTATACAGCTGGCGGGTATTGAACACGCGCAGCTTGTTGTTTTCAAAAAGCACTTTATAGGTAATGGCATCCCCCAGGGAGACCTCGCCGGTGTTCATTTTGCCCACCTGGAAGGTGTTCAGAATCGTATTGGCCTTGGTGCCGTAAATATCCATGGAAAGGGTCCACAGGTACTGCCCGTCCTCGCCATAGAAGCCGCAATCCAGCATGAACAACGTATTGAACGCGTCCGCTTCCTCGTCTACCTGCGCGCCGGTGAGGTCCTTTACCAGCAGTTCGGGATGCGTATCCTCGCCGATAATGACGGCCACATATTTTTCCCCCGCCCGGGCGAACTGGATTTCCGAGGCCAGGCTCTCGTTATAGGTCGGATTGCCGTTGCTGTCCACGATGTACAGCTGCGACCCCTGCCAGATGATCAGATGCGTGTCCGATACGGTGAAAGAAGCGCTCCCGCCCACCGGATAGCTCCAGCGAATCGCCCCCGTTCCCGACAGGCAGTGGATGGAGACGCCATCGTAATACAGCACGTTCTCTCCAAAGGGCGTGATGGTTTGCGTGGCGTAGCAGGGCAGCTGGGTCACCGTGATTTCTCGGGTGGTGCCCATGTTCTGCAGCAATCGCAGCACCACAAACACCCCCACCACCACCGCAATGAGAATCCCCCAGTTGCGCAGCTGGCGGCGGCGCTTCATCTCTTGCTGCGCCTGATTCATATAAATGGATTTGCCCTTTCCTTGCATAGGCGGCTCCTTTCAGCAGTAAGGCATACGCGAACATTATAATGGAAAGCGCCGGAAAGCGCAAGTATGCCCGGATGGATGCGCCCGAAGCGCAAAAAAAGCCCCGGAGGGCGGGACGCCTTCCGGGGCGGGGATGTTTACTCCTGATAGCCGTTGGGGTTCTGGCTCTGCCAGCGCCAGCTGTCCCGGCACATATCCTCCAGCGTTTTCTCCGCCTGCCAGTTGAGCAGGCGCTTGGCCTTGGAGGGGTCGGCATAGCAGGCGTCGATATCGCCGGCGCGGCGGGGCGCGATGACGTAGGGCACGTCCACATGGTTCACCCGGGAGAAGGTATGCACGATGTCCAGCACGCTGTAGCCCACGCCGGTGCCCAGGTTGATAATCTCGCAGCCGGTATGCTCCGCGGCGAAGGCGCAGGCGGCCACATGGCCCTTGGCCAGGTCCACCACGTGGATGTAATCCCGCACGCCCGTGCCGTCGGGGGTGTTGTAGTCGTCGCCATAGACGCTCAGGCGCTGGAGCTGACCGGCGGCCACCTTGGTGATGTAGGGCATCAGGTTGTTGGGGATGCCGTTGGGATTCTCGCCGATGCGGCCGCTCTCATGGGCGCCGATGGGGTTGAAGTAGCGCAGCAGCACCACGGACCAATCGGGATATGCCGTCACGACGCCCTGGAGAATCTTCTCGATCATGTACTTGGTCCAGCCGTAGGGGTTGGTGCAGCCCTTGCAGAACATGTCCTCCCGCAGGGGTACCTCGTCCGGCACGCCGTACACCGTGGCGGAGGAGCTGAACACCAGCCGCTTGCACCCGTGGTCCCGCATGACCTCGCACAGGGTGAGGGTGGAGTCCAGGTTGTTGCGGTAGTACTCCAAGGGCTTGGCCACGCTCTCGCCCACAGCCTTGAGGCCGGCGAAATGAATCACCGCGTCGATTTTGTTTTCGGTGAAGATGCGGTCCATGGCGGCCTTATCCCGGCAGTCGGCGGTGTAGGCGGGAATCTTCCGTCCGCACAGTTCCTCCACCCGGCGCAGCGCCTCGGGCTGGCTGTTCACATAGTTATCCACCACAACCACGTCATGGCCCGCCGCCACCAGCTCCACGCAGGTGTGGGTCGCAATGAATCCGGCGCCGCCGGTAAGTAAGATGTTCATGGGACATGCCTCCTTCTATGATTGGCCCCGACGCTAAACGGGGATGGGGAACGGAACAGGCGGACCTTCAGTCCAGGGTGGGCGGATACGCGCCGGCGTCATGCAGTTTGCGCAGCGCCTCCACCACTTGCGCCTTGTCCTGGGGGTTGGTAATGCCGAACCACAGGGCGTCGGTGGAGAGCACCTCCACCTGCAGGCCCTGCTCATGCATCAACGCGTCCACCAGCAGCGGCAGAGGATACTCCTTTTTCATTTCGTCCCCGGGGGCGCGCAGAAAAGCCATCAGCGCGGCCTCCGCCCGGGAAAAAAGCCAGGGCGTGAATCCCCAGAAATTCATGGACACCAGCGCGTCCGCATCCAGCGGAACGCCTGCGGCATCCCCCGCAAAGCTGCGGATGCTCCCGTCCGGGCAGGGGCGGATGCCGTAGGTTTCCGTAACCCGAGCCAGCCACCTGCCGTCCTTTTCGCACACGCCCCGGGTCACGTCCCCGTTTTCGGAAACGGTATTGCGCAGGCGGTAGGTCACCATGGAGGCCACCCGCTCCCCCTGGCCCATGCGCTCCAGGGAGTCCGCCATGACCCGGAACGCGTCCTTGCCATAGTAGTCGTCTGCGTTGACGACCGCAAAGGGTCCGTCGATAACATCCCGGGCGCAAAGCACCGCATGCACCGTGCCGTAGGGCTTGACCCGCTCCGCGGGCGGCTGGAAGCCGCCGGGCAGGCTGTCGTATTCCTGAAAAGCGTAGCAGACCTCCGCCTTCCGGGCAATCCGGTCCCCTACCTGAGCGCGGAAGGCGGCTTCCATGCTCCGCTTGATGACAAAAACCACCTTTTCAAAGCCCGCGGCCAGCGCGTCGAACACAGAATACTCCATGAGGATTTCCCCGTTGGGCCCCATGCGCTCCACCTGCTTGGCGCCGTTGCCGCCGTAGCGCGAGCCCAGACCGGCGGCCATAATCAGCAGCGTTTTCTTCATGCTTGGGAATCAACCTCCTTAAGCCGCGCCGGACGCGGCGGTTACATGGATAGCGTATTCTCGCGAGGCGGTTCCTCCGGAACGCCGGCGTCCTCCTGCTCAAAGCCTTCGGTGCTGTCGGAGCGGAAGAAAACCGTCAGCGTGCGGAACAGCAGCTTCACATCCAGCCAGATGGAAAAGCTCTCGATATACATCAAATCCAGCATAAGCTTGTCTTCCGGGGTCGTATTATACTTGCCCTCGATCTGGGCGTAACCCGTCAGGCCGGCTTTCATTTTTTCCCGGTACACAAAGGCGGGCAGCTGCCGCTTGTATTTTTCCACGTTTTCCAGCATCTCCGGCCGGGGCCCCACCAGGGTCATATCCCCGCGGAAGATGTTGATCAACTGCGGCAGCTCGTCCAGGCGGAAACGGCGCAGCCAGCGGCCCACCCGGGTAATGCGGGGATCCTCTTTGGCCGCGGAATGCTGCGTAGCCTGCGCGCAGGCGTCCCGGCGCATGGTGCGGAACTTATAAATGGTAAAGACCCGGCCGCGAATGGTAGCCCGCTGCTGGCGGAAAATGGCCGGGCCGCCGTCCTCCAGACGAATGCAGAGGGCAATGAGGAGCATCAGGGGGCTGAGCACTGCCAGGGCCAGGCCGGATACCCCCAGATCCATCAGCCGCTTGATGATTCGCTGGTTCAGCGTCATATGGCCGGCAGTCATCTCCAGAAAGGGCGCGTCGTCCACAATGACCTGCTTGCCATTGCTGATCATGATGTCTTCCAGGGCCGCCCGGCACAGGACATTCTTGCGCTGCGCGTAGCAGTCCAGCAGCAGCCCCGCGCGTTTCTCTTCGGGCACGTCGCCCAGAATCACCGTGTCCACGCCGCCAATGCGCTCCCGCAGTCCGGGATCGCTGAACAGCGCCGTACCCGTCACCCGCCACTGCAGGCGGTAGACGTTCAGCTTGCGCATAAGCGGCGCTTCCTCCGAAGGCCTGCCCAGCACCAGCAGGCAGCGCTGAGGCGGATTGATGCGGAAGTACATGTTGTTGCCCAGGCGCACCCAGAAGGTGATCACCAATACCTGCAAAACCATGCACAGCAGCAGCAGCGGAAAGTCCGGGCCAAAAAGCACCAGGCGCTGGTTGTTGTTTTCGTTGACGTTCATGATCTGCAGCTGCAGATAGGTAATCACGTCCGTAGCGATAATGGCCAGGGACATGGAAGAAATGACGGGTTTGCTTTTTTTCTTGCCAACGGCATAACCGCCGTAAACGGCGTTCATCACCACCGCCATGCTCACAAAGGTAAGCAGCGTAGTGGCCAGGGTACGGGAAGGGTGCAGCAGGTACCAGTTGTGAATGGACATCAGCCCGAAAAACAGGCAGAACAGGCAGCCGTACGTGACTACGCGAAAGAAACTGAGCAGCAGCGCCGTGCGATGCCGGGCCAACCGCTTTTGCATGGATTTCATCCCGGGCAGACTTCCTTCCCCATTGCGTTCTTAAGCATGCAATCATGATACCATGCCCCTCGAGCGCTGTCAAGGAAAGGGACAGGGCTGGGGAACGGCTTCTTTTACCAGCGGGTCAGGCCAGACGCCGCACGCCCTCCCGGGTAATGATGGCGTAACACAGGGGTGCGGGCGGAACGGGGGCGTCCTGGATGGTCACCGCCGCGCGAACGGCGGCCTCCGCCTGCTCCGCTTCGGCCTCATTGCGGGCATAAAGGGTACACAGCTCCGTATCCGCCTCCACCTTTTGGCCGATGCGCACGGGCAGCACGAAGCCCACGCTGTAATCCAGGCGGTCCTCCTTGCGCATGCGCCCCGCGCCCATGGCCTGGGCCGCCAACCCCAGCGCCTGGGTATCCATGGCGGATACATATCCCGCCCGGCCGCAGCGCGCCACGCGCTTCACCGCAGCCTGCGGCAACAGGGACAGGTCTTCGCACACCCGCGGGTCGCCGCCCTGGGCCGCGATCATCTCCTGGAACTTGCGCAGCCCCGCGCCGCTCTCCAGCGCCTGCTCCAGCAGGGCGCGGCCCTCCTCCGGCGTGCCTGCGCGGCCGGCGCATACCAGCATCTGGCTGCCCAACAGCAGGGAAACCTCCTTCAGGTCCCCCTGGGTGCGCCCTTGCAGCACGTCGACGGCGTCCTTGACCTCCAGGGCATTGCCCACGTGGGTGCCCAGCGGCTGCGCCATCCCCGTCACCAGCGCCGTAACGGGCTTGCCCGCCAGGGCGCCAATCTCCACCATGGCTTTTCCCAGGGCGATGCTGCCTTCGAGGTCCTGCATAATCGCGCCGCTCCCCGTCTTCACGTCCAGCACGATGGCGTCCGCGCCGCTGGCCAGCTTCTTGCTCATGATGGAGCTGGCAATCAGCGGCAGGCTGTCCACCGTGGAGGTCACGTCCCGCAGGGCGTAAAGCGTGCCGTCGGCGGGAGCCAGCGCCTTGGTCTGCCCGATAACCGCCAGGCCGATGCGCCGCACCTGGGCGATGAAATCCTCCTCGCTCAGGTCCACCCGCATGCCGGGAATGGATTCCAGCTTGTCCAGGGTGCCGCCGGTATGTCCCAGCCCGCGGCCGCTCATTTTGGCCACGGGCACGCCGCAGGCCGCCACCAGCGGAGCCAGGATCAGCGTGGTGGTGTCCCCTACGCCGCCGGTGGAATGCTTGTCCACTTTGACGCCCGGGATTCTGGAAAGATCGGCAATCTCCCCGGAATGCGCCATGGCCAGGGTCAGCTCCTTGGTCTCCTCCGGGGTCATGCCGTTGAGCCGGATGGCCATGAGCAGCGCCGCCAGCTGGTAGTCTGCAATGGAGCGGTCCGCCGCCCCGCGAACGAAGTAGGCAATTTCCTCCGGCGTCAGGGCCTGCCCCAGTTTCTTTTTCGTGATGATGCCAATCATGTTCATTCCGGTCATGCTCCTTTCCTCCCGGCAGGGGCCGCGCACGGTTTACTCCAGCAGGAACATCTGCCGCAGCTTCGGTTGCGCGCCGGTCTCCGGGTCCATCTCCAGCTCCAGCACGTCCTCCATATAAGCGTTCCAGCGGTCCACAACGGGACTGCCGGCCTGGGTGCGCTCAGCGAAGGCAATGCCCTTTTCGCACTCGTAATAGCCGAAAAGCTCCTCGCCGTCGGACCAGATGGTATAGTTGCAAATGCCCGCTTCCTTAAGCAGGGCTTTCATTTCGGGCCAGATCTCGTCGTGACGGCGCTTGTATTCCTCGGCCATGCCGGGCTTGATGCGCCCCTTCCAGGCAAAGCGTTCCATGATGATTGCCTCCTTTTATTTTTATGCCAGCATCTGCCAGCGTACCCGCGCCCCCGGCTGGAAAACCTAACCCTGCAAACGCAAGGAAAGGGGCGACCAAGTATGCCTACCGAAAAGGACGTGGAAAAGTATTACCGCCTGGAGCGCGTCTCCAGCGCCAACGAATGCACCGGCCTCATGCCCGCAGCGCCGCAGAGCGCTGAGGAAGCCCGAAACGAGGCGGGCCTCATGGACATCCCCTGCCCGCCCGCCGCGGCGCAATTCCCAGCATGCGCGCCAGGGGAGCATGCAGCCGCGCATCCTTCTGATGCACATAATCCACCGAGGAAAAGACGGTGCGACCGTCATCCCACACCAGGGAGCCAAACCCCGCCGCGTCCAGGCCAAAATCCGTAAGGGACATCCCCGCCGGGGGCCGCAGCACCGTCAGGCGGTTCAGCACCCGGTCCCCCAGGAACAGGCTGAACAGCCCCCGCTCCGGGTCAATGGCCAGATGGTGGCCCGTAAAGCCGCTGAGCCCGAAAGCCTGCTCCCCCATATACACGGGAATCTCGCTGAAAAACTGATCCGGATGCTTCACATAGCACTGGCATCCCAGGTATTGGGTATACCCACCCCCGGGAAGCGGGCGGCCCGTGCGGTTCCGCGCCAGAAAGCGCAGGCTTTCCCGGGAAAGCGCCTTTCCCGCCAGCACGCCCTGGCAGAAGCGCACCATATCTCCCCGGGTGGAAAACAGCCCCGCGTGGCCGCACAGGTCCTCCCCTTCCAGGGAGAGCAGCCGCGCCTTGGGGTCATGCACCACGCCGGGCGTCACTCCCCGCCGAAGGATATGCCGCGTCCCCTCAATCCGATGCTCCAGGTCGCAGGAAGCCGCCCGGCAGCGGCCCTTCTCGGGAACGCGGGCGAAGGTGTCCCGCATGCCCAGCGGAATGAAAAACCGCCGCCGCAGGCAGTCGAAAAACGGTTCCCCCGCCGCGCCTTCCAGAACATACTTGAGCACCATGGCATGCATATCCGAATAATATCGGCCCGTGCCCAGCGGCTGGGGCATGGTCAGGAACAGCTGCCGCAGCCCTTCCTCCCGCGTAGGCTGGCCGTCAATCCGCGCCGGGGAAGTCAGCCCGACGGAAAAGGTCAGCACCCGTTCCACGGAGGTGTCCCCCAAATGCGCGAACTGCGGCGCGTAGTCCGTCACCGGCCGGGCCAGATCCAGCAGGCCCTCCTCCCGCAACCGCAGCGCCGCCATGCCGGTAAAGATTTTCGTCAGGCTGGCCAGGTCAAAGAGGGTTTCCTCCGTCAAAGGAACATCCTCCCCGGAAGCCTCTTTTTCCCGGATGCGCCCGCAGGCGGCGCAACAGGCGCTGTCCGCCGTGCCCCCCGTCACGGTGAGGCAGGCCATGATATGCTTTTCCTCCACAAACCATTGCAACGCCTGTTCCAGCTCGTTCATCGTACCTCCAGGCGGGGCGGCCGCGGCATCGCGCGCCGCCCCGCGCCTTTTGTTCCGGGATTATTTGCGCTCCGCCAGCGCGGCCACCAGGGCCAGGGTCGCCAGCATGCCGTCCACGTGGGTGCGCTCATAGCCGTGGGAAGCGTACACGCCCTGCCCGCACAGGGCGAAACGGGCTTCCATGCCCGCCCGCAGCGCCGTGGCGGTATCCGAAGAATACTGGGGATAAACGTCCACCGCGTAGGGCAGCGCCTTTTCCCGGGCAATGGCAATAAGCTCGTTGGTCAGGTCGTAGTCATAGGGGCCGGCGCTGTCCTTGGCGCAGATGGAAACCATGTTTTCCTTGCAGGCCAGGTCGTCGCCCACACAGCCCATATCCACCGCCACCAGGTCCTCAATGTCCATGCCGTACAGAGGCGAAGCGCCATGTCCCACTTCCTCGTACACGGTGAAAATCACCGTCGTCTGCCGCCCCAGCGTCATCCGGCCCTCCGCCACTTCCCGGGCCAGGGTAAGCAGCACGGCGCTGGAGGCTTTGTCATCCAGGTGGCGGCTCTTGATAAAGCCGCTGGGCGTAACCACCGTGCGGGGGTCCAGGGAGATGAAGTCCCCCGGACGGATGCCCAGAGCCTCGGTCTCCGCCTTGGACCAGGTCAGCTCGTCCACCACAATCTCCAGGTTGCGGTCTTCCCGCTTTTCGCCGGTGGTATCCCCCCACACATGGCGGCTGGCATGCACGGACTGCACCGTGCCGGTATAGACCTTGCCCTCCCGGGTGTGAATGCGCACGGTTTCATTCTCGATGGCGTTGCCGTTATAGCCGCCAATCTGCGTATAGCGCAGGCAGCCGTTGGGCTGGATGGAGCGAACCATGGCCCCCAGCGCGTCCACATGGGCGGAAAGCGCCAGCGGATGGCCGCTGCCGCCCAGGCAGCACATCACCGTCCCCTTGGGCGTACGCCGGGGCTTGAAACCCAGCCGGGTCAGCTCCGACAACAAATAATCGGTAATCTCCCGGGTCATGCCCGTGGGGCTGGGAATATTCGTGAGCGTAGTAAGCTGGGAAAGCATATAAGCCTGCTTGTCCATGGGAAATACCTTCTTTCCAAATTTTTTCCTATCAAGCCGACGTCCCGCCGGCGGAAAACCGGCCCTTCCCGCCAAGCCGCCCTTACTTCATAAGAGGCAGCGCCTGGCGGGCCGTTGATTTTGCGCGCAAAATCAACGCCTCGCTTTTGCCGCATCCCGGGGCATGCATCAGGATATGCGCGGAAGCAGGTTATGCTCCCGGTCCCCGGTTGAATTCCTCCTGGGTCAGGGGCGTAACGGTCAGGTCCCCGCTTCCCGCCTCCATGCGTACGGTGAGGTGATCCTCCCCGGGCACGGTGAGGGAAAAGCTGCCGAACTCCGCATCCCGGCCCAGGAGATGCGTGCTTCCGAACCATTCCGGACCGGTGGTGTAATACACCGTATACGTTCCGGGCGCCAGCTTCACCGTCAGCCGCACGCCCTGACGGATAAACCCGCCCAGCACCATCAGCCCCTGACGGTATACCCGGACGTAGCCGCTGACCTCCGCATCCCCCAGATCAAAGGTCACGGGCGTCCCTCCCGTGTCCTCCTGACCCTCCAGCACCCCGCTGGGAATCTGCGCCACCCGCGGATAATAGGGCAGCGTGGCGGCATAGGCTGCAAGCCGGTCCACCACCCCGTCCACCTGTGCGCTGTAGGCGGCAAAGTACTGCATCAGCGCCTGAGCGCTTTGCGGCCCCTGGTTCAGGGCGGCGGGCAGGTCCACCGTCAGGTTCACCTCGGTGGTGCCCTTGCGGTCGTACAGCAAAGGAAGCATGGCCTGGGGCAGCGCATCCCACAAAAAGGCTTCCAGCTCCAGCCGGGACATCTCCGGGACGCCCACGGCAGCGTCCATGGCCGCCTTGGCAAGGGTTTCCGCATCAGCCAGCATGGCCGCCCAGTCGTCCACCTTCAGGGTGAGGACGGTGGATTCCAGCGGTTCGGTCGTATCCATAGCCGTAAGCTCCATCATCATCATCAGGCAGCGCAGGCGGCCCTCCGCCTGCTCGTCGGTAAGGCCCAGCGCGGGGCCTACCTGGGCGGCATAAGCGGCCAGGGAAGCCATTTCCGGCATTTCCTCCGGCTCCCGGCTGGGCATTTCCGCGGCCTGGGGCAGCAGATAAGCGGCGACCGCCGCCCGCATGTTCTTGTTGTTGTAGCTTTTCTTGGCAGAACCGGACAAGCTGGCCAGGCTGTTTTCCAGCTTGCGGGGATTGCTCACGCCGCTCCACTGGGTAGTGATCTCCCCGTCCTTGATTTTGTAGGTAAAGTTGAGCTTCAGCTCCTCCCGGGTTTCATGACCCAGGTAGTCGGCCATGGCCTGGGCGAGATATTCCGCCGGGGTATAGTCCTTCAGCGTAACGGACGAGCGCAGGCAGCTTTTCAGGCTGGGGACGGTAAGATACACCGTCACCGAGGACTTACTCACCGTGACCTCTCCCAGCTGTACGTCCTCCAGCATCACCCGGCTCCAGCCGGCGGCTTCTTCCAGGAGCGCGTCGATCTCCCCCTGGGCCAATTCATAGCCCAGGGAGGAAAGGGCGGCCGTATCCGCCTCCGCCAGGGCGGCGGGAACGGCCAGGGTCAGGCAAAGGAGCAGGGCGAACCAGCGCAGCAATATCCGCATGGGGCAAATACCTCGCAATCCGGTAAAATGAAAGACGGACGGCGGACGGGGAAGGCGGCTTCCCCGTCCGCAAGTCCGCAAAGGGGGCGATATCCGGTTACTTCATCAGCGCCTGGCTGGCGGCGCACAGGGTTTCGTTCAGGGCGCGGGCCTTCTCCGGGGACATGTCGTTGGTGTTCACATAGAGCTTGATTTTGGGTTCGGTGCCGCTGGGGCGCACGCAAACCCAGTTGCCACCCTCCAGCTCGAAATACAGCACATCGGAGGCAGGCAGCCCCGTGGGCGTCTCCACGCCGTCCGCAACCCGTACCCCGCGCAGGTAATCCCGCACGGCGGTAACCTTCAGCCCGCCGATTTCCTTGGGTGCCTCGGCGCGCAGGCCCTTCATGATCTCCTGCATGCGTACCACGCCGTCCTTGCCGGGCAGGGTGGTGCTCACCACCTTCTCCACAAAGGTCCCGTACCGGGCAAAGATTTCCTGCAGCCGGTCATAGAGGGTGATTCCCTGGGCCTTGCAGGAAGCCGCCAGCTCCGCAATGAGCAGGGAGGCGTTCACGCCGTCCTTGTCCCGGACAAAGGTGCTGGACAGGAAACCGTAGCTCTCCTCAAACCCGAACAGGAAGGTATGGCTTCCGGTATCCTGGAACTGCTGAATCTTCTCCCCGATGAATTTGAAGCCCGTAAGCGTCTCAAACATGGCCACGCCATAATCCTCGCAAATGCGGTTGGCCAGGGAGGTGGAAACGATGGACTTTACCGCCGCGCCGTTTGCGGGCAGGTTGCCCTGGGCCTTGCGGGAGGAAAGAATGTAGTGCAGCAGTACGCAGCCAATCTGGTTGCCCGTAAGCAGCTGGAATTTGCCCTCCCTGTCGCGGACGGCCACCCCCAGGCGGTCGCAGTCCGGATCGGTGCCGAAAATCACATCCGCGCCCACCTCATCGGCCAACTTGATGGCCAGGGTGAAGGCGGAGGGGTCCTCGGGGTTGGGCACCTTCAGGGTGGAGAAGTTGGGATCGGGCAGTTCCTGCTCCTTGACCACGGACACATGGGTGACGCCTACCTCCTGCAAAATCCGGCGCACAGGCACGTTGCCGCTGCCATGCAGGGGCGTATACACAATGGACAGGCTGCCGCCCTCCCGGGCCAGCATTTCGGGATTGACGCACAGGGTTTTCACCTGGGCGATGTAATCGTCGTCCACTTCCTTGTTGCCGATGATATGCAGAAGGCCCTTGGCTTTGGCTTCCTCCACATCCATGAGCTTGCAGGCGGTGTAAGGCGTGGCGCGGATAAAGGAGGTTACGCCCGCGGCGGCCTCCGGACCCAGCTGGGCGCCGTCCTCGCCGTAAACCTTGTAGCCGTTGTACTGGGGCGGGTTATGGCTGGCGGTGATCACCACGCCGGCGGCCGCGCCCAGGTGGCGCACCGCATAGGAGAGGATGGGCACGGGCCGCAGGGCGTCGAACAGGTAAGCCTTTACGCCCTCCTGGCAGAGCACCTGGGCCGTCTCCCGGGCAAACAGGTCGGAACAGCGGCGGCTGTCATAGGCAATGACCACGCCCCGCTCCGCCGCGCCGGGCTGGGCCAGCAGATAGGCGGCCAGGCCCTTGGTAGCCCGGCGCACGTTGTACCGGTTCATCCGATTTGTACCCGCGCCCAATACCCCGCGCATGCCCGCGGTGCCAAAGCTCAGCTCCGTATAGAAGCGATCCTCGATTTCCGCGTCGTTGCCGCGGATACTTTCCAGCTCCGCCACGGTTTCGGGATCGAAAGCGAAATCCTTCAGCCATTGCGCATAGCTCTGTTGAACGTCCATGGAACATCCTCCTTTGATAGCTGCCTATGAGGTTGACCGGTGCGATGGCGCGACCGGCGGAATCCGGTTTCCGCCGCCGCATGGTTATACTTATTATATAGGTTTTCCCTGCGTTTGGCAAGTGCGGGGCCGGGCTTGACGGCGGGCGGGCTTTGCGCTATGCTGAAGGGGCTATTTCCGCACTGAAGGAGCGAAGGAACATGTCCGAAAACAACAAGACCCTGTGGCAGGCGGTGAAATTCACGCTGTTCTCCATTTCCGCGGGGATCATTCAGATTGCCAGCTTCACCCTGTTCAACGAACTTTTCCACTGGAGCTATTGGGCGGCCTACCTGCCCGCCCTGGTGCTCAGCGTACTGTGGAACTTTACCTTCAACCGGCGCTACACCTTCCGCAGCGACGCCAACATTCCTCGCGCCATGGGATTGGTGGCGCTGTTTTACCTGGTGTTTACCCCCCTGTCCACCTGGGGCGGGGACGCGCTGAACGCCGCGGGCTGGAACGAATACCTGGTGCTGGCGCTCACCATGGCGCTCAACTTCGTCACGGAATTTCTTTACCAGCGCCTGGTGGTTTACCGCAAGCGCATCGACACCAACGACGTGGCCCGCCGCGCCCGGGAGAAGCGAGCCACGTAAGGGCTTGACCGGAAAGCAAGGAGCTGCCATATGGAAAAAATCCGTAAATATTCGGAGCATGGAACGCGCTTTCTGTACTGCGCCTTGCTGACAGCCGTCATGGCGCTGCTGCTTTTCGCCAGCCAGGCCGATTACGCCAACAAGCGCGTTTTCCTCTGGACAAACGCTGCGCTGCTTTCGGCGGCCTGCGTTTGCGCCGGCGCCGTTTGCCTGGCGAGCGCCGCGCTGAAAAAAAGGCGTAAGCCCGTCGCGGCTCGGGAACTTTCACGACGGGTGCGCAAGGTCTCTTTTCTGCTGTTTGTCCTGGAATGCTATGTAGCGTACAACATTTATTTTTCCACCGGCTGGGATGCGGACGCCGTGTATCAGAGCGCCCTGTGGCTATCCGGCGGGCCGGAAGCGCCCGTGAGCCAGTGGTACTTTTCCGTCTATCCGAACAACTTGCTGCTGCTGTCCGTTGAAACGCTGCTTCTCCGGCTCAATCAGGCGCTGGGCCTGTTTGAAGGCCAGCGCCTGCCCATGTGCCTGGTGGTTGTAAACTGCGCGCTGAATGCTTTTTCCTGCCATTTGGTCTACGCGACCCTTCGCAGGCTCGCCCCCCGGAATACGGGCGCCGCCCTGTGGGGATATGGATTCGCCATCGCGCTGTATGGTTTTTCCCCTTGGACCGTCATTCCTTATTCGGACGCGCTGGCGCTTCTTTTCCCGGTCTTGCTGCTCTATATCGCCACCTATCTGACGGAAAGCCGTCCCTGGGCGGTATGCGTGGCCCTGGGCGCCATAGGGGCAATCGGGTATGAGATGAAACCTACGTCCGTTCTTCTGCCGGCGGCGGTACTGGCGGTATATCTTCTGGGAAGGTATGGTCATCCCCAGCAACTCGGATGGCTCAAACGCCTGGGCGCGGTGCTTTTGTGCCTCGCCTGCTTCGCGCTTACCCGAGCGGGGCTGGGCATGCTGTATCCCACCCAGGCGGTACATTACAACCCGGATGCCGGAATGGGCATGGCGCACTACTTCATGATGGGCGCCAGCGAACGCGCCGGCGGCACCTACGACGCCGAGGATGTCGCCGCCTCTGTGGCCTGCGCCACGCCGGAGGAACGAAACCTGCTGGGCTGGAGCACAGGATTGGAACGCTATCGGGAAATGGGGTTGGCGGGAACGGCAACGCACATGGCCAAGAAGTTGCTCACCGTCTACAACGACGGCCTGTTCGCCTGGGAAAAGGAAGGCGGGTTTTTCCAGGAAGTTCCCGACCCTCCCAACGCCCTGGCCGCGCCCCTGCTAAGAAAGCTCAACGACATTCAACAGCAGGGCGGTTCGCTGTTTGCCGTCCGCGCCAGCCTTAGCCAGGGCATATGGCTCTTCGTGCTGTTGACGGCGCTTTGGGCTGTCCGTGCCCGGCGGGAGGTGCATACCGGACTGTTTGCTGCAATGCTGCTCAGCATAGCAGGCATCACGGTTTTCCTGATGATCTTTGAAGCCCGGGTCCGATACCTTTACCTGTACCTGCCCATATATTGCGTGTTGGCGGGGCTTGGCTTCTCCGTGCTGCGCAGGGACGCCGCCCGGATATTCGCCTGGCTCAGGGGCAAGGTGCGCCGCCCGCAACGAGCGGCAACCCCTTCCGCATAAAAAAGCGCGTTGCATAGGCTTGCGGCATCCCCGCGAACCCATGCAACGCGCTTTGCGTTCAGGCCGTTGTCAAAGTTTTCCGCTCGTTCCGTTTGAGTCCGCCGCCTTCCCCTCCGGAAGCCTCCGCCCGCCTGACTGTTGCATCGCTTGCGGGCTACGAAGACAATCGTTTCATCATTTCCTTTGGCAACAGGGCCAGGCATGCGTCCCGAAGCGGTTTGCGCCCCGCTTTTTTATACCCGCTCCCACAGCGCCGGGCCGTCCAGAAGCTGCCCGGGTCTGCCGATAACCTGCGCCTGAAGCTCCGCGCGGACGCACAGCTCCGCCGCTTTGAAGCAATGCGCCTGGGTCATGGCGTTTTCCGTGCCGTGGAGGCAGTCCAGGATCAGTTCCCCAAAGAAGGGGAATCCCACCTGTCCGCGCACGTGAAAGTGCTGCTCCCCGTCCCGGTTTACCAGCAGCACATGGTCGCTCTCCTGCTCGGGCCGGGCCAGGTCAATGTATTTCCGCAGCTCCATATAGCCTTCCGTTCCCAGGATAAAGGTGCGTCCGTCGCCCCAGGTGCGCAGCGCGTCAGGGGTAAACCAGTCCACCCGGAAGTAGTTGGTGGCGCCTTTGGCGCCCACCAGGGAGCAGTCCCCGAAGTCCTCCAGTTCGGGATAATCCGGATGGGCATAGTTTGCCACCCGGCTGAACTGAACCCGCGCATCCTCCTCCCCGGTGAAAAACAGGAACTGTTCAATTTGGTGGGAACCGATGTCGCAAAGGATGCCGCCGTATTGTTCCTTTTCAAAGAACCAGCGCGGGCGGCCTGCCGCCCCCAGGCGGTGCGGGCCGAATCCCGCCACATGCATCACCTTGCCGATCGCCCCCTGGGCGATGAGCTGGCCCGCGTAGACGGCGCTTTCCACATGGAGGCGCTCGGAATAGTAGCACATGTACTTGCGCCCCGTCTCCGCCACAGCCTTCTTCGCGGCGGCCAGTTGCTCCAGGGTGGTCAGGGGCGCCTTGTCGGTGAAATAGTCCTTCCCGGCAGCCATGACCCGCAGCCCCAGCGCGCAGCGCCGGCTGGTAACGCAGGCGCCGGCTACCAGGCGCACCTCCGGGTCCTCCAGCACTTCCGCCTCGGAGCGGGCCGCCCTGGCTTGGGGAAACATGCGGACATATTGCGCCACCTTGGCCGGGTCCGGGTCATAAATCCACTTCAGGGTCGCGCCGGCCTCCGTAAGGCCGTTGCACATGCCGCCGATATGGCCGTGATCCAGCCCCACGGCGGCAAAGACAAATTCTCCCGGCTTCACCACGGGCGCCGGCTTTCCCTTGGGAGCGTAGTTCATCCCGTCGCTGCATTGCATAAGGCATATCCTCCTTAATGTGCAAGGGCCGTTCAGCCCTTGAAATAATTCCCCGGGAGTACCGCGTTCTCCCCCAGGTCCGCCAGGCTGGCGGTTTTTTCATAAAAATGAGGCGCGTGGGCCCGGATGCCCGCCACGGTGTAAAAAGGATCTTCCGGGGTCAGGGGCAGGGCGACGGGACGGCGGGTAGCGCCCGCCTTGTAAATGGCCGTAATGAGCTCAATGGCGCGGCGGCCGTCCTCCCCGGTGACAGCCGGGACGCTTTCGCCGCGCTCCAGGCAGCCCAGCACATTCTCAATCTGCGCGGTATGCCCCTCGTATGGCAACGGCGGCTGCGCCCGATAGAGCGCGTCCAGCGCTTCTTCCAGACCGGCGTCCTCCTTGGGAAAGCCCGTGGGCAGGCTCTGCGAGGCAAACACCCGGTGCGGCACGGCAATGCAGGCCCGTTGGCACTGGGCGGTCAGCGCCTGCCGCTCCCCGTGATGAACCACCGAAGCCGTTATGGTAGCCAGCGCGCCGGGATACCGCAACACGGATACGGAAAGGTCCTCCACTTCGGCGTTGTCGTGGGCGACATTGCCCAGCACGCTGACCACCTCCTGGGGCAGGCCCATCATCCAGCACAGCATGTCAATATGGTGGACGGCATGATTCAGGGTGCAACCGCCCCCCTCCTTTTCCCAGGTCCCCCGCCACCACATGTCATAATAGCAGTGCCCGCGCCACCAAAAGGAATCCACCTGGAAGTGCTTCACCGGCCCAGCCAGGCCGCTGTCCAGCAGCGCCTTGAACGCGGCAATGGGCGCGCGGAAACGGTTCTGGGCAATGGACGAAAACAGCTTCCCGCTCTCGCGGGCCGCCGCCAGCACCTGGTCGCACTCCTCCAGGGAAGCCGCCATGGGCTTTTCGCACAGCACGTTGATACCGTCCCGCAGGCAGTTCACCGCCATCTCCCCATGCACGTAGGGCGGGGTGCAGATATCCACCAGGTCGATGTCCCCGCGCCCCAGCAGCTTGTGGTAGTCGTCCAGGATCTCGCAATCCACCCCATACTCCCTGGCGCGCTTTCGCGCCTTTTCCGGAACAATGTCCGCCATGGCGACGATCCGGCATCGCTGCGGAAAAGTCAGGTACCCCTGGATATGGGCCGCGGAAATCCCGCCCAGGCCCACCAGCGCTACGCGAATCATATGCATCCGCCTCCTTTCCGGCGCGCCCCGCTCGTCCCGGGCGCGCCCCGTTACCAACAGCATAGCAACGCCCGGCGCGGGACGCAATTGCAAATCGCGCGGAAAACATTGCAAATCGCTTGCAATCCATGGCCCCGCACTGGAAAATATGTCCAGACTGTAAACTTCCGCGTTTAAAAACAACAAATTTCAAACGTTTGTTGACTTTGGTACACTTCGGCGAGATCAGTTGGTTGCCAATTTCCGGAAGGCGTTTTTATAATTGTAATCGGAAAGCAGAAGCCGGGGCGGCTGTTTCCCGCCCGGAACAAGGAGCGTGAGCGCGGCGTGGGCTACATTACCTTTGAGCATGTCAGCAAGATTTATCAGATGGGGGACAGCCAGGTATTGGCTGCCAACGACGTCAATTTTGAGATTGAAAAAGGGGAGCTGTGCGTAATCCTGGGGCCTTCCGGCGCGGGCAAGACCACGGTGCTGAACCTGCTGGGGGGCATGGACAAAGCCACGGGCGGAACCATCACCGTGGACGGCAAGAATGTGACGGCCATGACCGGCCGGGAGCGCACGGACTACCGGCGGCTGGATGTGGGCTTCGTGTTTCAGTTTTATAACCTGATGCCCAGCCTGACCGCTCTGGAAAACGTGGAACTGGCGCGGCAGGTATGCCCCAACGCCCTGGACCCGGTGAAGGTAATGGAGCAGGTCGGGCTTGGGGAACGGATGAACAACTTCCCGGCCCAGCTATCCGGCGGCGAGCAGCAGCGGGTATCCATCGCCCGGGCGCTGTGCAAAAACCCCGCCCTGCTCCTTTGCGATGAGCCTACGGGCGCCCTGGACTCCAAGACAGGCGTGCAGGTGCTGCGCCTGCTGGTGGATATCTGCCGGGAACACGGGGCCACGGTGGTCATCATCACCCATAACGCGCTGATTGCGCCCCTGGGCAACCGGGTGATCCATATGAAAAACGGCGGAATCTCGGCCGTGGAGCTGAACGATCACCCCGCGTCGGTGGAGGAGATCGCATGGTAAAATCGGTGCTGCAAAAGAAACTGCTACGGGATGTGCGCCACTCCGCCATGCAGTTTATCGCGTTGATGGTGCTGTGCGTGCTGGGGGTTTTCCTGTTCTCGGGAATTGATACCCTGGCGCTGATGACCCAGGCCACCAACGAAACATATTTCCAGCGCAACAATCTGGCAGATTTCTGGATTTCCCTGGCCTCGGCGGACCGGGACGCCCTGAGCAAGGTACGGGCCATTCCCGGCGTCAGGCAAGCCCAGGCCCGGTTTTCCCTGGATATGGAGACCAGCCTGCCCGGGGACGCCACCCTGAACGTTACCGCCTATGACGGCGCGATGCTCATTAACATTCCCGAAGTTCTCTCCGGGGAGGCGCTGGAAACGGACGACCTGCGGGGCTGCCTGATCCAGGAAGGCTTTGCGCAGGCGCAAAACCTGCAGGTGGGCGACCGGATCACCTTGAGATATATGGACGTGGAATACAACCTGTTTATCCGCGGGATTGTGAACAGCCCGGAGTTTGTCAGCGTCAGCGGCGGCATGGGGCTTTCCACGGACTTGAGCAAGTACGGCTATGTGCTGGTAAACGCCCGGGCTTTTGCCGATATTCCCCTGACGCAGATTGTGGTCACCCTGGAGGAGGGCGCGGACACGGAGACGGTGCGCCAGGCCCTGTCGGCGGCGCTTCCCTCCGCCTTCATTCTGGGGCAGGACGCGCACGAAAGCACCGTGGTGGTTCGCAGCAACGCCCAGATGTTCCGCAGCGTATCCATCGTATTTCCCCTGGCGGCCTATGCCGTGGCGGCCCTGATCGTCATGACCACCCTGACTCGTATGATGGACAAGGAACGCCAGCAGATCGGCACCCTGCGCGCGTTGGGCTACACCCACCGGCAGATCCGCGGACACTATCTGTCCTACGCCATCTGGCCCTCCCTGATCGGCTCGCTGATAGGCGTGATGCTGGGGCACTGGGTGGTGCCCGCCACCATTTGGGATATTCTGGTGGGACAGAATGAATATCCCTTCCTGATCCGCCCGGCCATTTCCGTGCAAAGCTGGTGCATGACCGGGCTTACGGTGGTCATCAGCACCGTCATCTGCCTGATTACCTATGGGAAAACCACCCGGGAAAGCGCCGCGTCCCTGCTGCGGCCCAAGCCCCCCAAGGACGGCCGCAAGCTCCTGCTGGAGCGTGTCCGCCCCCTGTGGCGGCGGCTGGACTTCAACGGCAAAATGGTATTCCGCAACCTGGCCAGGAGCAAAATGCGCACCCTGGTATCCACGGTGGGGCTCATCTGCTGCAATGCGCTGCTCATTGCCTCCCTGGGGCTGCAGGATTCGGTGCAGGTAACCATTGACACCCATTACCATCAGACCATCGGCTACAATGTGGCGGTTTCGCTGAACAGCCAGGCGGGGGACGCCGACGCCTACAAGCGCCGCCTGGACGCGGAAGCGGTGGAATGCGTCATGGAAAGCTCCCTGCGCCTCACCGCGGCGGGCGGGGAAAAGACCACCTCGCTTACGGTGGTGGAGGACGGGCAGCAGCTGCTGCGCCTGGGTCCCGGCGGAGTGTACGTTCCCCTGATGGACGGCGGTATGGCGGTCACGGAAAAAGTGGCCGAACAGCTGGACTTGCAGGTGGGCGACACCGTGAGCTGCCAGCTGGCCGGGGATGACCAGCGCTTTACCCTCACGGTAAACCAGATCGTGGAAAACAACCTGGCGCCGGGCGTGTACCTCACCCGAACCACCTGGGAAGGGCTGCGCAAGGGCGCTTTCACTCCCACGGCCATTTACCTGCTGAATCCTTCGGAGACCTGCCTGAGCATTCTCCAGGACAGCGTTGAGGTGGACGAAATCGACACCACGGAAAACCAGGCCCAGGAGGCGCTGATTTTCCTGAACACCATTTCGGTAATTTTTGTGATACTGATGATAATCGCCCTGCTGATGGCTTTTGTCATCTGCTACAACATGGGGCTGATCAATTTCGCCGAGCGCACGCGGGAATACGCCACCCTGAAGGTGCTGGGCTATCACCAAAAGGAGATACGCCGGCTGATTCTCCGGGAAAATACGCTGATTACCCTGGCGGCCATCGCCATTTCCATCGCCCCGGGCATCGGGTTTACTGGGGTGATCCTGAACCTGGCGGAGTCGGAAAACCTCTGCTATGTGGTGCATGTAACGCTGCAGAGCATCGTGCTGGGCAGCGTCATCACGGCCCTGTTCTCCATGGTTATCCAGCGGCTGCTGACGCACAAGGTACGCTCCATCGTCATGGTGGAGGCGCTGAAGTCCGTGGAATAACGCCGGAAAATCTTCTCAGAAAGGAATGTGCCTGATGAAAAAACTGGTTCTGTTGCTTTTATGCCTATGCCTGCTCTGCCCCGCCGCCATGGCGGAGGAAGGCGCGTCCCTGGCAACGGCCAACGCCACGGTGGTTTCTTCCGTCACCACCCGGGTTACCGCGCCCTACGCGGGCACGCTGCTGAGCTTTGACCTGGCGCAGGGGGACCGCGTCAGCGCCGGCGACCTGCTCATGGCGCTGGATACCCTGAAGATTTACGCCAGCCAAACGGGCACCCTGCAGGCAGTTTTCGCCCAGCAGGGGGACGACGCCGAAAGCGTGCAGCAGCGCTATGGCGCCCTGGCCGTCATTGAGCCGGCCAACGCCCTGTACCTGAGCGCAACCACCCGCGACGCTTATAACGACGATGAAAACCGGTACCTTCATGCCGGCGAGACCCTCTATCTCAAGCTCAACGACGAGGAAGGCACAGGCCGGGTCACCGCGGTCACCGATGCGGGCTATACCGTGGAAATTCTTTCCGGGGACTATGAGGTGGGCGACAAGGTGCAGTGCTTCCGGGACGAGGGGCGCAGCAACAAGAAAAAGGTGGGCAGCGGCACGGTCTGCCGTTACCCCGACGCGCAGCTCACCGGCGTGGGCCGGGTGCTGGCCATTTACAAGCAGCCCGGAGAGCAGGTAACCGCAGGGGACCTGATTATGGAGCTGACCACCTCCACATGCTCGCCCAGCGTAACCAGCGGCAACGTGCTCTCCCCCGTGGACGGCGCGGTATCCGCCCTGTATGTCACCTCCGGCGCGCAGGTGTACGAAGGACAGCTGCTGTGCGAAATTGAAGACCTGTCCCAGCTGGAGCTCAGCGCCATGGTGGACGAGGTCTATCTCTCCCGGGTCCGGGTGGGCGACACGCTCTCTTTCTCCCTGGACGCGTATTCCGACCGGCAATATACCGGCCAGGTCACGGAAATCAAGCCCCTGGGCGTGGAAATGCAAAACGCCGCCTACTATGAGGTGCGCCTGGCCATTAGCAACACCCAGGACATGCTGCCGGGCATGAGCGCCACGCTGTACATTCCCTAAAAACGCGTTGCATCAACCCAGCCGCAGCCTGAAACAATTTTTGACAGGCTGCGGCAATTTTCTTTTCAGGTGAAATGTGTTATAATCAGAGCATTCATCAGAGACTATGAAGGAGGATTTTCATGCATCGACTACGGCGCGCGTTGGCGCTGCTCATGGTTCTGGTACTGTGCGTGCCCTTTGCCTCGGCGGAAGAGGAGGTCCACGGCCTGCGCATACAGCTGGGCTTCCGAATGGACCCCTCCGCCTATCCCCAGGAGGACCAGGAGCTGCTGCAGGGCATTGCGGATATGCTCAACATGCTGGGCGTGCAGTCCACCCTGGCCTGGAAAGGAGACCTGCTGGACACGAACGCGAGCTTTGACTCCAGCGTGTCCTTCTCCCTGAACGGGCAGGAGGACCTGATCAACCTGCACCTGTACGGGACGCCCAGCCATATCGTGGTGGGAAGCAATCTGCTGGGGGACCAGCAAATGATGCTGAACATGCTGGCCTGGCTGGAATTTTCCATGAAGAGCTATTTCTACCTGGGCATGCCCCTGCAAAATATTGCCCTGTGTACCAGCACCTATGCCCATACCAGCGCCTTTGAAGCCCTGGCAGCGGTATGGAACCCGGTGATGAACGCTTCCGAAGGCTCCCGCGTCATTGCGCGGGAAGACATTCTGGAAATGCTTCCCCTGCTGGCGGATACCGCCCAGTATGACCGCGCGTTCTCCTGCTGGCTGCAAGCCATGCTGCTGGACGCGGGGTATGACGGCATGGTCCTGGAGGCCCTGCTGGCCGCCCCGGAATGGGCGGACGGATTCCTGGACGCGGAAGGTATTCGCGTCATGGTGGAAGGCGAAACGGAGACCTGGACCACCGGGGAGCTGACCCTGTTCCGCCGGGATGCGCAGGGCTGGACGCTGACGCTGCCCGCCACCGCCGAAGGCTACACCGCCCAGGCCTCCATGTCCCAGACCGCAGACAGCTACAGCCTGCGCCTGTGCTTTGGCCTGGAAGAAGAGGCCGATGTGCTGGATCTTGCCCTGTCGGCAACGGGCTTGCCCACCGGGGAAGACGGCCAGGGCAAGGCGGAGCTGACCCTGGACCGCACCGGCAGTATGCTGAACGAATCCCACCTGCGCTGGGCCGTGGACTGGAGCCGCGCCACCCAGGCGGATGGATTGAGCGAATGGCAAATCAGCGCCGTCCAGACCCATTCGGATACCGGCGCGGAAATGCTGGCCATTACCGGCACACTGACCGAGTGCGTACCCGACGTGGCGCTGGGCTGGGAACCCGGGGAGCTGATCGACGCGGGCATCAATATTTTCTCCGTATACGAGGATACCCTGGCCGCATTTGTCCAGGAAGTCAAAGGCCCCTTCATGGAAGGCATGCTTCCCGTCCTGGTAGCGCTGCCTTCCTCCAGCTATCAGAGCGTCTTCCAACTGCTGGAACAATACGGCGTGCTGGATGTGCTCACCGCCGGTATGGAATAAAGCATCCAAAGGAAAAAACCAAAAGGGCGTGTTGCAGAAAGGCAGATCTGCAACACGCCCTTTTCAGTCTGTCGAAAAACCCCAGGGAGGTGTCGGAGGGGCCGCAGCCCCTCCGACTTCTATTCGTAT
>CAZINY010000015.1:0-52019 GCA_964540735.1 uncultured Oscillospiraceae bacterium
AACGTTGAAAGGAGAAATGCAACATGTATAACCAGAATCAGAATCAGAACCAGGCCCAGAACCAGAACAGCGGCAAGATTGAGGTGCCCGAATCCCGCGCGGCCCTGGACAATATGAAGTATGAAATTGCCGGCGAGTTGGGCATCAACCTGAAGCAGGGCTACAACGGCGACCTGCCCTCCCGCCAGGCCGGCTCTATTGGCGGCTATATGGTGAAGCGCCTGATTGAGCAGGCCGAGCGCCAGATGGCCGGGAAATAAGTTTCTTTCGCGGGGAGGCATGCTATGCATGCCTCCCTCTGACCGTTGACAAAGCATTTTGCCTCTTTGCTTGCAAGTTGCCCCTTGCATGCTTGCAGGCGCAGAAGGTTTCGCGCCTCCGGGCGCGACCAGGGGGCTTTCCGATCGCCCCCTGGACTCCTTCGGGCCCCATACTTGTTGATTTTTTTTCAAATAGGGAAGGCTGAAATCTCATTTTCCTTCACATGGAAATATGCCTTTTTTCAAGAAAGCAACTTCGGCCAACCAGAGGCCGTCCGAAGTTGTAAGGAATTGATTTTGCAAGCAAAATCAACGGTCCAGCAAGCGCTGTGCTGCATGAATGAAAGTCGGAGAGGCCGCGGCCTCTCCGACTTCTTCTCATTTTTCCATAGTCTGTTCCCTGTCTTGGCGCTTTCGTTTGGCTCCGCAGGAGCTACTTTTCATCCCTGCGCTCCATGCCGGCTGTCCAAACGTTTTCGTGCCGTGCGTCCAAAGATCAGAACGGCGCCGCTACCGAAAAGCAATATCAGCAACGGGAGCAGCGGGAAATGGTCCCCGGTCTGCGGCGCAGGCTGCACAACGTTCAAGCGCGCGGACTGCGATTCAACCGCTTGCCCCACGGCATCCCGTACCACACAGTAATACCGGTTGCCGTTAAGCTGGATGGTGGCCGTAACAGTCAACGTATCAGAAACCGCTCCGGCAATTGCCGTGCCTTCCTCTGCCATGGCGGTTGCAAACGGACTGATCCCTGCCCGTTCGCCCGGAATAACATACCATTGATAGGTATATGGCTGCACGCCCCCGGTAACGGAAACGGCAAAGTCCGCTTTCTCTCCCACCAGACATGTCCTGTCCTGGGGCGAGGAAACCAAAATCAGTAAAGGCTGGTCTATGGAAAGGGTCGCTGCCTCTGATGCTACGCGCTGCCCCACCGCATCCCCCACTACACAGTAATAGCGGTTGCCATTCGTGGTATCATCTGCGGTAACAGACAACGTATTCGTGTTGGCATTGAGCACGGCCGTGCCCGTACCATCGGAGGGCTCCCCGGCCTGGCCCGCAGGAATCATGTACCACTGATAGGTATATGGCTGAACACCCCCGGTAACGCCCACGGTAAACGTTACTTCCGTACCTTTCAGCACATTTTGATCCGTAGGCGAGGAAGTAATTTTGAGCAGCGGATACGCATTGTATACAGCAGTATACTCCGCATCCTCGGTTACCGCAGCCAGTTCGGGCATCCAACCGGCGAAAAGGTAGAAATACTGACTATCTGAAGGCCGTTGCGGCGTGGGTCCCGTATAGCTCGGCCACGTCTGATACGCCAAGTCTCGACTCACATCCAGCCAGGCCCCGTCCCAGTTGCGCCAGATGACGTTATAGGTAACATGCTTCCAATTGGCTACATAGGTCCTGTCCACAAAGTCCGAGCCTGCAAATGGATCGTTGCACTGTACTGTCACCTGCAGGGCCGGTTCGTCCAGACCGATCTCCGGACACGTCCAACCGGTGAATACATAGTCCTTTCGCCAGGGATTTATAAGCATAAAGCCGTCCGTATTCCTATAGTAAAGCTGGGGATTGTCCGCCAGCACGCCTCCGTTGGCAATATAGCGGATGACGTGGAAATCAACCACCGGCTGCGTCGTCCAAATCGCATACAGTTGAATGTTGACCTTCTGAACCTTGATCTTATCACCGGGGAAATACTTCGTTCCGCTGCCGTCTTTCTCCGTATTCCACTGTACGAATTGATATCCTTCCCGCCGAGGAACCTCATTCGGAATCATACCCTCGTGGTCCTCCTCAACCCAGAACGGTTGGGGCATATTTTCTACCGGGGCGCCATTCGCGTTTTCGTCAAAATATATCAGCTCCATATAATGGTAAAGCGGAAGCTGAATAACCGTCTCCTGTTCATGTCCGCTTGCAATAACCGTGTAATCCACGGTTTTCTTGACGTGCGCCGTTCCCGAAGGATCGTCAGGATCCGTTTGCCATGAGGTAGCGGTAATCTTGACGTTTCCCGCCGGCATGTACAAATGGACATATCCATTGTCGTCCGTCGTGCCTTTGATGTAGTCTTCACCCTTGCGGTCGGCCTGAGGCGGCACCTCCGTATAGGCGATGTCCACGTCCTTCATGGGCTGGTTTTCCGTATCCTTGACCAGTACATGTACCTGATAGAGGTAGTGTTCACACGGTGCAAGCGCAAATTCCTTGAAGGTAAAGGAATAATGGAAATCGGAGTATTTTTCCCGGAACAGGTCATAATGCACGGACCAGACGTGCCCTCCCAACTGCACCCAGGCTTCCAGCTTCGCCAGCACGTCGATCTCGCCCTGCACGCAGGAAAGCTCCTTGCAGACGTGCCACACGTTGCTGTTAAAAGGACGTATGTTCACGTCCTGTGAAGCATCCTGCGGCCTGCCGCCTTCGTCTCCCGTGAGCTCAGCCGCAATGTCAATTCCCGCAGCAATGTCGCAACCCGCGCCGGCAACGGAGAATACATCCAAAGAGGGCCCAAGGGTCAAGTCCACTTCAAAGTCACCCTCGGCAATAATTTCCTGCACACTCAACGCAGGTTTTTGGGACAAACTGCTGAATTTCGGTTTCCCCAAAATACTGATGCTGCCCTTGAAGCCGGTCTTGCCACCAGTCATATCAAAGCTGATTTCTGTGTCGCCCTCAACGGCAAGCCCCAGCCCTACGCCCACTTCCAGACCCAGGCCCGGGACACCGGAGAACGGGATCTTGGCAATAGGGATCTCTTGGGAAAAGTTATCCTTGATTTCCAGAACTGCCTTCTTGAGATCGTAGGCTACCCAACTTTCCACCTCCAGCGTAAAGCCGTTATATTTTACCTTGACAAAAAAACTACCGCTGAGTTCGCCATTGAATTTCAGCGTGCCAGCAGGATTGGAATAGGAAAGCGTCTTGTTGAACGGAAAGGTTTTGGAAACGCTTATGCCAACCTTCAAGAACAGCTGTTCCGAAGTAACGCCCTGAGGATTGCATGTAAAGACGATGCGGTCCGCCTGCACCGCAACCTGTGTGGGCATGAAGAAATAAGCCTGCAGTTCGTCCGCGTCGATGAAAGCCACCGGCGTGCCGGGCGTGATGCTTTTCGCCGCGCTGGAGGGATTGTAAAGCGTATAGGTAGCCTTCTCCGCCGAAACATCCATGTGCATGCCGGATGTGGCATAGAGGATGGCAGCCCCCTCCTGCATGACAACGAAATTGTCATCATCGGCGCTCTCGTTGGCATTCAGATTCAGGTCAATATACAGCGGGTGGCTCTTGTAGAGATTTTTATCCTCCAGCACCACAGTGTCCCCTGTAACGCCTGTGCCTCCTTCCGCAAACGCCTGTACGCAAATGCCCAGCAAAAGCAAGAAAACAAGTAGCAACCGCAACGCCTTTTTGTACATCGTCATCCTTCTTCCTCTCCGCATATGTAAATTATGAATCCTCTTATCCTTCCTGGATCCAGGCCTTCACGGCCGCGTTTAACCGTCTTCCTCGCCGTCGCGCATGCGGCGGGCGCATACCAGCAAACGCTCATGCTCGTCGCCTGTACATGTGGACAGAATCAGCAGCTGATCCTCCGTGCTGACTTCCACCGGGGATGTGAACGCATTGAGCTGCAGAAGCGCGGCCAGGGTTTCTTCACGCTGTTCCTGCGTCATCTGGTTGTACATGGGATAATTTACAAAACGTATAGAACCACAAACAGTGCTTACGCGCAGCACGGCAAAGACCAGGAATTTGCCCTCCTCATACTGCGTATCGCAGGTGACGGTGGGATGGGTGCGGAAATAACTGTATTCCTCATACTTGCGCAGATTGCCGAACATCGCTCCCGTTTTCATGTTGTGGCCGTATAAAATCAGCGCTTTCGGATCTTTGGTCAGATCGCAATGCATATCGAGGAAAATGGCCCCGTTGATATTGTGGTAGCCCTGATAGTCGCGATTCAAATAGTAGCTATTGTCCCGCTGCACCACGGCGATGTCCAATTGATCCGGAATGGTAAGCCAGGCCACTATATCCTGGTTTTGCTGCTTCAGCTTCGCAAAGCGCGAAGACATCACCTTGAACGCTATGGGCGTGGCCGTTGGCGCCGCCGTTGCCGCGCTGGCCGGCAAACTGGCCGTCACCGCCGGCGTAGGCGGCTGCGCAGTCGCTGCCGCGTCCGCCGCAGCCTCCTGCATGGCCAGCAGGTTCGCCTGCTGCAACATCTCCGCCTGTTGCCGGCTTCGCAGCGTATGGAGAACGTACTGTGCCAGCTCCGCCAGCGCAAAGACGAAAAGCGCGGCGGAAAGCACCATGATCAACCTGCTTATTTTGTCTCGAAAGGATTTTTTCCGGGGATTGCGGGGCGCCGGCGGGCGCAACATGCCGGACGGCGTCCGCGAGAACCGGTCATCTGATGGATGTGGCGTCGCGCTCACCTCCTGACGTAAAACGGAAACGCGATTCCTTCACATAGATAAGTCGCATTCCCAACGAAAAGTCCTCAGCAAGAAAAAGAAGAAACATGTCACCGGCGCGGCATATTGTCAAGGAAGCGCCTTTTGCCGTTGGGAACCCGGCTTTGGCCATGCTTTTCGGAGCCAAACGCCACGGGATTTCACAGCAAAAAGCAGGTGCTGCAAGCCGCGCTTTTCATTCCTGCGTTCTCCTGCAGCGTCCTCCCTCGTCCTATGTTTTGGTTATTATAACACAATCGTCATATGGTCACAAGGGGCCTTCGCACATATTCCGGCTTGCTTTTTTCAGCGGCGCTTTGCTTCCTAACCCTGGAAAAGCAGCGCCCGCGGAAATAATCAAAAGGCTTCCCCGCTGCCTTTGGGAAGCCTTTGTCGCTTGAGAAAATCAAGCATTGCACTTTGCTTTCCGCCCGGACCAGTATGGGAGCGACGCTCCGCACCCGCTGCGCCCGCGCCGTCCTGCTTACCGGGCGTCCAGCCCGAGCACACGTTTCGCGTTGCCGCTGAAAATCAATTCGTTGACGCGTCCGCCAAGATTTTCTCCCAGGACAGCCTGGATATACATCTGCGGGTTGCAAATCGGATAATCGGTACCGAAAAGAATCCGCTCGGCGCCTGCCTGGTCCACCAGGCGGCGAATGCAGCCGAAACGGAAAATACCCGTCCCGGACAGATCCAGGCACACGTTGTCGTATTGCCGCATACGCGCGATCTGCTTTTCCACGCCGGGGCGCTCACCGGGGTGCGCCGCAACGAACCAAACGTCGGGATGCGCTTCAATCAAAGGCTCTATGGGATATTCCCACATGGTATGGAAGCTCACAACCAAGGGATGGGACCCGGCTTCCTCCAGAATGGCGCTCAGGCGCCGGTTGCATTCCTCCCATGTGCATTGCTCCGACCACTGATGCATGTAGGGCACCAGCTCGCCAATCAGGCGGTCGCCGCGCCGCGTCATCTCGCGGACAACTTTCGCAGATTCCTCCACCTGTCCCGGATGAATATGGAACCCCGGGATATATCGTTCCCCCAATTTCTCGCGCAGCCGCAGCGCGGCCCCGTTCAGCTCCTCCATGGAAAATTTCCAGTCCTTGCGCAGCACGCTTCCGCAGATGCGGTCCACGCCAAAGGCGCGCAGCTGCCCGTCCATTTCCTCCGTGGTTTCCGGTACGGTCTGTTCATACATGCACAGGCTCTGCTCGGGGCACAGGTAAGGATGCGTATGAAAATCAATGATTTCAAACTCATACGGTTTCATGGGTTATATTCCTTTCCTGATTTGCTTTTTATATTCGGTGGGCGTCAAACCGGCATATTTTCGGAAGGCGATGCTGAAGTACTGCGCGTTATCGCCGTATCCCGTTTCCCGAGCCACCGCGTGAATCTGTATATCCGGGTCCCGCAGCATCAAGCGCATGGCGTGCTGCATGCGCTTACTGAGCAGATAAGCCGAAAAGCGCTGCCCGACTTCCCGCTGAAAAAGCTTGCTCAGATAGTTTTCGTTCAGAAACATCTGCTCGGAAGAAATCCACTTCAGGGAGAGCTGCTCATTGCCAAGCTCTTCGTCGATAATATTGAGGAGACGGCGCACCGTGGGCGAATACGCGGCGTGTTCGTCCTGCGCGGCATCCGGCGGCAGCAGCCGCCCCTGGGGCGGAGCGGACAACCGCTTCCGTTCCCAGCTGTCCCGCGCCTTGGAAACGGCGTTTACCAGGGCGCCCGTATCCACGGGTTTTACCAGATAATCCCGCACGCCGTACCGAATGGCCTGCTGCGCATAGCGGAAATCGGCGTACCCGCTGATGATAATAATATCCATGTCCGCGCAGGTCCTTCGGAGCTGCTTGACCATTTCCAGGCCATCCATCATGGGCATGCGAATATCCGCCAGCAGCAGGTCGGCCTCATGCGCCTCCAGATACTCCAGCACTTCAAAGGCGTTGGCGGATACCTTGACCACCTGGGCGTCATGTATCAGCTTTGGAATCTGCGTGGCCAGCGCTTCCCTGGCAATGGCCTCGTCATCCGCCACGATAATGCGATAGGAACCGTTATCCAATTCCCTCACCTTCCTTCCGGCTCAGCTGCTCCGGCGTCATGGCCTTCATGATGACCTGCGCTATGGTCTTTCCCGCGGCTTCATCCCGCCGCAGCGTTACGCCGTAGCGTTCCCCAAAGATGGCCTTGATGCGTTGGTCGATGTTTGCCAGTCCAACGCTTGTATGCGTTTCACCGGAAGAAGCCGTCTTTCCTCCATCCTCTGGGCCCGGGCCCGTGTTGGTCACCAGGCAGATGCAGTCCCCGCCTTTCCTGAAAATACGGATTTCAATATCGCACCGTTCCAGCATACGATCCGCGCCGTATTTCACCGCGTTTTCCATCAGCGGCTGAATGGTGAACTTGGGCACGGCGCAGCCGCTGCAGCTTTCCGATACGTCAAAGGATATATTCAGCCGCTCCGCATAGCGCAGCTTCTGGATGCGGATATAGTTGCAGGTAATCTCAAGTTCCCGGTCCATGGTCACCACGCTTTCGTTGATATTCACCGCTTCCCGCAGCAACTGGCTGAGGCTCTCCGCCATGGCGGCCGCCTGCGCGTTGCCGCTGCTTTGGGACGCCCAATAGATGGAGTTCAGGGTATTGTACAGGAAATGCGGATTGATTTGCGCCTGCATCGCCAGCAGCTGGCTCTCCTTTACCAGCAGTTGCGCCTGATAATTATCGTGAATCAGCTGGTTCACGCGGTCCGCCATATCGTTAAAGGCGACGGCCAGCTCCCTGATTTCCCGGTTCATGCCCCGTATATGGGATACGGGGGGAATCATCTGCGCATCCGTACCGGAAACGGAACGGATATGCGTCACCAGCTTCTGATAATCCGCGGAAAACCAGGTAACCAACGCCCCGGAAAACAGCAGGGCAATCAACAGGCAGCCGATAAAAATCAGCGTATGCCGCTGTTCCAGGCTGCTGGCCTGCTCGAACAACGGGCCGTATTTCATGCTGATGGTATAATCAAACAGGCTGCCCCGCGTATTCACCACAAAGAACGTATCCCCGGCGCTTCGGACCACCGCGTACTGCCCCAGGACGCCTTCCGCCTGCTTTTCAAAGGAGCTGTCCGCCATGACTGAAGACGGCTGCTCCTCACCCAGCACATAGCGCAGGGAACCGTCCCGGCTTTCCAGCAGATAAATCCCGTTGTGGGTGCTTGTCAGGCGTTGACCCAGCAGGCGCATATCCACAAACAGCACAAGCACGCCCACATGCCGCATGGACAGATTCCGTTTTTCCCTTAGCTGCTTGACGATCAGCAGTTCATCCTTATGCCCCGAATACGTTTCCCCCGGCAGCAGCAAGGTTTCGCCCTCCGCCGCCACCGCCCGTTCCGCGACGGCGGCGGCCTGCTCCACCGTGAGCTTGTGATAGGACCGGGAGGCCATGGCGCGCACGTTCCCCCGCATATCAATGAAATTGGTACAGCAAATCAGCTCGTTATTCCCCAGGCTTTGCACCAAGGCGCTTTCGATTTTGTCCCAGAAGGGTTGCAGCGCAGATATGCCCATGCCGGCATCCACGGCGTCCAGGTAATCGCTAACCGCGGTTTGCACGGCGTTGGACACGATCATGTCGTATGCCGCGTTTTGGGCCGAAAGCAGCTCCTCCTCCGCTTCCCGGACGGAGAGCGCCACCAGCTCCATGGTCTGCGTGTAAAGCATTTCCAGGTTTGCCTCTTCCATGCCATGCATAACGGCATAGCCGGACAAGGCCAGCAACACGAAACAAACGGTCAATATCAGCGCGATCTGCTGTACAAAAGTCAAACCCTTCATCATGCGCCTCCCACCTTTTCCCAGTGCTTCGATTCGGAAAAGACGCGGAAAATCCTTCCAGGCAGAGGCGCTTCCCTCCGGCGGACGCCGGAGGGCGCGCCATGGTTTACGCCTTCAGGCCGGAGGTGGCAATACCTTCCACAATATACCGCTGCGTAAAAAGGAACAGTACGATCACGGGCAGCAGCGACAGCACGCACATGGCGAACATCGCGCCGTAGTCGGAAACGGACGTGGGGTCGCAGAACAGTTTCAGCGCAATGGATACCGTATAGTTTTTCGGCGAGTTCAGATAAAGCAGCGATCCCATAAAATCATCCCACTTCCAGTAGAAGGAAAAGATGGCGGAAGTAGCCATGGATGGGACAATCAACGGCATAATCACCGTGCCGAACAAGCGGATTTTCCCGCACCCGTCCATCATCGCCGCTTCGTCCAACTCCTTGGGGATGCCGGCGATGAACTGCATCATCATGAAAATGAAGAACGCCCGTCCTCCCCATTCCGGCACAATCAGCGGCAGGAAGGTATCCACCCAGTTGATGGTGTGAAACAATACGTACTGCGGGACCATCAGCACCTGGCTGGGCACCATCATGGTGATAATCATGCAAACAAACCACAGATTCCGCCCGCGGAAGCGCAGCCTGGAAAAGCCGTAGGCGGCCATGGCCGAAGCGAACACGTTCCCGACCACCGTGAAAATCGTCACGATAAACGAATTTTTGAAAAACGTAGCGAAGGTCGTTCCGCCAAAGCCGCTCCAGCCGTTGATGTAATTGTCCATCCGCCATTGGGAGGGAAACAGCTGCCCCACGGTGGACAGCACCAGGCTGGACTCCTTGAAGGAGCTGAACACCATCCAGATCAGCGGATAGATCATGATGATTCCCAGTCCGCCCACAAATAGATGAAACGCCGCCGTATGCCACGCTTTTTTCTGCCGCATGAACGCCATCCTCCCTTCTTTACTTCATTTCATTTTCATAGAAGACCCAAGCGGAAGAGGAACGGAACACCAGCAGCGTAAACGCGCCGATGATCGCCATCAACACCCAGGCCATGGCGCAGCCATAGCCCATCTTGTAGTACGCGAAGCTTTGCCGGTACAGATACAGGGCATACACCAGCGTCTTGTTCATGGGGCCGCCGTCGGTAATAATCATCGCCTGAGAAAATACCATGAACCCGCCGATCATCTGCATCACCAGGTTGAAGAAGATAATCGGCGTCAACAGCGGAAGCGTAATTTTGAAAAAGCGGCAAAGCGCGGACGCGCCGTCGCATTCGGCCGCCTCATAGTAACTTTTGGGAATTTGCTTGAGTCCGGAAAGGAAAATCAGCATGGGCGAACCGAACTGCCAAATGAACAGCAGAATCAGGCTCCACAGCGCGGTATCCTTATTGGAAATCCAGCTGATGTTGCTGGCGATGCCTAGGGCCTGCAGCGCCGTATTGAACACGCCCGTTTTGGAAAAGCAGTACCGCCACATCACGGATACGGCCACGCTGCCCCCCAGAATGGACGGCAGGTAGTACACCACGCGGTAAAGCGGCACGAGCCTGGATTTTCTGTTCAAAATCAGCGCCACCAGCAGCGCAAAGGCCAGTCGCAGGGGAATGGCGATAAACACGAATTGCAGCGTAACGCCCAGGGAGGTCTTGAAGAGCTTATCCGCCGTGAACAGTTGAATATAGTTGTCCAGTCCCACCCACACCGGGTCGGACAGCATATTGTAGTCCATAAAGGACAGCGCCAGGGAGACCAGGAAAGGCGCCACCGTAAACGCCAGGAAGCAGAACAGCCACGGCCCGATAAAAAAGTACCCCACCAGGTTGTCCTTGCGCCGCTGCGCCCGAAGCGCCGGGCTTAAAGTCGGTTTCAATGTCATGCAAAAAGCTCCTTTCAGGCATCCATGCGCAGGCCCTGCGCCTTCGCCGGACGCGCCGCGTCGGTCCGCCCGCAAGCAGGGGCGAAAGAAAGGGACGGGGCCGTCAAGCCTGCCCCGTCCCGGTGAAGTATAGATCGCGTCCGGCGCGGAACGCTTCGAATGCGATACCGGCAAACGCGGCCGCGTTCCCTACGGCAAAAGCCGGGCGAACCGGAGAGTGACCGGTTACTGCGCCAGCAGGTAGGTAGCCTGTTCCACAAAATCGGCTACGCAATCCTCGGCGCTCATTTCACCGTACATCACCGCGGTATAGTCGTTCTTCAGCACGCTGATGGGCTCGGCGGAATTGGCCGGATCGGCAGGGTTCACGCTGGGTACCACAGCGGAAACGGCGCTGACGTAGTTCAGCACATTGGTGGTATACACGTCCGTATCCTCCGAGGTAGCCAGGTAGTCGCGCACGGCGCTGGACAGGGAGATGCCACGATCCGTGCCAATGTACTTGGCGGCTTCGGTGCTGTTGATCAGGTAGTTCACCACGGCGGCGGCAGCTTCGGGGTCAGCCGCGTTGGAAGTGACGCACCAGTACATGTTCGAGTTCAGATACATGCCGCTCTGGGTTCCGTTGTCAATGCGGGGCAGCATGGCCATGCCCAGCTCCGCGCCCAGCGCCGTGGAATACACCTCATAATAGTTGCTCAGCAGGAAGCTCATGGCCGACTTCCCCTGCACGATGTAATTTTCTTCCGTGGTGGACCATGCAACCTGAATCTCGGGGTCCACGAAATACCCGGCTTCCACGCCGTCCGCCACATCCTGAATCGCGGCCACCAGCGCGGCCTTTACCGTTTCATCCTCCGCCCAGGGCAGGGACTTCCCGTCCGCGGAGAAGAAGTCGTAGCCGAAGCAGCGCACCCAGCTCTCCACCACCCAGCGCGCCTCCGACAGGAAGGGAATATCGCTGGGAATGCCGGTGGCTTCATACACCGCCTTCACGGTATCCACATATTCGCTCCAGGTCCAATCGTCGCTGGGATACGCGACGCCCGCCTGATCGAAAATCGCCTTGTTGTAGATCACCGTTACCGTGTTCACGCCCGTGGTGAACCCCGCCAGCATATCGCCTACCATGCCGCCGGACAGGCTGTCTTCTTCAATATTGCTCAGATCAATGATGCCGGCGTCCACAAAGGACATCAAATCCACGATTTGCCCGTTGGTCGCATAGTTGATGATATCCGTGGTGGACATCTGAATCACATCGGGCAGATTGTGTCCCACGGCCTGGGTCGCCAGGGTTTCAAAGTAGCTGCCCCAGCTGTTGTATTCATAGCCGAAGGTCACGCCGTTCTCCGCCCCGTAGGCGTCCAGCGCTTCGATGGTCTGGTTATGGCGTTCCTGCCCGCCCCACCAGGCGATACGTATTTCACCTTCCGCGCTTGCAGCTACGGCAAAGGTCAGCAGCATCATTACCGCCAGCGTTAGAGCCAACAACTTTTTCATGGCCATACCTCCAATTTTTCCCCTCGCATCAGGCAGACGCTCTATTCGGTTTGTGCTCCGCGTTGATCGAAGGTTTTCTTTGAGACGATTATAGCAAGTAGGCGGATGTAAAAAAAGTGAAAAAAGTGGCCAAAATGTTCAAAAAAGTGGTCGCTTTACACAGGAGCAAGCCCTTGCCCCCTCCCCGGCAGGCGCAAGGGAGCCTGCGTAAGCTCCGCGGGGCAAAAGCAAAACGCCCATGGCCTGCTTCCCGCAAAAGCGCGATCCGCTGTGCGGGAAAAGGTCATGGGCGCGAGGCGGCGTTGTCCGCGAAGGGATGTTACAGGTTTTCCCCGTGCAGGCGCAGCACCGTTACCGAATATCCCGGGAACGTATAGCTTTGCAGATCCGTGGCGTCGCCATGGGCGCGCACGGGCGCCACCGCGTCAGGCGATTCAAAGGAATTTCCGGCCTGAGGCGCAGCGCACAGCACTTCCGCGTCATAGTCCCGGCAAGGCGTCCGGATTTCGGCGGTCACCGGGGCGGACTGTACGTTTACCGCCTTGAGGATAACGTCGCCCGTGGTGTCCTCCCTACTGGCCGCCAGATACAGCGGTTTCAATCGCAGGGGGCGTTCCGCGATACGATTCCATTCCTGGCCATCCACATAGGCGGTTATCTCCTGCTCCCGAAGCTCCAGCGCCAGGCGGTAGGCATGGCCGTCCTGCAGGTACAGATTGCTCTGGGTAAGGCAGCTGCCGCGCCCCCGGACCCGGGTCTCGATGCCGGAATCCGAGTTTTGCCAGCCTCCCACCGTCCATTGGTAGTAATTTTCATCATCCTGCTGTCCAAAGCGGATCAATATGCCCTTGCGTCCCGAAATGCGCTCCATGGTAAGCTCCAGGCGGAAATCCCCCGTGTGCCCGCCCAGGTCCAGCGTTTCCGTGGCGCCCAGCTGCGCGTCCGGTATTTCCCGAACGCCGCCGTCAGCCGTCACGCGTATTTCCGAAAGCCGCACGGCCGTTTCGTCCGCCAAAATCGCCAGCCTGCCGGCAATGGGCCGGGACAGCCGTTCCCCCGGCGCGTTGTCCGTGGCCTCCAGCCCAATGGCGGCGTCGCCCTGATGGCGCATAAACATGCTCTGCACATGATAGTTCGGGGTTTTGACCAGGCGGTGCGTGTCAAACCAGAGCATATCCGGCTTCCAGTTGATATACTGGCAGTGGCACAGCATGGGCGCATAGCAGGCCATCGCCACGCCCGGCGCGTTCTGTAGCCCGGTCATGTAGGCAGCCTCCGCCAACGCATTCTCCATGGCGTTGCCCCAGGAGGCGTATTCTCCCAGAAACACCTTGGGGCCTTCCGCGGGATAATCCGCATAATGGTCCCAGTTGGCCAGGAACCATTCCGGCGCCTGGTAATAATGTTCATCCACCAACGCCAAGCGCTGGCGGCGCGTATACGCCCATCCCATAGCATAGGGCGCGCCATGAACCACAGGGCCGGCGCTGCCAATCAGTTGAATGTCCGGGTCCTTCTGGCGGATCGCCTGCGCAAACAGCGCCATGTTCTCATGAAACTGCTCGTGGATTTCCTCATTGCCCACGGCCAGATATTTCAGGCGGAAGGGCGCGGGATGCCCCATATCCGCGCGCACCCTGCCCCAGGGCGTCTCCACGCCGCCCTTGGCAAATTCAACGAGATCCACAGCGTCCTGAATATATTGCTGGAGCTGTTCGCCCTGGGCAAAGCGCAGATGATGCGGGTCCAAACCGCCGTTGACCACAGGCAGAGGTTCGCAGCCCAAATCTTCGCAAAACAGGAAATATTCGTAGAATCCTATGCCCATGGACTGATGGTACCCCCAGTTGTTGCGGCGTCCGGGCCGGTTCTCCACAGGTCCCAGGGTACGTTTCCAGTTGTATATGCCGTCCCGGGCGTCCGGGTCCAGCTGCCCGTCATGGGTCAGGCATCCGCCGGGAAAGCGCAGGAAACGCGGTTTCATATCAGCCAGCGCCTGGGCAATGTCCCGCCGCAGCATGCGCGCCTGCCCCGTCCAGGTATCTTCAGGCATCAGGGACGCAAAGGCTAGTGCGAAGCTTCCGCGGTCTTTGAGCGTGAAAAGCAACCGCGCGGAAAGGTTTTCCCCGCCGGGAACAAGCCGCGCCTCGTAGCGCGCCCATGCGTCGGTCAGGTTCACCGCCGTCTCCGCGCCGCTCAGCCGTACGCGCAGCGCAGACGCGCTGTCCGACCGCGCCCACAGCGTCAACCGGTAGGCCTGCCCCGCCTGCACGGGAATCCCGTCCCCATAGCCCAGATTGCACAGCCCGCACCCAGCCTCGCCCTGCACCACGGCGTACCGGGGATTCGCCGGAAAGGGCGGCTGTTCCGTTCCCATGTCTATCCGGGCGTTTCCGATAGCAGCCCAGCCGGTCAAAGGCGTGTACTCCTTGCGGTCTATGGAATCGAAAGAAAAGTTCCGGTTCCGAAGCAGCTCCGCGTACAGTCCGCCGTCCGCCGCGTGATTCAGGTCTTCAAAAAACAGGCCGAACAGATCCTCCAACCGCTGTTCCCTCTGCTCCGGATGAAGCGTAATACGCATGGTTTTCCTCCTTTGCTTCGCGGCGGGACCGTTGTTCCTCCGGCCTTCCCGGGGAATTTCTCCCGGCTTTACCCTTCGAAGTTGCACGTCCGCAGCACGCTGATTTCCTCCGGATCATACGCCCGGAAATCCTCATGAAAAATATCGTGCATCCACAGGGAAAAATCCATATCCTCGCGCTCTTTCAGGAATTCCCACGGCTCGTTGAACTGACGCTTGCCGTTCACAAAGCCGAAGAAATAGCTGCCCACCCGTTCCTTCTTGAACAGCGGCAAATGCGTTTGCATCAAGCTGCGCATGGGCCGGTGCAGCCACTCGTCGCAAATAACTGGGCGGCCGTACGCCTGCAAATGGCGAATCAGCGCACGGGTATGCACATAATCCCCATAATAGTGGAAAGTAATCACATCGGAGAGTTCCAGCGCTTCCAGCTCAATTTCCGATTCAATGCGCGGATCCTTCAAATACTCGTCCGGATAGGGGCATCCCGGCATGGACGCAAAGACATCCGCCGTCAACGGCTGCATGACCTGCCCTTCCCGCAGGAACTGAAAGACCTTGCGCATCATCGGCAGGGATTTGCTTCCCCGATGGGAATTGCCCGGCTCATTCCAGACGTTCCACAGGAGGATGCGCGGGTCCTTGCCATAGCGCTGCGCCAATTGATGGACGTACGCCCGCACAACGGGTTCCATCCCCGGTTCGTCCGTTAAATTATAACCCATATCCTCTGTGCCGTCAAAGCACGTTACGCTGGACCCGCCAAAGTATCCCGGCTCCGGGTCCGGCTGCGGTCCGAACTGCATCGGCTGATACTGCGCGCGGGGCACGCAGCAATCGTCAAACAGCACCGGCATGACCGTAATCCCAAAGCTGCAGCACAGCGTCAGAAACTCGTCCACATGCCGGAAAAACACTTCCGAGTCCGCCTGCCACAGTTCAAAGGGGAACAGCGTTCGCAGGGAATTTAATCCCAACGACTGCGCCAATGCCAGTTCCTTGCCTATGTCGGTAAAGACACGCCGGTGGTCATACGCCTGCCACATTTCCGTCTGATTAACCGTGGTGCTGGGATAAAAGTTAAAGCCAGTAATCCACGGCAAAGCGTCATACCAGGCGTTGGCCCGTTCCCTGCTCCATTTTTCACACACGCCGCTTTCCCCTCCTTATTCTTTCACGGATCCTAACGTAATGCCCGCGATAAAGTACCGCTGCATAAAGGGATACAACAGCAAAATCGGCACCGTGGATACCACGATCTTCGCCGCGTTAAAGGTACGCTGGGACATCACGGCCATCATCTGCTCCGCCGACAGTCCCAGGGTGCTCATGTCGGACGTGCGGATGGTCAGCGCCTGGATATACGTCTGCAGCGGCACCTTGGACGAGGTATTGATCAGCAGCATGCCGTCAAAGAAGTTGTTCCAGTGACCGACGATGCTGAACAAGGTGATGGTCGCAATGGCAGGTTTAGCCAAAGGAATGTAGATTTTGAACAGCAGATTGAATTCTCCGGCGCCATCCAGTTCAGCGGATTCCCGCACAGCGGAGGGCAGGTTGCGGAAGAAATTCATTAGCAGAATCACGTTAAACACTGGAACGGCGCCCGGGAGCACCAGCGCCCACAGCGTGTCCATAATGCCCGTGTAGCGTACGGCAAAGTACCACGGCACGACGCCCGCATTGAACAGCATGCAGAAAATCAACAACCACATGTACCTGTTGCGCGCCGGAAAGCGCTGCTTATCCATGGACAGGGAATAGGCCATGAAAAGCGACAGCACCAGGTTCAGCGCCCCGCCCAGCAATACGCGCTGTACAGAAATGCCAAAGGCATCAAAGAAGCGATTATCCTGCAAGAGATATTCATATGAAGCCAACGTGGGGTCCACCGGTAGAAAAGATACCTTGCCGGCAATGGCAGCTTCCTTTCCTGAGAAGGACAGCGCCACAACGTTCAACAGCGGCAATACGCACATGATCAGCGTCAGAACCAGCAGGATGGTTACAACAACCTCCACGACTGTGTTTTCCACAGAACGATAGTGTTTCATGTTTTTCCTCCTCCTGTTCTGCTCAGAAAATACGGTAGCCCGCAAAGCGGTCCGCTAGCCAGTAAGACACCACAATCAGCACAAAGCTCACAATGGACTTGGTCAAGCCAATGGCTGTGGACAAGGAGAACTGGTAGCTGATAAAGCCCATGCGGTACACATACGTATCAATAATATCGCCGGTTTCATAAACAATGGGGCTATAGAGATTGAATATCTGGTCGAAGCCAGCATTCAGAATGTTCGCAATATTCAGCGTGGCTACCAGCACGATGGTGGTGCGGATGGCCGGCAGGGTAATATGCCATATTTTGCGCAGCCGCGACGCCCCGTCCATGTCGGCAGCCTCATAGAGTTCGGGATTGATACCCGCCAGCGCCGCAATGAAAATCACCGCGCCATATCCGAACTCTTTCCACACGTCGCTCAGAATCATGATCGGCTGGAAAGTAGCGTTTGTTCCCAGGAAAAGCACAGGCTCCTTAATCAAGCCCATCGACAGGAGAATCTGATTGATAATGCCGTCCGAATCCAATATGTTCCGAAAAATTGTGGCCAGAATCACCCAGGAAAGAAAATGCGGCAGATAGGCCACCGTCTGCACGCTCTTCTTGAAACGTACGAAACAACTCTCATGAAGCAGGATGGAAAAAAATACGGAGCCAAGCAGCGTAAACGCCATCTTGCCAATGGAGATCACCAGCGTATTGCGTATAATTTTATAGGTATCCGGCAGTTGGAACAGGAACCGGAAATTTTCCAGGCCCACAAAATCGGAGCCAAGGAAACCAAATGCCGGTACAAAGTCCTGCACGGAAATCACCAGGCCCATAAAGAGCGGGATTACGTTATAAACCAGCAAGAGAAGCACGCCTGGCAGGAGCAGCACATGAAAAGGCCAGGTCTTTCTCTTCATTTTCATTTTGCGCGCGGCAGCGTGACTCATATGCACGACTCCTTTCAGGATAAAAGCGGCAGGTGCGCTCCAGGCAGCCGGAGCGCACCTGCCCTGCGTGTTTCTTACTCAGCGTTCATTGCGGCAAGCTCAGCGGTAATATCAGCGCCGCCCAAGGACAGCCACTGCTCCACAAACTTGTCGAACTCCTCGATGGGCTTGTCACCGGCCAGAATCTGCAGGAAGGTTTCGTCCTCCAGCTTCTCCAAGGTAGCCCACTTCTTGTCCATGGATTCCGATTTGCTATAGGTTTCGGCGTAAACGCGGTTCAGAATGCCTTCGTCCTCGGCCTTGGCGATGGGATACGCGCCCATGGTGAAGTAGTAGCCGTCGGCCATGTTGTCCTCCAGGGCCTTCTTGGCGCCGTTCTCCAGCACATACAGGCTGCGCTCATACCAGCGGACTTCTTCGGCAATCAGTTCAGAGGGGTCCTTCTTGCCTTCCAGGGCCAGCACCACGTTGCGCGCCTTGTCTTCCTTTTCGTTGTAGTGGCACTGCAGCAGGGTAACAGGCGCCATCTGCCAGCTTTCATAAGCCTGCTCATTGGGCAAGGGCGCGGGCATGCGGCGGGAGTCAGCCATCATGGAAAGGTTCAGCGTCTTGACAACGGCGTCCGGATACTCATAGCCTTTACGGACCACCGCATAGCTGGTAGTCGGAGCCATCATGTGCGCGTTGTACTTGCCGTTTTCATCCAGGGGGCAGGCGTAAATGTTCCAGTATACGCTCTCATCCGCCTTGGTCATATCGGCCAACGGCCAATTCAGATACCACCACGGAGCAAAGAAGATGCCGGCTTTTCCGGACGTGGCCAGCTCGTTGCACTGGTCCGTATCGTAAACCACAAAATTCTTTTCAATGACGCCCTCCTCCACCAGCTTGCGGATTTCTTCCAGCGCGGTGCGCGTCTCCGGCAGGATGGAACCGTAGGCCAGATTGCCGTCGGCGTCCTTGATCCACATTTCGGGATAGGCCCCAAACAGGGCGAACAGCGCGTCCAAACCATAGGCATTGTTGCCCACGTTTACAATGGAGCTCTGCGCCAGCAGTCCCATGGAACCCTCCTTTTCCTGGAACACGCGCACGATATTGATGATGTCGTCCAGGGTCTTGGGCTCCTCCAGACCATACTTCTCCATCCAGTCGCCGCGGACAAACAGCAGCGGGATGCCGTCGGCGCCGGGGTTGATGTTGGGAATCGCCATCAGTTTGCCGTCGAAAATCGCGCTTTCCAGGCCAATGCCGTTACCGGACTGCCAGTAGGAAATCAGCTCCGGGCCGGCATACTTTTCAGCGGCTTCCGTCAAGTCGGCGACCATGCCAGCCTTCACCATCTGACGCAGTTGCAGCTCGTTTACGGTCATCACGTCAGGCATTTCGCCCAGCGCCAGCGTCAGCGCAACCTTCTGCTGATAGGCTTCATCGTTCAGCGTTGTCCATTCGTTGACGTAATCAATGTTCAGCTGCTCCTCAAACCAGCGCAGCTTCCAGTTGTCGTCGACGGACTCGCCAGGCTCATAGCTGGCGTTGGCGTCCTCGGACTTGCCGATGGTAAGCGTTACGCGTTCCGCCATGGGTTCGTAGGGATCTCCGGTGGGCGAAGCGCTCAAATCCAGCGCCTGAGCACATGCCACGCTCAGGCACAGCGCCAGCGCCAGCACAAGGGCCACGATTTTCTTCGTCATGAAATGTTCCTCCTTTAATGATTGTTGCGTCATGTTCAACGCTTATCTGCATTTATTGTAGCAAAGCTACAAGAGCGTGTATATGAACACTTCTTGACATTCATGGACGTTTCTCTCCTTTTTTCTCAAAACAGACGAAAACGGGGCACGAGTGTGCTATACTCCATATACAAAATCATGGAAGGGGGGCGCGCTGTGATACGGGTACCGCGACGTTACTCGCTGGCTGTTCTCTTTCTTTTGGTATTATGCTGCGCCATGCTTCCCTTGCTTGCCATTTACTATACAGCCCACGCCTACAACGTGCGACTGCTGCGGGAAGAGGTAATTTCCTCCTTGCAGCGGCAAAACCAGGACTTCTCGGATCGCTTGACCGACGATATTTCCCGGATTATCAATACCAACTATATGCTTACGCAGAACTGGGAGTTGGGAAAGCTGGCCATTGTCCCCGATGAATTCACCGGCTTTGAAAAAGCCCAAACTTTCAGCAGCATCCAGGACAAGATTTATTTGGCGCAGCTGAACAGCCGCTTTATCGAAACCATCAGCGTGTATTTCCCCGGTATGGACAAATGTTTGTCCACCAATTCTTCCGCGCTTATGCTGTCGAAAATGCGCGCCATCGCCACACAACTGGACGCCTTGCCTCAAGGCCAATTTTTTGTTTATGACGGAGAAATGATCCTTCTGAGCGAAAATACCTTTTCCAGCAGCGCCACGCAAGCCAATATGGTCATTCAAACCACGCTCTCCCGGCGCGAGCTGCTTGCTTTTTTCAAAGATCAATATTGGAACGATCTGAGCCAGGGTATGGTTTTCAGCCTGCACAGCGCCGACTGGCCGGATCAAATTGCTCCGGATTCCCTGGACGCCATTTTTTACCAGCGTATCAGCGAACAAATGCGCCTGCAGGATAAAAACCGACAGCAAACAGGCGCGCTGCAGGTAGAAGCGGAGGGCAAGCGCTATCAACTGCTTTACAGCTACATTCCCTATGCGGAATTGATTCTGCTGCGCTATTTCGATATTGCGCAAATTGATTCTTCCCTGGGTTTTTCCCGGAGCATGCTGTTTCTCTTTGCGGTGGTGGCCGGTTTGTCCTTCGCGCTGATCTACTACGCGCTCTACCGGCTGGTAAACCGTCCGCTCAAAACGCTGCTGAACGGCTTTGCCCGGGTGGAAGCCGGAGATTTCGACTTTGAATTGGACGCGGACACGCGCGGAGAATTCACCCATGTCTATACAGGTTTTTCCCAAATGTTGGCAAAGCTGCGCGTGCTGATGCAGCAGACCTATCTCCAGGGCAAGCTGGTGAAGCGCTCGGAGTTCAAGCAGCTCCAGGCGCAAATTGATCCGCACTTTTTGTACAACGGCTTCTTTATCCTGAACAAGCGCATCCGCTCGGGGGATACGGAGGGCGCGCTAGCGTTTTCCAAGCTGCTGTCGGACTATTTCCGCTATGTAACGCAGAATGCCCGGGACATCGTCCCCTTGCAGGAAGAAGTAGCCCACGCTTACAATTACGCCCGCATTCAGCAAATCCGCTTTGCCAACCGCCTTTCCCTGCTCCTTGATCCCGTCCCGGCCGCCTACGAACAAGTCCAAATCCCCCGCCTTGTCCTTCAACCCATTGTGGAAAATGTGTTCCGTCACGTCCTCGATGTCGCCGAAGGGCTTACCCAGTTGCACATATCCTACCATCAGGTAGAGCGCAACGTAGAAATATGGATTGAGGACAGCGGCACTTCCATTACGGATGAGAAACTGGCCGCCATGCGGCAGGCGCTTTTGCGCACCCAGGATGAAAAGGAAATCAGCGGCCTTACCAACGTCCACATGCGCCTGCGGCTTTATTACGGGGCAAACTACGGGCTGTTCTACGAGCAAAGCAGCATGGGAGGACTGCTGGTGCGGGTCCGTATTCCAGAGCAAGGAGGTATCTCGCTTGAAGCACATCCTATTGGTTGACGATGAGCCTGAAATTCTGGAAGGTCTGGCGCTGATTCTCAAGCCCGTTCCGGACGTTTGCATTCATACCGCCTGTCTTGCCTCCCATGCCTTGCAGCTCATGCAGCAATACCCCGTCTCCCTGGTTATTGCCGATATACGCATGCCCGGAATGAGCGGCCTGGAAATGTGGGATCAGATTCAGCGCCTTTCCCCGGCTTGCAGGGTGATTTTTCTCAGCGGCGTAAGGGATTTTGATAATATCTACCGCGTGATTCAGAACCCGGGCGCCCGTTTCCTCACCAAGATGGAGCCCGAGGAGAAAATTCTCGCCACCGTGCAAGAAGTTCTGGCCGAGGTGGAGGACCAGAAACAGCAACGCCTAGAAGCCCGTTTTCGCGAACTTTCCGCCTACCTTTTGGAGGAACGGCGCGCGCTCTCCTCCTGTCCGGCCAGCCTGCGTTCGCTCTCGCTCAGCCTATCTCCCCGGGTCGCCTACCTGTTCCTCGTCCCCGCCCATGGATGGGCCATGTCCTCCGGCGAGAAACTCGAAGCGTTGCGGAAATTTCTCCAAGCGTTCCACCGTACCTGCGACGGCATAAAGCCGTATTGTCTGCCCCTTCGCGAGGCGCAGGCGCTTCTTTTGCTGCCTATGGATAGCGCCGCCGCCCTGGAGAAGGATCTGCTTCCCCGCGTGCGTCAGGTATGCGCCGCTCTGGAAACGCAATACCGGCTGAGCTACCGGTGCGCCTACGGCGAAGGCGTCTTTTCCCCTGACGCGCTGCATACGCAATACCGTCATTTCCTGCATTGGCACGCGCTGGAAAACGTCCCGCAAACATTTATTCTGCCATTGCAGGAACTGCACCTTCACGGTCATCCGCCCAAGCTCCAGGCGGCGCTCCAGCAAAATATGCGCACGTTGCAGGGATATATCAAGCTTGGGCAGTACGAGGGATTCCTGCAGTTGGCGCAGAAGATGCTTCTGGAGGCCGAGCGGACAAAAAGCCGCGCTTTTCTAATGGATAACTACTACTGCATCTGCGCCTTGCTGTATCAGCAACTGGAAGGCTTCCATGACGCCGCATCCCAGGAATGCCTGGGGCTTCCGCTGGAGATCTCCCTGGCCGGGGAACAGCAATGGGAGGAAGCCAAGGAACGGCTGTTTTCCTGCATAAGCCAGGTTTTCACCCAACTGTTTCCCGTTGATCCCTACGCGCATCCCGATATGGCGCAAGGCATCCAGCGCTACATCCGCGACCATCTGGCGGAGGATCTCTCGCTGAATGCCTTGAGTAAGCGTTTTGCCATACATCCCAATTATTTATCCCGCATTTTCCGGGAAAACACGGGATACCGCCTGCATGAGTACATTGCTTCCCTGCGCATGTCCTTTGCGGCGCAGATGCTGGCGTCCTCCAATTTGCGAGTGAACGAAATTGCTCGCAAGGCAGGCTATGACTCCGTCCATACCTTTATCCGGACCTTTCGCAAACAATTTGACTGCACGCCGGCCGAATACCGTGCGCGCAACGGCGGCGCAAAATAAGCCGCCGCGGCTCTCTACAACCGGACGCCCAGCTGCTTTCGGTATTCGTTGGGCGCGCAGCCCACGTTCAATTTGAAGAAGCGCGCAAAACTGTAGGCGTTCTGGTAGCCGACCCTCGCGGCAATGGCGCTGATCTGCAGGTCGGTGGTACGCAGTAATTGTTTGGCCAGATTGATACGCAGGGAACTAACATAATCCTTGAAATTACGGTTCATCTCCTGCGGGAAAAGCATGGAATACCTGGAGGGCGACATGCCCACCCGTTCTGCCACATAGGCCAGGGACAGGTGCTCCGAACCGATTTCCTCACTGATGATGGCCAAAGAGCGGTAAATGGGCGAGTTCCCTTTGTGCTCCCATTCGCTCGTTACCTGCAAGCAAAACTCCTCCAGCAGTTCTCCGATCACCTCGGCCATCTGCTTGGACGTCAGCTTCCCGCCTTCCAGCCTGGCGGCATACAAGTATTGATTGATGTCCTCCGCCCGCGCCTGCATCACGTCCCGGCACATTTTCAAAATCTCAATATAAATACTTTTTACCATTTCAAGATTGGAATGGCTGACGGCTTCCATATAGGACCGCAGCTGCCCTCCAGCCGTGCGCACCATGTTCGTATTGCTCTGATTGATAGCGGCGGAGAGCGTCTGCATGCATTCCCACGGAAAAGCGGGCGCAAAGGTCTCCTGAGGAATATCCTCAAAGTGCATCGCGCCCCCCGGAGGCTGCATATCGGCGCAGCAATCGCAGGCAAAGGACGCTCGGATATACGACGCGTTCCATCCCTTTACATGGTTCACCACAGGCCCTATGCCAGCGGCAGAAATGCGCATGGACACCGGAACATTGGGTTGAGCGTCAAGGGCTTCCGGGCTGCCGTGCCCAAGCAGGAGCACAATCCGGTTATGCGTTGCCTCGGGAAAGGACGCGATATAGTAGCTCTGAAAACACTCCACCATGTTTTTCAGCGCTTCCAGCTGATCATCCGCATCATCAAACTGAAAAACCGCTACCCGGTAGGCGGGAAATCCCAGGCGGAGCCCGGCAGATAAACCAATTTCATAAGCCTGCTGGTTCCAGTGGTCTTCCGGCGTGGAAAGCAGGGTCCGCACAGCATACTGCGCCAGGATCGGATTCTGCTTTTCAAGGTTCGTGGTCAACTGTATATTCTCCGTCTCCAGGGAATGCAAGACATTCTGTATCAGGCTGAACGCAGACCCTTCCTTTTTCTCCCCGCCGCTTCCCGCGCGCAAGGCCTGATCCGCCAGCGCCTGAATCGGCTTAAAGGTGCGCTGCATAAAGAAGAAAATCAACCCGATAATCAGGAGCGTCAGCGCTCCAAGCACCCAGAACACGTGCCGCAGCAATTCGGCGCGCTCCTGTATAAAAGGCTGCACAGACGTCAGGCGAAGCAACGTATATCCGCTGGACACGGAACGGCAATAGGAAAAAATCATTTCTTCCTGCTCCAGTTGGATATGCTGCGCGCCCGTCTCTTCCGCTGACAAATACGCGAGAATATCCGCCAGCGCGTACCGGTCCTCGCCCTGAGAAACAATGACCTGGCCTGTGGGGTCCATCAACCAGAAGGCATCCGAATCACCGGACTGCAGCAGCTGCCGGAGCTTGGCCGCATCGACAAGGGTAATGGTTGTGGCGTAAGCATACCGGTTGTTCTGCGGCAGCGTACTGAGAAAAGTCACAGCCTCAAACCCTTTTTCCTGTGTATGCGTCTGCAGGCTGGTCGCGGGAATCACTTGATCCTTCGTAAGATTCTCCAATAGGCTCATGTAATCCGCGGCCGGTATCTCCTGATATATCAGCAATTTCCCCTCCAGTACATCCTGTTTATCCCAGGAATTGACATACGCGCTGATAAAGGTATCTGGGGTGCGGAAGTAGAGGAAAAGATTGCTCACCAACGTATTGCCGCCCACGGCGCGCTTCAGCTCGTTGATCACCTCGCGCCGGTTCAACGAAGTGCTCTGGTACCGGTACTGCGTAACGATGCGGTTGCTGGCCAACTGCTGAGGATACTCGCTGATAATCGACAGGTGCGAGTCCAGGGAACGCATCACCCCCTGCGTTGCGCTCAAAAAATTTTCCTGAAGATACTGGCGCGAATTTTCCAGCATATCGTTGCAATAAAGAATCACGATACACGCCAGCGGCAGCAAGGCAACCAACAGGTAATAACCCAAAAATTGAAAAAACGTTCGCTTGATCTGCCTTGTCTTCATACCAGCGTCCTCCTATGCTTCCGTTCAGGCTGAACGCCCCGGCTGCATAAATCCAATATATATGTATATACAAAAATCCTTATGCTTGTCAAGGCCTTGAGGCTTGCTGAACGGAATCAGCAAGCCTCAGGCTGTCGAAAAACCCCTGGGAGGTGTCGGAGGGGCCGCAGCCCCTCTGACTTCCATTCGTATCCGCCGGCTTTGCCGGCGGGGCGGGTTGTTGATTTTGCTTGCAAAATCAATTCCTTACAACTTCGGACGACCTCTGGTTGGCCGAAGTTGCTTCCTCGAAAAAGTGGCGGAAGCCACTTTTTCGACACGCTGAGGCTTGCTGAACAGAATCAGCAAGCCTCAGCCGTGTTATGCCCACGGGGCATATTTTTTCAAATCGATGACAAAGATTCTCTTGGTCGTATCCGCCTGCGGCATGCTGCGTTCGCGCTGCAATACGATATCACAAAAATCAATAAGCGCCGCCCAATCCGCGCAGTTGAAATCATGTCCCCCGGGACGGATGTGGAAACCGTTCCGGCCCGGGACGGACAGGAATTCAAATACCTTCTGCGCCGCGTCGCGTGCAAGCTGCGTGCCAAAGGCGTTTGCCCATAAATCCTCCATTCCCTCGGAGTTGAATACGGCCCTGGGCGCACAAGCGGCCCGCAGCATATGCGCGTCCAGTGGGAATGCCTCCACTTCCTCGCCAATCGCATAAGGCGGCTCTTTGGGGCCATACTCGGCATACTGCTCACACATCCAGGTTGGGAACATATGGGCCATGGACCCAATGGTTTCGCATACCTTTTCATCCTGACGGTCCAGCGCCAACGTGCCGGAAAAGCGGGCCGTCCCGGCTCCTCCGCACCCGGAACCCATGGGCGCCACCACTTGAAAACGTTCGTCAAATATGCCTGCGCACAGCGCGGCCTTTCCGCCCCGGGAATGCCCGGTACAGATCAAAGCGCCTGCTTCTTTCCGGCCCTGCAAATAATCGGCGACCAGGCTATGGCCCCATCCCCATGCCATAATGTCGCCACAGGGCAGGTCCGGATAGGTGCTTTCCCGGGCCTGTTCCAGATAACCCAGCATTTGGGCAATCTGAAAGTCCGGCCGGATCATTTCCCTGTCAAAGGCAGCAATGGCATATCCAGCGCTTAGTATCTCTGTTTCCAGCCGGCTGCGCATGCCTGTACGGTTGGTATTGTATACGATCACGGGAAAATGCGTAAGCCCCGACGGATATACATATTCCAGATTCAATTCCCACCGGCCGTCCACCGTCAAGGTAATCCGCTCTCGGGTTGCCTTGCCCCAAAGCGCAGGCTCGGTCTTTGTAATCCTGCCTGTCAAGCTAGCGGGCTTACCCGGCCATACGCCGTACATATGCGTCTGGGCCAGACGGCGGATATACGCGGCCTGGGCCGGCCATTCCTCTGGTTTGGATACGCGCGTACCATCTTCCCGAAGAAAGGGGTCAGGCAAAAAAGGCGTTTTTGTGTTCATGCATTTGCTCCTTTCCCCACAGCTGTCAAGCAAACTTCAGGAAGGCTGCCTGAGGGGACGCCCCCCTCAGGCTTGCCTTCCGGAAGAGAGCCGGGTTAAGGCTGTTCGGCCCAATAGGCATCGTATACTTCCTGGTAAATGGCGCGCATCTCTTCCAACCCCATCATTTTGAGGCTGTTGATATAGTCGTCCCACTCGTCCTCAATGCCGCCGTTGACGCACCAGGCGGCCATCTTCTGGCTTACCAAGTTCTGAATATCGCTTTGGAGATAAACGAGTTCTTCATTCTGCTCCTCATTGAAGCGCGCATAGGTGGGCCAAATGTCCTTGGGATCGTTGCGGTAGGGGATGTACAGTTCCTCCGTCACCGTACGGTCCGTCAGTTCCGCGGGCGCCTTGGTGCGGCTTACCAGGTCGGCGGAGAAATACCCGGGCCCGTTATTCACAGGAGACAGGTACCATTTCATTTCGTCGATAGAGCCATAGCCTTCCACCAGCTGGATGGAATAAGTTCCATCGTCATACTTCGTCACCGCGCCGGTATCGAAGGAGCCGTAATACTCCTGGATGCCAAAATCATCGGAATACAATTCGTTGATGAAGCGCATGGCGGCTTCGGGATTCTCGCAATCGCTGGTCATTACCAGCTTGTTGGAGTTTACCGGCGCGCCCACGGTGGAGAAGGGCCACTTTACGTCGTATTCTTCGCCGCCGCTTAGAGGCGCGATGGAGATGTATTCATCGGAAAATTTCGAAAACAGGCTGGGCGCGCTGTAACCGGTGGCCGCCCCCACCCGCGCGATGTCGCCGGTGGTGCGGACCACATTGGAGGCCGTATAGTCGTTGGTATAGACCTCGGGCGTAATCAATCCTTCCTCATACCAGCGGTGGACATACTGCGTGAGCTTGTAGAACGCCTCCGTCTCGTACAGGAATTGGACTTTTCCGTCCTCCACAACCACCATGTTGGTGCTCTGATTGTCCACGGTGCCAAAGGCCCCGGTGAGGCAATAAATATCATGGGTATGGCCCTGCTGCGGCCAATCCAGCGGAATCTCATCCTTGATACCGTTTCCATTGGGGTCCTTATCACGGAAAGCGATCAGGCATTGCTCAAATTCATCCAAGGTCGTGGGGACTTCCAGCCCCAGCTTGTCCAGCCAGGTCTTGTTGATGTTCAAGGTAACATAGCTGGTAGGCATGTAGGCAGTGACCAGGGGCAGGGCATAAATGCCACCGTTATACATGCTTGCGGTTAGTGAATCTGGAACTTCCTCAAACATCTTCTGGATATTGGGAGCAAATTCCGCAATCAGGTCGGTCATGTCCATGAAGGAATCAATGTTGGAGATAATATCGCTGCTGGTGATCGTACTGGCGTTGATGATGATGTCCGGCAAATCGCCGCTGGCTAGAATGACAGGTTTCTTTTCCGTCCATCCGGTGGAGATCTCTTCCCATTCAATCTCCACGCCCGCGTTTGCGGCGGCGTCCTTGAACATCCCCATCTCCGCCCAGGACATCTGACGGACGTCCGTCTGCGCCATGACATGGAGGACAGGCTTTTCCTCTCCCACAGCCATACCGGCGATAAGTGTGCAGGCCATCGCGACGACAAGGAACAAAGCTAGCGTCTTCTTCATGAGATACCCTCCTTTTATTTACCCCATACCCGGGGATCGTATCATCCTTTGACGGCGCCAATCATCACGCCTTTTTCAAAATATTTTTGCAGGAACGGGTAAAGGATCATCATGGGCAAGGTGCCAACGATTGCTGAAGTATACTTGACCAGCGTAGCTCTGCGCAGAGAGGCATCAAACCCTTCGCCGCCCGTCATGCTGTTCGCCATGGATTCATTCAGAAGGAGAATATCCCGCAGGATCATCTGCAACGGATACATTTCCTCGTCCCGCAGATACATCATGGCGTTAAAATATTCGTTCCATTTCCCTACCAGATAATAAAGCATCACAACGGAGATCACCGCCTTGGAAAGCGGCAGCGCGACACTGAGCAGGAAGCGGGTATTGCTGCATCCATCCAGCTGTGCCGCCTCCCATAAATCGGCAGGCAGGGAAGATTCAAAATAGGAGCGTACGATGATCATATTATAAACGTTTAAGCAAAAGGGAATAATCATCGCCCAAACGGTGTTGGACATATTCAACGTGTCCGTAATGACCAGATAGGTCGGAATTAGGCCGCCTCCAAAATACATGGTGAACAGGAAGAACAGCATCAACGGGCGGCGGGCCTTGAAGTCCTTTCGTGACAGGGCATATCCCGCCGGTACGGTCACCAGCATGCTCAGCAAGGTCCCGCCCAGGGCGTAAATCAGCGTGTTCTTGTATCCGCTCCAGATTCTCCAGTCACTCAGCAGATAATCATAGCCCTCCGGCGTGAGACCCACGGGATAGAACCATACCCCTCCATTGAGCACCGCATCCGGATCGGATACCGAGCAAATAACCACGTAATACAGGGGATACAGGATCATCAGCAGGATCAAGGCGCCCATCATCCATGTGAACAGGGTGAACGCAGCGTCGCTCCTGCTCATGTTCCTGATTCTTTCGTTTGCCATTTTCCATCGCTCCTTACCACAGGCTCGTCTCGCCCAAACGCCGGCTGAGCTGATTGAACGTGAAAAGCAAGCACATGTTCACAAGCGAGTTCAGTATGCCAATAGCCGCGGAATAGCTGTATTGCGCATTCTGGACCAGCCCCACCTTGTAAACATAAGTGGACAGTATTTCCGAAGTAGCAAGGTTCAGATTGTTTTGCAGCAGGTACGCCTTCTCAAAGCCCAGGCTCATGAGTGCGCCCACGCGCATGATGAATATGAGCGTCGCCGTCGGAAGCAAGGACGGCAATTCTATATGGACAATCCGCTGGAACCTGCTGGCGCCGTCCACGGTCGCGGCGTCGTACAGTCCGGGATCAATGGAGGAAAGCGCCGCTATATAGATAATGGATTCCCAACCCATCTGCTGCCAAACGTCGCTGATAATGTAAATTGGGCGGAACAGCGACGCTTCGCCCATGGGGTTGCCCGGCGTGGCGCCCAGCGCATGGCACAACGCGCCGTACAATCCCTGCGACGGGCTCAAAAAAAGCGTAATCATGCCGCACATCACCACCGTGGATATAAAGTGCGGGGCATAGGAAACCGTTTGAATAAATTTCTTGAAGCGCGCGTTCCGGTACTGGTTCACCAGCAGCGCGAAAAAGATGGAGATCGGGAAAGAGCACAGGAGCAAAAATACATTCAGCAGGATGGTATTGCTGATAACGGTTTGCGCCTGAAAACTATTGAAAAAACGTTCAAACCACTTCAACCCCGCCCAGTCGCTGCCCCAGATCCCTTTGGCCGGCTTAAAGTTCCGGAAGGCGATCTGCGCGCCATACATCGGCAAATAGTTAAAAATCAGCACTTCGATAACCGCAGGCAGTACGAAAAAGTACAGGGCCTTGTTCCGCTTAAAATCCTTGCGCCATGCCTGCGCCGGCTTGTCCGCCGTCTTTTTTCGGAGCATTCTGGCAACCATCAATGAACCTCCTTTTCATCCATTATTCAATTGATATCTCATTTCGGTTATTTTCATCATACCGGTTTTGCCTTGATTTTCAATCCGCAAAATTTATTTTTCATACCTCACTTTTTCCAATGATACACATTATTTATAGCCAAATTGCACATATTATAAATTTGATCGTACAAACAGGCCATGGATCGCAGGCATGCGCCACAGCCCTCGCATAACGGGAAGCTGCTGCGTTTTCTCACGGGCACTCCTTCGCGGCGGATACAAAAAACCGGAAGGAGCGCAATCCTTCCGGCCGGCATGTGGAAAAGATAGCGTCCGTCGCTTGCGGGCGGCAGACAAAGCATTTGACCTTATGTTTTGCAAGTTGCGCATTGCGTTCTTGCAAGCGCAGGGGATTTCGCGCCTGCAGGCGCGAACAGGGGGCTTTTCGGTCGCCCCCTGGACCCCTTCGGCCCCCATACGCGTTGAGACTTTTGTAGGTTCGGAATCAGAAAATTTCATTTTTTCGCGTCTACATGAAAAAGCATGCTTTTTTCAGCAGCCTGATACTATTCTCAGATAAAAACGACTCATAAGCGCGAGGCGAAGAAGGGGTCTGGGAACCAGTCCCCAGGCTAGGAGTTCGGGAGATGAAATCCCCCATCGTTCCCATATCGCAAAGCGATGAACGGAAAAGCAGTCAGGGAGCAAAGCGTTACCTGACGGCTGGTTATCGAACGGCCCAGTTCAGTTTGAGCATAGTATGAAGGGGATGTTGCAAAATGGAAACGCAATTGCGACCTGCACAAAAAGCAGCAGCCAACAACCAAAACCGGCCGCAAAAGAAGTGTTTTGGCTTCTTCTGCGGCCGGATTCTTGCGCATTATTTTTTGGATTGGCTATTTTGCAACAGCCTCCTGCAAAACGCATCAATTAGCAAGGAGCAAATATGCCGTCTTGCGCCGCCCTGCTCGTCACCCGTTTCCGTCAAAGAGCCAGGACTGGGGCACATACCCCGTCTGACCCCAATTGGTGAGCAGGATGTACCAGTCGTCCTCCACCACGCCCACCACCTGAAAATAACCGGTATCCATTACCTGCGGATTTTCTTCCTTTGCGCTGGGATAGAGAAGATAGGGTCCCGATTCTTGCCTGTAAATCTTCTCCAGCCAAGCGTGCTGCACCTGGTCCATGGCCTCGCCAAAGGCCAGGTATTCCTTCATCATCCAGCCGGTGAGATTTCCATCCAGGCCGATTTCCACCCGCGCCCAGTCTCCCCGCTCCTCCAGCACCTTCACCGGGGTACCGTTGTAAAATTTGCCCAGGGACGTTGCGCCGCGCTGGGGGGATACCCGCAGGTGCAGCCGGTCGGCGGGGTCGGGGTTGTTCACCACGGCCCAGCCTGTTTGATCCATGGCCGCAGGCAATGCTTCCATGCTGTCTGGCAGCTGCGCCGGGTCCGACGCAAACAGTTCGTTATTGCGCAGCGTACCCATATACCACCGCTGCTCCCAATTCGGGAGATCCACCTGAATCCAGGCAAAGGCCCCATGTACAAAGGTGTCCTCCAAATACGCATAGGACAAGCGCCACACCCCGTCCACACATTGTTCGTAGGTTGCATTCCGCTCCCTGCCGCTTCCGTCTTCCCCTTCATACCACCCCAGGATCAGCTCTGTGCCTCCGCTATGGAAAACATCCATCCAGATGCCTGCTGGCAACGGGGCCGTGGAGCGAAGCGCATACCCGTCCTTCTGAAGTGTTACCTCCCACAGACGGCGCACCCCCGTCTCATCCTCCGTGAGCAGCATCAGGGATTGATTTTTCAGCGCACTTTCTACAACCCTTCCTTCCACAGGAACGCGAGTAATGTCAATGCCGTCCTCCGTCTGGAACAGGGAACCATACTGGCTACACTGCAACAGCGAGTCAAACGCCTCTGTCTCCAGCCGGGAAAGTAGCTCCGCGGACAGGGGGACGGGCATACAGTCCACCACCTGCGGCATTTCCCAGTCCGCCCAGAACTTGACCCACTTGATATAAAGCAAGCCGTTTTCCACGCGGCTGTACGCTGCCTCAGCATAGGCAAAATTTCTATATACCTGATAGAAGCGCAGGGTATACCCGGGAAAATACCCAGCCACCGCCGGTTCTGAGATTGCAGCCAGGCGCTCCGCCTCCTGGGGTGTAGCGGGTAGCTGTTCCATGCTGCTCGTCTGCAATAGCAGGAAGGACAGATCCACCTGCACCTCCGGTTCCGTGCTGCCTGCGGGATAATAGCTGGCGATGCCGTCCCGCACCATCACTTCTCCGTCATACGCCTGCTTGTGCCAACCGCTGATTACAAAGCCCTCCCCTTCCACCCAGCGGAAACGCATGAATTCCTGTCCTTCATTGTAGTAAACCCTGAACCCCAGGTCGTCGGAGGCATGGGAGCCGTCGGGAAGCAGATCGTCAGGATGCTGCCGCCGCAAGGACGCCGGATACAGGTCCGGGAGCCAGTCCCAGGTACGCGTCCATCCCGCTTCCGTTTTTTCCCAGAAAACCAACCGATTCTGCCAGATCAGCCATACCATTTGCTGGGTACCGTCAGGCAGGGTAAAAAGCAGATATTCCCTTTGCGCCTGGGGAATTTCTTCCTCCCCGATCCAGGAAAGGATTTCCTCCGGCATGGTTTCCATTTCCTCGCCCCGTGCGGGCAGCAGCGGCAACGCCATCAGTGCTGCCAAAAGTATTCCCAGCCACCGTTTCATGACCTTTTCTCCTTTGCTCCGCAAACTTGGGATGCCTATGGGCTTTCTTTAAGGAACTCTCTGTACATGCAACGGCGCCGCCTGGGATTTTCTTCCGCAAAGCGCCTTCCAAAAACGCAATGCCCCGGCAGGCGCTGCCTGCCGGGGTGCTGTGAAACGTATGCGCTTACTTGGCGTTCTTGATCTCCTCGGCAATCTGCGCGCCGGTGAGGCCGTACTCCTTGAGCAGGTCCGCGGGCTTGCCGCTCTGGCCGAAGCGGTCCTGAATGCCGATCTTTCGGAAGATGAAGGCGCCGGTGCCCACCAGCTCCGCGGCCACCGCGTCGCCCAGGCCGCCGATGACGGAGTGCTCCTCCACGGTGAACACCTTGCCGCACTTGGCCGCATAGGCACGAATGAGCGCGCTATCAATGGGCTTGATGGTATGCAGGTTAATCAGGGCCACGTCCATGCCCTGCGCCTTGAGGATTTCCACGGTTTCCAGGCACTGTTCCACCATGACGCCGCAGGTGAAGATCACCGCGTCCTTGCCGTCCCGCAGCACGTTGCCCTTGCCCACTTCAAAGGGCATGTCCTCGAACACGGCGGTAGGCAGGCGGGCGGTGCGAATGAACACGGGCCCGTCGATCTCCGCGGCGGCAAAGACCGCCTTGCGGCACTCGTTGGCGTCGCAGGGCACCAGCACAGTCATGCCGGGCAGCACCCGCATCAGGGCGATGTCCTCCACCGCCTGGTGGCTGCCGCCATCCTCTCCCAGGGTCACGCCGGCGTGGGAGAAGCCGAACTTTACATTGAAGTGGGGATAGCATACGCCGTTGCGGATCTGGTCATAGCTGCGGCCCGCAAACACCGCAAAGGTGGAGCAGAAGGGAATCAGCCCCATGGTGCTCATGCCGGCGGCCATGTCCACCATGTTCGCCTCAGCAATGCCGCAGTCATAGAACCGCTCGGGATACTTCGCGGAAAACTTGTTGGTCATCGTGGCCTGGGACAGGTCGGCATCCAGCACCACAATCTTGTCATTGGTGGCGGCCAGCTCCGCCAGCGCTTCGCCATAGGCGACGCGGATCGCTTTCTTCTCGCTCATCTTCTCAGCCCTCCAGATCCTTCAGCGCCTGGGCGCATTGTTCGGCGTTGGGCGCCTTGCCGTGCCAGCCTACCTGGCCTTCCATGTAGGAAACGCCCTTGCCCTTCAGGGTGTGCAGCCAGATCAGCCGGGGCTTGCCAGGGCAGGCGGGGGCATGGAGCGCGTCCAGCACCTGCTGCATGTCGTTGCCGTCCTTGACCTCGATGATGTCATAGCCAAAGGCCGCGAACTTCGCGCCCACGTCTCCCAGGCTCATGACCTGGTCGTTGCTGCCGTCGATTTGGAGGCCGTTATGGTCGAAAATCACCGTCAGGTTGTCCAGGTGATAGTGGGCCGCTGCCATGGACGCCTCCCACACCAGGCCTTCCTGGCTTTCGCCGTCGCCGATGATGGTATACACATGGCAGGGATTGCCCGTATGCTTGGCGCCCAGCGCCATGCCCGTGGCAATGGAAATCCCCTGGCCCAGGGATCCGGTGGAAGCGTCCACGCCGGGGCACTTTTTCACGTCGGGATGCCCCTGGAGAATGCTGTGAATCTGACGGAAACGCGCAAACTCATCCCGGCTGAAGAAGCCCCGCTCCGCCAGCACACCATAGAGCGCCGGCGCGGCGTGTCCCTTGGACAGCACAAAGCGATCCCGATTGGGGTCCTTGGGGTTCTTGGGGTCCACCTTCATCACGTCAAAGTAAAGCGCCACCAGCGCCTCCGTGCAGGAGAGGGAACCGCCGGGATGGCCGGAACCCGCGCCCGCGCACATGGTTACAATGTCCCGCCGCACCTGACGGCAGGTGGCCTCCAAAGCCTGAATGTCCATGGGACTACCTCCTTTTATCTTCCCAAAACTTCCGCTTTTGCGCAGCCTTGAAAACTTGTACGAACAACACCTTTATTATACCTGCGCCGGGAATGCCTGTCAAGAAACCACGATTTTTTCCCGCTTAGCGCATGTTTCAAGGGTGGAGCGCGATTTTCTCCACAATCTCCTCCGGGGACAGGCCGTCGCAGTCCACAACCTCATGGGCGTATTGCCGGTAGAGAGGGCCGCGTTCCTCATAGAGGTCCCGCAAGGTCTGCCCCGGGGCAAAGGTTACGCCCCGTGCCGTCAGGTCGCCCAGCCGGGATGCCACGCCCTCGTAACTCAGGTTCAGGTAGACGACCCGGCTGATTTCCCGCAAATGCTCCATGGCCCTGGGGCCGTAAACCACGCTGCCGCCGGGAGCAATCACGGTGTCGTCCACTTCCAGCCCCGCGTTGACCTCCTCCTCCAGGCTTCGGAAGCCGTCCTGCCCGCGCGCCGCAATCAATTGGGCCAACGTAGCGCCATACAAGCGCTCGATTTCCCGGTCGCTGTCCAGAAAGGCCATCTGCAATCTCCGGGCCAGCGCCTGACCGATGGTGGTTTTGCCGCTTCCCGGCATACCGATCAGGGTAATGTTTCCCATATCGCGCACACTTCCATTTCATAGCCGGCGCCCCGGCCGTTTTCGCTCATTCATGGTAGCCCAACCCCGTCGGGAAAAAGGCAGGCAACCTCCCTATGCGTTGGCGTCCATCAAAAAAACAATGAAAAAACCTGCGATCCCGTCCAGCGTTACTTTTTCCATCTTGTTTTTTTCAGGCAGAGAATATATAATGTAATCCATCCATTGAAAAAGCATCCGTTTCCGGAAACCTTTCCGCTATTCCGTGCCAGCCCTGAAGCATGGCGTCTCAGACATTATGCCTGCACTTCTTCAATCATCTCCAGCACCCGCCGGGTACCGTCCGCCGGGGGCGCGTTGCGCAAGGCGTCCGTTAGCTGTTCCCGATCTGCCCAGAGGCGTTCCAGGGCGGAGACAAGACTGGCACGATTCAGGTTTTCCTGGAGCAGCACGCGGCACAGGCCGCGCTTTTCCAGGCTCTGCGCGTTCAGGATTTGGTCGCCGCGGCTGGCGCCCTTGGGATAGGGAACCAGCAGCATGGGTTTCCCCAGGGCCTGGAATTCGCACAGGGCGTTGCTTCCCGCGCGGCTGAGGACCAGATCCGCCGTGGCCAGCAGATCCGGAAGCTCCTTCTCCACAAACTCCAGCTGCTTATATCCCGGCTTTCCTTCCAGCTCAGGCGCCAGATTTCCCTTGCCGCAGATGTGGCACAAATCAAATCGGGGCAGCAAATCGTCCAGCGCCTCGCGCAGCACCCGGTTTACCGATTGCGCGCCCAAGGACCCGCCCATCATCAGCAGCACGGGTTTTTCTCCGGTAAAGCCCAGCAGGGCCAGCCCCTTGGCGCGGCTGCCGTGAAACAGCTCCGGCCGCAGGGGCGTACCGGTCATTTCCGCCTTGGCCCCCAGGGCCGCGGCGCATTCAGGAAAGGTGGTGGCGAACTTTTTCGCAAAAGGCCGGCAGAGCTTGTTGGCCAGCCCGGGCGTCAGATCGCTTTCATGGCATACCACGGGAATATGATGCAGCCACGCCCCGAACACCACAGGAACGGCCACAAAGCCGCCTTTGCTGAACACCACATCGGGCTTCAGCCGTCCCATGAGCCTGGCAGACTGCACCGCCCCGGCCAGGACCCGGAAAGGGTCCGTAAAATTTTGCCAGGAGAAATAGCGGCGCAGTTTCCCGCTTTTCACCGCATGGTAACGCACCCGGGGTTCCCGGGCAATCATCTCCCGCTCGATGCCCTTCTCCGTGCCGATGTAGTCGATCTCATACCCCGCCTGAAGCAACCGGGGAATCAGCGCCAGGTTGGGCGAAACATGGCCCGCGGTCCCTCCGCCGGTAAGTACGATTTTCTTCATGGCATTCACGCTCCTCCCTCGTAGTATACCATATCCCACACCGGCTGAAAATAGGCGTTCCGGCTCCGCCGGAGCCAGTCGGGCTTTACAGCGTCAGCGTTTCCCCGGGCGCCAGGGTGTACACCTGCCCGCCGTCTTCAAACCAGAAGGCGCGATGGGTGGGATTGTGCAGCCGCCGGCCATCCACGCTGGCGTAAACCTGCTTCCATGCCTGTACGTACTCGCAAATCTCGATATTGGTGGCGTACCAGATCTCCTCGTGTCCTGCCATGCGGTCCATGAAGCCTTCGATGACCTGCCAGTTGTCATCCGCCTCAAATTCATAGGCATGCCCCCACAGATAAAAGAGCTTGGCTTCGTGGGAATTTCTCGCCGCCAGGAAACGGTCCGCCAGCTCCATGAGCATGGGATCGTTATGGTGGCAGGTAGCGGCAAGCCGCAGCCAATTCTGCGGGAGGCGGAAGCCGTGACTGCTTTCCACCGTGCGGGCATACTGAATCCCACAGGAACGCACAGCTTCCTCCACCGTGTCGTCCACCGCGCCGAAGGGGTACGCCATGCCGCGCACAATGCCCCCGAACTCCCGCTCCAGGTTTTCCCGGTCCTTGATGATTTCATAGCACATGCGCTCCGGGGATATTTCCGGCAGGGAGGCGTGGGTCAGGCAATGCACCGCCACCTCATGCGTGCCTGTGAACAGTTTTTTGACCTGGGAAAGGGTCATGCGGCGGTGTATGGCGCCCGGAGCAAATACGGTACCCTCCGGGGAAAACAGCCCGGAATTCAGGTTGAACGTTCCCTTCATGCCATGGCCGTCCAGGAGCTTCACCAGGCGCATATCCTGTTCCACGCCGTCATCGTAGCTGAAGGTAAGCGCCTTGACGCGCCCGCCGGGAAAACGCAAAAACATACTGCAACATCTGCCTTTCTTTCCAAAGAGTAGCATGGTCACTCCTACCGGTTCCTGCGGCCATTATAGTTTTTCCCCTGCGCTTTGTCAATTCGCGGAATGCAAATGCAAAAAACAAAGCGCCACTGTGCTAAAGTACCCTTGTACCCCAAATACAAAAGGAGGAACAAATCATGTCACAGCAACCCATCCCGGTTTCGCCTTCCAGCCACCCCATGAAATGGCACAAGTTTCTCATCTACTTCGCCCTGTGGCTGAGTGCCCTCGCAGGCCTTTCCAACGCGTTGATGTTTTTTACCGGTAGTCACTATGGCGGTTACGCGCAGGATGTCTACCTGGTATTTAGTGGTATGAAGGTCCTCGACGTACTGTGCGGCATCGCCTGCCTGGCATTGTGCGCATATACCGTGATGACGCGCTTTGCCCTGGCCGCTTACCGTGCCAAAGGTCCGAAAATGCTGACAAATATTTACCTGCTGAATCTGCTCATCTCCTTGGCATACGCGCTTCTGGGTTCCATGATTACCGGCCTTTCCTTCATGGATCTCCTGGGTACCTTCCTCGGTTACGTCATTGGCTCCGCCGCGATGATTTTCGTGAATCGCACCTATTACAACAACCGTGCGGAGCTGTTCACGAATTAAAACGCCAAGATAGGAAAACGCATGCTGGCGGTGCAGCCGGTGGAAAAGCCGCAAATCAGCGCAAATTGGAAGCCAGGCTTTCTTCCGCGGCGCGTAGGCCGATACCGTTCGACCTGCCAAAGGCATATGCCCCGCAAACGAAAAACCGGCCCCAAAGGAAGACGCATCATCTTCCTTTGGGGCCGGTCGGCATATACGCGAAATTTCTTTGCGGCACAGCCTCCGTCAGGCGTTTGCCCGCAGGTCGCAAGGGGCCCGGCCGCCTGAGGGAAAGCAGCCTTTGCCGCTTAGTCCTCATGGAAAAGCGCAATCCCCCGCAACAGGTCCAGTTCCCGCACATCCCGGGCGGTGGTATACATCTTGCGGGTCAGTACCGCCCCGGCCCGATAATACAGGCAGATAAAGGGACAATCATCCGCAAACTGCTGCTGAATCTGATACAGCACGCTCTGATACCCTTCCTGGGTGGTCTGGGTACGCAGGTTTTCGCACAGCTCCGTCATGGTATCGCTGCGGTAGCGGCAATAGTTGCCGGTATTCCCCCGCATGAGCATAAAGCCGGGGTCCGGGCACACATCCATGGCATAGGCCACCAGCGCCAGGTCATAGCTGCCGGCCTGGAGGCGCTCAGTCATTTCTGTCAGGGTAACGGTGGTGGGAATCACTTCAATGCCCGCCAAGGCCAGCTGATCGGCGATCATGTTGGCGGCTTCCACCCGCACGTCGTTGTCCGGCTCCTCGTACACGTAAAAGCTCAAGTGCAGCCGTCGGGCTTCGCCGTCTTCGTTGAGCTTGTCCAGGACGCCGTCGTCGTCCATGTCGTACCAGCCGTCCTCCTCCAGCAGCGCCTTTGCCTTGTCCACGTTGTATTCAAAGGAAATGCTGTCGTTGTACATCCAGGTACCGTTAATCATGGGCGTATCCGTGCGATCCACCATGCCCATATAGATGGTGCTGGCCAGTTTGTCCGGGTCCACCAGATAGCGTATGGCCTTGCGCACGTTATCGGTCAGCTCCCAGGACGCATTGTTCATTTGCAGGGTTTCCAGCTGATTGGTGCGGAAGTCCAGCGCCAGGGAAGAGGTGCCGGACTTGTACTGCGCCGCGGCAATAGAGCGGGTAAAGATGGTATCCACCCGGGCGTACTCGTAGCTCTCGATAACGTCCTTGTCGTTGGCATGGCAGAGCACGGTGATTTCCTGCACCTTGGGCTGGTTCTGCCACCAGTTTGGATTGGCCCGCAGATAAATATAATTCCCAGGGGTGAAATTTTCAATGACATACGGCCCGGTGCCCGGGGGATTGTCCTGCTGCACGCGGTCCGCGGGAAGAATCGGGAACGTCATGGCATACGGAACCGCCCAATACCCCCGTTTGCTCTTGACCACCACCGTATCATCCCCCGAAGCGGAGATGGAATTGATAAAATAGGTCAGATTGCGGTAATACCCCTTGTCGTCCGCGTATTCGTCCTCCGCGCGGGCCAGGATATGCTGCGCGGTAGCCACCACATCGTTGGCGGTCAGGGGCGTACCGTCGGAGAAGGTGACGTTCTCCCGCAGGTGGAAGGTCCAGGTCTTGCCGCCGCCGGACATTTCCCAGCTCTCCGCCAGACCGGGCGCAGGCAAATAGTCGTCGTCAATGGTCACCAGGCTTTCATACACCAGCCCATAAATGCTCATCATATCCCGCTCCAGGGGATAAAGCGGAGAGATGGTGGTGGTCTTGGTTGTCTGGATGCCCACGGTCAGGCTGGTACCTACATTGGTGGCTTCAGCGCCTGGCGGCATCAAGCAAAGCGCTGTCAACATCAGGCAAAACGTCAACGCCAGCAGCCTGCGCCGGGTCCGTAAAGTAGAGCGCTTGATAAATCCCATAATCTCTGGTCACTCTCCCTGCATAGGATTTGGTCGGTCCGTCAGACAGGTTCTCCAGCTTCAGCGTCACCCCGTCCTCGGAGAGGGACGGATCGCTGAGCCAGCCGCGCACCTCCCCCTGGCCCGCGTGAAAGGCGCAGGCCACCAGGGTGGGGTCGCCCTGAAACAGCTTCCCCAGATAGCCCAGGTACCAGGTGCCGAAGCGCAGGTTGGTTTCCGCGTCATACATCATGGCAAAGGAATAGTTCTCCACGTCCAGCTTTCCGGCAATCCATTCGGCCGTGTCGGGCATGAGCTGCATCAGGCCCCGGGCGCCCACGCTGCTTTCCGCATCGGTGCGGTAGGAGCTTTCATTGAGGATAATGGCGGCCACATAAGCCGGGCGCAGGTTGTTTTCCTCCGCGTACTGCTCAATCAGGTCCCGGTACACCATGGGGTACGCCTCGATCACCCGCTGCTGGGCCTCGGCCCGCTCCTGCACCCGCTGGGTAATATACGCCCGCATCATACTCTCGGCAGCGAACAACCCGCCGGCCACCAGCACCAGCACGCACAGGGTAACCGTCAGCCACAGGGGCATACGGCTGGGGAGCTTGCGCTTGCCGGGTTTGCGCGGCTTGGGCGGCAGGCGGTGCCTGTCCATGGGCTCCGGCGGCTCGTCCAGGGGCTGCTGGGAAATCCGCGGCTTGGGCGCGTGAGAAACCCGCGGCTGGGAGGGAGCGCTTGCCGGGCTAGCTTCGCGCTCCTGGGGCGCGCGCCGGGAAACCCGCGCAGGCGCGGCTACCGCATCCTGGGGGGCTGACCGGTGGTAGCGGTCCCCGGGAACGGCGCCGGACGCCGGATGCCGTGATGGCTGCACTGCCTCCGCCGGGACGCGCAGAACCGGTTCCTGAGGCTCCGCGGCTTGATAACGTTCAGCGCGCCTGTGGCGCACGGGGGTCGTCGGTTCCATGGTTGCTCCTTTGTAGGGCCGCCAGGCGGCGTTCTTCTGCCAGTAAAGGGGGGATGCTGTCCCTAGTGTAACGGATAGAGCCGCTGGTGTCAATGACCACATCCGCCCGGCGGGCCTTTTCCGCGGGGTCCATCTGGCTGCGCAGTCGGCTCTCCGCCTCCTCCCGGGTGAAGTGGTCCCGCTCCATGAGCCGGACCAGCTGGGTTTCCCGGGGCAGGGTCACGCACCAGACCCGCTGGCACAGCGTTTCCAGCCCCGCCTCATAAAGCAGGGGCATATCCAGCACGGCGATTTCCGTGCCCGCCTGCTCCAGGCGCTCCAGCTCCTCCCGAATGCGGCGCAAAATCATGGGCTGCATCAAGGCGTCCAGCCGGGCGCGCTTGTCCGCGTCGCCAAATATGGCCGCCCCCAGAGCCCGGCGGTCCAGCGTGCCGTCGGGACGGAACACCCCCGGGCCAAAGGCGGCCCGGATCCCCGGCAGCGCCGCGCCCCCCGCCGCCGTCAGCTCCCGGGAGAGCACGTCCCCGTCGATGATCTCCGCGCCCAACTCCCGCAGGGCGGAGGACACGTTGCTCTTGCCGCAGGCGATGCCTCCCGTCAGGCCCAGTACCAGCATGGTTTTCCCTCCTCGCAAATACAAAAACAGGCGGGTTATATGTATAACGCATCAGGACGCCCTTTTCCTCCCGCTCGGGCAGAAAAGGACGTCCGTCTCAGCGTTGCCGCCGCCTCAAAATCATTTCTTCAGGGTCAACAGGCCCGCGCAATGGGATACCGGTTCAAACTGCAGCTGTGGAAAGGCTTGCTTCAGCTCGTCAAATACAAAATAGATTTCCGAGGCATCCCAGTCGTCACCCGCCTGCGCTTTGCATTGCTCCAGTTCCGCGCGCGTGGCGAAGGCGACATCCCCGATATAGAGGCAGCCCTTTTCGTTGAGCAAGGGCAACAGTTCCCGCATCAGCGCAATCTTTTGTTCATCGGTCAAGTGGTGCAGCGAATAGGTGGCAATCATGGCGTCATACCGCTGCTGCTTCAGCTCCTGAACCAGCCCCAGGGAAAAGTCGCCCTGGTACAGCTTCGCCCGCGGCATTTTCTCCTGGGCCAGCTCCATCATTCTGCTGGAAAAGTCCTGCCCGAACAGGTTGCATCCGCGCTCATAGAGCTTCGCGGCCAACGTCCCTGTGCCAAAGCCAATATCCAGCACGTTCTTGGCCCCGCAGGCGCATATGCGGCCATAGATTTCATGCAGGATGGTTGCATATCCCGCGAAAGGGTAGGCGTTGCCTGCATCGGATTGCCGCACGCTTTCCTCATAGCCGTCCGCCCATACGTCAAAACCGTTGCTGGTAAGCATCATCGTTCCTCCGATACCATCGTTTCCGGGCGTCCCGCTCCCGTCAGCCGTCAACGGCGTTCGCCGCCCCAGAGCTTCCACAGCCCCAGCCCCGCCAGCAGGGAGCTGAAGGGCGCGCAACCGCACCCGGAGCACCCGCAGCCCTGGCGGCGACGCCGGCGGTCGCCGCCGAAAATAATCATCAGCAGAAATACCGTGAGCACCACCTTGCCGAAGCTGATGCCGGAATCCTCATCCTCCTGGGTGACGCGGTCCCGCAGGGATTCCTGCCGGGGCGCAGCGGTGGGCTGGGCGTCCTGCCGCTCCAGCCACTGGTCGGCGGTGAGCTTTTCCGTTTCCTGCGCCTGGCCGAACAGCCCGGCGGTGGAGATGGTCTCCCCGTAGCACTTGCCCAGTTCCCGGGCCAGGGCAGGCCCCAGGGAGGCCAGGGCCCCGTCATAGTCCTGGGCCAGGAACTTGGCCTGGAAGGCCGTGCTCAGCAGCTTTTCCTGGGCGCTGGCGGAGAACTTCTCGTTCACCGATTCCCCGCCGAAGAAGCCGAAGGTATCCTCCCCCGCGGCCATGAGCAGCAGCAGGTCCTTTTTCCCCAGGTCCCACTTGTCCCGCAGGCCCGCGCCGTACTCCGCCAGGGTGGCTCCGTCCAGGAAGTCCACCGTGGCCAGGTAGAGGCGCACGTCCGTTTCTTCCTTGACATTTTCCGCCAGCTGGGCCCAGTCCGTCAGGGTCTGTGCGGAGAGCAACAGGGCGGCGTCGGTGGCGTCGCCGGTTTTCTCCGGGTAGCGCGGCTCGGCCAGGGCGGAGGCGCAGCACAGCAGGCAGGCGAAACACAGCGCCGCCAGGCGCTTGAGCGAAATGCGATGCATGCTTTTCCTTCTCCCTTCCTTACGGCGTTTCATAGGCGGTCAGCGGCTGCACGCCCAGGAGCTGGGCCAGCTTGCCCGTCAGGGAAGCATTCAGGCGCTGGTTGAAGCTCTCCACCTGGGCGTTGTAGCTGTCGGCAACGCTCTGGGCAGCCAGCAGCGTGCGGGTCAGCGTGGTGATATAGGCCTGGTCCCGGCTGGACTGCCGCACGCTCTCCAGCTGGGGCAGCTCCTGCTGCAGCCGGGCGGCCAGGCGGGTCAGCTCCGCATCCGCGGCGGCGAGCTCCTCCACGGTGGCGTCCGGGTCCGTCAGGGTTTTGCGCACCTGGGTCAGCGCGGCCAGATCCTCATCCTCCCGCTCCAGGTGGCGCGCCGCCACCACCCGCAGGTTGGCCGCGTCCATGGCCCGCTCCTCCAGGTAGGCGCGCAGGGCTGTGTTCCCGGTAAAGGTTTCCAGGGCCTGACTGCGCTCGCCGCTCCAGCCGCGATAAGCCCCCAGGGCCACCGCGGCCAGCACCAGCGCCACCGTCAGCGCCAGGCACAGCCCCGAGGAAGCTCTCTTTCCCATGGTTTCTCCATCCTCCATACGCGCCGCCGCTTACAGATTGGTTTGCAGCAGCTGGCGCTTGAGTTCGTTCTCCATCTGATAGAGGGTCTTTTCCGCTTCAATGCGCTTGGTATGGCCCTCGGACTGAATCTTCATGACCTCGTTGATGGTGTCAATGAGGCTCTGGTTGGTTTCCACCAGGGTTTCAATGTCCACGATGCCCCGCTCCGCCTCCTTGGCGGTTTCGATGGTGCCCATTTTCAGGGTTTCGGCGTTCTTGCGCAGGAGCTCGTTGGTCATGTCGGTCACGGCCTGCTGGGCCTTGAGGGCCTGCTGGCTGTGGTGCAGCCCCAGAGCCAGCACCATCTGGCTCTTCCACAGGGGCAGGGTATTGCTCAGGGTAGACTGAATGCGCTCCACCAGCAGGCTGTCATTGTTTTGCAAAAGGCGAATCTGGGGGGCCATCTGCATGGATACCTGGCGGGTGAGCTTCAGGTCGTGGAGCTTTTTCTCAAAGCGGTCGCACTGAGCGGCCAGGTCGTTGGCCTTCTGCGCGTCCATGGCGTCCCCGGAGGCCTCCGCCTTGTCCAGCAGCGCCTTGAGCTCCCCTTCCCGCACCTGCTCCAGCTTCTCGTCCCCGGCGATGATGTACAGCGTCAGCTGCCGGAAGTAATCGGCGTTTTGCTGGTAGAGGCGGTTGAACATGGCCACGTCCTTGAGCAGCTGCACCTGGTATTGCTCCAGGGAGGCGGCGATGCTTTCCACATTGCCGCTGACCTTGGTATAGCGGGCCTTCATGCCCTCCATATGGGCGTTGGCGTTATAGAACAGGCGGCGCAGGCCCTTGGGTTCCTCCGCGTCCGCCTCAAAGCCCTTCAGTTCGGTAACCAGGTTCACCAGCATATCCCCCACCTCGCCGGTGTCCTGGGTCTTGACGGCCTCCAGCGCCGCGTCGGAAAAATCGGCGATCTTCTTCTGGGCGTCCGCGCCAAAGAGCAGCACATGGTCGGGGTTGCTCACGTCCAGCTGCTTTTCAAAGGCGTCAATGGCCTGGCGCTCGGCCGGGGTGAGCTGGCTGTCGTCCAGGCGCGGAGCCTTTTCCCGGGCAGGGGCCGGCTGGGCGGGCTGCTGCTGGATGGACGCCACCGCCTGCTCCAGCTGCGGGTCGGGAACCTCGGGGGTCAGGGAAAGCTGCGGGATCTTGTTGGATTCAAGCATGGGTTTGCCTCCTTCTACTTATGAACGGGACGTATCCTGCCCGTCCGCCGGCTTGCGGCTATAAAACGATACAAAGTCATCGGAAGAGGACGCGGCGGGGGTGTCCAGGGGCTTGGGGTCCGTGCTGGCCATCTGCTGGGCGGCGGCGGAGGACGCCCCGGCTTTGGGGCGAAGCTGGCCCAGCTCCCCCTCGGTAAAGCCGTCGCGCTTGAGCATTTGCTCCAGCACGTCAATGTCCGTGGTCACATCCAGAATATCATCCTTGTACAGGGTATCCAGCTGCTTCTGGCAGGCGGTCAGCACCATGCCCATGCCGCGGATCACCGTGGAGCGCGCCTCGGTCATGTCGCTGACGGACACGCCCCGGTTGCTCATGGTGCGGTAACTGGCCAGCATTTTCAGGGTGGTAGGCAGGTAATAATCCATGAATTTGCGGATTTGTGGGGCCTTGGCCGGTTTCTCCGCCACGGTCTTGAAAATCTGCACGCACAGATGCTCCAGCTCGTCCATCTGCCCGGAGAGCACCTCGTCGGGAATGGCGTCGTTCTCGCTGCGAATCTGATGGAGCATATCCTGCCCCCGGGAAATCATGGCGTCCGCGGCGTCGTTCCCGGAAAGGGGCAGTTCCTCCACCTGATTCTCCTCCCGCTCCCGGTCCTCCCGGTTATGGGTGGTCAGGTCCAGCCCGGAACCCATGATGGATACCACCTTGCCCACCAGAAAAGCCACCGCCGCCGCCAGAATGAAATCCCCGATGCGGTACAGGGGAAAGATGGCGGCATACAGCAGCGCCGTTGCCCCGAAGGCGATCCAGCCCGCTTTGCGGCCCTTGATCTGCTGCTTGTTTTTTTGCTTGTTCGCCACGGCCGTCCTCAACGCTCCTTTTGTCACGCCTGCTTTTGCAGCATGCAGTATAACTTGCCAAAGCCGGCGGCGCAAGGGCAAAGGGATCAAAACCCGCTTTTCCCGTCCCAACGCCCCGGCGCAGGGTTCCATGGTTTTCCTGGTCATTATACCACACCGGAGCGCATGCTGAAAAGCCGCCCAGATGAGAAATCCATGAGGGCGAATTAAGAATTTCCTTGCGTTTGCACCCTTGACATCCGCCCGCAACTATGATAGGATGCATCTGCAAAAAGTAAATAGCCTTATCACGAGTGGTGGAGGGAAGGGCCCGATGAAACCCGGCAACCGGCGCGGCGCGCTTGGTGCCAAATCCCACAGCGCGGCACACACCCCCGCAAGGTCGGCGCTGACAGATAAGGACGATCAGTGTGATTGATCCCGCCTGAGACGTGTGCATCTCAGGCGGTTTTTTTGCGGCTCATATGCTTATGCGGACGGTTTTCCCGTCCGACGACCACGAAAGGAGCGGCAAATGCCCATGAAACGCCTCTTTACCTCCGAATCCGTTACCGAAGGCCATCCCGACAAAATGTGCGACCAAATCTCCGACGCGGTGCTGGACGCTATCCTGGCCCAGGACCCCATGGCCCGGGTAGCCTGCGAAACCTTCACCACCACCGGCATTGTGACGGTGATGGGCGAAATTACCACCAGCGGTTATGTATCCATTCCCGATATTGTCCGGGAAGTGGTGCTGGACATCGGCTACAACTCCGCGGACATGTGCTTTGACGGCAACAGCTGCGCGGTGATGACCGCCATTCACGAGCAGAGCCCGGACATCGCCATGGGCGTGGACGCGGCCCTGGAATCCCGGCAGGGACGGGACGCCATCGAGACCGGCGCGGGCGACCAGGGCATGATGTTCGGCTACGCCTGCGACGAAACCCCCGAACTGATGCCCATGCCCATCGCCCTGGCCCACCGGCTCACCCGGCGGCTGGCCCAGGTGCGCAAGGAGGGGCTGCTGCCCTACCTGCGCCCCGACGGCAAGAGCCAGGTCACTGTATGCTACGAGGACGGCCGTCCCGTGGCCGTGGATACCGTGGTGCTCTCCACCCAGCATAGCCCGGAGGTCTCCCAGACGCAAATCTTCCAGGATATGCTGGAGCATGTCATCCGCCCGGTGATCCCCGCGGAGCTGCTCAACGAGCAAACCAAGTATTTCGTCAATCCCACGGGGCGTTTTGTCATCGGCGGCCCGGCAGGGGACACGGGGCTGACCGGCCGCAAGATCATTGTGGATACCTACGGCGGCTATGCGCCCCATGGCGGCGGGGCCTTCTCCGGCAAGGACCCCACCAAGGTGGACCGCAGCGCGGCCTATGCCGCCCGGCACGTATGCAAGAACATTGTGGCCGCGGGCCTGGCGCGCAAGTGCGAGCTGCAGCTGGCCTATGCCATCGGCGTAGCGCGCCCGGTGAGCCTGTTGGTGGATACCAAGGGCACCGGCATTGTTTCTGACGAGCGCCTGGCCCGGGCGGTGGAAAAGCTCATTGACCTGCGGCCCAACGCCATCATTACCCGGCTGAACCTCCGCCGGCCCATTTACCGGCAGACCGCCGCCTACGGGCATTTCGGCCGCACGGATATTGATTTGCCCTGGGAAAAGCTGGACTATGTGGACGCGCTGAAGCGGGAGTTCTCCTGCTGAACCGGCTGACGCCATTGCCGGCCTCTGTTATCATTTAAGGGTGTCGAGAAAGTGGCTTTCGCCACTTTCTCGAAGAAGCAACTTCGGCCATCCAGCGGTCGTCCGAAGTTATAAGAAATTGATTTTGCTTGCAAAAAGCCAATCCTCCGTCGGCAAAGCGGGCGGATACGAATAGAAGCCGGAGGGGCTGCGGCCCCTCCGGCTCAGAGCGTTGACAAAGGTTTTGCTTCTTTTTTTGCAGGTTCTTCCTTGCATTCTTGCAAGCGCAGGAGATTTCGCGCCTGCGGGCGCGACCAAAGGGCTTTCCGATCGCCCTTTGGAAACCTTCGGGCCCCATACTTGATGCAACTTTTTTACAAGTTGGAAAGCCGGCAGTCTCAGTTTTAATTATGTTGATATAAAACAACATGCTTTTTCATCAATTTGAGCCGGAGGGGCTAACGCCCCTCCGGCTCAGTCATTCCGGATCCTGCAAAAGCGACGCTGCCGCTTTGCAGCAAGCCGAGCGAAACCACGCTTACGCGTGGTTTCGCCGAAAGGATTCCGTAAATCAGGCCGTTTTGGCCTTGGTCGCAGTCCTGCGGTTCTTGCGCTTTTCCTCCAGCAGGGCCCAGATGTAGCCGTTGATCATGTTGGCGCTGTACACGCCGGAGAGCAGGCCCACGATGATGGGCAGCGCGAACTCCCGGATGCTGTCCACACCCAGGATGTACAGCAGCACAATGGTAATCAGGGTGGTCAGGGTCGTGTTGATGGTACGGCCCAGGCACTCCTGCACAGAGCGGTTGACCACATCGGCCCGGGGCATATCGGGGGAGAGCCTCTTGGCATTCTCGCGAATGCGGTCGAAAATCACGATGGTGTTGTTGATGGAGTAACCCACGATGGTGAGCATGGCAGCGATGAAGCTGCTGTTCATCTGCACCACGGAGCGCAGCAGCACCATGAAGCTGAGCATCATCAGCACATCGTGCACCAGGCCCAGCACGGCGGCAATGCCGCTGTTCAGGTCAAAGCGGATGGCGATGTACGCCAGCATCAGCACGCTGGCAATCAGCACGGACATGAAGGCATTGTACAGCAGCGTCTGGCCGGCCACAGGGCCCACATAGCTCACGTCGCCGGACTGGGTCATGTTGGGGTACTTCTCGGCCAGCGCGGCCTCGAAGGCAGCCTGCAGGCCCTGCACGCCTTCCTCGCTGACCTCCTTGACCCGGACAATCACTTCGCTGGTGCCCTGCTCGGTCACGGTGTAGGAGCCCACGTTCATTTCGTTCAGCGCGGCGTTGATGTCCGCCTGGTTGAATTCGCCGCCCATGTCATACTGCAGGGACAGGCCGCCGGTAAAGTCGATACCATAGTTAATGCCAAGCCCGCACAGGGAGAGGATCACCGCCAGCGCCATAATGCACGCGGAAATGATCAGGCAGGTCTTGGAGTGGTTCTTTACAGTCATTTCTGCTCCTCCTCAGCCACGGGCAGCTTGGCAAACATGCGCTTGTCCTTCACGCCCAGATTGATGATATTCTTCATCAGGAAGCGGGTAATGACCACCGCGGAGAGCATGGAGACAACCACGCCCAGCAGCAGGGTCTTGGCAAAGCCCTGAATGGAGCCGGTGCCGAAGAACATCAGCACGATGGCGGCGATCAGGGTGGTTACGTTAGCGTCCAGGATGGCGCTCATGGCATTCTTGAAGCCGGTACGCAGGGCGGTACGGATGCCGCGGCCAGCGCGCAGTTCCTCATTGAAGCGCTCGAAGATAATCACGTTGGCGTCCACGGCCATGCCGATGCCCAGCACGATACCGGCCAGGCCGGGCAGGGTAAGCTGAATGCCGGGAATCACCGCCAGCAGGAAGAACAGGATGATCACATAGTCGCACAGCGCCCAGCTGGCCACCACGCCATTGAGCCGGTAGCGGAAGATCATCAGCGCCATAATCAGCACTAGGCCGATCACAGCCGCCAGCACGGAGGTGGAGAGGGCGTCGGTGCCCAGAGTGGCGGACACGGTGTCCACCTTCTGCTGGGTCAGCTCCATGGGCAGCGCGCCGGACTGGATCTGCGCGGCCACGGTCTGGGCATACTCAGCGCTCTGCATCTGGGTAATCACGCCGCTGCCGGTGGTGATGGCGTTCTGCACGGTGGGGGCGAGCAGCTCCTCGCCGTCCAGGTAGATGCCCAGGGTCTTGCCGATGTTGTTGCTGGTCATGTCGGCAAAGATCGCCGCGCCTTCATCGGTGAGGGTGAAGGCCACCTGATGGTCGCCCTCGTTAAACTGATACACGGCGGTTTTCACCATGGAGCCGTCCATGAAGGTGTTGCCCTCGGGGTCCTTGAACTCCAGCTTGGCCGTGGAGCCGATCAGGTCCAGCACGGCGCTGGGGTCGGTCACATCGGGGATCTCCACGCGGATGCCGTCGGTGCCGATCTGCTGCACGGTGGCCTCGGCATAGCCCTTATCGGTCAGGCGCTCCTGGATCACGCGGATAGTGCCGCTGAGCAGGGTGCCAAAGTCCGCCTCGGAGCCCTCCGGCACGGCGCAGGAATACTCCACATACACGCCGCCCCGCAGGTCCAGGCCCAGGGCCAGGCTGTCGGGCCAGTTTTCCGCATTGGTGGTAGGCAGCCAGCTCTTGAGCTTGTACAGCCCGTTGGGGGTGAGGTTCATGCCGGTCACGCCCACGATGCCGAAGAAAATCGTCAGCACCGCGGCGATGGTCAGCGCGATGATGGACTTGGTGCGTCCGTTCATGCGCTTGCCGCTGATCTTTTTCATATGGATCGTTTCCTCCCATTTTTTCTGTGTTTCTCACATTGGCGTTGGGCATATGGCACACGGAACGGCTCTATCCGGGCATATCCTCCCGGGGAAAAGCCTGATACCGGGCCTGGACAAAGCCCATGCCCCGCAGGGGGCAGCCGTTGGTATCGCATTCCCGGACGCATCCTCCGGCAGTGAAATCCCCGGGGATGGGCAGCGTTGCATAGGCATCCCAGCGGGTCTGTGCCTGCGGGGCGGCATTGGGCATTTCCGGGAGCGCGGCGCTCTCGGCTGCCCAATGGGTGGCGGAAGGCGCAGGGGGAAGCTCCGCAGCTTCCCGCAGCTCCGCCGGGCGCTCCACCAGGGACGCGGAGGCCAGCAGCGCCAGCCCAACGGCCATCAGGGCAAGCAAAATCCAGCGTCCCTTGACGCGCACAGCCTTCGCCTCCCTTCAACACTGCGTGGACAGCGTCTGGAAATTGAAAATTGCCAAACACATGTAGGGACATTATAGCCTTTTGGACACAAAACGTCAAGAAAAGATCCCTGGAAAGACATGTTCACGCCGCCAAGGGGAGGGCGCCCCTGCCCCAAGGGGAGACGGGTTATTCCGCCTGATCCGCGGCCCGAGCGATTTCCGCCTCCGTGGCCGCCGTGGTCCACTTGCCGAACACCTTGGATTCCCTGGCAGGCAGGTATCCCATCTCCCGGTAGCCCAGCTTGCGCAGCAAGGCCATGCTGGGCTGGTTCTCCGGGTCGGTAAAGCAAATGAACTCCCAGCCTGGATAGCGCAGATGCAGCATCTCCATCAGGGCGGACAGCGCCTCAAAGGCATAGCCCTGCCGATGATGCCGGTAGGAGAACGTATATCCCAGGGAAAAGGTGCGCTCACTGGGCATGACCACGATCTCCCCTGCCATCTCCCCCGTCGCCTTCAGCGCCACAGCCACCATGCAGGGGGCATCGGCGGACAGCATATCGCTGCCGCGCCTGGCAATGAGCTGGACAATCCCTTCCTGATCCCTGGTCTGGCCCCGCTGATACCGGGCGCAGATTTCGTTGTTCCGATAGTCGAACATGGTTTCCGCATCCTGTGGCAGCAGGTTACGCAGGGTCAGACGTTCCGTTTCCAGAAAAATCACGGCATATCCCTCCTGTACCGGCCCGGTACAAAGCATGCAGCCTCCCCAATGGGAAAGGCCGCATACAGGTATTGTTGATTATAATTTGAGCGTCATGGCATACTCATGGCGCAGCTCGCCGCTTTTCAGCCGGATGGCGTCGGGCTTCACGCCCACTACCCGAAAACCCATTTTCTCATACAGTGCCCGGCCGCGCTGGTTGCCCTCCATGAAGTCCAGCTCCAGCTGCAGGGTACCGGGGCGGCGTCGGGCTACGGCGATCAGTTCCCGAAACATGGCCGTGCCGATGCCCAGCCCCCAGAACTCCCGGCGGACGGAAATGCCGATGGTTCCCCGGTGAGCTACCTTGATTTTGCTGCCGAAGGAAACATCGCACGTGCCTGCCAGGCGGCCCTCCACCCGGCACATGAGCATCAGCGCGTTGGGGTCCTCGTGCTTATGCTGGAGGAAGGCGGCCTCCTGCGCTTCGGTCATGGCTTGGCGTTCCACGGGCTAGGCCATCAGAAATTCCGTTTCCGCGGCCACATATTTCAAAA
>CAZINY010000015.1:52103-52363 GCA_964540735.1 uncultured Oscillospiraceae bacterium
GCCGGAAATGGTCTTGGGCAGGGAGTCCACAAACTCCACCACCCGCGGGTACTTGTAGGGGGCGGTGAGGTGCTTCACGTGATCCTGCAGCTCCTTCTTCAGGGCGTCGGAGGGCTCATAGCCGGGCTTGAGCACAATGGTAGCCTTCACCACCTGGCCGCGCAGGGGGTCAGGCACACCGGTGATGGCCGTCTCCAGCACCGCGGGGTGCTCCAGCAGCGCGCTTTCCACCTCGAAGGGTCCGATGCGGTAGCCGCTGG
>CAZINY010000015.1:52523-52732 GCA_964540735.1 uncultured Oscillospiraceae bacterium
ATCTCGCCGCTGTCGCCAGGGGGGCAGGAATTGCCCTCCTCGTCGATGAGGTCCACGTCGAACACCGGAGCGGGCTTGCCCATGGAGCCGGGGCACACCTTCATCCAGGGGAAGGTGGCCAGGGTCACCACCAGCTCCGTCTGGCCAAAGGCCTCCCGCAGCTCGATGCCCGTGCGCTTCTTCCACTCCTCGGCCATGTCCGGGTTCAG
>CAZINY010000016.1:0-51983 GCA_964540735.1 uncultured Oscillospiraceae bacterium
GGCCGAAGGAGTCCAGGGGGCGATCGGAAAGCCCCCTGGTCGCGCCCGTAGGCGCGAAATCTCCTGCGCTTGCAAGCATGCAAGGGATAACTTGCCAAAAGCCAAAAAATGAAACAAAAACTTTTGTCAACGCTGAGAGAAGCCGGAGGGGCTACGGCCGCTCCGGCTTCTCTCAGGACTTTTTTATCTACGCCCTGAAACGGCTTATGCCGTTTCCGCGATATACAAGGCAGGTTTACGCTTTCATTTGCTCCACCGCGGCGCGCTCAATGCCCAGGCCGGGCAGATAGCGCTGCATGAAGGCGTCGTAGCCGGCCACGTCGGCGGGGTCGGGCGCCAAGGTTTCGCTGGCCATGCCTGCGAAAATGTCCTGATCCAGGTATTCCTCCAGGGTGCGGCCCTGACCGTGAATCATGTAGGCAGCCAGCAGGGCAATACCCCACGCGCCGCCTTCTCCGGCGGTCTCCATAACGGTGACGGGCGCGTTAATGGCTGCGGCCAACAGGCTCTGCCCCACGCCACGGGTCTTGAACAGCCCGCCATGTCCCAAAATCTTGCGGATTTCCACCTTTTCATCCCGCAGCAGCAGGTCCATGCCGTTTTTGAGCACCGCCAGGGACGCGGTGAGATGGGTGCGCATGAAGTTGGCCAGATTCAGCTTAGCTTCCGGCGTGCGGACAAACAGCGGACGGCCCTCTTCCAGGCCCACGTTGTGTTCGCCGGAATAGAAATTGTAGGCAAGCAGCCCCGCGCAATCCTTCTCGCCCTCCAGGGCTTTGCGGTACAGCGCGCCGTAAAGCGTATTGGCGTCCAGCTTCAATCCCATGAGTTCGGCAAACTCGCCGAACAGGCCTACCCAGGCATTCAGGTCGGAGGTGCAGTTGTTGCAATGTACCATGGCTACGGGCTTGCCCGTGGGGGTAGCTACGATGTCCAGCTGGGGATAGACTTTTGAAAGCGGCTTTTCCAGCACGATCATGGCGAAAACCGACGTGCCGGCGGAAACGTTGCCCGTGCCGGGCGCCACGCTGTTGGTGGCCACCATGCCCGTGCCAGCGTCGCCTTCCGGGGGGCAGAAGGGCACGCCGGGCTCCAGATCCCCTGCGGGGTCCAGCAGCTTGGCGCCCGCCTCGGTGAGGCGGCCCGCTTCCACGCCTGCGGGCAGCAGCGGCGGCAGAAGTTCGGATGCCTTCCAGGGCAGGTTGTAGGGAGCGAAAAGCGCGTCATACTTGGCCATGCGCTCCGGATCATACTGGGGCTTGTCGCCGTCCAGGGGGAACACGCCGGAACCTTCGCCTACGCCCAGCACCTTCCGGCCTGTGAGCTGCCAGTGTACATAACCCTCCAGGGTGGTCACGTGATCCAGCTGGGGCACATGCGCTTCGCCGTTGAGCACCGCCTGGTACAGGTGCGCGGAGGTCCAGCGAAGGGGCATATGGAAATCCAGCACTTCGGAGAGCTTTTCCGCGGCGGGGCCGGTGCAGGTGTTGCGCCAGGTGCGGAAGGGTACCAATAGCTTTCCTTCCCGGTCAAAGGCCAGGTAACCGTGCATCATGGCGCTGATGCCCGCCGCAGCCAGCTTTTTCAAGGTAATGCCATACTGTTCCTGAACCTGGGCCTTCAAGGAGGCATAGCACCCCTGCAAGCCGCCGTGAATGTCCTCCAGGGAATAGGTCCAGATGCCGTTCTCCAGCCGGTTTTCCCAATCGTGGGTGCCCACGGCCAGGGTATGGCCCTGGGCGTCTGCCAGCACAGCCTTGATCCGCGTGGAACCAAACTCAATGCCCAGCACAGCCTGTCCGGCTTCAATCAGGACCCGCGATGCGTTTTTGTCCATGATGGATTCCTCCTAAAGCGTAAAAAGTTCGTACATTTTCTTTTCGACGAAAGGGCGGCAATTCCTACCTGCCTAGGGAAAAAAGGACGGCGCAGCGAACGGCCCTCAGGCGGTCAAACGGCTTCCGGGAAAAATGCCGGAGGAAACGGGGGTGCGGCTTTCCCTTCGTGTGGGCCGGTTTCCGTATCCGCCGGCTTTGCGGAGGAAGGTTGGCTTTTTGAAAGAAAGGCCGCGGAGCGGTGACGAAGGTTTTGCTTCGCTTTTTTGCAAGCCCTCCCTTGCGTTCTTGCAAGCGTAGGAGATTTCGCGCTTGCGGGCGCGACCAGGGGGACTTTCCGGTCGTTCCGCAACCTCAATCGTCGCGGCGTTCCGCCGCTCGTTGCGGTTGAGAAAGGCGGACGTATCATGGCTGCCTTTTCCCCTGGACCCCTTCGGCCCATACGTGTTGAATTTTTTGAACGTTTGGGAGGCTGGAATTTCATTGCAGCGTGTCGAAAAAGTGGCCGAAGCTTTTTCGACACGCGGAATGAACAGCAAGCTTGACAGACGCTGAAAAAAATGTTATGCATAACGTAAGCATCTTTTGTTTTTTCACAAACTGCATAACTGAAAAGGAGGAGCGTCATGCGAAGTAAAGTCTGGCTACTTGCATTAACGTTCATGTTGCTTGCCCTGGGGGCTGCGGCAGAAGAGGAATTGCCGATTCCGTCCTTTCGACGGGTGGTCGTGCATGATCCTTCCGTTATTCGAACGGAGGACGGCATGTATTATATTTACGGAAGTCACATGGCGGCGGCAAGGAGCGAGGACCTGATTAACTGGGAAGTTTTTTCCCGGGACGCGCAGGCGGGATGTACCCTGGTGGATAACGTCCAAACGGAAATGGAAGAGGCGTTGGTCTATGCAAAAACCAGTACTTTTTGGGCGCCGGATGTGCAGCAGCTGGCAGATGGTAGATATTATCTGTATTACTGCGCCTGTGAAGGTTCCTCGCCCCTTTCGGCCATGGGGCTTGCGGTGAGCGATCATCCCGAAGGCCCTTTTGAAAACCTGGGTATTTTTTTGAAATCCGGCATGCCGGGATACGATGCCACAACATATCCCAATGTGGTGGATCCGCATACCTTCTTTGACCGGGATGGTAAGCTGTGGATGGTATACGGCTCGTATTCAGGCGGCATTTTCATTTTGGAAATGGACGCTGCTACGGGGCTACCGCTGGAAGGGCAGGGATATGGCAAGAAGCTGCTGGGCGGCAACCATAGCCGGATTGAGGCGCCGTATATCCTGTATCAGCCGGATACGGATTATTATTATCTGTTTCTTTCCTTCGGGGGGCTGGAGGCCAACGACGGTTATCATATCCGCGTTTGCCGCAGCAAAAATCCGGACGGTCCTTACGTGGACGCCCTGGGGCAGGATATGCTGGCATGTAAGGGACAGGAAGGAACGTTCTTCAACGATGCGGATTACGCAGGATACGGGGTCAAGCTGTTGGGCGGTTATTGTTTTGAACCTATTGCGTCGGACACCTCCAAAATCCGCACGGCCTATCGCTCTCCGGGACATAATTCCGCTATTCTGGAAGAAGAAACGGGGCGGTATTTCCTGATTTTCCATACCCGTTTCGCCAATAGCGGTTCGTACACAGTCATGGTGCATCAGATGTATTTCAACGAGGACGGATGGCCGGTGGTGTCTCCTTTACGATATGCCGGGGAAACGCTGGCGCCCGTGGAAGCGTCGGCGCGGACGGGCACGTATAAGGTGATTCTTCACGGCCGGGACTTCAATAGCACGGAGCATAGTTCGCAGTTACTGACCCTGGAGGCGGATGGAAGCGTTTCCGGCGAGGGAGAAGGCTGCTGGGAATACGGGGAAGGAAACCGCTTTACCCTGCTGTTGGATGGCGTTACCTATCGCGGTGTGATGCACCGGGCCTTGGATGCCGCGCAAAAAACCTGGAGCACGTGCTTTACGGCGCTGGATGCCAGCGGCGAGGCAGTGTGGGGTGTTCACGCGGCCAATGAGCCATAAGCAACTACGGAGGGAACGAAAAAATGAAAACGGTCAAGTTGCTGGAACAACGGGCGGACCCGTATTTTTACCGGCATACGGATGGGAAATATTACTTTACGGCCGGTCTGTCGAAAAACCCCGGGGAGGTGTCGGAGGGGCCGCAGCCCCTCCGACTTCCAATCGTATCCGCCGGCTCTGCCGGCGGGGCGGGTTGTTGATTTTGCTTGCAAAATCAATTCCTTACAAATTCGGGCGACCTCTGGTTGACCGAATTTGCCTCCTCGAAAAAGCGGCGGAAGCCACTTTTTCGACACGCTGTACTTTACGGCATCGTCTCCCGACTTTGACGTCATTGAGTTGCGCTGCGCTGATACCCTGGAAGGACTTGCCAACGCCGTGCCCAAGGTGGTATGGCGTAGGTATTCTGCGGGGGAAATGAGCATGAATATCTGGGCGCCGGAGTTGCATTTTCTGGAGGGACGATGGTACATTTTCTTCGCCGCCGCCAGGGCGGACGCAGGCGAAGCAGGCTGCTATGACCATCGAGCATACGTGCTGGAGAACGCCTCCCCCAGTCCCATGCAGGGGGCGTTTACGGAAAAGTTGCGGCTGAAAACCGATTGGGAAAGTTTTACCCTGGACGCCACCGTACTGCGGAATGGCGGGGAAAACTATTTCATCTGGGCTCAGCGGGACCCGGCCATGAACAACAATTCCAACCTGTACATTGCGCATATGCCGCGGGTGGGTTGCCTGGAACTGCCTGCTACGCTGCTGACGGTTCCGGAATACGACTGGGAATGCAGGGGTTTCCGGGTCAATGAAGGCCCGGCGGTGCTGCATCATGGGAGAAAATTGTATTTGACGTATTCGGCCAGCGCCACAGATGAGCGTTATGCCATGGGAATGCTTACCGCCGATGACGACGCGGACCTGCTGAACCCCGCCTCCTGGCACAAATCTCCCGTGCCGGTCATGGTTTCCGAAGCGGAGAACGGATTGTACGGACCAGGCCATAACAGTTTCACTTGCGACGAGGCGGGACGGGACGTGCTGGTGTTCCATGCGCGGCCCTACCCGGGTTTCCGGGGAACCGCGCTCAGCGATCCCAACCGGCATGCTTTCCTGCGCTGGCTGCGCTATGACGAAAACGACCGCCCGGTCTTTCAGTGACGGGCGGTGGATGCGGGATTTATTTGCCGCAGCTGCCGCGGCAGACAATGCGCGGCTGGAATACGATGGTTTCGGGCGTAAAATGCTTTTCATCCATGCGGCGCAATAGCAGGGCCATGGCGCTTTTGACCATTTCAGTGGTGCTGTAATCCACACTGCATAGGGCCGAAGGAAGCGGCCATGCGCCCTGTACGTTGTCAAAACCCACGACTGCGAAGTCCTCGGGTACGCGCAGATGTATTTGGGCGGCAAGCGTGCAGGTGCTCCATGCCTCCAGGTCGCAAAAGACGAACAGGCCGTCAATGCCCTGTTCCCTCCAGCGCAGCAGCTGCCGACAAACCTCCTCGTCCGTTCGGCACATAGCGGACGGCGCGTCAGGCAATCCGGCTTCCGCACAGGCGCGTTCAAAGCCGCGGCGGCGTTCCTCGGTGCTGTAAATAGCATCAAAACGATAGATATAGGCGGGATGCCGACCCGCTTCAATAAGGTGCCTGGCGGCCAGATACCCGCCCAACGCTTCGTTGCAGACCACGCAGTCATCCTGCCCCGGCGACAGGTAGCGAGACATGAGTACGTAAGGGATGCCTAGGGAGCGCATCCGGTCGATGCTTCGCTGGGAGCCGCGGCAAGGGAACAGCAGGATGCCGTCTACCTGGCGGCTGATGGCAGTTTCCAGCAGCCGGTATTCCAGGTCGGGGTCGTCCCGGGAGCAGAAAATCAGTAGCGAATACCCGGCGGCCGTGGCTTCATCCTGAATGTCGTCCGTCATTTTGCTATAGAATGGATTGGACATACCGCCTACAATCAACCCCAGGGTTTTGGTACGGCCGGAACGCAGCGAGCCTGCCATCTCGTTGCGTACGTAGCCCATTTCCCGGGCCACATTTTGTATATGCTCGCGGGTCTGGGCCGAAATATCCGGTTTGTTTTTCAAGGCGTGAGACACCGTATTGGCGGAATAATCGGTGGCCTGAGCGATATCCTGCAAGGTTACGCGCTTTCCGGGATAATTTTGCACGCGCGACTTCTCCCTTCTGTGCGGTGCTTGGCTGAGACGTATGCACGGGGATATCTTACCATGAACTTTTCTGATTGTCAATTTTGGGGATTGACAGGACAGAAAAACCATGATATGCTAAATATAACCTTTTACATTAACGTTAATGCAAACTGAAGAGAATGAAAAGAACAGCTATGAGATGGATTGGAGGAAGCCAAAGGGCTTCTGAAGATAAATTTTGAAGGAGGGTACTTCCATGAAGAAAATCCTTGCGGCTGCTCTAGCGTTGTGCATGCTTCTGGGCCTGACGACTTTTGCCAGCGCCGAAACCACTACGCTAACCATGTGGACCTTCATTGCCCAGCATCAGGAGTTCTACGAGAGCATGGCTGAGCTGTGGAATGAGGCGAACCCCGATCGGCAGATCGACCTGCAGGTAACCACCATCGGCTATGACGATATGCATAACAAGTACAAGATCGCGCTGCAGGCGGACGAGGGCGCGCCGGACCTGTGCGACGTGGAGCTGGGACAGTTCCCCAATGTGCTGACCTTCAGCGATAAGCTGGTGGACCTGACGCCCTACATGGAATCCTATATGCCCGACCTGGTGAAGGCGCGCTTTGAGATCTATGCCAAGGATGGCAAGTACTACGGCGCGCCCACGCACGTAGGCGCCATGGTAGCCTACTACGACGAGGCCCTGCTGGCTTCCGCGGGAGTGGACTACAAGGATATCATCACCTGGGACGATTGGCTGGAGGCCGGCAAGAAACTGAAGGAAGCCGTTCCGGACGCTTGGATGGGCACCGTGGAAACCAGCACCCAGTGGGTGGCTAGCTTGATGCTTGCACAGCAGGGTACCGACTGGCAGGACGGCGAGAACGCCTTCATCAACACCCCCGAGGTGGCCAAGATCATTGATACCCAGAAAGCCTGGCTTGAGGCCGGCATCTGTGAAACCTGTCCCGGCGGCCAGCCCGATACCGAGGAAGGCAAGGCGTACATTGCCAACAACAAGATTGCTTGCGTCATCATGCCCTTCTGGTACATGAGCCGCTTTACCGGAGAAATCGGCGACGCCTGCAAGGACCGCTATGTGGTCGCCCCTTGCCCCGTGTTTGAGGAAGGGCAGATCCGCTCCATTGGCCAGGGCGGCACGGGCACGGTAGTATACGCTGCCGGCGCGGATACGGATTTGGCCGCGGAATTCCTGGTGTTTGCCAAGATCACGCCTGAAGGCAACGAAAAGATTTGGAGCTTCCTGGGCTTCGATCCCATCAATACCGCGGTATGGGATGACGACAGCATCATGAAGACCGACGACAACGCCTTTAACCAGTATTTTGTGGGCTATCCCGTAGACGCCCTGATCGCTGTTCGGGATGAGATCGGCTATGTGCTGTCCACCTCCATCAGCCCTACCATCAACAACTATCTGGGGACCACCTTGTGGAATGAAGTGTACGTGGACGGCGTGGATACCGAGGAAGCGCTGGTCAATGCGCAGGATACCATTGACAGCGACCTGTTCTAAGCCGTTAACCTGGCCTTGCGCCGGGAAAGCAGGGCGCATGGGGGGCTTGCCCTCCATGCGCCCTTCAGCAATGTAGAGCCGTGGACGGTTGTCGCCCCGAGCCCCGGGCATGCCGTCGCGGGTGAAGGAGGGCGGAAGGATGCAAGCAGGAAAAATGCCTTCTTTAACGGAGGTTTCTCGCGCCCAGACCAGGCGGAAGCGCCTGCGGACGCTACCGGTTTTCATCATTGGCGTTTTGCTGATTGTTCTAAGCGTTGTCGCGCTATTTTCCCTGAGCGGTAAAGCGGTGCGCTTTGATACTGCATATGACCGTGGGGACGATTTAAGCGCGTTCTTTTTTGAATCCCTGGAGGAAGGGCAGCAATATGCGCCGCTGCAAAGCCTGTGGTTAGCCTTGGCGCGTTACCGCATTTGGCCCGCGGTAGCGGGGCTGCTGTTGATTGCGGCGTATGTGGTGATGAACCGTGAATTGCTCTACTCACAGAAGGTGGCGCCCTATGTGTTTGTGGCGCCTTTCATTGTGACGTTCCTGGTATTTTTTCTCTATCCTTTGATCTCCACGGTACTTATGAGCTTTCAGTCCATTACAGGGTCAGGCACCAGCTGGATTGGATGGAAGAACTACCAGGACATGTTCTCCAACAAGAATTTCTATACAGCGGTGGAAAATTCGCTCATCTACATGGTGCTTACCTGCGCGCTGCTGATTCCTTTCCCGCTGCTGTTTGCTTATATGCTCAATTCCAAGTCCATGATGTTTGCCGGTTCCTTCAAGACCATTTCTTTTATGCCGGTACTCTGTTCAGTGGTGGTCGCCGGTATTGTATTTCGGATGATGTTTTCGGAGCTTCCCGGCGCGCTGATGAACCAGGTGCTTACCTTGTTTGGGGGTGAGCCCATTGCATGGCTGAAGTATAATCGTTGGACGGCCATGTTCGCCATGGTGCTTCTCTGCTGCTGGCGTTGGACGGGAATGAACATCCTCTACTACATGGCTGGCCTGAAGTCCATTCCCGGGGAACTGTACGAGGCGGCGGAAATCGACGGCGCGGGCGCGGTGCAGAAGTTTTTGCACGTGGGCTGGCCGCTGCTCAAACCCACTACCATCTATGTGCTGACCATTTCCATCTATGCCGGATTGTCCATGTTTACCGAAAGCCTGATGATTTTCGGTACCAACAATTCGCCTAAGAATTACGGCCTGACAATCGTGGGCTATCTGTACCGCTACGGCTTTGAAAAGGTGGATAAGTTCGGCTTTGCCAGCGCCGTAGGCTTGGTGCTGTTGGCCGGCGCCATGATCATTACCGTGGCGCAGTTGTACATTACCGGAACCATTGGCCGGCGGAAGGAGGCGTAAGGGCATGACGGATAAGAAAGTAGGAGGCAACCGCTTCAGCCGCGTCTTTCTGGTGGCGTTTTTCTCAATCCTGGCGATCCTCATCATCATCCCGCTGTATGCCTTGCTGTTAGGCACCTTCAAAGGTGGCGCGGAGCTGTTTGTCAGCGGACTGAACCTGGATCCTACGCCGGAAAAGCTGCATCTCCGTGCCTGGCGGTACCTGTTTACGGGCATTATGAGCAACGGAGAGTATCAGCCCCATGATTACTTCATCTGGTACAAGAACAGCTTCCTTCTGGTGATTGTCCAGGGTTCGCTGACGCTGCTGATTTCCTCCATGGTAGCGTATGGATTCTCCAAGTATACATTCCGGGGAAAAAATGTGCTGTTCCTGTGCGTGCTGCTGGTGATGATGATCCCGCTGGAGATCCTTATGCTGCCCATGTATACGCAGATCAACGCCATGGGGCTGCGGGACAGTTATGCCGGCGTCATGCTCCCGTTCCTGGCCAATATGAGCGCGATTTTCTTCTTCAAGCAATTCCTGGAAGGCGTGCCGATTGACCTGTTGAACGCTGGCCGCGTGGACGGCTGCACGGAATACGGAATTTTCTTTAAGATCATCATGCCGATCATGAAGCCCGCCTATGCCTCCATGGCGGTATTGGTGGGCATGGGCGCGTGGAACGGCCTGCTCTGGCCGCTGTTGGTGATTTCCAGTATGGACAAGTACACGATTCCGCTGGGCCTCAATACGCTTTTCACTCCCTATGGCAACAACTACGATCTGATGATTACCGGCTCCTGCTTTGCGATTTTGCCGCTGCTGCTATTGTACCTGCTGGCGCAGCGTTTCATTATCGAGGGCATGACTGCCGGTTCCGTGAAAGGCTGAGCTTCCGGAGCGTCAAACAACCGTATATTTGCAGAGGACCTTTACGTGAAGCCTGCTTGCGTAAAGGTCCTCTGTTTTTGTGCAAGATACTGGACCATGGCCTGGAACAGGCTGCGAGCCAGATGCGCATTGCCGCTGGCATGGCGCTGAAAGCGCTGTTCTGCCATTCAAAAGGCTTGTCCGTATTTTGGGGACGGGTTGCAGTTTTTCCTCCTACGTGGTAAAGCGGGAAGGGATTGGCAACTGCGCGCTGTTTTTTGCAGCGCTTGCCGCCCGGAAGAATCCGCTTTATCCGGCGTGGGTTTCCGCTGCGCTGATGAGGGCCCCGTCCAAAGAAAAGCGCCTGTCTGCGTGCCGGCCCATGCGAAAGCCCGGGGGCTTGCTGAGACGAAGCGTCTCGAAAGCTCCCGGGCCTGCATGGTTTTTGCTGCATGGCCGGATTGCGCCGGTTACTCCACATCGGTGCGGAGCACGTATTCCGGACGGGGGTCCGGGCTGTCCGGGCGGATTTCATAGCCGCTGAGGGTCAGCCCGTGTACATGCCGTGCCCACAGGCCGTACGCCGGAGCGTCGCCCTGGCCGTCGATCATGTGCGCGTCCGGGTAGACGCCGCGCATTTCGTCCACCGCATCTTCCTGCAACACAGGCTTTGTGCTGGGATGCTGCGTGAGACGGATGTCGTGGAGCAGCACATCCTGAATGGGCCGCTCCGGTATGCCGATCAGATAGGAGCCGCGGGGACCGTTGTCCTCCCCGCGCACGTGGGCGATGGCCAGGCGGCGCATGACGCCGATGGGCGGCACGGGATCGCCCGGCTTCACGCGGCCGCGGTTTTCCAGGCGCATGAACAGGGGGCTCCAGGCCCGGGTAATGGTCAGGTCCGTGAGCAGGAAATCCTCCAGGGTTCCGCCATCCACCATTTCCAGCGAAATGCCCGAATCCGAATAGGGATGCTTCAGGCCGCTGGGATCAGCCTCCAGACCGCCGATGCGGCAATTGCGCACCAGAACGTCACGGAAATCCCCCTGGGTATCCGTGCCCACCTTGAAAGCGTTGCAAGCGCTGTACAGGTCGCAGTCCTCGATGAGCACGCGCTCCAACGGACGCTGGGAAGCGCCTTTGAAGCAGCAGGCGTCGTCCCCGGAGTAGATGCGGCAGCCGCGCAGAATCACGTCGCTGCACCCATCGATATCAATACCGTCGTTATTGTAGTTGGCGTGGTTGTATACCCGGATATTCTCTACCAGCAAGCGTTGGCAATGCAGGTAATTCTCCATCCAGCAGGGCGCGTTTTTCAGGGTGATGTCCCGGATGTGTACGTCCTGGCAGTCAATGATGCGGATGAGGAAAGGACGTCCGGGGGTTCCTTGGCTGGTTTCGTCCCCCGGGAAGTGGTCGGGCGTGCCGCGGCTGTCGATGACGCCTTCGCCGCAAAGGGAAATATGGTGGCAGCCCTCGGCGAAAATCAGGGATTGATGCATGCCCATGCTGGTATCCTGTACGGTGAGCCGCCGGGCATGGTGTTCGGGAAAGTCCGCCAGGTCGGTGGAGGCCAGCAGCCGCGCGCCTTTGTCCACCTGCAGGCGGACGTTGGAGCGCAGGACGATGGTGCCGCTGACGTAGTCTCCCCGGGCCAGCAACACGGTGCCGCCGGTCAGCGCGGCATGGTCCACCGCGGCCTGGATGGCCTTTGTGGCCAGGCCGCCTGTGTAGCCGTACTGCTCGGGGGTGAAGATTGCTTCGCCGGCCTGCCAGCCCGTCAGGCTGCCGGTAAGCTCCTCCGCCATGGCTTCCAGGCGCTTTCGCAGGGGCGCATACCAGCCGGGCAGTTTGTCCGCGCGCACCAACCGGCCGCCCTCCTCCCGGAGCGGATGGAAGTGCGGACGCTCTGCCAGATGCTGGTTGGGGCTGTGCAGCGTCAGGTACAATTGACCGTCCAGGGCGCGGAACACCATGCCGTGGCCACCGTCCTCCATGAACAGCGGCTCCACTTGGCGGAAGTTACCGTCGATTTCGCCATTGTCCGATATGGCGACGCCCTCGGTATATCCGCCCTGGGAAAAACTGGCCCACAGGCATTCCAGCTCACCCGCCTCCGTCCGCCACAGGAAGGGGCCGTCCGTAACGCAGCCATCCACGCCGCTGGAATGGTGCATGACCTTGCACCAGGGGGCGTCGGAGGCATGGAACAGCACCCGTGGTTCCCCGGCGGCGGCGGAGAGGTCATCCGTCAGCGGCATGGCGCAAACCTCGCCGTCCCCGGCCTGCACCCACTCGTGACAGAATACCATATAGGGTTTACCGGCCTTGGAAACATAGAAGGTGCCGTCCAGGCATTCCCAGTCCGGAGGGGTGACGCGCCCGTGGGAATGGGGGCGGAAGGGGCCCATGGGCGAATCGGCGCGCAGAATAGCGGTGCCGCGGCACAGGCGCTCGTTCTTGAAACTGGCAAACATATAGAATTTCCCCTGCCAGGGATGCACTTCCGGAGCCCAATAGTTACGGTCCGCCCAGAAAGTGCCGTCGTTGGCAAAGCAGACATGCGGCCCGGTCCAGTCCTCCAGGTCCCGGCTTACGTAGACGTCAAAGCCGTCGGCGAGGCCCCAGCAGGTGGCGCCGCGGGTGCCGTACAGGTAGTAAACGCCCTGGTGTACCAGCACAAAAGGATCGCGGATATTGATTTCGGAACGTTTCATGGGCTTTTTCCTCCTTATTGCGCGCGGACGATCAGCACCCAGTCGTTATCGGACGTAAAGCGCGCCACAGGCTTGACGGTGACGCTGTCCATGCCGGTAAAATCCCCCAGGAAGCTCTCACGTCCGCTGACGGGGTTGAACCAGTGGGCCGTCAGCCGCCGGCCCGCATAGGGCAGAAGCGAAAGGGTAAAGGCTTCGCCCAAATAATCGTAGGCGAAGAGAAAATCTTTCCCGCGGAAGACGCTGATGCGGTGGTATTTTTCGCCCTGCGGAGAAAGCAGCAGTTCCGTGGCAGGGCGGCCGTGCTGATAGTCCACGGATTCCATCAGATTGCGCAGTATGCCCATCTGTTCCGAACCCACATGATGCATGGCGTCCTGCCAGGTATAGCGCACCCCGAAGGACCCCGGTATGGTGGGCGTGTGGAAGAACTGCTGAATGCTGTTGTCGCCATAGGTGTGCCCCATGGCGCCCTGAAACACCGACCAGTAGGCGTAGCGCCGGACATCCCATTCCCGCCAGTAAGGCTGGGACAGATCGTGCAGCCCCTGCAGGATTTGTTCATAGGACGGCTCGCCGTCCACGGTGGGCTTGTGCGGCTCCAGGGCAAGGTCGCGGTCCACATAGCGCCAGTTGTCCTCGCCAAAATACGTTTCCGCGTCCAGCCGGTTGTCATCCCAGGCCCCCAGCGTTACCTGATCGTAGCGCCGGTGGCCGGATTGGAACATGTTAAAGTCCAGCCAGGGTTCCTGATGGAACCACAGGGAGGAGGAAGTGCGCCCGAAGGGATGGTAGCCGATCAGCTTGTCGGGGTTCAGCTGCTTGAACAGCCGCCCTTCCAGACAGTACAGATCATGGTGGCTGTCGCCGCGAATGTCGCCGCCCAATAGCCAGATGACGTTGGGGGCCGCCGCGTACCGGCGTGCAAGGAAGGTCACGTAAGTTTCCATCTGTTCCCGGTCCAGACGTCCTTCCTTGACCACGCTGCCCCAGGCGGGAAGCAGCGCCATGTACAGCCCCAGTTCCTCCGCCATCCGGACGACCGAATCCACAAAGGCCCAGTAGGCCGGCTCGGTGGCGTCCTTTTCCACCTCCGCCTGGTTGGTGGCCGCCATGCCGGGCAAGCGATGAATCAGCACCGCCTGGATGACGGTAAAGCCCTTGTCACGGCGGTTGGTCAGGTACAGGCGCGCCTGCGCCTCGTCGCAGACCTGGCACAGCAGCCAGGCCGTATCGCCCAGATAAAAGAAGGGCGTGTCGCCGTTGCGCAAATACCGGCCGTCCTCCGTTACGCGGAGCGGGCCGTGATCCCATGGTTTGCATTGGTTCATGGTGCCATAACCTCCTTTAGTTGCCAATCCTCCAGCACGGCGGAAACCTTCTCTACCTGGCCGGACCGCAGGGAGCGCGACATGGCTTCCATCACCGCGATGGTGCGGATGCCTTCCTTCAGGTCGGGCATGGGCGTTTCGCCGCTTTGGAGACAACGGGCGAAATACTCCAGATAGTTTTGGTATTCGCCCGCGTGATGGGTATCCCCTTCAAAACGGTAATAATACGGGCGGCGCTCGTCGTAGTTTTCATGGACGGTGGTGTTGAAAATGCCGGGTTCGGAAAAATGGTGGTAATAGTCAAAGGGGCACTCCGCCTTGGATGCGCCGTCGGCGCCTCGCAGGGTGCAGGAAATGAAGTGTTCGGCGGTCTTGTTAAAGCCGGGAACAGCGTAGTTGCCGTTCACGCTGGCGCAGACGCCGCTGCGGTCCTTGAGCAGGAATTTCAGGGCGTCGGGCGCTGTAACGCCCCGGACGGAGCTGTTGCGGCTGCATACGCCGACGCCATAAACTTCCTCCACCGCCGGCAGATACCACAGCGCCAGATCCACCGCGTGGATCAAAAAGTTGTACATCCAGGAAAAGCCTTCCCGATGGCTCCAGTCGCGGTCCAGGAACCAGCGCGAGTCGCTGATGTAGTGCGTTTCCACCGTGACCAGTTCGCCGTGGCGGCCCTTTTCATAGTCCCTGCGCTGGTGCATGGCCGCTTCAAAGTAGCGGGAGCTCTGGCCTACGAACACCTGCTTTCCGCTGCGCCTCTGCGCCGCCAGCACCGCCCCGGCCATGGTCAGATCCACCATCAGCGGCTTGGTGCATACCACATGCTTGCCTGCCTCCAGCGCCTGGATGATATGCCGGGCGTGCAGCTGATCCGGCGTGTAGACGCCGATTACGTCGATGGTTTTGTCCCGGAGCATCTCGTCATAATCCGTGCAGTAGCCGTTCAGGTGAAACTCTTCCACCCGTTCGCGGCATAAGGCTTCGTTCAGGTCGCAAATGGCGCCCAGCTCCCATAGCCCGCTGCTTTGAACCGCGGAGATAACGCTGCGCCCTTCTCCCAGGCCCAGCACGCCCATGCGCAGCCTTTTTGCGTCCATACCCATCAATCCGTCACCTCGTTCCATGATACGTTATAGGTTTGCCCCGCTTTCAGGGAGCACGGGATCACCCGTCCGTTCCAGTGCAGCGCCACTTCCCGCCCGGCGGGGCTGCGCAATTGAACCCACGTGGGACGCCCGCCGCGCCAGCCGGCGGCGACATAGACCGGCCCGTCCGCTACCAGCCCCGAAAAGCTGCCCTCCGTCCATGACGGCGGCAGGGCGGGTAGCAGGTCGATGCGTCCGTCCCGGCTTTGCAGCAGCATTTCCACAACGGCCGCCGCCACGCCTGTGTTGCCGTCCAGCTCCCAAACCGGCGCGAAAGAGGACGCGCCCCGGGTGGAAGGATGCATGACCAGCAGGCTGGGGAGGGTCAGCCGGCGGCGCAGCTCCGACAGGTGGAACAAAGCCTGCTGGCCGTCCCCCAGCCGCGCGGCGTAGAGCGCCAGCATATTGCGTGCCCAGCCGGTATCCTCCCAGTTTTCATAGGGCGTTAGCCTTTGCCGGATGCTTTCCCGCGCTGCGGCGGCCAGGCCGGGCGTGTCCTCGGGGGTGATCTGCCGCAGGGGGAACAGACCCGCCAGGTGGCTCAGGTGCCGGTGCTGGGAATCGGCGGGGGGCAAGGCATGGGACCATTCGCCCAGGCTGCCGTCCGGAAGCACGGCGGGCTGGGCCAGGGATTCCAGCGCCTCACGGGCGCGGCGCTGCCGGTCGCTTTCGGGCAGGGCCAGCGCGGCGCAGGCAGCCAGGTAATCCTCCAGCAGGGCGCGAATCATGCACAGCTCAAAGGTGCAGCCATTGGAGGCGTAACGTTTCTCGCCGCCGTCCATAAAGGCGTTTTCCGGGGAAATGGAAGGGCCGCAGGTCAGGCGGCCCGCGCCGTCCGGGAAAAGGTAGGCCAGGAAAAATTCGGCTGCTTCCTCCAGGGCGGGCAGGGCCGTGTCCCGGAGGAAGAGCCGGTCCCCCGTCCGGCGAAAGTGGGTCATATAGTCGCAGGCCAGCCACGCGCCGCAGCCGGGACACGGCGCCAGGCTTTTGTGCCAGTACGGCTGCGCGTATCCCCAGGCGTTGGAGACCAGTTCAGCCGCCCAACCCGGCAGGCCATAGTGACGGCGGGCGTTGCGCCGCCCGTGGGGAATCAGCCGCTGTTCCATCCAGCGAAACAGCGGCAGATGGCCGTCCTGCAACCCGGTGGATTCGCAAAGCCAATAGTTCATTTGCGTATTGATGTCCAGGTGCATGTCGCAGGTCCAGCCGATGCGGCAGGCCACGTTGTCGTTCCATACGCCTTGCAGGGACATGGGCAGCGGAGCGTCCGCCCGTGCGGCGCTCACGGTCAGGTAGCGCCCGAAATCAAACATGGTCTGGGCGTATTGCGCGTCCTCGTCCCCGGATAGGCACAGCTGCGCGGCGTCCATCCGGGCCGAAAAATCCGCCGTGTGACGCTCGCGGATGGCCGCGTAGGAAGCCAGGCTGCATGCTCCCCGCAGCGCCGCCTGGGCCTGCGCGATCCATGCGGCGTCCGACGGACGGGGAGCGTCGGGGTCCGGTAGATAATCCGAGACCATGGAGAGGCGCAGCAGCCAGGCGTGACTGCCGTGAATTTCCAGCCGGTCGTCCAGATAGACGGCTTCGCCGTCTCCGGGGTCCACGGTGACGCGTCCCAGCAGGCGTACGCCGCAGCGGCCGTCGCTGTGACGGTTTTCAAGGGCGCGGGCCTCCAGCTGCAAGCCCTCCGGACCAGCTTTGGCCTTGGCTGCGCCCGCCCCCAGGCTGACGCGCACGTTCATGGGCGCGTCGTCCGTGACGTACAGGAAGAACGCCTTGTCCGGGTGGGAACAGAAGCATTCCCGGCGCTGGATGCCGCCGGCGTGCGAAAAAACGATCTGCGCCAGTCCCCGGCGCAGGTCCAGGCTGCGCTTGTATGCGTCCCATGGGCCGGGATTCTGGTCTATGCGCAGCGCGCCCACCGGAAGCGACGTGCCGTACTGTTCCTTGCGGCCCATGAAGCGTTCCGTTTGCCGGTCCGCTTCCGCGTAGTCCCCACGGGCGGCGGCAGCGCGGGCCAGGCGGAACGCTTCCGGCGCGCTGGGGTCGGGCAGGTCCGCGTCCGGACAGCCGGAGTAAAACGCAATGTGGCTCAGCTCCAGCACCTCGTGCGCCGGTTGGCCGTGAACGGCCTGGCCCATCCATCCGTTTCCCAGCAGGAAGCTCTCGTGAAAGGCCGCGCCGGGCGCATGCAGCGTCAGCACGGCGGCGGTGCGACGCATGGGGGTTCGCCTCCTTTCTTCTGTCAGGGGAAGCCGAAAAAAGCGGGGAGCCAGATCGCTCCGGCTCCCCGGAAGGGCCGCGTCATCCCTTGACGCTGCCCGCCGTTACGCCGTCCATCAGGTAACGGTTGAAGAACAGGAACAGCAGGAATACGGGAATCAGGGACAGGGTGGACATGGCGAACATGGGTCCGAAGTTGGTGCCCTGCGCGTCGGCGAAGTTCTTGATGCCCAGGGACACCGTGTACAGCGCCGGTTTGGTCAGATAGAGCAGGGGACCCATGTAGTCGTCCCAGATCCAGTAGAAGGAAATGACGATGGTGGTAATGATGGAGGGGCCCAGCAGCGGCAGCACGATCTGGGTGAAAATCCGGTATTTGTTGCAGCCGTCAATCATGGCCGCTTCGTCCAGCTCCTTGGGCAGGCCGCGGATGAACTGCATCATCATGTAGATGAAGAAGGGCCATCCCAGGAATTTGGGAAGGATCAGCGGCACGAAGGAACCGGTAAGCCCCAGGGAGTTCCAGATGATGTACTGGGGAATCATGAGCACCTGGCCGGGCAGCAGCATGGTCATGATCATGCAGGTAAACCACAGCTTGCGGCCGAAGAAGTTGACCCGCGCCAGGGCGTAGGATACCATGGCGGAGGACAACACCGTGCCGATGGTGCCCAGGGCGGAAATGATGATGGAGTTTTTGAAATAGGTCCCGAAGGTGTAGATTCCCGCGCCGTTCCAGCCGTTGGGATAGTTCTCAAAAACCCAGGTGGTGGGCAGGAAAGAAGCGTTGGGGCCCAAAATTTCGCTCTTGAGCTTGAAGGAGCTGAGAATCATCCAAATGACGGGATAGATCATCAGCAGGCCGAAGAGCACCACGAATACATGATAGATGGCGGTTTTGATGATTCTTTTCTGTCGCATGCCACCGCCCCCTTAGCTTTCGTAGAACGCCCAGTTGTCGGACGTCTTGAAGATGATGCCGGTAATGGCCGCCATAATCAGCAGCATAATCCAGCTTTGGGCGCAGGCGTAACCCATGTGGGAATAGGTAAAGCCTTCGGTGAAAATGTTCAGGGCGATGTAGTTGGTAGCGTAGTTGGGACCGCCCTGGGTGATGACCTGCGCCTGGGTGAAGGTCATGAAGCCGGAGATGAGCTGCATAATCAGGTTGAAGAGGATGATGGGCGAAAGGCAGGGCAGGGTGATGCTGAAAAAGCGCTTGACAGTGCTGGCGCCGTCGATTTCCGCCGCTTCATAATAGTCCTTGGAAATCTGCTTGAGGCCGGAGGCAAAGATCAGCATGGAGGAGCCGAACTGCCAGGCGTTGCACAGCACCAGGGGAACAAAGGCCCAGGTGGAGCTGCCAAAGAAGCTGAAGCCCATGGCGCCCATGGATTTGATCCACAGCACGATGGGGCCGCGGCTTCCGAACAGTTGCTTCCATACCAGCGCCACGGCCACGGAGCCGCCGATCAGGGACGGGATGTAGTATACCGCCCGGTAAAAGCCCTGCAAACGGGTGGGCTTGGTCAGCAGCATGGCCACGAACAGCGCGAAGATCAGCTTCAGCGGCACGCCGATGACCACATACTGGATGGTCACCAACAGCGAATTGCCAAAGGTTGCGTCCTTCATCAGGTCCAGGTAGTTGGTCAGGCCGATGAACTCCGCCGCCGAGCCGATTTTGTAGTTGCAGAAGGAATAGTACAGGGACAGCGCCATGGGGATCAGCGTCAGGCAAAAGAAGCCGATGAGGAATGGCGCGGCGAAAACATATCCGACGACATGGTCGTTGTTCATGACTGCGGACAGGGAAGAAGCCTTTTTCTTACGGGCTGACTGCATGTGGGAACGCTCCTTTCTGCCGTGTATTTAAGAAAATGCGCCCTGAAAAAGCTTCAGGGCGTTGAGGTTAGCGCGAAGGATTACTCGGCAGTTTCATAGCGGGCCCAGATTTCCTGAGCTTCAGCCCAGAACTGATCGGCCGCTTCCTGAGCGCTGGCGAAGTTGCCCTGAGCCAGACCCTGGAAGTAGGTGTTCTTGAGAACGTTGGAGATTTCCTCGTTGGCCGTGGGTTCGGCGGGGCTGGAGTTGGCGGCGTCCTCAAAGGAACCGACCAGGTCGATGAGGGTGTAAATCTCGGCGGTCACCTCGTCGGACAGCTCGGGATCAGCCTTCAGGGCATCCAGCACGTCGCTGTTGATGGAAACGCCGCGCTCGCAGTTCAGGATCTTGTTGGCTTCGATGCTGTTGATGAAGAAGTTGATGAAGTTGGCGGCGATGTCCTTCTTTTCGGAGCCGGAGTAGATGCTCATTTCCTGAGAAGAACGCACGACCATGCCGCTCTGTCCGTCGGCGTACACCCGCGGGAGGGTGGTGAGCTTCAGGGAGATGCCGTTTTCGGCCGCCACGTTGCTCAGCGCCTGGAACTGGTTGGAGGAGATCATCATCATGGCGGCGTCGCCATAGGCGATCCAGTCGGCCTCCACGTTGGTGCCGATTTCATTCTGGATACCGTAGTCGCCGATGCAGCCCTCGTTCATCAGGGTGGTCAGCAGATCCATGATATAGGCCAGGGGCTCGGTATCGCCGTTGAAGGCGAAATCGGTGCCGTCCATGGAATAGAAGTTGTAGCCTTCCTTCCACTGGGTAACCACGCTGTAGGCCAAGGAATTGTATTCAATGGTGGTAATAGCGGGATTGCCGGTCTTTTCCGTGATGGTGCGGGCGGCGGAGGCAAAGTCGTCCCAGGTCCAGTGATCGGTGGGATAGGGAACGCCACACTCGTCAAAGATCGCGGGGTTGTACACGAAGCAACGGGCGTTGGTGCCGTTGGACATGCCGGTTACATCGCCGTTGGCGGTGTTCACCGTGGTGGCGATCATGGTGTCGGAAATGGCGGTGGTATCGATGGTGCCATCCTCGATGTAGGCGTTCAGGGGAGCGATGGTGTCATAATAGGTGGCCCAGTTGTTGCCCATCTGGAATACGTCGGGCAAGGTACCGGCGGCCATCTTGGCCTGGAACTGCGTCCAGTAGCTGGTGCCGTCATAATATTCGTATTCGATTTCCAGGCCGGTGAGCTCCTCGTACATTTCAATGACTTCAATGGTGATGCCCGCACGGGTATCGGAGCCCCACCACATCAGGCTCATGGTCTCGCCGGTATAGTCGGGATACTCGTATCCCTCGGCGTTAACGTTGTTCCACCCCTCGGGCTTGGCTTCCTCCGCCATGGCGGGAACGGTAAACAGGGTAGCCAACATCGCGAGTACCAGGAAAAGAGAAACCAGGGTTTTCTTCATGATACGCTTCCTCCTTTAATGTGAATTGCATTTCGACCTTGCTGTCTCCAGCCGGACTCATATATATATATTATATTATACACTATAGAGCAGATTTGTCAAGAAAAAACCCTATATTATGAGAAAAATGACATGTATATGCATTTTTTCATTGATACTGAACAGCCGTTCAGCATCGTGCGCGCAAATACAAAACAGGCATAGCGGGCAGGAGTTCCTGGGTGGCGTTGCGAATCAATATGCAGATTGCATCCGCTTGATAGGTTTTCCCCGCGCGGAAATGGCGGAAGCGAGGAAGGAGAGCAAGCGCCATGGAATACACGGTATCTGACCCGCGGCTGTGCGCCGCGACCTTCATCCCTTTTGTCAACCGGATCTGGCGTGGAGATTATGACCTGCAAAAAACACAGGAAGCCCTGGAGCGGACCATCAACATTACCGCCTATGATGGCGATCAGCTGGTGGGGTGCCTGCGCATACTGACGGACGGGTGCTTTTTCGGGACCATTACCGAGATTCTGGTATTGCCGGAATACCAGCGGCAGGGGATTGGCAGCAAGCTGCTTCGTCTGGCCAGGGAGCATACGCCTACGCGGCTGTATTTCGGCGCGCAGCCCGGCGTGGAAACGTTCTATGAAAAGAACGGATGCCGGAGGGGCATGCAGGCGTACGTGATCGACAAATAAACGGGGCGGTATCCGGCGTATGCGCTTGCCGGCATGGCAAGCAACCGCTCTTTGCTGCTTTTGCGTGCCGCGAAGCGTCGAAAAACGCCTAAGACAAAACCCCGGAAGCGATATGGACCGCAACGTTCCATACCGCTTCCGGGGCTTTTCCTTTCAACGCCGGGATAGTCCGCCCGAGGCGGTTACAGGGATTCCCGGACAATCTTGCGCAGGGTGCTGGTGTCGGAGAAGGCGGTGGCGTGATCCTTGCCGATCATGGCGCCCCGGCAGACGCTCAGCGCCTCATAGTACCGCAGATAGCGGAAAGATGTGGAATGTTCGGAGAGCCACAGCTCCTTGATGGCCTTCTTCCACAGGGGGAAGGCTTCCGTCACATCAAAGAAATGATAGGGTACAAACCCCGGCGAATCCTCCCAGTTCTCAGCGCAGAGCATGGAGCGGATTGGCGCCGGGGGATCTTTCCGTTCCATGGTGCCCAGGGAAGCGTAGAAAATGGCGTTTTCCGTAATGGTATGGGCCGCCACGTGGTCCTTATGCAGGCTGTTCTTCCAGTGGTAAAGCACGGCGTCCACCCGCTTCTCCCGCATGAGGTCGGCCAGCTGCAGCTCGATCTCCTTGCCTGCATACAGTTCGCCGTCCGGCACGTCAAAAACAATGCTTTCTCCGCCCAGCATCTGCGCGAAGGTCTTGGCGGAGGCGACGTTTTGCTCCCGGAATTCCGCGATGGGCATGCCGGCGGGCGCGCCGCGCTCTCCGGCGGTGAGGTCCACGATGATGACCTTGTCCCCCAGCATGGCGTGCTTTGCCAGGAGCATGCCGCTGGTAAGCTGCGCGTCGCCCGTATGTCCGCCTACCGCCATAATGGTTTTTGCCATGGAAGTCACATCTCCTTTGTTTCGCAATTCGCGTGCATTATTCTTTTACCGATCCGAGCATGATGCCCTTGACAAAATATTTTTGCAGGAAGGGGTACACCATGACGATGGGCAAAATGCAGATAATCATGGCCGCCGGGCGCAAGGTCAGGGAGTTGTAGGCCTGGGTGCTCACGTTTACTTTGCCCACCAGGGTTTGCGCGGCCGATTCCGTCTGCTTGATGAGGTTGATGAGCACGTAACTCAATGTGCGCAGGCTGGGGTCGGTGACGTAAAAGGCCGTGTCCGTCCAGGTGTTCCAGTGCCATACGCCGGAGTACAGGGCCATGGTGGCCAGCAGCGGCTTGGAGCAGGGGAGGATAATCCGGAAGAAAATGGTGAGATCGTTTGCGCCGTCGATGTGCGCGGCTTCTTCCAGGGAATCGGGTATTTCCCGGAAAAAGTTGATCATCATGATGGCGTTGAAGGCCGAGAACAGGTTGGGAACGATGTACACCCAGAAGGTGTTCATCAGGTGCAGGCTCTGGAGCAGCGCGTAGGAGGGGATGAGGCCGCCGCTGAAATACATGGTAATCAGCATGGCGGTCATGTAGAATTTACGGAACATCAGTTTGCGGTGGGACAGGGCGAAGGCAAACATCCCCGTAAACAGCACCGCGACCACCGTGCCCAGGAGCGTGCGCGCCACGGACATCAGGAACGCGGAAGGAATATAGCTGATGCCGAAGACTGCGTTGTAGTTCACCAGGGTGAAGGTGCGCGGGAAAAAATAGATGCCTCCGCGCAGGGCGTCGTTCCCCTCGCTGAAGGAAAGAATCAGCGAATACCAGAATGGATAGGCCGTGGCGATAAAAACAAAGGTCATTACCAGGAAAATGAACACGCTGATGGCCCGATCCTCGGCGGTGCGTTTGATCTTGTTTTTCCTGTGCGCGGCGCGCGTCGTAAGCATGTGCGAACCCTCCCTTCTCAGAAGAAACCGGAGCCGGTCAGCTTCTTGCTGACGTAGTTGCTGGAAAGCACCAGGATGAGCGATATGACCGACTGCACCATGCCGGCCGCGGTGGCGTAGGAATAACGAAGCTCCGACAGGCCCACCTTATAAATGTAGTACGGCAAGGTTACGGATTTGGAATAGTTGATGGTATTGCCCAGCAGGTAAGCCTGGTCAAAGTTGGAACCGCCCATGCCGCCCGCCAGCAGGGAGCCGATGGACAGCACCAGCATCACCATAATGGTGCTGCGTATGTTGGGCAGGGTGATATGCCATATGCTTTGCAGGCGCGTGGCGCCGTCCACCTTGGCGGATTCATATTGGGTGGGATCAATACCGGAAATGGCCGCCAGGAAAATGATGGACCACCATCCCATTTCCTTCCAGATGTCCGAAAGGATGGCGATGGTCCAGTAATATTGCTTTCCGGTGAGAAATTCGATTTTCTTGAAGCCAAAGGACGCGATCATGTCGTTGATAACCCCGCTGGAGGTGTTCAGCAGGGAAAACAGCAGGCCGTACACGATGACCCAGGAAATGAAATGCGGTAAATAGCTGACCGTCTGGATGATGCGCTTGACGCCCGGGAGGCGCATTTCATTAAGCGCCAGGGCAAAGAGAATGGGAATGGGGAAGGAGAAAATCAGCTTCAGTAGGCTCAGACCGATGGTGTTGGTCATGATGTTGGCAAACTGGTAATCCTGGAAAAAGGCGCGGAAATGCTTGAGCCCGACCCAGTCCGCCGTGAAAAATCCGGCTATGCCCATCTTGGGCTGGTAATTCCGGAAGGCGATGCTCAGGCCCAGCATGGGAATGTAATTGAAAATGAGCAGGTAGACAAAACCGGCCAGGGCGAATACCTGCAAAACGCCTTGCGCGCGAAAGCGCCGCCGCCCTCTGCGCCACTGTTCACGTCGTGTCATCTGTCTCTGCATCGCTCAACCCTTCTTTGCCGTGCAAGCGGCCAAACTAGCGAACGGGCGGAGAGAAGCGCCGCTTCTCTCCGCCGCAAGGTGTCTCCGTCACTCCTGCGTCACAGCGGATAGAATTTCCTTGTTCTTCTGGTACTGTTCGTCCAGGTAGGCGTTGTACTTCTCGATACCGATATCCTCCATGTTCTGGTACATGGCGTCGATCAGGGCCTTGCAGCTTTCCTCGCTGTCGGCCATGATGCACTCCATCATGGCGGCGTCCTTCATGGCGCTGACGGCGGACTTGATGTCGCCCAGCTCCGTGCCGGTGTCCGCGGGGGTAATCATGGTCAGGGCGGTGTCGTTGGTCCAGTACTTCTTGTACTTGAGCACCAGGTCGGCTACCTGGGACAGGGGATTGGTGATGGCGGTGCCCATGGCCTTGGCATTCTCTACGGCGAAGGTGGCCTGGAAGTACCAGATGTTATCGCCGCGCTCCTTCCAGCTGATGCTGGGGTCCTGCACGGGGTAGCCGTCCACCATGGTGTAGTGAACGCCTTCAATACCCCACTGGGTCAGCTTGTCGGCGTAGGGAGAACGCATGTATTCCATCAGGGCGATCAGGCGGCCCGGATTCTCGCAGGCCTTGGTGATATAGAAGCCCGCGAAACCGGCTACGCCGTTGATCTCGTTGGCCAGAATCTCGCCATCCACCGTCAGGTAATGGTCGATGGCCTGGTAGTAACGGCCGTCGCCCTCGATTTCCGCCAGGGCGGTGTTGATCTGGTCCACGTCGTATGCCTGGGAAACGAAGCAGAAGACGTTGCCGCCCAGGATAGCGGCCTTTTCCTGCTCAAAGTCGTAGGTCAGGCCTTCCTGGGAAATCAGGCCGGCGCGCTGGAGCTTGTTCATATAGGTCAGGTACCCCTCCACGGCTTCGCGGTCGCTGAGGTAGTACATGGCTTTCCCGTCCACCACGGTGGAGTCGCCGCTGGCAAAGCCTTCGCCATTGACGCCGAAGGTGACGGAAAGATAGATGCCGTTGGTCTTGGGCTGGAGCAGCGGAATGCAATCCGGCCATTTTTCCTTGGCCTGGGTCAGCACGTTGAACAGGTCGTCCGTGCTGTTGATTTCCGGATTGCCCAGTTCCTCCATCATGTCGGAATTGAACGCCAGCACGGTTTCGCCGTAGCTCACGCCCTGGGTGTCGTCATCCCAGTATTCCTGGTTGCGGATATGCGTGTAGAGCGTGTAGAAATTGCCGTCGTCCTTGGTAGCCAGGGCGATGTCAGAGGGATCGATGAGGTCCCACATCTCGGGGGCGTACTGGTCGATGAGGTCGTTCCAGGCATAGGAGATGTCGGGGTCCTCCATCAGTTGAAGGTTTTTGCTGCCGTAGACAAATACCGCGTCGGGGTATTCGCCGGTGGCGATGATGTTGGCCAGGTGGTTGGCGTCCTGCGCCATGATGACGTCAAAGGAAACGCCTGTGTCGGCCGTGATCTGCTGGGAAACGGCATCCGTCCCCCACACGTCTACCGGCGACCAGGAGAGATTGAAGAACAGGGTGTAGTTCACGGGGGAGGTGTCCTGCTTCCAGGTGAGGCTTTCGGACTCAAAGGTTACGGGTTCCTCGGCGGACGCCAGCAACGGAAGCGTCAGCATGGCGGCCAGCAGCAGCGCTAGGAGGCAACGGCAGTTCCTTTTCATGATAGCACCTTCTTCTATTTTTCTCGCCTTTCCAGGCGGAGTGAACGCCGGAATCAGATCAGGGATTTTTCCATAATGGCGAAATAGCGTACTGCCCGCAGGCCGGCCCGTTCATAGACCCGGCGGGCATGGGCGTCCCTTCCGGTGAACAGCGTGGAGAACGCCGCGCCCTCCGCGATGAACGCCTGCATGAGCAGGTTGAACAATACGCTGGCGATGCCACGCTTTTCAAACAGCGGATCGGTACAGATGCCTGTGAACCATCCCCGCCCGCTGGGCTGTTTGTCCACCGGGCCGGTGAAGCCGCAAATGGCGCCGTCGTGCGCCGCCACCAGGATGGGCCGGGGATGCGGCGAGGCGATTTCATCCTGGAATACTTTGCGCCAGTATTCGCTCCCCACGCGGTCGAATATACCGTTGTACTCATAGTTCCAGGAGACGTCGTAATACCCTGTATAGATGCCTTCGTCGGCCAGCTTCCGCCGTTTTTGCGCCAGGTCCTCGGGGGCGCGGTAGTCCTGCAGGTTCAGGTACATGGCCACTTCGTGATACCGGGGCGCGTATCCCCGCGCCTGCAGGAAGGGGTATCCGGCGCAGGCTTCGTCCATGCCGGGGGCGTTGTTGTGGTCGTGGCCGGGCGTGCCGGGAATGGTCCAGTCCAGGTTGATGGGGTTATCCCCGTGGCACATGACGTTCTTTTTGCCATGGGCGCGCATCCGTTGTTCCAGCGCCTCCATCAGGGCGGAACCAACGCCCTGGCGGCGGTTTTCCCTGGCGACAAAGATGCAGGTGAGGTAGCCGGGCGTGTTTTCCGCGTTCTGCTTGGGCAGAAAGACTTTTTTCATGACGCCGTTGACAAAGCCGACGACCTTGCCTTCCGTCTCCGCTACCAGGGAAAGTTCCGGCCAGTAATTTGCGTTGCCCAGGAATTTTTCGCGGAACGTTTCCGCGCTGACCGGTTTGTAGACAACCTCTCCCGCTGCTACCGCGTCGTTCCATAATTGCTGTACATAGGGAAAGTCCGCCTCCTCATACGTTCGAATCAGCATGATTTTCATTCCTCCATTGCTTGCGTTTCAACGTTCCGTTTGTGTCCATGGCCCATTTTATGCCGCTTTTGCGTTTGTATACCGTTTTCCGCATGTTTATGTCTGCCTGTATTATAACAATCGCCGTTATGAAAGTCAAGACTAGTTTGCAAAAATTTTATTATATCTTAAACTAGTTTTCTTGAACAAATTAAAAACCCGCCGCAGACCGCGGCGGGACAGCGTGCCGGAAAAGCGGCTTCCGCCGCTTTTCCCAGGAGGCAAATTCGGTCAACCAGAGGTCGCCCGAATTTGTAAGGAATTGATTTTGCAAGCAAAATCAACAACCCAGCAAGGCGCTGCTTTTCCTTGAGGAAAAGCAGCGGCCGCATAGCGACTTGGGGCTGTTGCAAAATGGGAACGCAATCGCAACCTGCACAAAAAAGCAGCAGCCAACAACCAAAACCAGCCGCAAAAGAAGTGTTTTGGCTGCTTCTGCGACCGGCTTTTTGCGCATTATTTTTAGGGTTGGCTATTGTGCGACAGCCCCGCTGAAAAAAGCATGTTTTTTCACACCGGCATAGTGGCAAAGTGAGGATGAAACTATCAGCTCCCTAATTTGCAAATGTTTCATCAGGTATGGGGACCGAAGGGGTCCAGGGGGCGATCGGAAAGCCCCCTGGTCGCGCCCGCAGGCGCGAAACCTTCTGTGTTTGCAAGAAAGCAAGGAATAACTTGCAAAAAAATGAAGCAAAAACTTTTGTCAACGATCTGGGCCGCGAGGCGGCTTGTTTTTTCAAAAATGGCGGAAAGCCGGTGCAGGATCTTCCGGGAGAACCGTTTGCATCCGGGCTGCTTCTGCGGCGGCGGCGTTATGAATCAGGGAGCGCAGGCGGATCAGACGCAGGTTATCCCGGGTGGGGCATACGCGATTGGTGAGCAACACCACAAACAGCCCCGTTTCCGGGTCCACGGCAAAGCTGGTGCCTGTAAACCCCGTGTGCCCGTACGCCCGCGGGCTCATGAGGTCGCCCAGGAAGCTGGCGGGGCTGCCGGCGAGGTTGAAGCCCAGGCCGCGGAATTCGCGGTCAGGGCCTGGCGTGCGGTTCGTAAGCGCCGCCCAGAGGGTGGCGGGGGAGAGGTAGGCGGCGCCGTCGGGAAGACTGCCGCCGCAGGCAAGCATCTGCGCGAAGCGGGTCATGTCCGTCAAGTCGCTGAAAATACCCGCGTTGGCGGAAATCCCATGCAAAAAGCGGGCGTTTTCGTCATGTACCACGCCCCGGAGCGGCGCGCCGGAGGCCGGGTCCAGCTCCGTTGGCGCGATGTCGCCCGAGGGCCGGTAAGTGGTATGCGTCAGGCCCAGGGGATCGAAAACCCATTCCTGGGCCAACTGGTCCAGGGGCTGCCCGCTCATGGCTTCCAGCATCTTCCCCAGGAGGATATAGCCCATGCAGCTGTAAATGGGCGCGCCGCCGGGGGCTTGCGCCAGGGGATGGCGCAGAATGACCTGGGCGGCCTCCTCCGGACGGCTGCATTCATCCTGAAGAAAGAAGTGGTCCGGGATGCCGCTGGTGTGGGTCAGCAGCTGCAATACGGTAATGTCCGCTTTGTCCGCGGGGGCGTCCAGGATAGCCCCCACCCGGTCGTACAGCCGCAGCTTGCCTTCCTCCAGCCAGCGCAGGGCGATCATGGTAGCGCCCAGTATCTTCGAAACGCTGGCCATGTCGTAAAGTGTGTGCGGCGTAACTTCTCCGAAGGTGCGCTGGCAAAGCACCCGCGGGCCAATGCCTACGCTCAGGCAGGCGGAGGGGTAGGCGCCTTGTTCCAGCCCTTGGGCGACCAGGGCGGCGGTTTTGGCAAAAGGTTCCATGACTGGGCACTCCTTTCTCAGGTTGAGGCACTGGGGGCATCGTCCGCTTCGGCAGTATTCCGGGCCGCAAAAAAGCGATCGCAGAAGCCGTGCCATTGCTCCTGGTATGCCTCATGGGTGAGCACGGCCATATCGGCAACGCTGGAAATGCCGCGGCGGCGGGCTTCATGGACAAAATGCGCCAGATAGCCGCCGGGGTCGCTGGACCAAAATCCAAGCGCCTGGGGATAGCCTCGCTGCCAGGCCAGCTTCAGCCGGGTGTGTCCATCACAGGCAACCAAGCGGCCATCCACGCGGCACAGGGGGAGCACAACTTGTTCAGGGCCTTGCACAAAGGTTTCAACAGCCGCAAGCTTTTCGCGATCCACAAAGAACTGCGAGGGCTGCACCGCCAATGTGTCCACCCAAAAGGTTTCCAAAGGCGGAAAGGCACGGAGCAGACGCCCCTGCTCGTCCACAAAGCGCGTAATGTGCTCTGCATAGAACCGAAACTCAACGATGATCGCTTCCTGGTCCTGCTTTGCCGCCCGGACGACGGCTTCACAAGGTCCGATGATCTCCACCTCGCAGGGACGGCCATCCGCCAGGAAGGCTCCATGCTGACGCAGCACGGCAGGGGAGAAGCGCGGGTCAAAATAGTCGTGTATGCGCTGGATTTCCATCGGGGCGCGTCTCCTTTACAAAGTGTTCCATATGCTAAAAGGGCGCTTCTCCCCTGGGAAAAGCGCCCCTGCAATTTACGCCGCCTGCATCTGGGTGGTATACAGATCGTAATAGCGGCCTTTCTTGGCCATCAGCTCCTCGTGATTACCGGCCTCCAGAATGCCGCCCTCGCCGATGAACAGGATGCGGTCGCAGTTCTTGATGGTGGAGAGCCGGTGGGCGATGATGAAGCTGGTGCGGCCCTTGAGCAGGGCTTCGATGCCCTGCTGGAGCAGGCGCTCGGTTTTGGTGTCGATGGAGGAGGTGGCTTCATCCAGAATGAGAATCTTGGGGTCGGAGAGCAGCGTGCGGGCAAAAGCGATGAGCTGCTTTTGCCCCTGGCTCAGTCCGCTGCCCCGCTCATTGACGGGGGTCTCATAGCGCATGGGCATCTGGTCGATGAACTCATGGGCGCATACGGCCTTGGAGGCGGCGATGATTTCCTCGTCGGTGGCGTCCAGGCGGCCGTAGCGGATGTTGCTGAGGATTGTGCCGCTGAAGATGAAGCTGTCCTGGAGCATGATGCCCAGCTGGCTGCGCAGGGACTCCAGCGTTACCTGGGAGATGTCCTGCTCGGCGCCGTCGGCGCATTGCAGGGTGATTTTACCGCCCCGCAGGTTGTAGAAGCGGCAGAGCAGGTTTACCACGGTGGATTTGCCTGCGCCGGTGGGGCCCACCAGGGCGATGCGCTCCCCGGGCCGGACGTGGAGATTCAGGTCCTGGAGCACGGTCTGCCCTTCCTCGTAGCCGAAGTTCACATGGTCGAAGGTCACTTCGCCGGTGAGGGGCGGCAGCTGCGTTGCGCCGGGGATGTCGGCCACCTCCACCGGCTCGTCCATGGTTTCAAAGATGCGCTCCAGATAGGCGATGTTGTTCACAAAGGAATTGTAGATATTGGCCAGGTTGGTGATGGGCTGCCAGAAACGGCTGACGTAGGAACCCATGGCCAGGATTACGCCGAAGGAAACCATTTCGCCTCCCGTCCAATAGACGCCGGCGATATACAGGAAGGTGAAGACGACCTGCGTGAGAATTTCGGAGGAAAGCCACACGGCATTGGATACATAGATGGCGCGCATCCAGGCTACCCGGCAGGCCTCGGCCAGGCGCTTCATAATGGAGCCGTTTTCCTCCTGCCGGGCGAAGATCTGGCTCAGGCGCACGCCGTCAATGCTCTCGGCCAGATAGGCGTTGTAGTTGGAGTTCTTGTTGCTCTGCATCTGCCAGGCCTTGCGCTGGCGGGGCTTGAGAATCCATACAATGGCAATGAAAACAGGCAATCCTGCGATGATGACCGTGGCCAGGGTCGCATCCAGGCTGAACATGAACACCACGATGACCGCAATGTTGATAATCTCCAGAATGCTGTTGATGATGCCGTTGGACAGGATGTCCGACACGGAGTTCACATAATTGATGACCCGCACCAGAATCTTCCCGGCCGGACGGCTGTCATAATAGCTGAAGGGCAGCTTTTGCAGGTGATGGAACAGGTCCTTGCGGATGTCGTAGATGATTTCCTGACTCACATAGGCCATGATACGGGAGCGAATCAGGGTAAAGACGATGCTGATGGCGATGAGCACGGTGAAGATGACCGCCCAGCGCAGCAGGGCTTCCACGTCCTTGTTGGGTACGGCATCATCCAGCACCCACTCCATGATTTTGGGGGTGTACAGGCTGGCGATGGAGGCCAGAATGCTCAGGCCCAGGGCCAGGAGCATCTGGGTGCGGTGGCGGCGGATGTACTGAAAAGCGCGCTTGAGATGCTTCCATTGAAACGGGGACTCCAGTACCTCGTCCTGGTCAAACTTGTTGCGGGCCATCAGGCTGCGCCTCCTTCCACGGGCAGGTCGTTTTGCAGGGCGTAGGTTTCCCAGTAATAGCCGCGGTTTTTGAGCAGCTCTTCATGGGTGCCCCGCTCGGTGATTTTGCCGTCCTGGAGAATCAGAATCTGATCCGCGTCCTTGACCGCGCTGATGCGCTGGCCAATGATGATCTTGGTGCAGGGGAAGGGCAGATGCCGTAGCTGCTCCTGGATATAGCGCTCGGTTTCGCTGTCCAGGGCGGAAGTGGTATCGTCCATGATGAGAATGCGGGGTTCCATGGCCAACGCCCGGGCCAGGGCGATACGCTGCTTCTGCCCGCCGGACAGGCCCACGCCGCGCTCGCCGATGAGGGTATCGTAGCCTTCGGAGAGCTTTCGGATGAATTCGTCCGCGTCCGCGATGCGGGCGTAGTCATGCACCTGTTCCTCGGTCAGGGACTGGTTGCCAAAGGCGATGTTCCCCTCCACCGTATCCGAAAAGAGGAATACGTCCTGGGTAGCCACGCCCAGGTGGCCGCGCAGCTGTTGGAGCTTCCAGTTCTTCACGTTGCAGCCGTCCACCTCCACCGTGCCGGAGCTTACGTCGTAGCATCGGGCCAGCAGATTGATGACGGTGGTTTTGCCCGAACCGGTGGGGCCCATGATGGCCAGGGTCTGGCCGGGTTTCACGTCGAAGGAGATGTCATGGAGCACCTCCTGACGGTCAAAGTGGAAGGTAACGTTTTTGAAGGAGATGGCGCCCTGCATATCCGGGTGATCCGCCGCGTCGGGACGGTCGGCGATGTGGGGACGGCCATAGTACAGCTCCATGATCTTGGTGGCGCTGGTGGCAAAACGTTGGGTATCGTTGATCAGGTTGCCCAGCTGCCGCATGGGGTTTGAAAGCGCCCAGCTCAGCTGAGTGAAAATGGTCAGCTCGCCGGGGGTGATTTCTCCCAGGATGATAAAGAAGCCGCCCAGGAACACGGTAATGATGGTCATGGAGTTGGCCAGCAGTTCAATGAAGGGATAGAAGCTCAGCCACATCTTGTTAATGGCCAGCTGGCTGTCCCGGAAAGCGGCGTTGCGCTGTTCAAAGGCCGCTTCCTCGTACTTCTCCCGGGCGAAGGCACGCACCACCCGGTTGCCGGCGATGTTTTCCTGGGCGGCGGTGTTCATTTCGCTCAGGCGTTCGCGCATGGCCACGAACAGCGGACGCACCTTGCTGGAGTAGAGCTTGGTAATCAGCATCAGGATGGGCGTAACCACCGCCAGGCACAGCGTCAGCTTCCAGCTCACGCAGAAGAACAGAACCAGCGTGCCCAGAAACATGAATACGCAGTCCACCACGGAGTAATCCATATAGGAAATAAAGTGGCGGCACCAGTCCAGGTCGGCGGACATACGGGTCATCAGGTCGCCGGTACGGTTCCGGTCAAAGAAGCGCGTGTCCTGAAACTGGAGCTTGGCAAACAGCGTCCGGCGCAGGGTGTAAACCGTGTTCTGGGACGCCTTTTCCAATAGCACAATCATCAGGTAGCGCATGCCCTCCCGCAGCAGCTTGACAACCAGCATTACAGCCAGGATGCCCAGGAGGGGGTCGGGGTTTTCCGCGATAATGACTTCATCTACCAAGGTTGCGGTCAGGGAAGGGTTGACAAGCAGCATCAAACTTGTGACAGCCGAGATCACCATTGCCGTGATAATGCGGACATGCGATTTTTTGTCCGCGCAGCCCCATAGCCATCGGATTGGTTGCATGGTTGCCTCCTGCTCTGGTTGATATAGAGGGACGAATCGTGGGTATTGTAATCCTTTCCATACGGTTTGGAAAGGGGGATTTTCAACTTTTTTACGTCTTTTTTTCGGGGGAAAATCATTTCTTCTCGGCGGCGGAAACGGAGGGAAAAAAGCCCGCTGGGCAAGCGGCAAATTTCCGCAAAAAAGCGCGCTTCTGCTGTGAAAAAGCGCGCCGCACCCGCAGCGGCACATGCGCCGCCGGGGCGGAATAACAGGCGCGGCATGCGGGAGGCAAAGCCCGCCGGTGCGCAGCGGGTTACCCTGTCGCAGCGGTACAGGGCACGGCTTGAACATCCCCGTTGAGGCTGGTATACTGGGAACGGAGAGATTCAAGACATTCAAGGAGGCAAACCGGCATGTATACCAGCGATGCGCAAGGCTTTTTACAGTTTGTTCAGGCGTCGCCCAGCGCTTTTCACGCGGTGGAGGCCGCGGTGGATACGCTGCGGGAGAAGGGATTCGCGGCGCTCAACGAAGCGGCTCCCTGGTCTTTGGTTCCCGGCGGCAAGTATTATGTGACCCGCAACCGCTCCTCCGTAATGGCGTTTGTGTTGCCGCCGCAAGGCGCCCGGCCGTTCCGTATCGTTGCCAGTCACAGCGACTCGCCCGTGTTCAAGCTCAAGCCCCATGCGGAGAGCCTGGCGGGGGACAAGTATTTGCGGCTGAATGTGGAGCGCTATGGCGGCATGATTATGTCCAGCTGGATGGACCGCCCGCTGTCGATTGCGGGGCGGATTCTGGTCCGGCAGGAGGGGCGCGTGAGCACGCGCCTGGTGGACCTGGGACGGGATGCGGTGCTGATTCCCAATCAGCCCATTCACTTTTGCCGGGACATCAACGATGGATACAAATTCAATCCCCAAGTGGACCTGCTTCCGCTGTACGGGGACGCGGCGGATAAGGGCGCGCTGTTGGCGGAGGTGGCCAGGGCCGGGGATGTGGAGCCGGATGCCATTGCGGGCTGCGACCTGTTTTTGTATGCCCGCACGCCGGGATGTCTTTGGGGCGCGGGTAACCAATTCTTTTCCAGCCCGCGCATTGACGACCTGGAATGCGCTTTTACGTCGCTCATGGCTTTCGTGAACGCCGATGCGCAGGAACAGGTAAACGTTTATGCGCTCTTTGACAACGAGGAAGTGGGCAGCGCCACCAAGCAGGGCGCGGCGTCTACCTTCCTGCGGGATGTGCTGACGCGGATTGCGCTGTCCCAGGGCGCGGACGAAGGGCAGCTCTGCGCGCTGCTTAGCCGGAGCATGATGGTTTCCGCGGACAACGCCCATGCCCTGCATCCCAACCACCCGGAAAAGTTTGACGCGGAAAACCGCGTCTATATGAACGGCGGCGTGGTAATCAAGCACAATGCCAACCAGAAATATACCACGGACGGCGTTTCGTCGGCGCTGTTCAGCCTGATATGCGGGCAGGCCGGCGTGCCGGTGCAGCATTTTGCGAACCGCTCGGATGTGCCGGGCGGCTCCACCCTGGGAAACATCGCCAATACCCATGTGTCCATGAACACCGTTGACATTGGTCTGGCGCAGCTGGCCATGCATTCCGCCTACGAAACCGCCGGGGTTGCGGACGTGGAATCCATGATTCGCGCGTTAAACGCCTTTTATACCACGCCCATGGACGTGCAGGCGGACGGGGCGTACACCCTGGGCTGATATAGGCTGCAAAAAGCCGGAACCCGGCCATGGGTTCCGGCTCCAGCGCGTCGAAAAAGTGGCTTTCACCATTTCAGACTGTGAAAAAATGGTATACTGTTCACGTGGATAAAAATGAAATTTCAGCCTTTCTAACTTGCAAAAAACTCAACAAGTATGGGGCCGAAGGGGGCCAGGGGGCGATCGGAAAGCCCCCTGGTCGCGCCGAGGCTTGCGTGCGTTACAAAAAAAACGCTACGGTGGCGGGCTGGCGATTATTGCTAAGCGAGGATGAAGCGTATGTCATTAAGCGCCACGTAATTGATGGTATTACATGCCACGGGTGTGGGCAGGGGATAGTCAAAAATGAAAGAAATTTGGAAAATGTGAACGAACCCTCATGCGTTATCAGAATCATGCCTTGAAAAAATACAGCGTTTTATGAAAGATCGGGATGATAATCGATCTAGAAAATAAAAGTTTTCCAGCCCTTTACAAAAAGGGCTATCTTTTTCGTCTATTCAGGTGAAGGGAGGTGGGGCTGATGAACATCGCTTCGGTACCGAGCGGCGTTCGGGAGGCCAAATTTGAAGAACTGATGCGCACATATGAAACAGAAGTCCTTCGCCTATGCTTCCTCTACTTGGTCGATCGGAATATGGCAGAGGACGCCATGCAGGACACCTTTACCAAGGTGTGGCGTCATATGGAGCGGTTTGAAAGGCGGAATGATTGCACTATCAAGACCTGGATCATGCACATAGCTGTCAATACCTGTAAGGATTATCTGCGCTCAAGCTGGTTTAAGCGCAGAAAGCAGACATGCGCGTTGGAGAAAATTCCTCCGGCATTGACGCCAATCGCTCAGAATTCTCGGGAGCTCTTTCTTGATGTGCTCAGGTTACCTGAGAAGTATAAAAGCGCCATTTTGCTGTATTACTATCAGGAACTGACCACAGAAGAAGTGGCAAAAGCGCTTGGAATCAGCCGGCCTACACTTAAGCGCCGTTTGCAGAAGGCGTACAGCTTACTTCGCTCTGTAACGGGAGAGGAGGGGAGCTTATGAATCGTAGAACTGTCAGGCAGTGTCTTGATGAAAATCTCTCCGGGCTGTACGTCACGGAAGGAAAGCATCGGATGATGATGCATGAAATTACGACAGGAGGACAAATGAAGAAGAAAATTTCTGTAGCAATGGTTCTTCTGGCAATTTTATTGATTGCAGCCGTGACCGCTACGGCCGCTATACTATGGAATTCCTTGTTTGAAAAAACGATCGATATGGAAGTGGAACATGGACCGCTGTATACTTGGAGCCTTGAAGAAAAGTTGGAATTGATTGATCTGCTTTCGGAAAACGGATGGTCATTTTCGGCGGAAGACATCAGCAATTTACATGATGAACAAATTGCAGATGCTGAGAAGGAACAGCTTGCAGATCAAATGATCGTCAACATGTTTGGGCGCGAAGATGCTATTTCTCACGTGGATATTATAGAGAGCGTAAAAGGCCCGATGTCAACATGGTCCTTGGAGGACAAGGCATGGTATAGCGATTATATACAATCGAAAATGACGCTCATTGATTCATGGAGGGATGTTCTTCCTGATGAAAGCGACATGACAAGAGAAGAAGCTGTTGAAATCGCAAAAGAAGCCATTCTGTCAGCCCAAGCGATAAAGCGTGATGAGTTAGAGAATCGGATTGTCAATGTATCTTTTTTTACAAATCAGGATCATGAGGAACCGTGTTGGATGATTTCATGGCAAACAAGTCCATACGGTGTATCAGGGTCAGAATATACGGTTTTGATGACACGAACGGGTGAGATCATCGAGGATACGGCGCTGGAGGTCTATACGCCTGCTCACATGGCTGAAATGATGGCGGAGAATGAAAACAAGATGGCCTCCGCGCTTCCACAATCTCGTGAAGAACAGTGGTCTTTGGAGAAGAAGGCACGATTGCTTGGCAATGATAACGGACTTCCTGCAGCGGATGAAATCAGTGAAGAAACAGCAGTAGCCGTTGCAAAGCAGGCGCTGGAAGATCAGGGTGTTGATGTACAGAAATATGAGATTAGTGTGTGGTATAAGCTGTACGATTACTATGCAGTGGATGACTCTAAGCAAAATCCATACTATGTAGTTTATTTTACTGATAACTTTGATGCGCCTAAAGAAGTATATGGCATTATCATCGATCCCAAAACAGGGGACATTCAAAAAGTGTACACACCAAATGATTCTTCGGGGAATGGTTGATTGGTGAGCTTGATTTCTCAACGCATTTTAAGGGCGTGTTGCAGACAGTAACTTCTGCGGCACGCCCAACCCCGCAGGCGCGAAATCTCCTGTGTTTGCAAGCATGCTATGCTTAACTTACAATCAAATGAAGCAAAAACTTTTGTCAACGATCTGAACAGTCTGCTGAAAAAAGCCTATTTTTTTCACACCAGCATGAAAAAATGAAACTTACGACTCCATAACCTGCAAAAGTTTCAACACGTATGGGGCCGAAGGTTTCCAAAGGGCGATCGGAAAGCCCTTTGGTCGCCTCCGCAGAGGCGAAATCCTCTGTGCTTGCAAGCATGCATTCTATAACTTGCAAGCATTGTGAGATCAAATTCTTTGCCAACGGTTTGGACAGTCAGCGGGGCTGCTCCCGAAAGGGAGCAGCCCCGCTGACTGTTGAAAAACCTCTGGGGAAGTACCGTAGGGTCTGCACCCCTTCCGACGGCCATCCGTATCCGCCGGGCATGCCGGCGGGGAAACGCCCTTGGTTGCGAGAAAATTTGCGGGGGACAGCGCGTTGCCCCGACATGGGTGCCTGGCGGGAAGGTCAGGGTATTTCCGACAGCTCCTGGCACATGGTAAGCGCCAGGATGTTCCAGTTGATAAAACCGCCGTTCATCACGGGTTGGCCGTTTAGCGGGTTGTAGTATTCGTGCAAGCAACCGTTCCGGCGGAGATCCTCCGCCAGCAGGGTCAGGGAACCCTCCGCAATGCGGCGGGCCTGTTCCGTGTAGCCGTAGTTCATCAGCCCGCGGAATACGGCGTAATTTGCGACCAGCCAAATGGGCCCCAGCCAGTTGGAAGGATTGTTGGTGGCGGAGAGGTTGAACATGCGCTCGTCCTTGGCCAGGGTGCAGACGCCCCAGGGGCTGCAAAAGGTGGCGGCGTCTTCGGCATGGCGCGCCAGGGCCGCGGCCTGTTCCGGGGTGGCGAATCCGGCCAACAGGGGAAGAAAGCCCGACCACACGCGAATCTTGATGGGCAGCGTTTTCCAGAAAACCCCCAGCCCCTGATGGAACCAATCATATTTTCGCGTGCGGACGTCCACGTCCACGGAATAGAAAAAGCGGTCCCGGGGGTCCCAGCATTCCCGCTGGATGGCGGCGATAAGCGCCTCCCGGCGCGCAAGATAGCTTTCGCAGGGCTTTCCCAGCGCCGCCAGCAGATCCGCCATGGCCTGGAGCTCCATGACCATGAAACTGTTGAGGAAAATGTTCGCTGTGGAATCCGGAGGACGGCCAAAGCTGGCCGGGTCGTTGTCCATGCCGATCATAATGTCGTCATGCCATACGTACAGGCCGCTGTTTTCGTGGAAATAGGTCTGGTAATAGGCGAAGTAGCGTTCCAGGGGCTCCAGAAATTCCAGGGCCCAGCGCCAGTCGTCCTTTTGCCGGGAAATCAGAGCAATCTGGCTTGCCAGAAAGGGCTTGTGCATGTTCATGCGCACGCCTTCCCGGTGCTTGAGGACCAGGTAAGGCTCCGGCCATTGGGCGACCTCCAGCATCATGGGAACATAGCCGTCCGGCTGGGCATGGTCCATGAAGTTGCGGACGTTGCCTTCCGCGTGCGTTAGCACGCGCCGGTTCATCTCCGGCGAAAACAGGTGGGACACGCTGAACAGGCCGTACGCGGACCAGAAGGTGTCCCAATCCCAGACGTTGCCCTCGTAAACGGAACCGGGATCAATAAAGGGGTAGCGGATGAAGCTGCGGGGTTGCTTGAGCATGGAAGCCGCGTGCTGCTGGATGTAGCGCTCCACAAGCGCACGGTCTTCCTTACGCATGGCGGTCCTCTGGGTCGCGGGCGGAGAGCGCCATGGCTACGGCCTGCTTCCAGCCGCGGAGCTTGCGCGCGCGCTGCGCCGGGTCCATGCCGGGGCTGAAGCGCGCGTAGCGGATATTCTGGAAGATTCGGGAGGTGTAAAGCCCGGAACCTAGACCTGCGGCGTAAGCAGCGCCCAGGCAGGAGAGTTCCTCGCAGTCCGGGACCTGCACCGGGCAGTCCAGCATATCGCTCTGGAATTGCATCAGCCACGCGTTGCGGGTGGGGCCGCCGTCCACGCGGAGTTCCAGGGAATCGCCGCCGGCTTCCTGGCGCATGAGTTCCACGATGTCCGCAATCTGATAGGCGATGGCTTCCACGCCGGCCCGTACCAGCTCCGCGCGGCCAGTGGTGCGCCCCATGCCCACAAAGGCGGCGGATACGTCGCTGCGCCAATAGGGCGCGCCCAGACCGGAAAAGGCCGGCACCAGATAGGTCCCGTCCTCCGGTCTGGCCTGACGGGCCAGCTCCGCGCTTTCGGCGGCGTTCTGCAGCAAGCCGGCATCGTCCTTCAACCAGGAGATGATTGCGCCGGTATAGTTGACGTTGCCTTCCAGGACGTACTCCGCCTGACCCCGCATGCGCCAGGCCAGGGAAGTCACCAGGCCCTGCCGGGAAAATACCGGTAAAGGGCCAATGTTCATCATGATGGAAGAACCCGTGCCATAGGTAGCCTTCATCATCCCCCGGCGCAGGCAGCCTTGCGCGAACAAAGCGCCATGGGAATCTCCAAGAACGCCGTGAATGGGCACGGGATGGGGCAGCGCGCCCTCAAAGTCCGTTTCTCCGTAAAAGCCGTCGGAATCGGTGAGCCGGGCCATGCAGTCCCGCGAAAGCCCGAACAGGCGCAGCAGCCCGTCGTCCCAGTCCAGGGTGCGCAGGTTGAATAGCTGCGTTCGGGAGGCGTTGGAGTAATCCGTCCGGAATTCCCGGCCGCCGGTGAGCCGGTAAACCAGGAAACTGTCCATGGTGCCGCAGCGGAGACGGCCGCGCGCCGCGGCCTCCCGGGCGGCGGGCACATGCCGCAGAATCCAGGCCAGCTTGGCCGCCGAGAAGTAAGGCGAGAGCTGCAGGCCCGTTTTTTCCCGGATGCTTTCGCCGTGACCGTTGTCCTCCAGCTCGCGGCAGATGCCCGCGCCCCGGGCGCATTGCCATACCACCGCGTTGTAGACGGGGCGGCCGTCCGCATCCCAGGCCAGGGCGGTTTCCCGCTGGTTGCTGATGCCCACGGCGGTAATTTCGCTCCCGGACACGCCGGAGCGGGCCAGCAGCTCCTGCACCAGCGCCAGCAGGTTGCGGTAGATTTCCTCCGGGTCGTGCTCCACATAGCCCCGCTGGTCAATGAGCTGCGCGTGCGGCTTGTCCACCCGCAGAAGCGGCCGGCCCTCCTCGGAAAAAAGCATGACTTTGGTTCCCTGCGTGCTTTGGTCGATTCCCAGGATGTATGCAGCCATGGACGTTCCCTCACTTTCCCAGGCGGGCAAGGATTTTCCGGGCAATACCCTGGGCGTTCAGCCCATAATGATCGAACACCTGCTGCGACGTGCCCGTAATGACCGGGGCGTCCGGCAGGGACATGCAGTATACCGGGCAGGGGCGGGATTGGCATACGGCCTGCGCCACCATGGACCCCAGCCCGCCAAAGGGCGCGTGCTCTTCCACCGTAAAGAGCAGGCCGGTGGTTTCCGCTGCCTGGAGCACGGCTTCCGTGTCCAGGGGCTTGACGCAGTACATATCCAGCACCGAGACGCTGACGCCCTGTTCCGCCAGCATCTCGCTAGCCAGCAGCGCCGGGCGGACCATTTCCCCGCAGGCGATGATGGCCGCGTCTTTCCCGTGGCGGAGCCAGGTGGCGCGGTTCATGGAAAAGGGCGTTTCCCCGTCGCGGTAGATATCCTCCACGGGATTGCGCCCCACGCGGATGTAGGCTGGCAGGCTGTCCTCCAGCAGGGCTTCCAGCAGCTTGCGGGTTTGATGGCGGTCGCTGGGCAGGTAGACCCGCATATTCGGCAGGGCGGCCATGGCGGCAATGTCCTGGGAGGAATGATGGCTCATGCCCAGCGCGCCGTAGCTGACGCCGCCGGAAATGCCGATGAGCTTGACGTTGGTGTTGGAGTAGGCGCAGTCCACCTTGCATTGCTCATAGCTGCGGGTGGAGAGAAAGCAGGCGGGGGACGCGGCAAAGGGCTTCATGCCGCACTTGGCCATGCCCGCGGCGATGCTGACCAGGTTTTGCTCCGCAATGCCCGTTTCCACAAACTGCCCGGGGAAGGCTTCGGCAAAGGGGGTCAGGGAAGCGCTGCCCCGGGAATCGCTGCACAGCACCACAATGCTGCGGTCCTCCCGGGCACGCTCCATGAGCACCTCGCAGATCGCTTGTCGGTTGGGGATTTTATTCATGGCAGGCCGCCTCCCTCCGCGCTTCCAGATCGGCCATGATCTGCGCATATTCCTCCGCCGTGGGAACCCGGTGGTGCCAGGAGGCCTTGTTCTCCATGACGGGAGAACCGCAGCCCTTCACGGTGTTGGCGATGATGACCGTGGGCATGCCCGCGGTGCGCTTGGCTTCCTCAAAGGCGTCGTGCAGGGCCGGGATGCTGTTTCCCGGTACGGACAGCACATGCCAGCCAAAGCTCCGCCAGCGTGCCGCCAGGTCCTCGTGGCGCATCACGTCCTCGGTGCTGCCGGAAATCTGCAGCCGGTTGCGGTCCACCACGGCGCACAGGTTATCCAGGCGGTAGTGGCCCGCCGCCATGGCGCCTTCCCATACGGAACCTTCGGCCAGCTCCCCGTCGCCCATGACGGTATACACCCGGTTCATGCGCCCCTGCATGCGGCAGGCCAGGGCCATGCCCACGCAGACCGGCAGGCCGTGGCCCAGGGAGCCGGAATTCATTTCGATCCCCGGCAGTTTGTTGTTGGGATGGCCGATAAAGGGCGAGCCGAACTTCATGAATTTCTCCAGGACTTCCTCGTAGGGGAAGAAACCTTTTTCCGAGAGTACCGCGTAATAGGCCTCCACGGAGTGCCCTTTGCTCAGCACGAACAGATCCCGGTCGGGATCATCGGCGCGTTCGGGGGAAATGCGCATCTGGTCGAAGTAGAGCGTTACCAGGATATCCATGACGCTCATATCCCCGCCGATATGCCCGCCGCCGCCCGCCATGATGATGTCCACCGCCCGCTGGCGCAGGCGGTAGCTCAGTGCCGTCAGGTTTTCCATCCTTCGCCTCATTTCTGCGGGTCGTAGATTGCCGCCTGTACTTCGTCCTCAATGGGGTCGTAGAGGTCGGGCTTTACGCCGATGTACTTGCAGGCCTCGTACAGCACGGGCACCACGTCCTTATGGATGCCCACGCAATGGTGGATGTACGGCCCGCAGACCAGCTTGTTTTCCAGACGCTTCAGGTCGGCTACCCGCACCCATACGTAGGTGCCCTTGGTGTAGGGGCCGTCCACGCCCTGCGCATGGCCCAGCAGCAGGGAGTATTCGCCGTTGTCGCCGTCGAAGCGGCACAGGGTCATGTCGCCGTGCTTGGCCTCCGCCGCCATGGAACCCGGATGGTTGAAGGCCAGGGGATACCCCAGGGTGGGCTTTTCCCGCGCCACGGAGATGGGCCAGGGGCCGCAGTGCTGCAGCAGCTCGCCGTTCTCGTCGTCGGGGTGGCGGACCGTCCAGTCGGCAAAGAAGGTGCGCGCTTCGTCCATGCCGGCCGCTTCCGCCAGCAGCGCCGTCACCGCGCCGTGAATGTCCGTCTCGCAGACCACGGGCAGGCCCTCCTCGTTGAGCAGGGAGTTGGCGGCGCAGGGCATGATGCCGATTTCGCCCTGCAGGGCGTTCCAGCACTGGATGGCGATGGCGTTGCAGCCGTACTGCGTGGCCAGCCGCCGCATGGCTACCTTCAGGGCGGCCACGGTTTCCAGCTCCTCCGGCGTTACCTTCACGCACAGGTTGCACTGGCAATAGGACACCACCTGCGCCACCTGCGTTCCCTCCGCTTTGGCCTCCTTCATGGCGGCGGTCAGCTCCGCCAGCGGGATGGGGGAAAGCTGGATGTTGAATTTCTCCAGCAGCTCGCCCTCGTTGCACATGGTGGACCAGAAATCAAAGGGCCGCGGGCCGATTTGCAGGATGCGGATATGGCGGAAGGTTTTCACCACGTTGCAAACGGCTTGGAAATTCCTCAGCCCGTAAGCAAAGGCGGGGTCCGTCAGGCGGCAGTTGGTCAGGTAGGTGAAGGGCACGCGGAAGCGCCGCAGTACCTTGCCCGTGGCGAACAGGCCGCACTGGCTATCCCGCAGGCGGACGCCCTCCTCGTCCGGGCGCTCGTCCCGGGGTCCCCACAGCAGCACAGGGACATTAAGGGCCTTGGCCAGGCGGGCGCAGACGTATTCCGTTCCGAAATTGCAATGGGGCAAAAACAGCCCATCCACGCCGGCGCTGCGGAATTTCTCCACAATGCGCGCCAGGTCGCCGTCGCTGTACAGCAGGCCTTCGTCGTTGATGTCGTCGATGTCCACGAAGTCCACGTCCAGCTCCCGCAGGCGCTGGCGGGTCAGGTTGGCGTATTTCAGCGCGTCCGGCGCGCTGAAGATGCTTCTGCGGGTGGGCGCAAAGCCCAGCTTGATCTTGGCCATGAAAATACCTCCTGTTTGATGATGTTACGCAAGGGTATAGGTTACTTTCCATAGGCCGGAGCCAACATGGGCGGTCCATTGCCCCTGGCTGTCCGGCGCGAAGGGCGCGTCCCCCTGGGGCTGCGTCGCGCCGGGTTCCAGGCGGATGATGCCGTCGGTATTGACGGGAATGCCTGCTGTCAGCGTCACGCGGTTGCCCTCCCGTTTCCAGGCGGACGATACTTCGCCATAGATGCTGTCAAAGCTGCCGGAAACCTGGGTTAACCCGCCGCCCGTCAGCGGAGCGATCACCGCGCGCCGGTACCCGGGCATGGCCTCGTCTATTTCCAGCCCCGCCGCCGCCCGGTACAGCCATTCGCCGATGGCGCCGTAGGCGTAGTGGTTGAAGGAGTTCATGTCCGGGCTCCACATGGAGCCGTCCGGCTTCAGGCCGTCCCAGTGCTCCCAGATGGTGGTGGCGCCCTTTTTGACCTGATACAGCCAGGAGGGGAAATCTTCCTTAAGCAGCAGCGCGTAGGCTTCCTCCTTGCAACCGTTCTGGCTCAGGGCGTGGCAGAAGTAGGGCGTCCCCACAAAGCCGGTGACCAGGTGCCCGTCCGTGGCGGCCAGCAGGCGCTTGAGGCCTTGCACGGTTCCGGCTATGCCTTCGGGCGGGATCAGGCCGAAATAGAGCGCCACGATGTGGGCGGTTTGCGTTTGCACCTGCATGACGCCCTGCGCGTCCAGGAAGGTTTCGCGGAATTTCTTTACCACCCTTTGGTACACCCGGCCGTAGCTTTCCGCCAGGGCGTCCTCTCCCAGCGCGCGGCAGGCCTTGACGAACAGCCCCGTGGAGTAGGCGTAGTAGGCGGTGCAGGTGAGGTCGTTGGGCGTTGCGCCGAAGTAACTGCCTTCCTGGGCGTCCAGGGCTACCCAGTCGCCGAATTGCAGCTTGTAGTTCCAGATGTCGTCCACCGCGTGCGCCTGCATGAAATCAATCCACCGGCGCATGCTGTCAAACTGTTCCCGCAGGATGCGCTGGTCCCCATAGGTCAGGTACAGCGTCCAGGGGAGGATGACCGCCACGTCCGCCCAGGCTGCGGCGGAGTGCGTGCCCTGTCCCAGCAGCCAGTCGGTAATGCGGTGATACTGCAGGGTGTTGGGCACGATATGGGGCACGCCGCCCTCCGGCGTCTGCTCGATGGCCACGTCCTTGAGCCACTTGCGGAAAAACATATACGCGCCCCGCAGGTAGCAGGCCGTCCGGCAGAAAATCTGCGCGTCCCCGGTCCAGCCCATGCGCTCGTCCCGCTGGGGGCAATCGGTGGGTATATCCAGGAAATTGCCCCGCAGGCTCCATTCGATATTGTGCTCCAATTGATTCACCAGGGGATGGGAGCAGGAAAAGCGCCCCGTCTCCCGCATCTGCGAATGAACGGCGCAGGCGGTGAAGTCCTCCGGGCGGGCCTCGCAGGGCCATTGCTCCAGCTTGGCGTACCGGAACCCCTGGAAGGAAAAATGCTCCATATAGGTTTCCGTTCCCCCGCCCCGGCAGAGGTAACGTATTTCCGCCTTGGCCGTGCGCAAGTTATCGAAATACGCGTTGCCTTGGGCGTCCAGGGTTTCAAAGCACCGCAGGTGCGCCAGTGCGCCCGCAGCGCCGCGTACCCGGAAGCGCACCCAGCCCGTCAGGTTCTGCCCGAAATCCAGCACCGTTTCCCCCTTGGGCGTACGAAGTATCTGCCGGACCGGCAGCTCCTGGGCGATGGCCGTTCTGCCCGCCGCCTGGGGGGTGAGGGCGTCCATGGGGCCGTCCGCCAGGGCAACGGGTCGCCAGCGGGTATCCGCCGGATGGTAAGCCTGCGCCGCAGCCCGCAAGGCGGCTTTTTCCTCGTCGGTCCGGGCGGGACGTTGGGCGTCCCGCGCCGGCCGCGGGGTCCCCGCCGGCTTCGGAGCGCCCAGGACGGGCGTAAATCCCGGGGCGTCCCATCCGGGCTGCTCCAATCGCGCGTCATAAATTTCGCCGTCGTAGATTTCCGCGAAGGTGACGGGGGAGTCGCAACCCAGCCATTGGCTGTCCGTGGCGAAGCGCTCCTCCGTGCCGTCCGCGTAGCGCACCGTAAGCTCGGCCAGCAGCGCGGTGCGGTCACCGTAATTGTTGCGCTCCAGGATAAAGCCCATGGTCCCCTTGTACCAGCCTGCCCCCAGGTGAGCGCCCAGCACGTTGGCTCCGGGGCGCATCAGCCCGGTGACGTCGTAGGTTTGATAGCAAAGATGGCGATGATAGTTCGTCCAGCCGGGGGCCAGCTGGTCGCCGCTTACGGCCTGGCCGTTGATGCGCAGCTGGTACACGCCCAGGGCTGTGGCGCACAGCGCGGCAAAGGCCGGCGCTTCGCGCAGGCGAATCTCCCGGCGCAGGTACGTCCCCTTGGAATTGCCCCAGTCCGCCGCTGTTTCCGCGGAGATGAACCGCGCCTGCCAGGGACGGTTGACCATGCCCGTCAGGAAAACGGCCGGCGCGGACCATTCGCTGGCCTCCGCTTCCGTCCAGACGCGCACCCGCGCGTAATAGTATACGCATGCCAGAAGGGGAACGCCGTGAACCGCAATATGCGCCGACGCGCCGCTTTCCACCCGGCCGCTGTCATAAACGGGCCGCGTGAAACCCGCGTCCCGCGCCAGCTGCAAGCGGTATGCCGTTTGATATACATTCCGCTGCGCGCTTTCCATGACCCAGCCGAAGAGGGGCATTTCTTCCGTCCCCATGAGCCGGTCTTCGTAATCCATCCACAGGCGCTGTACGCTTATCATGTTTTCTCCTCCGCTTCCTGCCGTGGACAGCGGCCCGCCCGGCGCCGCCGGCGACGGCGAAAGGTCCTGCCGTCAAAACGGGCGGGGAAAGGCCGCCTATGCCGTTGCGTCTCCTGTCTCTTGCCCTGATTCTATCACAGTCCAACAAAAAATTCAAGAAAAAATTTAGAAAAAAGATTTATAAAACGGCGTGCGGAAAAAGTCCGGGAAACGTGGGCAAGTTGCGGCTTCTCCGGCGCGAAGCAAGGGGATTCCGCCGCCTCCCAGCACGCATGCCCGGCCTGTGGCGGCGGCATCGGGTTTGTTGCCGGAACCGGCGCGCCGCTTCGCCAGGGGGCTTTGAACCTGGGAAAAGCGCAAAAAAACAGGCCCGTCCGAAGCCGGGCCTGGCGGGAGCGCGCGGTAGACGTCCGCTCCCGGGGAAACAAAGCGTTTATTTTTTGCGAATGGAATCCCGGAGCACGACGCTGACGCCCACGGCGGTTTTGACGGCGCAGGGCATGCGTTCTTCCGATACGGCAAGCAACGTCCGGATGGCCGTAACGCCCAGTTCTTTGCGGTATACCCGCAGGGTGCTCAGCTGGGGCGTGCACGCCAGGCAGACGGAAGTGTCGTCCATGCCCAGAAGGGATATATCCTCGGGGATGCGGTAGCCCGCTTCGGTCAAAGCGCGCATGCAGCCGATGGCCATGAGGTCGTTGCCTGCGAAGAACGCCTCCGGCATGTCGCCGCGCTGCGCCAGCAGAGCTTTCATGTCGCTGTACGCGCCGGAAATGGAAGGGCGCACCGCCCAGCACTGGTCCGCGTCCAGGGAGATACCGCGCTCCGCCAGCCCCTGACGGAAGCCGTCGGTGCGCTCCTGCATGTTGCCGAAGGGTACGCTGCTGCAGATATGCCCCATGCGGCGGTGACCGGCCTCGTAAAGCGCCTGGGCCGCCAGGTAGCCGGCCTGCAGGTTGTCGATGGCCACCGCGTGGACTTCTTCAAAGCGGAACAGGTTGTCCAGCACCACCAACGGCGAACGGAACTGCTCGAATTTCCGCAGGTCGCCGCCGTTCATTTCCGTGCCCAACAGCAGCATGCCCGCGCATGTTTCCTCCCGGTAGAGCCGCAGCTGTTCCTCCGCGTCCTCCTGCTCCCAGGCGTGGATGTGGCTGATAAGCAGCTCCAACCCCATGCGGCGGCATTCCAGCTGGACGCTTTCGGTAAGCTCGGAAAAGAAAGGCGTATCCTCGATGACCATGCCGTGGGCCTTGTAGATGATCATGCGGACGTAGGACCGCTGCTTGCGCGGGTCCCGCCCCGGATCGTAGCCCATTTCCCGGGCGATGGCCAGGATTTGCGCCTGTACCGCCTTGCTCACGCCCCCGCGGCCGTTCAGGGCGTTGCTGACTGTGGCGGGCGAAACGTTCGCGCGCTCGGCAATATCCCGCAGACGTAGTTTCATCCTTCCCCGCCCTTCCCATGGCTTCTCGTTTCCTTTGCTGCCATTATACACAATCCCCATACGCCCGTCAAACGGAAGATGGCGCAGACGCCCAGTTGGAAAACTAAATATTTACTAAATATTTTAGCCAAAACCCAGGCAAAGACAGGCTGAACGGATGGCGACCTTGACACGGCCGGGGGGAGGATAGTATGATCGGCATAGGAAGAAGCGGCGTTGTTCCGGGCGGCCGCGCCCCTGAAGTGTGCCTGATACGACAAAAAAAGGAGAATCGCCATGCTGAAGACAAGCGTAACCTTTCATTCATCCGATCCTGCCTTGCAGCGGCTGTTCGATACCGCCGAGGAGAAGGCGCGGCGCAATCTGCAGCAGTTTGGGCCCGACCAGGTGCTGGTGGAGGGCGGCGGTTATGAAAAAATCTGGCTGGAGACGCAGCCCATGGGCGGCGAAATGTACGCGAAGCGGAACATGACCGCCGCGCTGAACAACCAGCTGCTGTTCATGAAAACCCAACGCGCGGACGGGCGGCTTCCCGGTTCCATCCAGTGCATGCCCGACGGGCGCATTGAGCCGCAGTTCAACAAGTTCCAGGGCTTCTGTTTTCCGTGGCATGCCCTGAACATGTACTACTGGGCGGGGCTGGACGAGGCGTATTTACGCCGCCTGGCGCAGACGCTGGAGGCTTTCGACGCTTATCTGTGGCGCGTGCGGGATTCCGACGGGGACGGATGCCTGGAAAGCTGGTGCGTGTACGATACCGGCGAAGATAACGCTGTGCGCTATGGCGACGCGCCGGTGTACTGCACTGAGGATACGCCGCCGGAAGGGTACGGCGTGGTGCCCATGGCGTCCATGGATTTTATGTCCTTTTCCTATGCCTGCCGGGATACCCTGGCGCAGATTAGCCGCCTGCTGGGGGACGGGCAGGAAGCCCGCTGGCGGGAGCAGGCCCGCCAGGTGGCGGAAGCGCTGCGGGCGCGCCTGTGGAATGCGGAGCGCGGCGCTTGCTTTGACCGCGACAAGCATGGCCGGGAAATGCCCGTGCTGCTGCATAACAATCTGCGCTGCATGTACTGGGGTTCGTTCTCCCAGGAAATGGCGGACCGGTTTGTCCGGGAGCATTTGACCAATCCGGAGGAATTCATGACGCCTTGCCCGCTGCCCTCCGTGGCGGTGAACGATCCGCTTTTCCGTAACCGGCCGGAAAACAACTGGAGCGGCCAATGCGAGGGCTTGACCTTCCAACGCGCGATTCTGGCCCTGGAGCGCTATGGCTATGAGAAGCTGGTGACACAGCTGGGACGGACGCTGATGGAGGTGATCATTCGCGGCGGATACGTCTATACGCAGCAGTTTGATCCCTTTACCGGAGAACCCAGCCGCGTGTCCATGAAAACCCATGAGCTGATTCCCGCCGGTTCCCACGAGCCGATTCAGGACGCCTATGGCCCCACCATCCTGGCGGTGCTGGAATACATGGCGCATATCTGGGGCGTGGACCAGCGGATGGGGGAAATCTGGTTCTCGCTGGGGTCTTGCGCCGGGGCCTACGCCTATGAGCAGACCTGGGGAGAGCATGCTTACCGCGTGGAAAGCACCGGCGCGCGGGCAAAGGTGCTTGTGGACGGCGTCATGCGGTATGAACGTCCCTGCGGCGTGCGATTGATTACGGACGCGCGGGGCAATCTGCTCCGCACGGTGAACATTGAATAAGAAAAGCCTGCGCCGGGGCTTTCGGTAGCTTCTCCCCGGATCGCGGCGCGTAAAATCCCCCGGGAGTCCCCCGAGCTTTCACGGCTCGAGAGGCTCCCGGGGGATGCGAGTTTTTCGGGCATGCGCTGCCCGAAAGCCGGCTTTTTGATGCGCCGGCGGCGGCCCTGGTCCCGCGCGTGCTTCAAAGGGAGAAATGCTCCTGAATCATTTGCGCCGCGGCTTCAGGGGAAAGATGGGTATTGTCGATGCGCAGGTAATGCTCGAAGGGGATTTCCCCGGGAAGGCTGACCAAACGGTACCGGGCGTCGTCCTGGAGCAACCGCCGGTTGGAGGCGTCCACGTCGCGCTTGGAGGCTTTGTGCCGCAAGCGGTTTTCCGACGCGTTCCGTTCCAGGCGGGCCGCCTGGGAGGCGACCAGCTCCACATAGTAAAAGGTGGCGCCGTAGGGGCGGAAGATTGCTTTGATGTGCTCCACGTAAGCCCAATCCTCGGGCTGGTCGAACGCCCACATAAGCGTGAAAATCATGCCGGGGCAGGCAGAGGCCGCAAAGGAGGAAAAGATGACCTCCCGGAGATTGTCAATAACGGTCTTGTCATAGTAACCGAAAATCTCCAGCACCGGTTCGATGGTCATATGGTTGTGAAACAGCCGCAGTCCTGTGCGCTTCATCAGTTCCTGGCCTACGGTCATTTTGCCTACGGCGGCGTCGCCGATGAGAAAGACCAGCTTCATGGGCGCGTTTCCTCCCGCGGACAGGATGGGGAAGGGGTCCAGGGAATTTCCAGCTCGGCGCACTTCTCCAGGGCGTGTACGCAGCCCTGGCGCGCCGAGCGGATCAGCCATTCCCGGGCCTGGGAAAAGCTGGGAGGGACGCATACGCCGGGCAGATAGAACCAGGTGGCCAGGTTGTACTGCGCGTCCCGGTCGCCGTGAAGGGCGGCGCGCTCGGTCCACAGATAGGCCTGGCGCAGGTCGCGTTCCACGCCCAGCCCTTCGTGGTAGAAATAGCCCACCTGGCATTCCGCCAGGGGATAGCCGGACTCCGCCAGGCGCAGGTGCCCGCGGAAGCAAGGCTCGTACGCGCCCTGGAGGAAGTACTGCTCGATCAGCGCGTTGCAGGCGTCCAGCTCCGGGCAGGGCGGGTAGTAATCGCTGGCCATTGTTGGCGTTTCCTCCTTCGCTCCGGGCGGATTACAATAACTGGATGTTGGCTTTCCGGCAGGCGTCCACCACGTCGGCGGGCCACAGGGAGGCCTGCACCTCCCCCACGTGAGCCTTGCGCAGGAAATACACGCACATGCGGCTCTGGCCGATACCGCCGCCGATGGTCTGGGGCAGTTCGCCGCGAAGCAGGGACGCCTGGAAGGGCAGCTGCGCCCGTTCCTGGCAGCCGCGAATCTCCAGCTGGCGGCGCAGGGCGTCCGGGTCCACGCGGATGCCCATGGAGCTGAGCTCCAGGGAGATATCCAAGGGCTTGTAGTAGAGCAGAATGTCCCCGTTCAGGGACCAGTCGTCATAGTCCGGGGCGCGACCATCGTGAATCTTCCCGGAGCGCAGCGCGCCGCCGATGCCCATCAGGAACACCGCGCCGTATTCCTTGGCGGCCAGGTATTCCCGCTCCTTGCTGGTTTTGTCAGGGTAGCGGTCCTCCAGCTCCTGGGTGGAGACGAAAGCGATGCGCCCGGGCAGCTCGGGGATGATGTGGGGATAATGGGCGCAGACGTGATCCTCGGTGGCGCGAAGGGTTTCATAAATTTTCTCCACGACCCACCGCAGGGTGGTTTCGTTGCGCTCCTGGGGGGAGAGAATGCGCTCCCAGTCCCACTGGTCCACAAAAATGGAGTGGATGTTGTCGGTGATTTCATCCCGCCGGATGGCGTTCATATCGGTATAAAGGCCCTCCCCCGGCGCGAAGCCGTAGGCCTTCAGGGCCATGCGCTTCCATTTGGCCAGGGAATGGACGATCTCCGCCCGCTCGCCGGTTTCCAGAATGTCAAAATCCACCGGCCGCTCCACGCCGTTGAGGTTGTCGTTCAGGCCGCTCTGCGGGGTGACCATAATGGGCGCGCTGACGCGGGTAAGGTTCAGTTGCCGGGCCAGTTCCCGCTCGAAGAAGTCCTTGACCAGCTTGATGGCAATTTCCGTATCCCGGGTGTTGAGCACGGGGTTATAGTCCTTGGGAATAATCAGGTGCATAGCGAATGTCCTTTCCTTTGGCAGAGGCCGTTTCAGGCATTATAGCACAGGGGCGGGCCTCCTGCCAAGGCGGCGGGCCGGGAGAAGGCAAAAGGGAACAAAGGGAATACAAACTGGCCAGAAGGCCTGGAAGGAACGGCAATGCGCCCGGAAGGGACCGCCGGCAAAGACGGCGCTTTGGATGCCTTGCCGGTTGCGCCTTGGGGCCCGGCAAAACACGCTTCCCGGCAGGCGGGAGCGGGTTTGCCGCTTCAGACTGTCGAAAATGAATTTTCGGTTCCCTGAGCTTGCAGAAGTTTCACAAGGATGGGGGCCGAAGGAGTCCAGGGGGCGATCGGAAAGCCCCCTGGTCGCGCCCGCAGGCGCGAAACCTTCTGTGCTGGCAAGAAAGTAGGGGACAACTTGCAAATAAATGAAGCAAAAATCTTTGTTTGAAGTGGCTTCCGCCACTTTCAGACTGTCGAAAAACCCCAGGGAGGTGTCGGAGGGGCCGCGGCCCCTCCGACTTCCATTCGTATCCGCCGGCTCTGCCGGCGGGGCGGGTTGTTGA
>CAZINY010000017.1:0-42971 GCA_964540735.1 uncultured Oscillospiraceae bacterium
GTCGGAGGGGCTGCGGCCCCTCCGACACCTCCCTGGGGTTTTTCGACAGTCTGAAGTTATAGAATGCATGCTTGCAAGCACAGAGGATTTCGCCTCTGCGGAGGCGACCAAAGGGCTTTCCGATCGCCCTTTGGAAACCTTCGGCCCCATACGTGTTGAACCTTTTGCAGGTTATGGAGTCGTAAGTTTCATTTTTCATGCTGATGTGAAAAAATAGGCTTTTTCAGCAGTCTGCGCCGCGGATACCCGCGGCTTTTTGCTTGCCGGAAACGCCGCCGCAGGCTGCACGGTCAGCGCAGCCTCGGCGGCGAGCGCTTGGACCGGCATTCCGGTCATCCAAGGGAAATGTATTTTGGACCTGACAGTTTTTTTCTTCTGGCGCGTCTAAAGGATGTAACGTTACAAAGGAGGTGGAGGGATGGATCAAGACTTTTTCGTCGGGGAACTGGAAACGTACCGGGAAATGCTTTATCGGGTGGCCTATACCATTTTGCGGGATGACGACGCTTGCCGCGATGCGCTGCAGGATGCGGCGCTGAAAGCGTGGGAAAAGCGTTGGACGCTCCGGGAGCCGCGATATTTCCGCACCTGGGTGACGCGCATCCTCATCAACGCATGCCATGACATCCTGCGAAAGCGTCGCCGCCTGGTCTGTGTCGAACGCTTGCCCATGGCGGCTGTGCTTCCGCCGGACCCTGAGCTGGCCGCCGCGCTGGAGCGTCTGCCGGAAGGCCTGCGCCTGCCCTTGGTGCTGCGCTATGCCGAAGGGATGAGTTACGACGAAATTGCTTGCATAATGCGTTTGTCGCAATCCACCGTCCGAAGCCGGCTTCGCAAAGGCAAGGAAAAACTCAGGAAGGAGCTGGAGGAAACATGAAACGGGATTGGAATCGTTTGGATCTCAAGGATGCCTTTCATACCATGCCCGAAACGTGCAGCCAGGCGCTGACGGAAGCTGCCCGGCATGTTGAAAAACGGTCGCTGCCCAGGCGGAAAAACTACCGGGTCGCGCTGGTGGCGGCGCTGCTGGCGCTTGGGGCCATGGCCACTGCTTTCGCGGCAACGCAGCTGGGCTGGACGGAGCTTTTTAGAAACCAGTACGGGCTCTCCGTTCCCCATGCGGCGCAGGAAGCGCTCCAGGCAACGCAGCCCATATCCTATCAGGTAGGCCCCATGACCTTTACCTACCAGCAGCTGCTTACCGACGGGCACATGGTGCTCAGCGCGGCGCAAGTGCGCCTGACGGATGGCGGCGATGCGCTTTGCGCCGATAACATAGGCGAAGGAGAAAACGGGGACGCCGTACCTTTGCCTGTGCTGGAACACTATGGACTGCGCCAGGGCGGGTGGCTGAGCGCCGCCCGAAGCCTAAACCTGCCCCTGTACAGCGTTCGAGCGTTGGCGGAACTGCCGTCTGCATACAGTACCGAATCCATGGAAAGCGCGCTGTGGCAGGAGGACGGGAGCATCATATACTTCCATATGCCGCTGCTTACCCCTGACCTGCCGGAGGAACCGCTGCCTGTCACCCTGTACATGTCCGTCACGCAATACGATCCTGACTCGGGAGAGGTGCTGGAAACCTGGCAGGCCCGGGAGGCAACCACGCTTTCCGCAACGCCCCTGCTGGCGGAGAAAACATACTTCCCCGTGACTGAAACCGATTTTGACGGTCTCGCCTTGTCGGAGGTCCGGGGCGAACTATACGCCACCGGCGCATATCTGACCGCATCCTTTACCGTTCCGGCGGAAATGACGGAGGCTGAAGCGCTGTCTGCGCTCTATGAAATAACCCTGCTGGACGGGGAAGGCTCCGGTTTGCCCGGGGGACTGAATCTTTCCGTTCACACCGGTACGGACGCCCTGCCCCTGGCCACGCTGGAATGGTCCGCCGCCCTGGACGCGCTGCCCGACGCGGTGACGGTATCCGGCTGCGGGGAGGCTGCGCTGGCCCGGTAACGCACCGGTTCAGGCGCAGCCGCTTGCAAATATGATTTGCCTTGCAACGGTGAAAGGAGACATGAGAATGAAACGTATGATTGCCCGGCTGCTGCTTTGTTGTCTGATGCTGGCCGCACTGCTCCCCGCTGGCGCAGCGGCAGCGCCGCTGCGCTATGCGGGCGTCGCCCAGGATTTGTTCACCGACTGGCTGGAAGCGAATCATCCCGGCATTGCCTGGGAGGTCGACTTGGGGCCGGACAGCACCCAGGAAGCGCTCCAGGCGCTGGAAAGCGGCGATGGTCCGGACCTGCTGATGGTGGAAAGCACGCGCGTGGACCTGCAAGCGCTGCTGCAAAGCGGCCTGGTGGAAGACCTGAGCGGCAATCAGGAAATCCTGCTGGGCCTGGCGCAGATGTATCAGCCCTTCCAGGATATGGTCACCGATGCGGACGGCGCTGTTTACGGCGCGCCCTACGCCGTCTTCAACCTGACCATGCATGTGATCCCATCCTCTTGGGAGATCGCTGGTCTAAGCCTGGAGGAAGCGCCGCAAAGCGTGGAAGAATTGCTGGATTTTGCGCTGCGCTGGACGGACCTGGCGCAGGCAGGCGCCGTCAACAACGTGCGCCTCCATACGCTGGAGGCATGCGGCTATCCCGAGGATGACCGCCGCTATACGCTATGGTTGACGGATCTGGTAACGCAATGCTGGACCATGCAGGCGCAGGAAGCCGGAAAACCTGTGATTTACGACGACCCGGAATTTATCGCCCTGGCAGACCGTGCTCGTACCGCCGGACAGAACCTTGCGGCAGCAGAAGAGCAGCCGGACGCCGCCTCGCTTTCCCTCTATGACGCGGGAATGCATCGCGGCATGGGATACGGCGCCGAGGCATTGGACGAAAATGCGTTTCCCCTGCGAATCCACGCCGAAGACCCTTTCCGTACGCAGGGATACTGCTGGCTGTTTGTGGTACGAAAAGGAAGCGCTTACGCCGAGGAATGCGCGGAATTTTTGGGCGACCTGATTCACCAGACCGATGACGGGCAGCGCCGCAATGTCAAGCTGTATAAGGAAATCCTCGAGCATCAGTTCACTGCTACCCCGTCCGAGGACGGCTATGTGTTCACGCCGGAGTGGCAAGCAAGCTACCGGCCGGAACAGCTCTTCTTTTCATACGATCCCTTCCATACCACGACGGCCTATATGGAGCGGGAAGAGCTGTTGCTGCGCTTCGCGCAGGGTAGCATCACCGCCCAGGAGCTGGCCTTGGGGCTGGACCAGGCTCTCGCAGGAAACTGAGCTTTGCCAGGGCACCGAAAGTGGCAAATGCAAAAGCATGGGACTTGCTCAGCTGCTTGAGCCGCTAAGGATGTGCTTTGGGAAAACGGTCCAGCCGCGGATACCCACGGCTTTCCACGGTCAAAAAAAGTCGTCGGAGGGGCTGCGGCCCCTCCGACTTCCATTCGTATCCGCCGGCTTTGCCGGCGGGGCGGGTTGTTGATTTTGCTTGCAAAATCAATTCCTTACAAATTCGGTTCACCTCTGGTTGGCCGAATTTGCTTCCTCGAAAAAGTGGCGGAAGCCACTTTTTCGACACGCTGGAACCGCGGTTACCCGCGGCTTTGTTTTACTTTTTGCGGTTCTTCTCCCACGCCGCTGTTCCCATGCTGCTGCGAAATGCCCGGGGCGTCATTCCCGTATGGCGGCGAAATACCTCCGCAAAATGCTTCAGGTCCGTATAGCCCACCGCCTGCGCAATTTCGGAAACATTCTCCCGGGTGCTCAGCAGCCGCCGGCAGCTTTCCTCCACCCGCAGGCGCTGCAAGTAATCGCTTAGGCTCTGCCCCATCTGCTGGTGAAACAACCGGCTCAGGTACTGCGGCGTATAGCCCAGGCGCTGGCTCAACCGTGCCAGGGAAAAAGGCTGGGCATAGGATACGCGCAGCGCATCCACCGCCGCCGCCACGGCAGGATGGCGGCGGGAACCGTCTCCGCCTGCGGCAGGCGAGCGCAGGGCATGCACCAGAATTTCAATCAGGTAGCAGCGGATCATTTCCAGATACCCGGCAGGCCGTTGGGCATATTCCCGCTCCATGGCCTCCATCAGGCGCAGGATCTGTCCGTCCTCGTCATGGAAAACCCGGTCCGCCGGACTGGTCACCGGCATGCCGAATTGCCGGATCCCCGTGGACAGCAGCATGGACAGGGACGGGCAATGCACCAGGGCACGGTCCACATAATCGGGAGCAAACAGGCAGTTGATAACCTCCAGGCCGCACCCGTTCCAGTAGCTGTGCAGGCTGCCCAGGTCCACCAGGAAATAATCCCCGGTATGCAGCTCCATCACCGCCGCGCCCAGCTGATGCTGGGCGCTTCCTTTGGCCACATAAGTCAGCTCCAGAAACTCATGCTCGTGCAGGGTGGTTTCCTGGCTGTCCGCGCGCATGAGACAAACCTTGCTTTCATCCAGATACGCCGCTTGCTCCAGCTTGCACGGCGGGGACACCGTCATGTGAATATTCCCCCCAAAAGCGATGTCATTGCGTAAATATCAGGTGTATATTTATCATAAGTCCGGTGTTATGATGGTGTCAAGTACCAAGCGGCGAAAGGAGAAGCAATCCATGTTGTACCCGGAGAATGAAAAGCCCGTCCTCGCCGACGAACTGTTCCGCCATCCCGGCAGCGAATACCGGGCCGCGCCCTTCTGGGCGTGGAACTGCAAGCTGGAGCGGGAGGAACTCACGCGGCAGCTGGACGTGCTCAAGGAAATGGGCATGGGCGGCGCGCACATGCATGTGCGCACAGGCATGGCCACCCCTTACCTCAGCGAAGAATTTATGGAGCTCATTCAATCCTGCGTGGAGAAGTGCCGCCAGGAGGGCATGCTGGCCTGGCTCTATGATGAGGACCGCTGGCCCTCCGGGGCTGCGGGCGGTCTGGTAACCCGGGAAGAAAAGTATCGCGCACGGCATCTGCTTTTTACCGCCAAACCCTACGGCGAACTTCGCGGCGAAGGAACCAGCCGCGAAATGTCCGGCAATCCGTCCCGCTCGGAGGGCGGGAAGCTTCTGGCCTGCTATGACGTCGTCCTGGACGAAAACGGCTGCCTGGCCCGGGCCGTACCGATCGGACCGGAGGAACCTGCCCAGGGCCGGAAATGGTACGCTTATGTGGAAGCCGACCTGCCCAACCCCTGGTACAATCACCAGACCTATGTGAACACCCTGGACAAGGCCGCCATCCGCCGTTTCCTTGAAGTAACCCACCAGCGTTATCTGGAAGCTGTGGGCAAGGATTTTGGCGGCTTGATCCCTGCCATTTTCACCGATGAGCCGCAGTTCTCCCGTAAGGGATGCCTGGGCTTTGCCGCCGAGGCGGGGGAAGTCATCCTGCCCTGGTCGGACGACGTGCCGGAAACCTTCTGGCAAGCCTGGGGCGAAGACCTGCTGGCCTCCCTCCCGGAACTGATCTGGGAGCTTCCCGACGGGCGCGTCTCTCTGGTGCGCTACCACTACCACGACCATATCGCCGAGCGCTTCGCTTCCGCCTTCGCGGACCAGTGCGGGGCATGGTGCGCCGCGCACGGCCTCATGCTCACCGGCCATATGATGGAGGAGCCAACCCTGCTTAGCCAGACCGCCGCGCTGGGAGAAGCCATGCGCTCCTACCGCAGTTTCCAGCTGCCGGGCATCGACATGCTCTGCGGCTGGTGGGAATTCACCACCGCCAAACAGGCCCAGTCCGCCGTGCATCAGTACGGGCGTCCCGGCATGCTCAGCGAGCTGTATGGCGTTACCGGCTGGACCTTTGACTTCCGCGGGCACAAGCTCCACGGGGACTGGCAGGCCGCCCTGGGCGTCACCGTGCGGGTGCCGCATCTTTCCTGGGTCTCCATGAAAGGCGAAGCCAAGCGGGATTATCCGGCGTCTATCAATTATCAGTCGCCCTGGTGGAAGGACTACGCCCTGGTAGAAGACCACTTTGCCCGGGTCAATGCCGCCATGACCCGGGGCAAGCCCCTGGTGCGGGTGGGCGTCATTCATCCCGTGGAAAGCTACTGGCTCCATTGGGGGCCGGAGGAACAGACGCACGGCGTCCGACAGCAGTTAGAAGAGCAGTTCCAGAACGTCACCCGCTGGCTGCTGCTGGGCGGCGTGGATTTTGACTTCATCAGCGAATCCTTGCTACCCGCCCAATGTCCGCAGGGAAGCGCGCCCCTGCGCGTGGGCGAAATGGCCTATGACGCCATCGTCGTTCCAGGCTGCGAAACCCTGCGCGGCTCCACCCTGGAGCGCCTGGAAGCCTTCCAGGCTGCGGGCGGGCTGCTGATCTTCCTGGGCAGCGCGCCGCGCCTGGAGGACGCGCGCCCCAGCAAGCGCGGCGAAGCGCTGTACGTCGCCTCCCAGCGCGTGCCCTTTGCCCGGGAGGCCCTGCTGGAAGCCCTTGCCTCCATGCGCATGGTGGACATTCGCAACAGCAACGGCGCCCGCGCGGACAATCTGCTGCATCAGCTGCGCCGGGACGGGGACGGCCTGTGGCTCTTCCTGGCCCATGGCGGGCTGCCCTATAACCCGGATGTGGCCACCCGGCAGGAGATCGCCGTCACCCTTCCGGGATGTTACGCCGTGCGGGTCTACGACACCCAAACCGGCGGCATCCGCCCCGCCGATTTCCAGCATCAGGGAGGACGCACCGTGATCCGTGCCGCGCTCTATGATTATGACAGCCTGTTGCTGCGCCTGGATCACACCGACGTTTCCCCCGCGCGCCGTTCCGCCTCCGGCGCTGCCTGGGAGGCCCTTCCCGTACCTGAGCGCACGCCCTATACCCTGAGCGAACCCAATGCCCTGCTGCTGGATGTTGCGGAATATGCCCTGGACCAGGCGCCCTACCATCCCGCCATGGAGCTTTTACGGGCGGACAACGCCTTGCGCAGGGAGCTGGGATGGCCCAGCCGCGAAGGCGCCGTGGCGCAGCCCTGGAGCGTACCGGAAGAAATCGCCGTCCATAGCGTCCGCCTCCGGTTCACCATCCATGCCGCCTGCCCGGTGGCATCCCCCCGCCTGGCCCTGGAGGACGCCGGCGCCGCGAAAGTAAGCCTGAATGGCGCGGCCGTCTCCGCCGCCCCGGACGGATGGTTCGTGGACAAGTGCATCGGCGTCCTGCCCCTGCCCCCGCTGCATGAAGGCGAAAACCTGCTGGAGGTTGTCCTCCCCTTCAGCCGCCGTGACGGCCTGGAGTGGTGCTACCTGCTGGGGGATTTCGGCGTAACGCTGCAAGGTTCCCACCGTTGCCTGGTTCCCCGGACGGAAGCGCTGGGCTTTGACGACGTGACCCGGCAGGGATTGCCCCATTATTCAGGCAACGTGACCTGGCGGATCCTCGTGGAAACCCGCGGCGGCCGGCTCCGGGTGACGGCTCCCCATTACGCGGGCGCAGCCATCCGCGTTTCCTTGGACGGCCAGGACGCCGGCTATATCGTTTACCCGCCCTACCGGCTCACCCTGGAGGCCGCGCCCGGCAAGCACGAGCTGGCGCTCACCGTGCTGGGGCACCGTGAAAACGCCTTTGGACCCCTGCACAAGGCGGACGACGCGGACGTATGGATTGGCCCCAACGCCTGGCGAACCACCGGCGACCGGTGGACGGACAGCTACCGTGTGGCCCCGCTGGGCCTGCGCTCCGCGCCCCTGGTGGAGGAGGAACGGTAACCGCGTCTAAAATAACGGCGACCGCTGCAACGTAATCGCTTTTGCAGCGGCCGCCATTTTACTGGCAGTATCCGTCAGCTTCCTCCCGCCTCCGGCGCGCAGGCGTAGCGCAGCCGCGCTACGCTGTGGGGCGGCAGGACAAATTCCCCGTCCCGTACCGGCAGCGGCCGGTCAAACACCTCCGGGGCGGAACCGATGGTATTCTGGGCGCGGACATGCCTGGGCGCAATGACATCCGCCGCCAGCAGCCTCGCCCCCAGGGGCAGCTCCAGCGCCACCTCCGCGCAGGCATACAGGTCCCGGTGCGCCAGGGTTACCACCAGTTCCCCTTCCCCGCGGGAAGCTGCGCAATCCAGCATGGGATTCGGCCGCTCCGGCTGGCAGGGCAGCAGACGCTTGCCCAGATGGTCCCGGAAGAGCTTAAATACATAAAAGGTCGGCGTGCGCGCCAGCTCCGGCCCCCGGGTTTCAAACAGGCTTTGCAGCACATTGACATACTGGGTTTCCATGGCGTAGCGCACATTGTCGCTGTTGCGATAGAACAAATGGAGGGCCATGGCGGCAAACATGGCGTCCCGCATGGTCTGCCGCTGCCGGAAGCCATTTTCCTCCGTGGCCTCAGGGTGCCACAGGCCCCATTCGTCAAAGCAGATGCCCACGGGGAATGCCGGGCAGGCATGGGTCTGAATCGCCTGCTTGTGATAGTCGATATCCTGCTGATAGGCCGTCAGCGCATCCAGCGTGAAATGGTAGGCCGCGTCGCTGTACGCCACGGCATCCCCGCAAGCGCGGTATTTGCCCTTGGCCCCGCCAATGTAATGATGCACTGACAGCGCGTCCGGTCCCTGCTGCCTCCCCCCGGCGGTCATGTAGTCCAGGCAGGGTTCCACCCACCCCGGCGTCTCGTGGCGCAGGCTCAATCCCAGGCCGATGAACGTGAGTCCGCAGCCCATGGCCGCGGTCCTGAACCGGCGAAAGTCCCGGGCATACTGGATGGGGTCGTTGTATGCCGCCCACCAGACATTCTCATCCGTGTTGCCCAGGCCCCAGGCGCGCACATGATAGGGCAGGATGGCCGTTGGCGGCGCGCAGGCTGCCGTATCTGGTTTCCGTATCGCCATTGCAGTACTCCACCCAGGCGGCAAATTCCTCCGGCGTACCCGTGGCGGTATTGGCCACCAGGATGGGTTCCGCCTCCGCCAGCTCGCACAGGCGGAGAAATTCATCCGTACCGAAGTCATGGTAAAACTTGTCCTGCTGCACAGGGGAATAGGGCATGCGCTTTTTCCGGACCGGGCCCACGCCGTCCATCCAGTGGTAGTGGTCCGCCGTGCACCCGCCCGGCCAGCGGAGCGCGGCAATTCCCGCCTCCCGCAGTCCGTCAATGAGCGCCTGGCGAATCCCGTCCCGCTGCGGGATAACGCTTTCCCGGCCCACCCAGGTGCCGTCGTAGATCAAGCTGCCAATAAACTCCCCAAAGGCGCTGTGCAGCGTGGGATGTATGAACCGGGTTTCATCCGGCAACGCCGCGAAGGCTATCCGTGCGACCATGCCCCCGACCTCCTTTGCGCAGGCGCGGCATTACCCTTTCAGCCCCTGCATGCTGATGCCTTCCACCAGCTGTTTCTGGAAAAAGAAGAAAATAATCAGAATCGGAATCAGCGACAGGATGGACATGGCGAAGGTGGCGCCATAGTCGTTCTTGGTATTGTCGTTGAACAGCTTCAGGGCGTATGCCACGGTATATTTGGTGGGTGTGTTCAAATAGAGCAGGGATCCCATGAAATCCTCCCAGGAGGCGATGAAGGTCAGCACGCCGATGGTCACCATAGCGGGGACAATCATGGGCAGCATGATGCTCCAGAAAATGCCGTACCAGGAGCAGCCGTCTATTTTGGCAGACTCGTCCATGTCCTTGGGAATGCCGCGGATAAACTGCATCACCAGGAAAATGTTGAAGGCGCTGCCGAAGTAGGACGGAACGATCATGGGCAGGAAAGTGCCCACCCAGCCCATTTTGCTGAAAAGCACATACCGCGGGATCATCATCACCTGGCCGGGCAGCAGCATGGTCAGGATCATCATGCCAAACCAGAAACGGCTGCCAGGAAAGGGAATGCGGGACAGCCCGAAGGCCACCATTCCCGAGGAGAGCACCGAACCCACCGTTACCGCCACAGCAATGAAAATCGAATTGGCAAAAAAGGTCGAAAAGCTGATTTTTCCAAATCCCCGCCAGCCGTTGGCGTAATTCTCCGCGGTCCATTCCTTGGGCAGCAGGGATTCCACATGGACGAAAATCTCCGTGTTGGGCTTGAAGGAGGAGCCCAGCATCCACAGCAGGGGATAGAGCATCAGGAAACTGCACAAAAGCATCAGCAGGTGGTACGCCGTGCGGGAAACCGCCAACCGGCGGTGGTAGCCCGCCTGCATGCGCTGGGACTGCAGCATGGTCACTTCACCTCCGTTTCATAGTAGACCCAGGCGGAGGAGGAACGGAAGATAAGCAGCGTCAGCGCGCCGATGACCAGCAGCATGAACCAGGCCATGGCGCTTCCGTAGCCCATTTCATAGTAGGCGAAAGCGCGGTTGTACAGGTGCACGCCATAGTATAGCGTGGAATCCAGGGGCCCGCCGCCGGTAATCAGATAACTGGAATTGAACGCCTGGAAAGCGCCGATCACCTGGTTCACCAGGTTGAAGAACAGAATGGGGGTCAGCATGGGCAGCGTAATGTAAAAGAAGCGCTTCACCGGTCCCGCGCCATCCATAATGGCCGCCTCATGGTAGGTGGCGGGAATGTTCTTGATCGCGGCCAGGAAAATCAGCATCGAACTGCCGAACTGCCATACGCCCAGGCCGATGAGGGTATACAGCGCATACTGTGGGGAAGTCAGCCACTTCACCGGCGCCAGCCCCACCAGCGCCAGGATGCCGTTCACCGTACCCTTGTAGGCAAACAGCTGCTTCCACAGCAGCGCCACCGCCACGCTGCCTCCCATAAGGGAAGGGATATAGAACGCCGCCCGGTAGAAACCGGTCAATTTCGTGGGCCGCGCCAGTACCAGCGCCACCAGCAGAGACACCGCCAGCTTGATAGGCACTTGGATAATGGCGAAGCGGAAAGTGATCCAGAAAGAGGGCCAGAACTTCTCATCCTCAAAAAACATGCGCCGGAAGTTGTCCAAGCCCACCCACTGCGCGGGCTGGAAAACGCTGTAATCCGTAAAGGCCAGGTACAGGGAAGAAAAAAAGGGAATGATGGTAAACGCGAACAACCCGATGATGAACGGGGCTACGAATACGTAGCCGGCCACGGCGTTGCCGCCAAGGCGGCGGGACTTCGGTGGACGCATGAGGCGCACATCCTTTCTGATGAATCCCGTGGGATAAGGCAAGGGCAGCCCTTGCGCGGCAAAGGCTGCCCCAGGCCCTTACTTGCTGGCCAGAATCTCGTTGGCCGCGTCCATAAACTCCTGGGCGGCGGCGGTATAATCCGTTACCAGGCCGTATTGCACCTTTTCCAGCATATCGCCATACAGGTCCACAATCTCGGCATGCGCTGCGGGGTCTGCCGGCGGGATGTCGGAGGCGTTGCCTTCCTGGCCAAACCAGTCCAGTACGGCGGCAATGCGCTGATTGGTTTCGTCAAAGGTGGGGGTCAGGTATTCGCGGATCACCGAAGAGATGGGCATGCCCCGGTCCGTGCCCGCAATATCGGCGCAATCCTTGTCGTTGGTGCAGAAGTCAATGAACAGCGCCGCAGCGTCCTTCACCTGTGAGGACTGGGCAATGCTCCAGAACATGGTGGGCTTGAAATAGTTGGCGGACTGCGTGGCGTCGTCAGCGGACGGCAGGGCCATCATCTCCAGGCGGGTACCGTTGCCGGTTTCCGTGGCGGTAAGCTCATTGGTCCAGTGAATTTCGCACCAGGTGTCCCCGCAGGTAATGCTGTTGAAGTTATCCGCCGCCACCTTCATGCTGGGGTCCAGGCCGTAACCTTCGCTGATAGATTCCGCCGACATTTCCAGCAGCTCCGCCAGATACGCGGGGTCGTCAAAGCCCAGGCGCTTGCCATCCTCGCTATACAGCTCCAGGCCGATGTTGCGCAGGCGGAAGCGCAGCACGTCGATGGGCACATCGGAAACATAGTTGCAGGTGCGGCCGCTCTCGGCATAGATATCCTTAGCCAGCTGGACGAATTCGCTCAGGGTCATGGACATGGGGATTTCCCGGCCGCCCATGAGCTGCGGGTCGTACATCAGGGTTAGGGCATTGGTGCCGGTGGCCAGGGCATACGTCTTTCCCTCCACCATGCCGCTGGTGAGCACGGACTCGCTCACGTCGCTCACGTTGATAGCGCCGCTGGCAAAGTACTCATCCAGGGGCGCCAGCACGCCGTTGGTAGCATACTGGTTCAGGTAAGCGTAGTCCATCTGGATCACATCCGGCAGCATATCGCCGCTCACCTGGGTGGACAGCTTGGCCCAGTAATCGCCCCAGGCCGCAAACTCTGGCTCCACCTGAATGTTGGGGTACTTTTCCTCGAATTTGGCGATCATCTCATAGGTCAGGTCGGCGCGGGTCTGACTCCCCCACCAAAGCACCTTCAGGGTGACCGTTTCCTCCGCCTGGGCAAAGGCAGCCATGCCCAGAACCAGCGTCAGGATCATGATCCAGGCAACGATTTTCTTCATCTCGGGTCAACCTCCTTGATGTAAGCGTCCCCTTTGCGGGCCGGACGCCCCTTTGATGGCCTTATGATACAATTTTCTCTTTGCAAAGTATATAGCGGTTTTTGCTTGACAGTTTGTGAATGTTGACCTATACTCAAGAAAATGCAGAAGGGCAGGTGAGGGTGATGCCTGCGGAGCGGCATGAGGTAGCAGGCGCCACCAAGTGGTACCGGCAGCAGGATTTCTTTATACAATGGAAAAATTCCGAAAAATCCGTGGCCTCCGCAGACGATGTGGAGATCCGTCACATTCCCTGCAACGACGAGTCCTATCCTTCCTTTTTCCATAATCACGATCATTACGAAATCTATTTCCTGCTGGAAGGGAACGCGGAATTCTACATTGAGGAATACAGCTACAGCCTCAAGCCCAATGACCTGCTCATCGTTCCCCCGGAGCGGATGCACCGGGTCTTTAACGGCCGTCCCGGAAGCAAGCTGCAACGGGTTTTCATCTACCTGAGCCGGTCCAGCGCCATGGAACTGGGAACCGACGCCTTCTCCTTTGTGCAGATCATTGAGAGCGCCATGCGCGCCAATCAATTTCTGTATCATCTCAGTTCCGAAGAATGCGGCCAGTTCCACCGGCGGCTGATGGAAATTGTGGACGCGCCCGGATACGATACCCCGGCGGAGGAGCTGGTGGCGCGCTGCCGTTTCACCATCCTGATGACGCGGCTGTGCCAGCTCATCCTGCAGGGCGCGGCCGCGCCCTTGCAATATTCCTCCAGATTGGTGCGCAGCGCCATTGCCTACATCAACGAACACTATACAGAGTCCATCACCCTCTCCAGCGTGGCGCAAGCGCTGTACATCAGCAAATACCACCTGAGCCGGGAATTCAAAAGCTACGCCTTCATCACCGTGCGGGAATACATCCTGGCCAAGCGGATGATGCTGGCCAAAAAGCTCCTCCGGGACGGCGTGCTTACGGGCGAGGTGGCGCGGCAATGCGGGTTTCAGGATTATTCCTGTTTTTTCCGCATGTTTACCAAAGCCACAGGCGTCTCGCCCAAGCAATACTTGTCCCAGGAACGGCATGCGGAACCTTGCTGATTTGATTGTGGATGTTGCTTAAGTCCCTCCGGCATATGGACAGCCGTTTTTCCCGTGTGCTATGTTCCATGTATCCATTACGCTAAAGGAGGTCGTTGGCATGGTCTGCGATTATCAGGCGCTGGGCAAGGCATTTCTGCAGGGGAAAGCCTATGGGGACGCGCTCACTGTGGATTCTCCGGAGAATGTTCCCGGCCTGGTCATTCCCGTGGAGGACTGGTTCTTCACCTGGGACAACGAAAAGCGCGCCGCTTCCAAGGGACACCCCTATCTGTACAGCTGGAGCTATTATACCGGCGTGGTCATGGAAGGGCTGCTGAAGCTGGGGGAAGCCCTGGGACAGCCCCGGTACAGCGCCTATGTGGAGGCGTATTTGCGGGCGCAAATCACCGGGGACGCCCTGAATTGCTGGGCCGGCTACGTGCCCTACCATGGGCTGGACTGCTATAAAACCGCGGCGCTTCTGCCCTGGTTTCCGGCAGACGCCGCCTTCTCCCGCATTGCGGCAGACCTCTACCGGGATTTGACCGAAACCAACGCCCGCTATACCGAGGAAGCCCTGGGGGGCAATTACTGGCACTGCTGGCTGGGCGGTACGCCGCCCCGCTACAAGGTGTGGCTGGACGGCCTGTACATGGCGCAACCCTTCCTGGCCCGGCAAGCGTCCCTGCGGCAGGACCGCCGGGAACTGGAGCGGATCGCCCGGCGCTTCTTCTGGGTCCACGCAAACCTTATGAATCAAAAAACAGGGCTGCTGTACCACGCGGGCAACGGCCAAGCGGACGTGTGTCCCTTCCATTGGCTGCGCGCCATGGGATGGTATATGATGGCCCAGGTGGACGTGGCTTCGTATCTGTATCCGGATGACCGCGAAGCGCTGTCCCAGCAATTCCGGCAGCAGGCAGACGCCCTGCTCCGTTGGGCCGACCCTGCTACGGGACTGTGGGCAAACCTGACCGGCATGCCCGTTACGGCGACCAACCGTCTGGAAACCAGCGGCAGCGCCATGATGATATACGCGCTGCTGAAGGCTGTCCGCACGGGCTTCCTGGACGACGCAAAGGGCCGGTATACCGCCTGCGCCTGCAAGGCCTATACGGCGCTGGTCCATGACAAGCTCACCGGCGGCCGCCTGCGGGATATATACCTGATGGCCAGCGCCAGCGGCGAGAACAACTATGAGAACCCGGACTGTTACCTGTGCGACGAAGGCAAGGGCGTCGGGCCCTTCCTGATGGCCACGGCCGAAATCGCCAACCTGCTGGGTTGACCGCGGAGCGCTGGCGCTCCGCACGCAAGGAGGGACACGCATGGAATTTACCCATTTGCTTTGCAATGGTATGGACCGCCCCCTGGGATATGACTTTCAACGGCCATGCCTGACCTGGATTGTTACGTCCCCCCACCGCAACGATGGACAAACGGCGTACCGTCTGGAAGTAGCCACGGACCCCGCCTTTTCCGCAACCGTCTACGACAGCGGATATACGGTTTCCGACCGCACCGCCCAGACGCCGCTTCCCCTGGAGCTGCGCCCCTGCACCCGCTATTACTGGCGGGTAACGGTCTGGAGCCGTGGAGAAGACGCGCCCGCCACCAGTCCTGTTACCTGGTTTGAAACCGCGCGGTATACCCTTCCCTGGGCCGGGAAGTTTATCGGCAGCCGCTTCGCCCTTCCGCAGCTGCGCCGCCGCTTCACCCTGGACGCCCCAGTGCGCCGCGCCAGGCTTTATGCCTGCGGCGTCGGCTTGTACAAAATGTTCCTCAACGGCGCGCCCGTGGGACAGGAGGAGCTTGCCCCCGGTTTCTGCGCCTATGACTGCTGGCTTCCCTACCAAACCTACGACGTAACCATGCAGCTGCATCCCGGCGTCAACTTTCTGGGCGCGTGGCTGGGCAACGGATACTACAAGGGCCGGGTGAACTGGCCCGGCATGCAGGAACGCCGGTGCATCTATGGCGCAGAAAACGCGCTGATTGCCGAGCTGTGTGTGGAGCTGGAAAACGGCGAAACCGTCCTCATTGCCACGGATGAACGCTGGGAGTCCTCTGCCAGCCCTCTCCTTCGGGCGGAAATCTACGACGGCGAAGTGTTCGACAGCCGCCTGTGGGACCGGCGCTGGACCAGCGCGCCGGGCTCCTGCGCCTGGGAAGGCGTACATCCCGTAGCCCTGGACAGCTCGCTGCTTCAGGCCCGCAAAAATCTGCCCGTACGAGTAATGGAAACCCGCCAGCCCACCCTGCTCCACGCTCCCAACGGGGATTGGCTGCTGGACTTCGGGCAGAACGCCAGCGGCCGCATCCGCGTTCACGGTCAGTGGCCCGCGGGAACGGAGATCCGCCTGCAAACCGGCGAAATCCTGGACAAGGACGGCAACCTCTACCGGGAGAACCTGCGCACAGCGCTGTCCGAACAGGTCTATCTATCCGATGGGCAGCCCTGTGACTATGCCCCTTACTTCACCTTTTTTGGTTTCCGCTACGCCCGGGTTATGGGCCTGGAACAGGTGGACCCCGCTTGCTTCACCATGGAAGTGCTTTACTCCCAGATGGAGCAGACCGGCGAATTTACCTGCTCCGATCCCCTGGTGAACCGGCTTTTCCTGAACGCCCTCTGGGGGCAGAAATCCAACTTTGTGGACAATCCCACCGATTGCCCGCAGCGCGACGAGCGCATGGGCTGGACAGGCGACGCGCAGGTATTCGCTCCCACGGCCTGCCTGAACATGAACGCCCAGCAGTTCTTCCACAAATACCTGTATGATCTGGCCTGCGAACAGAAAAAGACCGGCTTTGTGCCGGTCACGGTGCCCAATATTCTTTTCAAGACAGGTATGTGGGGCATCCCCACCACCGGCTGGAGCGACGCTGCGGTGTTGATTCCCTGGACGCTGTACCTGCATTACGGGGACCTGGACATACTGGCCCAGCAATACGAGAGCATGACGGCCTGGGTGGACTACATCACCGCCCAGGACACGGACGGCTCGCACCTGTACGGCGGATTCCATCTGGGGGACTGGCTGGCCCAGGACACCAAGGACCCCAACAACCTCTTTGGTCTTACGCCCCCCGACCTGATTGCCACCGCCTTCTACGCCTGTTCGGCGTCCCTCACCGCGCAGGCCGCCCGCCTGCTGGGGAAGGAAGCGGACTCCCAACGTTACCAGCAGCTGGCCGAGGAGGTCCGCCAGGCGTTCCGCCAGGAATACGTATCGCCCAGCGGCCGGGTCATTGCCGAAACGCAGACCGCCTACGTCATTGCGCTGATTATGGACATGCTCACTCCGGCCCAGCGGGAAACCGCCGCGCGTCACCTGGCCGAACGCCTGCGCATTGACCACGTGACGCTGACCACAGGCTTCCTGGGCACCCCCTACATCTGCCCCTCGCTTTCCGCCTGCGGACTGAACGAGTACGCCTACGCCCTGCTTTTGCAAAAAGCCTGCCCCAGCTGGCTTTTTGAGGTAAACATGGGCGCTACCACCGTATGGGAACGCTGGAATTCCATGCGCGCCGACCGCAGCTTCGGGCCGGTCTCCATGAATTCCTTTAACCACTATGCCTTCGGTTCCGTGGCGCAGTGGCTGTATGAATATGTGGCCGGCATACGCCCCCTGGCGAAGGGCGCGGGTTTCCGCCGCTTCCGTCTGGAACCCATGCCCAACAGCCTGCTTTCCCACGCGGAGGCCTCCCTGCGCTCCCCTCAGGGGCGGATTGAAAGCCGGTGGCGTTTGCAGGACGGCCGGCTGGAGTTGACCTTTGAAGTCCCCTTCGGCGCCACGGCGGAAATCGTTCTGCCGGACGTTAGCGGAGCCGACGTAACGGAGAACGGCGCGCCGCTCCCAGAGGCTGACCGGCCCCTGGAGCGCGGCAGCGGCCGTTGGACGTATGCCTATATCCCCAACGGGGCAACCATTGACCGGCGGGTGCCTGCGGAGCAACGTCCGCCCTACTGATTTTCTCGGACCGAATCACTGTATGCGGACGCCGGCGTCCGTGGAAGGAGCACAGCATGCATCAGGATGATTACCGATTGGTTCAGGTAGTGCCAAGCCCCCGTCAGCTGCGCCAGCAGCAGATGGAGCAATACGCTTTTGTCCATTTCACGGTCAATACGTTTACAGGGCGGGAATGGGGGGACGGTACGGAACCGGAAAGCTGCTTTCATCCCACCGCCTTCGACGCGAACCAATGGGTATCCGCTCTCCGCGCCGCCCACATGCGCGGCCTAATCCTCACCTGCAAGCATCACGACGGCTTCTGCCTGTGGCCCAGCCGGTACACGGAGCATACGGTCGCCCGCAGCCCCTTCCGCAATGGCCAGGGCGACGTGGTGCGCGAGGTAGCCGAGGCCTGCCGCCGGGGTGGATTGCGCTTTGGCGTTTACCTCTCGCCCTGGGACCGCAACAGTCCCCTGTATGGCCAGGGGAAAGCCTATGACGACGTTTTTGTCGCCCAGCTTACAGAGCTGCTCACCCAGTACGGGGACATTTTCTGTGTATGGTTTGACGGCGCCTGCGGCGAGGGACCCAATGGGAAAGTGCAACGTTACGACTGGGCCCGCTATTACGCTACCATCCGCCGCCTTCAGCCGGAGGCATGCATCTCCGTATGCGGTCCGGACATCCGCTGGTGCGGCAACGAAGCCGGGGATACCCGGGAAGCGGAATGGAGCGTTGTCCCCCGGCGTACCATGGACACAGAGAAGATTGCCCACGACAGCCAGCAGCAGGACGACGCCTCTTTCCGCCAGCGCACCATCCGCGCGCAGGACCAGGACCTGGGGAGCCGGGCTTTGCTGGCTTCGGAACCCGACCTGGTCTGGTACCCTGCCGAAGTAAACACCTCCATCCGCCCCGGATGGTTCTATCACGCGGAGGAAGACCATCAAGTGCGCTCCCTGGATACGCTGATCCGCATCTATGAAAATTCCGTAGGCGGGAACGCCATGTTCCTGCTGAATATTCCCCCGGACCGCCGCGGGCTCTTTCATGAAGCCGACGTGCGCCGCCTCCATGAATTTGGCGCATACCTGGACCAGGCCTACGGCGACAATCTCCTCAACCATGGCGCGGCGCTGACCTGCGCGCAGGCGACGCCGGGGCATCCCATTCAAGACGCGCGTTCGGAAGGCGACGAAAACTATTTCCGCACCCCGGACGGCGTCACCCAGGCAGAGATGATCCTGCGCTGGCCGCAGGCGCAATCCATCCGTCGGGTGGTGCTCCAAGAGAATCTCCGGGAGAGCCAGCGCATTGAGCAATATGCTCTGGACATGGAAACCCCGCAGGGCTGGAAAGAAATTGCCCGCGGAAGCGTCGTAGGCCACAAGCGCATCCTGAGCTTTTCACCGGTCAGCACTTCCGCCCTGCGCATACGCATACTGGACGCACGCGCTGCAATCACGTTGAGCTTCCTTGGCGTATACGCCTGAGCAGGCGCTTCCTGCGCATAGCGGTTGACAAAAGAGGGGTGAGCCTCCCTTTGGCGGCTCACCCCTCACCGCGTTGACAAAGTATTCTGCTTTATTTTTTTTTGCATGTTATCCATTGCATGCTTGCAAGCGCAGAAGGTTTCGCGCCTGCGGGCGCGACCAAAGGGCTTTCCGATCGCCCTTTGGTAACCTTCGGCCCCATACGTGTTGAAACTTTTGCAGGTTAAGGAGGCAGAAGTTTCATTTTTTATATGTATATGCTGCTATGAAAAGGCATGCCTTTCTCAACAATTTGAGGGAGCCTCCCGCAGGAGGCTCCCTCAAACTGGTTTTAGAAATCGTAATTTTCGCGGATTTCAATGTTCTTGTAGCGCTTCATGCCCGTACCGGCGGGAATCAGCTTACCGATAATCACGTTCTCCTTCAGGCCCACCAGCGGGTCGATCTTGCCCTTGATGGCGGCTTCGGTGAGCACGCGGGTGGTCTCCTGGAAGGAGGCGGCGGATAGGAAGCTCTCCGTGGCCAGGGAGGCCTTGGTGATGCCTAGCAGAATACGCTTGGCAATGGCTGGACGGCCGCCCGCCATAATGGTTTCCATGTTGGCCTGCTCAAAGCGGAAGATGTCCACCAGGGAGCCGGGCAGCAGGTTGGTGTCGCCGGCGTCCTCCACGCGGACCTTACGCAGCATCTGCCGCACAATGATCTCGATGTGCTTGTCGGCCACGGCCACGCCCTGGAGGCGATACACGCTGAGCACTTCCTTGAGCAGGTATTCCTGCACGGCTTTCACGCCCAGAATGCGCAGCAGGTCGTGGGGGTTCACGGAGCCTTCGATCAGCTCGTCGCCAGCCTCCACATGGTCGCCCTCCTGCACCTTCAGGCGGCTGCCGTAGGTGATCTGGTAGGACTTCTGCTCGTGCCCGTCCTCCTCGGAGGTGACCACCAGCTCGCGCTTCTTTTTGGTTTCCTGGATGGAGACGCGGCCACTGATCTCGGAGAGGATGGCTTCGCGCTTGGGCTTGCGGGCCTCGAACAGCTCTTCCACGCGGGGAAGACCCTGGGTGATGTCGTCGCCGGAAGCGATACCGCCGGTGTGGAAGGTACGCATGGTCAGCTGCGTGCCGGGCTCGCCGATGGCCTGGGCCGCGATGATGCCCACCGCCTCGCCGATGTCCACCTTGCCGCCGTGGGCCAGGTTGGTGCCGTAGCAGCGGGCGCAAACGCCGTTCTCCGTGCGGCAGGTCAGCACGCTGCGGACCGTGGCCTTGGTCACGCCCCGGGAGACCACCAGCTTGGCCTTTTGATGGTCGATGGCCTCGTTCAGGTGCACCAGCACCTCGCCGGTCTTGGGATCGCAGATATCCTCGGCGGCTACCCGGCCGCGGAGGCGGTCCTCCAGGCTCTCAATGGACTGGCGGCCGCTCATGATGTCCTGTACCACAATGCCGCGGACCTTCTCGCCCCGGGCCTCGAAGCAGTCCTCCTCCCGGACGATAACCTCCTGGGAAACGTCCACCAGGCGGCGGGTCAGGTAACCCGAGTCGGCGGTACGCAGCGCCGTATCGGACAGGGACTTGCGGCTGCCGTGGGAGGAGAGGAAGAATTCCAGCACCGTCAGGCCTTCGCGGAAGTTGGCGCGGATGGGCAGCTCCACCGTCTTGCCGGAGGGAGAAGCCATCAGGCCGCGCATACCGGCCAGCTGGGACACCTGCGCGGAAGAACCGCGGGCGCCGGAATCGGTCATCATGCGGATGGGGTTGAACTTGTCCAGGTTGGGCAGGATCTGATCCCGCATGGCATGGGTGGTGTTGTTCCAGATGTCGATAACCCGGCTGTAACGCTCGTTCTCGCTGAGCAGACCGCGGCGGAACAGGTCGTTGACCTTGCGGACCTTCTCGTCCGCTTCCGCCAGCATGGTCTTCTTGCAGTCGGGCACCTTGATGTCCGCCACGGACACGGTGATGGCGCCGCGGGTGGAATACTTGAAGCCCAGCGCCTTGATGTTATCCAGCACCTGAGCGGTGCGGTGTTCGCCCTGGCTGCGGAAGCACTGGTCGACGATGTTGCCCAGCTGCTTCTTGCCCACCAGCTCGTCGACCTCCAGCTCGAACATGTCCTCCAGGCACTCGCGCTTTTTGAAGCCCAGGTCCTGGGGCAGGGCGTCGTTGAAGATCAGACGGCCCAGGGTGGTATCAATGAGCTTGTGCCCGGTCTCCCCGTTAAAGGTACGCTCCAGGCGCACCTTGATGGGGGACTGCAGCGCCAGCTGACCCAGCTGATAGGCCATGATGGCCTCGTTCTCGTCGCAGAATACCCGGCCCGCGCCCTTGCCATTCTCATTGATAATGGTCAGGTAGTAGCAGCCGATGACCATGTCCTGGGAGGGCGAAATCACGGGGCGGCCGTCCTGGGGCTTCAGGATATTGTTGTGGGCCAGCATCAGGAAGCGGCTCTCGGCCTGGGCTTCCATGGACAGGGGCACGTGCACGGCCATCTGGTCGCCGTCGAAGTCGGCGTTGTAGGCGGTACAGGCCAGGGGGTGCAGTTTCATGGCCTTGCCTTCCACCAGGATGGGCTCAAAGGCCTGGATACCCAGGCGGTGCAGCGTGGGGGCGCGGTTCAGCAGCACCGGATGCTCCCGAATCACTTCCTCCAGGATGTCCCACACCTCGGGGCGGACCTTTTCCACGGCGCGCTTGGCGCTCTTGACGTTATGGGCGATTTTCAGGCTCACCAGCCGCTCCATGACGAAGGGCTTGAACAGTTCCAGGGCCATGTCCTTGGGCAGGCCGCACTGGTACAGCTTCAGCTCGGGGCCTACCACGATTACGCTACGGCCGGAATAGTCCACGCGCTTGCCCAGCAGGTTTTGGCGGAAGCGGCCCTGCTTGCCCCGCAGCAGGTCGGAAAGGCTCTTCAGGGGGCGGTTGCCGGGGCCCGTCACCGGGCGGCCGCGGCGGCCATTGTCAATCAGCGCGTCCACGGATTCCTGGAGCATGCGCTTCTCGTTGCGGACGATGATGTCCGGCGCGCCCAGCTCCAGCAGCCGCTTCAGGCGGTTGTTGCGGTTGATGACCCGGCGGTACAGGTCGTTCAGGTCGGAGGTGGCAAAGCGGCCGCCGTCCAGCTGCACCATGGGGCGCAGATCCGGCGGAATCACGGGTACCACGTCCAGGATCATCCACTCGGGCTTGTTCCCGCTGGTACGGAAGGCCTCCACCACTTCCAGGCGCTTCACCGCCCGGGCGCGCTTCTGGCCCTCGGTATCCCGGTCCTTTTCCTTCTCCACCAGCTCGGCGATCTCCGCCTTCAATTCCTGGCTGATCTTGTCCAGGTCCAGGGCCTGGAGCATTTCCTTCACGGCCTCGGCGCCCATGCCCGCGCGGAAGGAGCCCTTGCCGCACTTGGCCTCCACCTCGCGGTAGCGGGCGTCGGAAATCAGCTCATGCAGCTTGAGGCCGGTCTGGCTCACGTCGCCGGGGTCCAGCACGATAAAGTTGGCGAAATAGAGCACCTTCTCCAGGCTCCGGGGGCTGATGTCCAGCAGCATGCCCATCCGGCTGGGGATGCCCTTGAAATACCAGATATGGCTCACCGGGGCGGCCAGCTTAATGTGGCCCATGCGCTCCCGGCGCACCTTGGCGCGGGTGACCTGCACGCCGCACTTGTCGCAGATCTTGTCCTTGTCCTTGAACTTGATGCGCTTATATTTCCCGCAGTTGCACTCCCAGTCCTTGGTGGGTCCGAAAATGCGCTCGCAGTACAGGCCGTCCCGCTCGGGCTTGAGGGTACGGTAGTTGATGGTTTCAGGCTTGGTGACCTCCCCGTGGGACCAGGCAAGAATCTGCTCCGGGGAAGCCATACCGATCTGGATGGAGTCCAGGTTGGTCAGTTCAAACAAAAGGGTTCACGCTCCCTTCGATACCTATCGCACCGATGCGCGCAGGCGCATCCTCATCACGGGGCCGGAGGCAGCGCCGCTGCGCCGCCCCGGCATGGGCGTTACTCCAACGGATCATCCAGGTCCATGTCGCCCAAATCGTCCACCGAGAAGTCTTCCATTTCGTCGTCTTCCTCTTCGCCGGGGATGCTCAGCTGATCGTCCATCAGGCCGTCCGTCAGGCTCTCGTCCTCTTCGTCCTCATCGGCGGGCAGCACCTCGCCGGGCTCCTCCTCAGGCTGACGCCGCGGCGGTTCGGGGCTGTCCATATCGTCCTCGGGATCCAGCTCGGGGATCTCGATGACGGACTTGTCCGCCGCCAGGACCTTGATGTCCAGGCTCAGCGCCTGCAGCTCCTTGATGAGCACCTTGAAGCTCTCGGGCACGCCGGGGGTGGGAATGTTGTTGCCCTTGATAATGGCCTCGTAGGTCTTGACGCGGCCCACGATATCGTCGGACTTCACCGTCAGGATCTCCTGCAGGGTGTGCGCCGCGCCGTAGGCCTCCAGGGCCCACACTTCCATCTCGCCGAAGCGCTGGCCGCCGAACTGCGCCTTGCCGCCCAGAGGCTGCTGGGTCACCAGAGAGTAGGGACCGGTGGAGCGGGCGTGCATCTTGTCGTCCACCAGATGGTGCAGCTTGAGGAAGTACATAATACCCACGGTGACGGGGTTCTCGAACTCGTCGCCGGTGCGGCCGTCGCGCAGGCGAAGCTTGCCGTTATAGAACAGCTGGCGGTCCTCGTCGTTCAGGTCCAGGCGCAGGGGCCGGCCGTTATGGAAGTGGTTCATGGTCATGTGGGGATCGTTCAGGTCCACGGGCGCGGCCATGGTGGCCCCGGCCTTTTCCAGGCACTCGCGGATCTCCTCATAGGTGGCGCCGTCGAATACCGGGGTGGCGATGTGCCAGCCCAGGGCGCGGCAGGCCAGGCCCAGGTGCACTTCCAGCACCTGGCCCAGGTTCATACGGGAAGGCACGCCCAGGGGGTTCAGCACGATCTGCAGCGGCGTGCCGTCGGGCAGGAAGGGCATATCCTCCTCCCGTAGAATGCGGGACACAACGCCCTTGTTGCCGTGACGGCCGGCCATCTTGTCGCCCACGGAAATCTTCCGCTTCTGGGCGATGTAGACCCGCACCATTTCGTTGACCCCGGGGGAGAGCTCGTCCTTGTTCTCCCGGGTGAAAATCTTCACGTCCACCACGATGCCGCCCTCGCCATGGGGCACGCGCAGGGAGGTATCGCGGACTTCCCGCGCCTTCTCGCCGAAGATGGCCCGCAGCAGGCGCTCCTCGGCGGTGAGCTCGGTTTCGCCCTTGGGGGTTACCTTACCCACCAGGATGTCCCCGGAGCGCACTTCCGCGCCGATGCGGATGATGCCGCCCTCGTCCAGGTCCTTCACGGCGTCGTCGCTGATGTTGGGAATGTCCCGAGTGATCTCCTCCGGTCCCAGCTTGGTCTCGCGCGCTTCGGACTCAAATTCCTCGATGTGGATGGAGGTGTACATGTCCTCCTTCACCAGCTTTTCGCTGATGAGCATGGCGTCCTCGTAGTTGTAGCCCTCCCAGGTCATGAAGCCGATGAGGGCGTTGCGGCCCAGGCCGATCTCGCCCTTCTCCGTGGAGGGGCCGTCCGCCAGCAGGTCGCCCTTTTCAATCTTCTGCCCCGCGGAAACCACCGGGCGCTGGTTGATGCAGGTGCCCTGGTTGGAGCGGGCAAACTTGGTCAGGTGGTAGCGGTGACGCTCGCCGTGGAGATCCTTGATAATGATCTCGTCGCCGCTGACCTTGTCCACCACGCCGTCTTCCTTGGCCAGGATGACCACGCCGGAGTCGTGCGCCGCCTTGTATTCCATGCCGGTGCCCACCACGGGCGCCTCAGGCACCAGCAGCGGCACAGCCTGGCGCTGCATGTTGGAACCCATCAGGGCGCGGGTGGCGTCATCGTTCTCCAGGAAGGGAACCATGGCCGTGGCCACGGAAACCACCTGCCGGGGGCTGACGTCGATGTAGTCCACCTGGCTCACAGGCACCTCGATGATCTCGGCCTTGTCACGGACCATGATGCGGTCCTTGACGAAGGAGCCGTCCTCGTTCAGGGGCTCGTTGGCGGTGGCGACCCTGTAGAAGTCCTCCTCGTCGGCGGTCATGTAGTCGATCACGTCGGTGACGCGGCCGGTGGTCTTGTCCACCCGGCGGTAGGGCGCTTCGATAAAGCCGTATTCGTTAATGCGCGCATAGGTGGCCAGGGAGCCGATCAGGCCGATGTTGGGGCCTTCAGGGGTCTCGATGGGGCAGATGCGGGCGTAATGGCTGTAATGCACGTCGCGGACCTCGAAGGAGGCGCGTTCGCGGTTCAAACCGCCGGGGCCCAGAGCGGACAGGCGGCGCTTGTGGGTCAGCTCCGCCAGGGGATTAGGCTGGTCCATGAACTGGCTCAGCTGGGAGGAGCCGAAGAACTCCTTGATGGCGGCGCTCACGGGGCGAATGTTGATCAGGTCGCCGGGGCGCACGTCGCTGGAATCCTGGATGCTCATGCGCTCGCGCACCACGCGCTCCAGGCGGCTGAGGCCAATGCGGATCTGGTTCTGCAACAGCTCGCCCACCGAACGCAGGCGGCGGTTGCCCAGATGGTCGATGTCGTCGGTGAAGCCCAGCCCGTAGGGCAGGCCCAGCAGATAGCTGATGGAGGCCACGATATCGTCGGCGATGATGTGCTTGGGCACCAGGGAGGATACGTTCTCCCGCACCGCTTCCATGAGCTGGTCGGGCTCCACGCTCTCCATGATCTTCTTCAGGGTGGGCAGGTGGACCATCTCCAGGATGCCCGCCTCCTTGGGATCAAAGGGCAGGTAGCAGGAAGCGTCCACGAAGTTGTTGCCGATCACCTTGCGGATATTGCCCTCGCAGTCCACCCACACGGCGTTGACGCCGGCGTTCTGAATGGCGCGGGCGGTTTCCAGGTCGATCTTCTCGCCCTTTTGTACCATGACCTCGCCCGTGGAGGGGTCCACCACGTCCTCGGCGGCGATCTGCTGGTTGATACGGGTGGCGATGGAAAGCTTCTTATTAAATTTATAGCGGCCCACGCGCATCAGGTTGTAGCGCTTGGGATCGAAGAACAGGGAGTTGAACAGGTTGGTGGCGCTTTCCAGGCTGGCGGGCTCGCCGGGCTTCTGCCGCTTGTAGATCTCGATGAGGCCCTCCTCGCGGCTCTTGGCGTTGTCGCCCTTCTGGATGGTGGCCATGAGCCGCTCATCCTCGCCCATGAGCTCGATGATCTGGTCGTCGGTACCCCAGCCCAGGGCGCGGAGGATCACCGTAATGGGCAGTTTGCGGGCACGGTCAATACGCACCCACAGCACGTCGTTGCTGTCGGTTTCATATTCCAGCCAGGCGCCACGGTTGGGGATAATCTGCGCAGAGTGCAGGGGCTTGCCAGCCTTGTCCAGCACGCGGTCGAAATACACGCCCGGAGAGCGGACCAGCTGGGACACAATGACGCGCTCGGCGCCGTTGATGATGAAGGTGCCGGTATCGGTCATCAGCGGGAAATCGCCCATGAACACGTCGGATTCCTTGATCTCCCCCGTCTCCCGGTTTTTCAACCGTACGAACACCTTCAGGGGCGCGGCGTAGGTCATGTCCCGCTCCTTGCAACGTTCCACTGTGTTCTTCGGCTCGTCCAGGGAGTAATCCACAAATTCCAGCACCAGATTCCCGTTATAGTCGGTAATCGGTGAAACGTCGGCTAAGACCTCACGAAGATCCGTTTCCAGGAAGCGTCGGTACGAGTTTTTCTGCACCTCGATCAGATCGGGCATGTCCAGAACCTCGTCGATGCGCGAGAAGCTCATGCGCTTGCGGAGCTTCCCCATTTGAACCTCGTGCACCATAAAATGCCATCACCCCTTACGTTGTCCGACCAGCATCCGCTCTTGACTCGCATTTGAGGAGGCGGCGAGAATTTCTGCTTGCATTTTTCCGCCGAAGCGTGTAAAATACAGTCGCGGGAACTCTTGCCGCATCGTAACGATACTGATGCAATTCTAAATTTTATCATTGGAAGCGAGAAATGTCAATCATCCCAGGGGGCATTTTCTCGATTTTTCCTATTTTTTTATTTTTGGCTACTTGTACAAGGAAAGGAAGACCCATGAAACGACTGCTATGCCTTCTACTGATTCTGTGTATGCCCTTCTACGCCGTAGCGGAGGAAAATACCGTTACGCGCCTGATTGACCGTATCGCCGATCCTGAGGCGGAACCAGACTTCGCCTTTGCCCCGGACGCGGAGCTGCTGGAGATCATCTTTCCCCAGGTGCTTAACGCGGACGCCATGCTCCTGCGCTGCGGGGGGCGCTCCATCCTGGTGGACTGCGCGTCGGCCAAGCAAGCCTCCCGCGTTACAGACATGCTGGGCCAATTGGGCGTAACCCATCTGGACGCCATTATCAATACGCATCCCCACTACGACCACCTGCAGGGGCTGGAAATTGTTGCTACCGCCGTGGAAACGGAGGAACTGTGGGTCAGCTTCCCCGCCGACTACAACCAGCACATGATCACCGCCATGACGGTTGCCCAGCGCCTGGAACTGCCGGTGGTCACCTACGGGGACGGCGATGTCTACGCCCTGGGGGGCGCCACGCTCACCGCCTGGTGCAAGGGGGATGAAAACTGGAACTGCAACGAGCGCTCCGCCGTATGGAAGGTTCGCTTTGGCGACGCCACCGCCCTGCTCACCGCCGATATGCTGCTGAAAACGCAGAAGCGCCTGCTGGAAACCATTCCTCCGGAGGAGCTGGATATTGATATCCTGAAATATCCCCATCACGGGCTAAACAAGCTGAACGACGCTTTCTGCGCCGCCATCTCCCCCAGTTACGCCGTCATCACCAACAACGGCACCGTTTCCGCCACCGGCAAGCAGTACCTGCGCGTGAAGCATATCCCCTTCGCCCTGACGGTGCCCGGATTCGTATCCCTGACCACGGACGGAACCACCTGGCTGATCCAGCGTTTGACCCCCGGGCAGATCGTGGATACGCAGCTGTACAGCGATCAGCCCCAGGAGGAGTAAAGCCTTCGCTCCAGAAACGCGGTTTTGCGCCCGCCCCTCCCCGAACCCCTACGCCTTTTCTCGTCTCCCGCGCCTTTGCGGGGGATTTTCTTTTTTATGTATACAGAAAATTTTTTGGCTTATTTAGCTTTCTTTGGTATTCTTTGTACAAAGATAGTTAATTCAATACGCCTCCCTGGCCCTTGTAGCGCCAGCGCAATTTTTCCACAGAAAGAGGGTTGCCGATGCCATGACCACCAGCAAAGCCCTACGGACCTCCCCGCGCCATATACGCAAGACCTTCTGGGAAGCCATTGAGCCCTATGTTTTTCTCGCCCCCGCGCTGATCATTTTTGGCCTGTTCCTGTACTACCCTTTTATCCGTACCATTTATCTGAGCCTGTTTCTCACGGATAAATACGGCATGGCCAAAGTATTCTGGGGCGTGGGCAACTACACCAGCATTTTTAACGATCCGTCCTTCTGGCGTTCGCTGACGGTAACCTTCGAGTTCGTGGTCATGGTGGCCGTGGGCGGCCTGGTGGTGGGGCTGTGCACCAGCCTGCTGACAGCCGGCAAGTACCCCGGCGTTACCTTCTGCTCCGCCTCCTACGCCATGCCGGTGGCCATCGCTTCCGCGGCGGCCTCCATGGCTTTCCGAATGATCCTGCATCCCACCAACGGCCTGCTGAACATCCTGCTGGGCACGCAGATCGGCTGGACGGGCGATCCGCGCTACGCTTTGCCGGTAATCGCCTTCCTAACGGTATGGCTCACCAGCGGCATCAATTTTATCTTCATCAGCGCCGGGCTGCGCGGGATACCGCCGGAGCTGTATGAAAGCGCGTCCATCGACGGCGCGGGCTACTGGCGCAAGTTCTTCCATGTAACGCTTCCCGGCCTGTCGCCGACGTTGTTTTTCCAGGTGATTATCAATATCATCCAGGCGTTCCAGTCCTTCAGCCAGGTCAAGATCCTTACGGAGGGCGGCCCGGGTGACTCTACGAACCTCATTGTTTACGCCATTTACCGGGACGCCTTCTTCAACTACCGCTTCGGCACGGCGGCGGCCCGCTCCGTCATCCTGTTCGTCATCATTTTGTGCATCACGCTGATCCAGTTCAGCATGGAGAAGAGGAGCGTGAATTACTGATGTTAGCCTTGAACCGCAAGCAAAAAAAAGCCGTGCTCACCGTGGGGCATTGGCTGCTGAACCTGCCGCTGCTCATCATTATTCTGCTGCCGCTGTTCTACACCCTCTCCATCAGTCTCATGCCTGCCGGGGACATTTATTCCAACCGGCTGATTCCCTCGGAAATCAACCTGCAGAACTTTTACGACGCGCTGTTCAAAAACCCCATTCCACGCTTCGTGCTCAATTCCTTCATCGTTTCCACGGCGGTGATGCTGGGGCAGATGGTTACCTGTTCCATGGCGGCCTTTGCCTTCTCCTTCCTGAAATTCCGGGGACGGAACGTATTGTTCGTGCTGGTGCTGGCCACCATGATGGTCCCCGGCGAGGCCACCATCATCGCCAACTTCCTCACCATCAGCCGCTGGGGCTGGAATGACTCCCATCACGCGCTCATCGTACCCTACCTGACCAGCGCCATGGGCATCTTCCTGCTGCGGCAAAACTATCTGACCTTTGCCAAGGAGCTGCACGAAGCCGCCAAGCTGGACGGCTGCTCCAACTTCCGCTTCCTGCACTCCATTGTGATCCCCCTGAGCCGTCCGGCGCTGGGCGCGCTGGGGGCGTACACCTTCCTGAACACCTGGAACATGTACATGTGGCCGCTGCTGGTGACCAACTCCGCCCAGTACCGCACAGTGCAGATCGGCGTCAGCATGCTCTACGACATCGACGCCCAGGCCCTGGGGTTGATGATGGCGGGCGTGGTCATTGTCACGGTTCCCTCCCTGTCCATCTTCGTGTTTATGCAGAAGCAGCTGATTAACGGCCTGATGGCCGGCGCCGTCAAAGGTTGATCGGCAATGCCCCTGGGCGCATGGGATGTCAGGCCACCGTCCCGCGCCAGGATGGCGTTCGCGATAGAACAAGGATTCCGACATGAAGAAACTGCTCTCTTTCGCCCTGTGCGCATGCCTGTTGCTCACGCTCTTCCTGCCGGCCGCGCTTGCCGAGGAGCCCGTCAAAATTATCTTCTGGCACTCCATGGGCGGCGTGAACGGCGAAGCCATCAACAAAATGGTTGCCGATGAAGAAGGACGAAAACGGCAACATCACCCGGTACGGCTTCGGCATGGGCAACTACGGCTGGTTCTTCGAACAGTGGGTGGGCAAGATGGGCCTTCACTATGTGGACCAGGGCAACGGCCGCGAAGCTCCCGCCACCAAGGTGGTCTTTGACGAGAACGGCGCAGCCCTGCAGATCCTGTCCACCTGGGACAAGCTTATCAAGGAAGGCTACATCACCTACCTGAACCGCGGCAACGACGACGCCAAGTCCGCCTTCATCACCGGCAACATCGCCATGGTGCTGGAGTCCACCGCGGCGCTGAAGTCCCTGCTGGTCAACGTGGACGACCGCTTTGAAATCGGCACCGCCTACTTCCCCTCCATCAACGCGGACGATGCGGGCGGCGTATCCATCGGCGGCGGCTCCCTGTGGGCCATCAACAACGGCGACGACGCCAAGCGCGCCGCCAGCTGGGAGTTCATCAAGTTCATGATCTCTCCCGAGCAGCAGGCCTACTGGAACGCGCAGACCGGTTACTTCCCCATCACCGTGGCCACCCATGAGCTGGATGCCTTCAAGGCGAACATTGAAGAATATCCGCAGTTCATGACCGCCATTGACCAGCTCCACGACACCAAGCCCGAATACACCGGCTCCCTGCTCAGCGTATTCCCGGAGGCCCGCGCCAAGGTGGAGGAAATCACCGAGCGCGTCATCATGGGCGAGCTGACCCCCGAGGAGGCCGTCACGCAGCTGGCCACGCAGGTCAACGAGGCCATCACCATCTACAACCTGACCAATAACTAAACCTTATCCGCTCCCGGATGCGGCGCAAAGACGCCCGGAGCGCGCGGCCCTGCTCAGGTGGCTTGGAGCAGGGCCGCTTTTAACATGTCGCGATATACGGCTAGAAATCCAGAGTAGCGCAGCAGAGCCGCTGGGAAGCCGGCGCTTGCAAGGGACCTGCGCTCACGCAGTCGCTCCTCCCCCGGCCCGTTCAAAGCCCAGATACCGCGTGCCCTGGAAGGAGAGCTTTCCGTTGTCTCCTTCCGCCAGCATGCCGTATTCCTGACCGCTCATGCACAGCTCCATGCGGTCGCCGCTTTCCACCTCAAAGGTAGCGTAATACCGGCTGGAAGCCGCCATATGGCCCGCCTGCATATCGCCATGGATGTGCCTGGACACATCGGTCCGCTTGGCCACCACCGTAGCGTCCACCGTCAGCCGGGGCGAACGGTTATTTTTGTTCCATTGTCCAATACCCCGAACCGCAGTAACCACAAACATAGCAAGAATACAGAAGAAAACCAGGAAGAAAACGGTTTCAAATCCTCCGCCAAAGAAAAAGTTCATTACGCAGGCTCCTTTCCTGTCCATCAATCGTCCTCAGGGGCATGCCATGCGCTTTTCCGGCGGCCTCCCAGCGGCGCTTACACCGTCCGGCAGCGGAAGGGCAGCACCTGCCGCACCTGCTCCGCCACGTCGGCAAAGGCCTCCGGCGTCAGGGACTGCGCGCCATCGCACAACGCATGTTTGGGGTCGTTGTGCACCTCAATCATCAATCCGTCCGCCCCGGAAACCACGCTTGCCAGCGCCATGGGTTTCACCAGCCGGGAAACGCCCGTAGCATGGCTGGGGTCCACAATCACGGGCAAGTGCGTCATCTGCCGCAGCACGGGAATGGCGCTCAAGTCAAGGGTATTGCGGGTGGCCGTCTCAAAGGTGCGGATGCCCCGCTCGCACAGGATCACCTGTTCATTCCCGCCCGCCATGATATATTCGGCGCTCATAAGCAGCTCCTGGAGGGTGTTGGCCAACCCGCGCTTGAGCAGAATGGGCTTGCGCAGCTTGCCCAGCTCCTTGAGCAGCTCAAAGTTCTGCATGTTCCGGGCGCCCACCTGAATCACGTCCACCTGCTCGAACAGGGGCAGATGCGCCGCGTCCATGATTTCGGTGACGATGGGCAGCCCCGTTTCCTCCTTGGCCTTGAGCAACAGGCGGAGCCCTTCCTCATGCAGCCCCTGGAAAGCATAGGGAGAGGTCCGCGGCTTGAACGCGCCGCCCCGAAGCAACGTAGCGCCCGCCGCTTTCACCGCCCGGGCCACGGTGATCATCTGCGTTTCCGACTCCACCGAGCACGGCCCCGCAATGATCTGGAAATGCCCGCCGCCAATTTTCACGCCGCTTGCGTCCACCACCGTATCCGCCGGATGAAATTTGCGGTTCGCGTTCTTATATGGCTCCTGGATGCGGCGTACCGCCTCCACCGCGTCCAGCGAAGCAATCAGCTCGTCATCCACCCGGGTGGTATCGCCGATGAGGCCCATGATGGTGGAATTTTCGCCCTGAGACATATGGATGCGCAATCCCATGGCCTCAAAATACTGCTGCAATTTGGCTACCTGCTCCTGTTTGGTACCGTCCTTCAAAATAACGATCATGATACTTTCCTCCATTCTACCTTGCTGAGAAAAAGAAAACGCCCCGCCGACCGAAGCCAACAGGGCGCTCAATAACATGCCGAATCACGCCCTGTTTCTGGGAAACAGCGCGTAATCATACCCCGCAAAAAACGAACGCTTCATGGGCGGCATGCTCCTTTCCTCGCTACTACGCTTCCTATCATAGCACAGGATTGGCAAAACGCAAGAGGCAAACAAGAAAAATGCATCATTTTCCGTTTCTTCCGGCCGCAGTTCTTTTCCTTGCGAAGGGAGTTCGGGCCATGGTATAATCACAAACAGAAAGGAGCGTGTACCATACTATGATTACCGGCGTTTGTCTGAATCCATCCTTTGACAAGACCGTAGAGGTCGATACGCTGACCCTGGGCGAAGTAAACCGCATCCGCTCCGTGCGGGTTGACATGGGCGGCAAGGGCGTCAATGTGGCCGTGGTTGCCCGGCGTCTGGGATTGGATGCCCTGTGCATTGGCTGCATGGGCGAACAGGGCGCGCGGCAATTTACCGGCCTTTTGGACGCGGAGGGATTGCCCCACCGCTTTCTCACCGTGCCCGGAGCGGTACGGACCAACCTGAAGGTCGTTTCCCGGGACGGCAAGGGCGTCACGGAGCTCAACGAACCCGGCGCGCCGCTTTCCCCGCAAGCCATGAAGGATTTTTTCACCCTGGCCAAGGAGGAAGCCGCCCGTTCCGACTACATGGTGCTCACCGGTTCCCTTCCCCCGGGATGCCCGGAAAATACGTATGGGGAGCTCATCCGCGCCATGGAAAATACCCGGTGCATTCTGGACGCCGGCGGTGCAGCGCTGCGTTTGGGGGCGGAGGCCGGCCCCTTCCTGATGAAACCCAACCTGGCGGAGCTGGAGCAAGCCTTGGGCGCTCCGCTGCGGACGCTCCGCTCCATCCGGGACGCCGCGCTGATTTTCCTGCGCAAAGGCGCGTCCCATGTGGTGGTTTCCATGGGCGCCATGGGCGCCATGTATGTCAGCGACGCGCGCACCCTCTATGCCCCGGCCCTGCGGGTGGAAGCGCGCTCCACCGTAGGCGCAGGCGACGCCATGGTGGGCGGCATGCTTTTGGGGCTGCAGCAGGACGGCGATATGGCGCACGCCTTCCGTTGCGGCATTGCCGCCGGAGCGGCCAGCGTCATGACCGAAGGCACGCAGCTGATTCGTCCCGAAGATTTCGAGCGCCTGGTATCCCAAGTGAAAGTACAGGAAGTGTAACGCCGTGCTGCTTACCCGATTCCGCCCCGAATTTTCCGATGGGGTGGTGGACCTGATCCCCATTCGCCTGTTTCCGCCCGAAAAGGAGATGGGCTTCGGCCATGTATACGATTATATCATCGCCCCCTGCGGTCAACGTCGGGAAGCCGGCCGCATCAGCCTGCGTATGGGCGAAAGCCCCTGCGTTTATTATTTCGGCCATATCGGCTATCACGTGGACCCGCCCTGGCGGGGGCGTCACTATGCGGCCCGTGCCTGCGCCCTGCTTGCGCCGCTGATTTCCGCGGCAGGCAAATCCTCCGTGGTCATCACCGCCGACCCGGACAATTTTGCCAGCCGCCGCACCTGCGAGCGCCTGGGCTGCACGCTGGAGAGCATTGTCCAGGTTCCCGCGACTATCCGCCAGCGTTGGGAAATCAGCGCGGTCAAATGCCGCTACGTCTGGCGAATGAACAGCCGCATGACCTTGGATGATTAACGGCCGCCCCTGCAACGCCGCAGGGATGCCGCCGCTGCTATGCCGCCGCCGCTTTCCGGCGCTGGCATCCTCCGTAACCAGCGGTACATACGCAATGGTAAAGGCGGATAAAAAGGCGTTCCCCGCCCGCAAAAAGCAATCATTCAGCTTATTGACAAAAGTTTTTGTCGCATCATTTTTTGCAAGCTATGCATTGCCTGCTTGCAGGCGCGACCAGTGGGCTTTCCGATCGCCCCTGGGCTTCTTCGGGACCCCCACTTGACGATACTTTTACATGTTCAGGAATTAAGAAATTCATTTTCTTAGCGCAGCGTGTCGAAAAGTGGCTTCCGCCACTTTTTCGAGGAGGCACATTCGACCAACCAGCGGTCGCCCGATTTTGTAAGGAATTGATTTTGCAAGCCAAATCAACGACCCACCCCGCCGGCAGAGCCGGCGGATACGAACGGAAATCGGAGGGGCTGCGGCCCCTCCGACGCCTCTTAGGTTTTTTTGACAGTCTGAACCAAGCAATTCATTTGCTTTGTGTTCCCATGAAAAGCAGCGCATTTTTCAGCAATCCGAACCATTGCCTTTCCGATTTTTTCACACAAAAGGAGGATTTTTCATCAGCAATTCCAGGCCACGCGAAAAGCGCCGGAGAAGGGTTGGGCTTCTCCGGCGCTTTGGCGTGCGCTCCATGCTTCCGCAAGGAAGGGAACGCTTTTTAGGCTTATGATTCGGTTTCCTGGGGCGCGTGAACCGTTGGCTTTCCCTTGCCCAGCGCCTCCCGTTCCCGGCACAGCTCGGTATACAGTTGGGGCGGGTTCCAATGGCTGTTGGTGGAGGTCAGCACCGCCTTGAGCGCCACCGGCGGCAGCTTGGCGCGCTTCCACGCCAGCAGGAACTGCTGAGCCATTCCCGCGGGGAACAGCGCCATCACCAGCATTTCTTCTGCGAAGGCTTCGGACGGCGCGTCCGCTTCCTCCGCCTCAGCCTCCAGGCCGCATAGCGCCCCCAGGGGTTTTCCCCAGCTTTCAGGCGCTACGGGCTGGAAGCGGATGCTGAAGCGCATGCAGAGCAGGCGGATCTTGGCCGCCTTTTCCTGCGGAATGTTAAAGCACAAAAGCACAGGCGATTTCATGATCGTTACCTCCTGGATATCCGGGCGCGCGTTACGTTTGCGGGCGCAGCACCAGTACGGCGCAGATGGGCAGCTGAATCTCTCCGGAAAGGGTTGTCCCGGAGAGCAATTCCTCATAGGGCTGCGCAAGCGTCACGCGCCGGGGTTCTCCGGCGTAGTTCTGCAGGAAGATCACGCCGCCGCGCTCCACCGCCACCACCCCCTGGGGCAGGTTTTCCGCCATGGTCTTGGGCAACCCCGCTTTTTCCGCCAGACGCGCATACAGGACATTCAGCCCCTGCTGCTCCACCTGCGCGGCCAGATACCAGGCCTCGCCCGCGCCGTAGGCATGGCGGGTCAGGCAGGGCTGTCCGGCATACCAGTCTCCGGTGTATACGGCCTCCACCTGGGCCTCCTGGCAATCCACCAGTCCGCACAGTTCGGTAATCTGATACACGGCGCCATCCGGCATCCGCATGCCATTGGACAGCCCCGGGCGCAAGGCATCCAGCTCCGTTGCCCGAAGTCCCAGCACCTCCGTCAGGCCGTGAGGCGTGGGGCCAAGATGCGCCAGGTCCCAGGCATCCACAACGCCGCTCCAGTAGGTTGTCAGCAGCACGCCGCCCTGCTCCACAAAGCGGCGCAGCTTCTCCTCGATACCGTTACGGGTCATAAACAGCATGGGCGCGCTTACCAGCGCATAGCCGCTCAAATCCGTACATTCCCGCATATCCCGGAAATCCACCGCATACCCCTGCTCCCACAGCGCCCGGTAATGCGCTACGACCGTATCGAAGTAATGCATCTGTCCGTTATTGCCGGCCTGGGCGAACTCAACGGCCCAGCGGTTCTCCACATCATACAGGATGCAGGCGCGCGCCTTGCGCTCCGTATCATAGATGGGCTGGAGCTTTTCCAGGGCCTGCCCGACCTGGGTAACATCCTGGAAAGTTCGGGTATCCGTCCCTCCATAATGATCCACCACCGCGCCGTGGAACATCTCCGCGCCGCCCCGGCCCTGCCGCCACTGGAAATACATCACGCTCTGACTGCCATGGGCCACCGCCTGCAGCGAGGAAAGCAGGTGCATGCCCGGCTGTTTGGGCCGGTTGTGGGGCTTCCAGTTCACCAGGGAAGGCGTGGACTCCATCAGCAGGAAGGGCTGCGCCTTGAAACTGCGCATCATGTCATGATTGCACGCGAACTCCGCCGCCGTCGCCAAGTCGTCTCCCGAACCCCATTCCGGATAGGCGTCCCAGGAAACCACGTCCATGGCTTCGGACAGGGAATAATAGTCGTAGTCCCAGAAGCGTTCCATCAGATTGGCGGTGCATAGCAGCTCAGGGTTCGCCGACTTCACCGCATCCCGCTCCATGCGAAGGAAATCCTTGCACTGCTGGGTGGAGAAGCGGCGCCAGTCCACCTTCATCCCCGTATTGGACCCCTGCCCAACGGGGGACGGCGGCTCAATCTGGCTCCAATCCGTATAGCGCTGGCTCCAGAAACCCGTCCACCAGGCCGCGTTCAGCTGATCCAGAGCGCCATATTTTTCCCGGAGCCAGGCGCGGAATTTCTCCTGGCACAACGGACAGAAGCAGTCGCCCAGATATTCGTTGCTCAAGTGCCACAGGATCACCGCCGGGTGACGGCCATATCGTTCTGCCAGCGCCGTATCCATGGCCCGCACCTTTTCCCGATATACGGGCGAAGACGGACAGTGGTTCTCCCGCCAGCCGTAATGCTGGCGATGGAAGTGGTCGTCCACCCGGAGCACTTCCGGATATTTCTGCGCCATCCATACAGGCCGAGCGCCGGATGGCGTGGCAAGGATTACGCGAATGCCGTTTTTCCACAGCCGATCCATCACCGCGTCCAGCCATGCAAAATCATACTTACCTTCCTCCGGCTCCAGCAGCGCCCAGGAAAAAATGCCCACGGACACGCAGTTCACATGAGCCTGCCGCATGAGCTCCACATCCCTTTCCAGGATGTCCGGCCGGTCCAGCCACTGGTCGGGGTTATAATCGCCCCCGTGCAGAAAAACCGGGAACCGGGGCGTAAACGTCGCCATAGGTCACCATCCTCCCTTACATTATGCAGGGTACTGTATCGTCAGGCATTGTCCGTCCCTGGCCGTCTCCGTATTGGGGAAAATCTCTCTGGCCAGGGGCAGATAGTCCTCGGGTTCGTCAATGCAGTTGCTGAAATGCGTCAGCAGCAGGCGTTTGGCGCCGGCGTCCCGCGCCAGGGCCGCCGCCTCAGCAAAAATCATATGCCGGTTTCTTTCCGCCTGGAGCCGTTTGGACGCATCCCCGTACATGCCTTCCAGAATCATCAGGTCGGCCCCTTGCCCATAGCGGACAATGGACGGGGTGGGGCGTGTATCCGTAGCATAAAGGAGGCGGATTCCCTGACGCGGCGGGCCCATTACCTGTTCGGGCGCGACGCCGTCCACCGTTTCTCCCGCCTGCAAACGCTTCCAGGCAGTTACCGGAACGCCCAGCGCCCGCGCCTTCTCCGGCAGGAACGCCGCCTGCCGTGGAAGCTCCAGCCGCCAGCCATAGCAGGGAATCCCGTGATCCAACCGGAAGCCGGTAATCTCCAGGCCAATCATGGACAGTTCCACCCGTTCCCCGGAAAACTCGTGCAACACCACCGGGAAAGGCAGCACCGGCGCTATCCTCCGCAGGCCTTCCACAATGGCCGCAAGCCCCGTACATCCCCATATGTGGAAGGGTTCCCGCCGCTCCGCCTTCCCCAGGGAGAGGAGAAAGCCCGGCAGGCCGCCGCAATGGTCTCCGTGATAGTGGGTAATCAGCATCCCGTCGATGCACCGGAATCCCCATCCCAGCCGCCGGATGGCCGTCTGCGTCCCCTCGCCGCAGTCAATGAGCATTCCCCGGCCCCGCACCCGCAGGTAACAAGCCGTCAGGCCGCGCTCCGGCAGGGGCAGCGCGCCCCCGGTTCCCAGCATGCACAATTCAAGCATTGCTTCCCTTTCTTAAAAAACGGCCGCGCAAGGCAGCCGTCCATTAGAATCAATCCGTCAGCAGACCCGTGTCCGCTAATAGGTCCAGAAAGGCCACCACATCCCCTCGCGCCCGCGGCTCATCCACCCGGTAAGTACGCAGCAGCGCGTCGGTTAACTGATCCTCCGTGGCCCCTCTCTCCAGCATACGGTAAAGCATGGCCGCGCTCCCGTTCAGCCGGATCATCCCCCGAAAGCTCTCCGTGTTGGGATCGCAGGCCACTACCATCCGGGAATCCCCCGTTTCCCTGAGCATGTATCCTTCTTTGATACGCATACGCGCTTCTCCGCCTCCCTCTGATCCTGGCTCGATTATACCAGAAGCCCAAGGGAGAATCAACGGATTTTCCCCACTCTTTCTTTAGGAAAAAATCTGAAAAAAACCCCTCAACTTTCCTGTTCCGTTTTGAGACGGGAGAAGATCATCCGGCCCGCACTGGTCTGGATAACCGTGGTTACCACCGTCTGTACCGTTTCGCCCACGTGGCGTCGGCCGCCCTCCACCACAATCATGGTGCCGTCCTCCAGGTACCCGACGCCCTGCCCGGGCTCTTTGCCTTCCTTGGCGATGGACACCGTCAGCTCTTCTCCGGCCAGTACCGCGGGCTTCAGCGCCCCTGCGAGTTCGTTGAGGTTGAGCACCTTCATGCCGCTTACGGCAGCCACTTTGTTCAGGTTGAAATCGTTGGTGACCACGCGGCCGCCGGTCTCCCGAGCCAGGCGAAGCAGCTTCACATCCGTCTCCTCGGTATCCTGCCAGTCCGTAGGATCAATGCGCAGGCGGATGCCTGGCTCCTGGCGTATCTTCTGCAGCAGATCCAGCCCTCGCCGTCCACGGTTGCGCCGCAGAGAATCGGCGCTATCCGCCACGCGGCGCAATTCGTCCAGCACAAATTGCGGCACCACCATTTCCCCCTCCAGGAACCCCGTGCGCGCTACCGCAAAAATCCGGCCGTCAATAATCACCGATGTATCCAGAATTTTGGGCTGCGCCGCATCCGTGCCGGTTTCCCCATCCTCAGCGTTCTCCCGGGCCTGGCGGGCGCTTTTGCGCTGCGCCCGGCGCTCCCGGAAACCTTCGTACCGCTCCTGCATGTCCACGATATCCCGGGCGCGCTTGAACCCAATGGACAAACCAATGGCCCCGAAAATCACATACAGTATGGCGCTGATGGCTGTGGTGAACAGTGACGCGCCCACGAAATTCAATATCTGGCTAAGCAACGCGGCGATAATCAGCCCGCAAATCAATCCCATGACCGAGCTGAACATCTGTCCGATGGGCATGCGTTCCAGGCGCTGCTCCAGGCGGCTGCCCCAGTCCACGCAGGTGCGGATAATCCGGTTGCTCAGCAGGAAGCCAATCAGCGCGCCTAGGGCGCAGACGGAGATATAAAGGATAACCAGCGTCTCCACGGGCACTTCATAGGCATCGTTTGCCTGGGCAAGCAGCTGTTGCGCCATGGCCGTCACTCCCGCGCCGACGCCCGCGCCCAGTAGCGCGATCAACGCGCGAAGCACCCGCTGCACAAGTTTGGATTTCATGGGTCACACTCCTTCGCCCTTCGCTTGCGAAAGGGCTCGCAATTAAAACAGCACGCTCAGCGCCTGATACACGGTATCCACGCCGCGCAGGCTCACGCCCTCTTGGGGTTTCACCCGGCGGAGGTTTTCCTTCGGCAGCATAATGGTGGTGAATCCCAGACGCACGCATTCGGCCACCCGGCGCTCAATCTGCGGGATAGCGCGCACTTCGCCCCCCAGGCCCACCTCGCCCATGACGGCTACCTGCTGTCCCACGGGCGTATCCTTCAGGGAGGAAGTCACCGCCACGCAAAGGGCCAGGTCCGCAGCGGGTTCGCTCAACTCCAATCCCCCCGCAACGTTCACATATACATCCTGATTATAGGTTTTCTGCCCGGCGCGTTTTTCCAGTACCGCCAACAGCAGCGCCACGCGGCCCGTGTCCGCCCCTTCCACGGTGCGCCGGGGTGTGCCGAAATACGTGGGCGAGGCCAGTGCCTGCACGTCCACCAGCAGCGGCCGGGAACCTTCCATGCCGCAGAAAACCACCGACCCGCTGGCGCCCTTGGCCCGATGGGAGAGCAGCTGCTCCGAGGGATTCTCCACCACGCGCATGCCTTCCTGGGTCATCTGAAACACGCCCAGCTCGTTCACCGAGCCGAAGCGGTTCTTCACCGCCCGTAGCAGGCGGTACTCCTGCTGCCGGTCGCCCTCGAAATACAGCACCACGTCCACCATGTGCTCCAGCATCCGCGGACCCGCAATGGCCCCTTCCTTGGTCACGTGCCCCACCAGGAACACGGCGGTGCCGCTTTCCTTGCACAGGCGCATGAGCAGGCTGGTGCATTCCCGTATCTGGCTGACGCTTCCCGGGGCGGAGGCCATTTCCGGGCGGTACATGGTCTGGATGGAGTCCACCACCGCCACATCCGGGGCCAGTTCCTTCAGCCGCTCCTCCACGTTGTCCATGGCGGTCTCCGCCAGCACATACAGGTTGGGCACGTCGATGGCCAGGCGTCGGGCCCGGAGCTTCACCTGCTTGGCGGATTCCTCGCCGCTGATATAGAGCACCCGTTTTCCCTGGGCGCACAGATGCGCGCACACCTGCAGAAGCAGCGTGGATTTGCCGATGCCCGGGTCGCCGCCCAGGAGCATCAGGCCCCCCTCCACAATGCCGCCGCCCAGCACCCGGTCCAGTTCGCCAATGCCCGTGGAAAGGCGCGCCGCCGCGTCCTCGGGGATCTCCCGCAGCAGCATGGCCTGCGCGCCGCTGCCCGGACGCTGGCGCAGCGGCTTGGCGGCCGCCCCGGCCTTGGCCGGCATTGCCGCGACGCTTTCCTCCATGGTGTTCCAGGCCCCGCAGCCGGGGCATTTTCCCACCCAGCGGGCCGTCTCATAGCCGCAGGCCGTGCAGGCAAAGCAGGTCTTTTCCCTGGGCACAGCTCCATTCCTCCCTTGTTCCGCGTATGGTAGATAGTATACCATACTCTTTTCCGGCAGAAAAGCGCCTGCGCGCGTATTTTCATCCTGCCACAAACATGTGAAGCCTGTATGAAGTATCCGTGCAGGAAAACGCAATGCGTTCGAGCGCAAAAAATTGACCAGAGCCTTTGCCCTGGTCAATCAAAGCATGGTTATATGCCTCAGCCCTGCTTCTGCTTGTGCTTGGGATTCTCGCAGATAACCATAACCTTGCCCTTGCGCTTGATGATCTTGCACTTCTCGCAAATGGGCTTTACAGACGGCCGTACTTTCATGAGCGTACCCTCCTTGTGTCGCAGCGGCATGCAGCCGCGTCGGTTTTTCCTCAGCCCTTGCTGCGCCAGGTGATCCGGCCTCGGGTCAGATCATAGGGCGAGAGCTCGATGGTAACTTTGTCGCCGGGATAGATGCGGATGAAATTCATGCGCATCTTGCCCGAAATGTGCGCCATAATCTGGTGTCCGTTGGGGAGTTCCACCTGAAACATGGCATTGGGAAGCGCCTCGACAACGTGCCCTTCCATTTCAATGACGTCGTTTTTCGACAAGATTTCAGCCCTCCTTGCACAGCGGCGTCTCAGTTTGCAGCCCGGCCTCCCGCAGCAGCTTGCGCAGATCGCTGTCCAGCACCTGGCCGGAGGCAAGCCGCTGCGCAAGATCCTGCATCTTCACAGGCTTGGCGTGCAAATGTTTTACTTTTTTCCGTTTGGGATGATCCAGCTTGCGGGTCAGGCCATCGGCCATCATGACAAATTGGTCGTCCACCACGGAGAGAATCACGAAGCAGCGGTCCCTGTCGCGGCCCTGTCTGGACATGACGACGCGCCCGACTTCCATCGGTATGCGCTCCATCATTCCTCCTCCTTCCACTGGAAACCAGGGAAAGTAAGGATCTCGGGCAACCCATCCTCACGGATGGCGATGGTGTGCTCGTAATGGGAGCAGAGGCTGCCGTCCCGGGTGCGGAAGCACCACTCGTCATCGTCCTCGTTCACGTGCCAGTCCCCTGCGGCAATCATGGGTTCCACCGCCAGGGTCATGCCTTTGCGCAGGCGCAGGCCATGCCCGGGCTCCCCAAAGTTGTACACCGCGGGGTCCTCATGCATCTCCCGGCCAATGCCGTGGCCCGTCAGGTCACGAATGACCCCATAGCCGTGGCTCTCTGCCCAGGACTGGATGGCGTGGCCCACATCGCCCAGCCGGTTGCCGGCCACGGCCTGACGCACGCCCTTCCAGAAGCACTCTTCCGTAACCTCGATGAGCGCCTCCGCTTCCGCGGAGATCTCGCCGATGCCCATGGTGAAGGCGCTATCCGCCTGCCACCCATCCAGCACCAGTCCACAATCAATGCTGATGATGGAGCCTTCCCGAAGCACCTGGTTTTCCGAAGGAATCCCATGCACCACCTGGTCGTCCACGCTGGTGCACAGCGTGGCAGGGTAGCCGTTATAGTGCAGGAAGGAAGGTGTGGCATGATTCTTGCGGATCAGCTGTTCCGCGTAAACGTCCAGCGCCGCAGTGGTCATGCCCGGCTTCACAGCCTCTCGGCGCTTTTGGAGCACCTCGTACAGAAGCGCTCCCGC
>CAZINY010000017.1:42981-46427 GCA_964540735.1 uncultured Oscillospiraceae bacterium
GTCCGCGTAGATCGCGTCACGATCCTTGGCGCCGTCAATGCGATGGAGCAAGCCCTTTTTCTCGCAGAAATCCACCAGGGGCGCCGTCTGGTCATGGTAGACCTTCAGGCGGCTGAGCACCGTTTCGGGCTTGTCATCGTCCCGCTGTACCAGGGGTTCGCCGCAGTCGCACTGGGTGCGCCCGTTCAGCTGGGAAACATGGTTTGTCGCTCCGCACTTCAGGCATACGCGCCGTCCGCTGAGGCGGTCCACCAGCTGCTGATCCTCCACGGCCAGCTCCACCACCGCGTCGATATGGGCGATGCCGTCCAGGGCCTCCGCCTGGGGAACCGTCCGGGGGAAGCCGTCCAGGATGTATCCCTTCTGGCAGTCCGCTTCCTTGAGCCGTTCCTCCACAATGGCGATGACCACCTCATCCGGTACCAGCTTGCCCGCGTCGATGAAGGACTTGGCCTTCAGCCCCGTGGGGGTCTGCTCCTTGATGGCACGGCGGAGAATGTCGCCGGTGGAAACCTGGGGGATGCCCAGCGCCGTGCAGATGCGCTGCGCCTGCGTTCCCTTGCCCGCGCCGGGAGGTCCTAAGAAGATGATATTCATTGACAACTCCTTTCGGGAGACATGGCAGCCCCGGAGAGGAAAGCTCCACCCCTAGGCTATGACATCCTCGCGGATATCATGCGTCTCCCCGCGTCCCGTCCTTAAACTCCCTGCATCCAACCATGCACCGGGCGCAATCGCTCCGGTGCATGGCGGCACAGGTCTTCTTACATGAATCCGGCGGTATCCAGGTTGCTGTCGATGCCGCGGATGCTCATCTCGGCGCGGATGGCGCGGATGGTCTCCAGGGACACGCTCACAGCGATCAGGATGGACGAAGCCGCGAAGGGCACCGCCGTGTTCAGCTGGGTGGTCAGAATGGTGGGAACCGCAGCCAGGATGGCCAGGAACAGGGCCGCGAACAGGTTCAGGCGGTTCACGGTGGTCTGGAGGAAGCCGCGGATGTTCTTGCCGCGCTGTCCGGGGATCACCGCGCCCTGCATGGTGAGCTGTTCAGCCTGCCGCTTGGCGTCAAAGCTGATGGAGGAGTAGAAGAAGGTGAACGCCATGATCAGCAGCGCGGAAATGATCATGTACCAGACGCTGCCGGTGTTCATGTAGGTGTTCCACCAGATGTAGGCGCCGGAATTGGTGCCGCCGACCAACTGAATGATCGTTCCGGGGAACGCCAGGAAAGAGTAGGCGAAGATCATCGGGAGCACGCCCACGCTGCACACCTTCAGGGACATGTGGGTGTTCTGACCACCGTAAACCCGGCGGCCCTTCACCTGCTTGGCAATCTGCAGCGGGATGCGCCGCTCGCCCATGTCCACAAAGGTTACCACCACCACCATGATAACGAACATCACGGCGATGACCAGCAGGTTCATCCAGCCGCTGCCGGTGCCGCCAACGCTGGCACTGGTGAAGCCGGAAACGATGCCGTTGAACAGGTTGCACAGGATACCGGCCATAATCAGCATGCTGATGCCGTTGCCCACGCCCTTTTCGCTGATGCGTTCGCCAATCCACATGGCCAGGGCGGAACCGCCAGCCATGCTGATGCCCACCAGCACATAGTTGAACCAGCCTGACTTGATGTAGCCCAGGCCGGCCACCAGGCCGATGGCCTGCACCGCGGCCAGGCCGACGGTGACATAGCGGGTAATGCGCGCGATCTTCTCACGGCCGCCGCCCTCCTCGTCCCGCTGCATACGCTCCAGGGCGGGAATGGCGATGGTCAACAGCTGCATAATAATGCTGGCGTTGATGTAGGGCGTGATACCCATGGCCATGATGGTCATGTTGGCGAAGTTGGAACCGGTCATCATGTTGACCAGCTGCAGGATAGGAAGATCCGTAGCGGTACCCGTCAACACCCGTGCCGCGTCCACGCCGGGGGCGGGAATAACGCCCACCAGGCGGAAGAGCAGCAGCATACCCAGGGTGTAGAGGATCTTATTGCGCAGTTCCGGGATCTTCCACATCTTTCTGATGCTTTCCCACATGTCAGATCACCTCGGCTTTCCCGCCGAGAGCCTCAATCTTCTCCTTTGCGGAGGCGGTGAACTTGCTGGCCTGGACGGTGAGCTTCTTGGTCAGCTCGCCGTTGCCCATGATCTTCACGCCATCCAGCGTCTTGCGGATAATGCCGGCGTCAAGCAGGGACTGGGCCGTAACCACATCGCCATCGTTAAAGATCTCGAGGCGCTCAACATTCACGCAAGCATATTCGGTACCGAAAATGTTGGTGAAGCCGCGCTTGGGGACGCGACGGTACAGGGGCATCTGGCCGCCCTCAAATCCGGGGCGCTTGCCGCCGCCGGAGCGCGCCTTGGCGCCCTTGTGGCCCTTGCCGGAGGTCTTGCCCAGACCGGAACCAACGCCGCGGCCCACCCGCTTGGGAGCCGTCACGGAACCTGCGGCGGGTTGCAACTCGTGCAGTTTCATTGGGGTATTCCCTCCTTTACTCGTTCACTTCTTCGACCTTCACCAGATGCTTCACCGCGAAAATCTGGCCACGGATGGCGGGATTATCGGGCTGCACCTTGGTCTGGCCGATCTTGCGAAGGCCCAGGGCCTTCACCGTCGCCTTCTGCTTGGGCTGGCAGGCGATAGGAGACTTCATCAAGGTAATCTTGAGCTTCATATCGTTTCTCCTCCTTAACCCAGCAGTTCTTCCACGGTCTTGCCGCGGAGCTTGGCCACCTGCTCGGCACTGCGCATCAGCTTCAGGGCCTCCAGGGTGGCCTTTACCATATTGATGCGGTTGCTGGTGCCAAAGCTCTTGGTGCGGATGTCCTTCACGCCCGCCAGTTCCAGCACGGCACGGGCCGCGCCGCCGGCGATCACGCCGGTACCTTCGGGAGCGGGAATCAGCACCACCTTGCCGGTGGAATAGTAACCTACTGCCTCATGAGGCACGGTGGTGCCATGCAGGGGCACGGTCACCATGTGCTTCTTGGCATCTTCGTTGGCCTTGCGGATGGCCTCGGGAATTTCCGCGGCCTTCCCCATGCCGGCGCCCACGCGGCCGTTCTCATCGCCTACGACGACGAGCGCGGAGAACCGCATGTTGCGGCCGCCCTTTACGGTCTTGGACACCCGGTTGACAGCGACCAGCCGTTCTTTGAATTCGCTGACCTGTTCGTAGCGTTGCATGCGTGTGTCCTCCTTCTCTTAGAAATCAAGTCCGGCTTCACGGGCGCCGGCGGCCAATTCCGCCACACGGCCGGCATACACATAGCCGCCGCGGTCAAAAACCACGGCCTTAATGCCGGACTGGACAGCACGCTCGCCCAGGAGCTTGCCAACCAGCTTGGACGCGCCCTTCTTATCGACCTCGTCCAGCTGGCCCTTCATGGCAGGGTCCATGGTGGACGAGGTCGATAAGAAGGGCGCGTCCAAGC
>CAZINY010000018.1:0-44261 GCA_964540735.1 uncultured Oscillospiraceae bacterium
GCCCTGCGGCGCTCCCCCCGCAGGGCGGCCAGCCGCGCCTCCTGATCCCCGGCCACGGCCAGCTCCACCTTCACCTCGATGCCGAAGATGTCCTTCACCGCCTGCACCAGCCGTGCGGACACCCCCTGCCGGCCCATGAATTCCAGGGAAAAGGGGTCCGGGAAGGTCAGGGTGATCCGCTCCCCGTCGCAGCGCCAGTCCATCTGGTCCATCCAGCTGATGGAGGCGGGATAATTCCGCTTGAGGAAGTCCACAAACACCTGCTTGTAGTTCTCGATATGCGCCAGGAAATCCTGGGCCAGGGAAGGGCTGACCACCCGCAGAGCCAGGGGGCACTGGGAGAACACCTGCCGCAGCACCCGTTCCATTTTCAGGAAGGCGGCCTCCTCCACCAGCACGTCGCTCTGAAAGGTGATGTACACCTTCCCCTGGGGCTTCACGTAGACCACGTGGGGGGTATGCAACTGCCCCTTGAGCTGGGGCAGCTCGTTGTAAATCTTCGTCAATAAATCCTCGTAGCTCATGGAGCCTCCCTTCCGCCAGCCCGCTCCAGGATCAGCCGGGTGGCGCCTACCTCTTGTACCGTCCGGAAGCCCAGGCGCTCATACAGCGCCCGGGCGCGGACATTTCGCGTAAACACGTACAGGAATACCGGCTTTTCCGTGGCGGCCAGGCAGTCCCGAAGCACCGCGCTTCCGATGCCCTGCCCCCGGTACGCCGGGAGGATGTACAGGTCGTCCAGCTCCATCTTCCCCTCCGCCGGGGCGAAGCGGTAATAGCCCGCCAGCTCCTCCCCGCGGCAAATGCGCCGGTATTCCGTCAAATGCCCGGCGATCTTCCGGCGCATCCAGTCCATGACCCGGTCATAGGGGATATGCTCCACATCCTCATAGGCGTCAATCACCGCCTTGGCCTGGGCGAAGATGGCGGGGATGTCCTCCTCCCGGGCGGGGGCGTAGCGCAGCTGCGTCATGGGTATCCCTCCTGCCTTTGTGCTGGGATATGCCGTCCAAAAAGGCAACGGAAGGGAGGGGCTTCGCGCCGCCTCCCTTGCGTTGCTTTACCGGTGCTGTTCAGCCTTCCTTTTCCCGCTGGGCCGCAATGGCGCGGGCCGCGTCGATGAGCGCCTGGGCCAGGTCGCCGTCCACCCGGCGGGCCGTTTGCCCCTTGACAAACAGCGCGCCCCCGGACTTGCCTCCCGCGATGCCCACGTCGGCTTCCCGGGCCTCCCCGGGGCCGTTGACAATGCAGCCCATGACCGCCACCTTCAGCGGCACGCGGATATCCTTCAGCTCCTTTGCCACCCGGCCGGCGAGGCCCGCCACGTCAATGCAGGTACGGCCGCAGGTGGGGCAGGAAACCAGCTGCACCCCCTGGGTGCGCAGGCCGATGGCCCGGAGGATGTCCCAGGCGGCCTGGGCTTCGGGCAGGGGATCGCCGGTGAGGCTCACGCGGATGGTATCGCCGATGCCGTCCAGCAGCAGGGAACCGATGCCGATGGCGCTCTTGATGGTGCCCTGGCCGGGCAGCCCCGCCTCGGTGACGCCCACGTGCAGGGGATAGTCGCAGCGCTGGGCGGCCAGGCGGTAGGTTTCCACGGTGAGGCGCACGTCGCTGGCCTTCATGGACAGCACGATGTCCTCAAAGCCCGCCTTTTCCAGCATACGGGCGTGCTGCAGGGCGCTTTCCACCATGCCCTCGGCGGTGGGCCCGCCGTACTTTTCCAAAATATCCTTTTCAATGGAGCCGCTGTTCACCCCGATGCGGATGGGAATGCGGTGCATCCGGGCGCAGTCCGCCAGCATGCACACGTTGGCTTCCCCGCCGATGTTGCCGGGGTTGATGCGCAGCTTGCTGATGCCGTTTTCCGTGGCCATGATGGCCAGGGTATGGTCAAAGTGAATGTCCGCCACCAGGGGGCAGGGCGAGCCGTCCACCAGGTCGCGCACGGCCTTGGCACAGGCCACGTCGTACACGCTCACCCGCACCAGGTCGCAGCCCGCGGCGTGCAGGGCGCGGATCTGGGCCAGGGTCTTTCCCACGTCCCGGGTGTCGGTGTTGGTCATGGACTGCACCCATACCGGGTTGTGGCCACCCATGACCAGCCGGCCCACGGATACCTTGCGCGTTTCGTACATCCCGTATCCCTCCGCTTGTGTGAGTGATTTTTATTGGAACAGCCGGAGCACATCCTTATAGGTGAAGAAAATCATCAGCCCCAGCAGCAGCACATAACCCGTCAAGTGCACCATGGCCTCCCGGCGCGGGGGCACGGGCTTGCGCCGGATAGCCTCCACCGCCATGAACAGGAAGCGAGAACCGTCCAGCCCGGGAATGGGCAGCAGGTTCATGATGCCCAGGTTGATGGAAATGACCACCAGCAGGTTAATATAGCTGTCAAAGCCCCCCCTGCTGCACCTGATCGGACACCATGGAGATCATGCCCACGGGGCCGGCGGTCTGGTCCAGGCCCGCGCCGGTGGTCACCAGGTCCTTCAGGGCGTTGAAGATAGCACCGCCCGCGTAGACGCAGTTGGCCCAGCTGTTTTGCACCGAAGCCAGGAAGCCCAGGCGCTGGCGCTCCATGTCGTAGGTGGCGCCCACGGTGATGCCCAGGCGGTATTTGCCCTCCGTCTCGTCATAGAAAGGCGTGATCTCCGTGTCAAAGGTGGTGTCCCCCCGCTGCACGGTTACCAGCATGGGGCCGTCGCCGTCATAGGCGGCAATGGCGTTGATGAGCGTATCGGTGGTGCCGTCCAGCACATCCACCCCATCGATGCGGGTGATCACGTCCCCGGCCTGCAACCCCGCCTCCTGGGCCGGGCCGCTCTCCACCTGGCTGATGTAGGGATGGGCCGCCACGGGCACCTGCGCTCCGCCGATCCAGAAATACAGCATCAGCACCGCGAAGGCCAGCACAAAGTTCATCCCCGGCCCCATGAGCACGGTGAACATGCGCTTCCACACGCTCTGCCTGCTGTACGCCCGGGGATCATCGAGGGTCTTGCCCTCCGCGTCGTCCTCCCCGTAGAAGGCGCAGTAACCGCCCATGGGAATGGCCCGCAGGGAGAAGGCCGTCTCGTGCTTCTTGCTCTTCCAGCCCAGCAGCTTCGGCCCAAAGCCGATGGAGAACTCCATCACCTCAATACCCGTAAGCCTCGCGGCGATGAAGTGCCCCCACTCGTGCACCATAATCAGAATGCCCAATAGTAAAATGGCCAACAGGACATACAATACCGTCATATTGCTCCTTTCATGCGGCGCAGCTGAGCGTCCACCGCCCGCCGCGCGGCCTGATCCGCCGCGAAAATTTCCTCCAGGGTTGTGGCGGGCAACCCCGGCAGGGCCTCCAGCGCGCCCTCCACCAGCCGCGCGATGGCGCCAAAGGGAATCTCCTCCCGCAGGAAGGCGGCCACCGCCGCCTCATTGGCCCCGTTGAGCACGGCGCAGGCCGCGCCCCCCGCCCGCAGGCATTCCCCCGCCAGGCGCAGGGCCGGGAAGCGCTCCGGGTCGCCCTTTTCAAAGGTCAGGGTGCCCAGGGCAAACAGGTCCAATGCCGCGCCCCCCGTGGGCAGGCGCTCCGGATAACTCATGGCATACAGGATGGGCAGGCGCATGTCCGGCGTACCCATCTGGCCGATGACCGCGCCATCCTCGAACTCCACCGCGGAATGCAGGATGCTCTGGGGATGCACCACCACCTGAATCCTTTCCGCGGGCATGTCGAAGAGCCAGCGGGCTTCCATGATCTCCAGGGCCTTGTTGAACATGGAGGCGGAGTCCACGGTGATCTTCGCGCCCATGCTCCAGTTGGGGTGGCGCAGGGCCTGGGCCGGGGTAGCCCGGTCCATCTCTTCCCGGGACCAGGTGCGGAAAGGCCCGCCCGAGGCCGTGAGCAGCAGACGCCGGGGCCGGTTGCCGCCCGCCCCCTGCAGGCACTGGAAAATGGCGCTGTGCTCGCTGTCCACGGGCAGCAGCGGCTTACCCGCCCGCCGGGCCGCGTCCATGACCAGGTGGCCGCCGGTGACCAGGGCCTCCTTGTTGGCCAGGAGCACCTGCCGCCCGGCGATCAGGGCGTCCATGACGCTCTGCAGCCCGGCAATGCCCACCACGGCCACCAACACCATGTCCGCCTCCACCTCCGCGGCGGCGGCATGGAGGGCCTCCGGCCCCATGACCCAGCGGCAGAAGCGGCAATCCGCGGGGATCTCCTCCGCGGGAATGGGTTCCACCAGGCCGGCCATTTCCGGTCGGAAGATCCGCACCTGCTCAAAGAGCAGCTCCTTGTTCCGCCGGGCCGTCAGCGCCCGCACGGTGAAGCGGTCCGGATGAAGCGCCGCCACCTGCAGCGCCTGGGTACCGATGGACCCTGTGCTGCCTAGTATATTCAACGAATGCATGGCCTATCTCCCTGCCTTATCCCCCGGGAACCATCCCGGAGCGTTTTTTCACTCAAATCCCCTGGAGCAGCCGGTAGCAGATCATCACCACCGCCATGAACAGGATGCTGTCCAGGCGGTCCAGCATGCCCCCGTGCCCCGGGAACAGGTTGGAAAAGTCCTTGATGCCGCAGTGCCGCTTCACCAGGGAAGCGAACAGGTCCCCCATCTGTCCGGCCACGCCGCCCACCAAACCCAGCAGCGCATACTGCCACCAGGTAGGCAGCTGCGCCAGGGTGGCCTGGTCACAGAATATCAGGCTGACCACGCCCACCGCCGCCGCCGCCGCCAGGCTGCCCACCAGCCCGGCCACCGCGCCGGAAATGGTCTTGTTGGGGCTGACCGCCGGGCACAGCTTGGGGCCGCGCACCCGGCTGCCCACGAAAAAGGCCATGGTATCCCCCAGCACAGGAATGGCAAACACCAAACTCAGCAGCACCACCTGCAACGCCTTGGGCTGCACCTGGGCCAGGGCCACAATGCACATGCCCGGCAGCACCACGGTGAACAGCGGCAGCACGCTGAGCACCGCATCCTCCAGGCGCGGTTCATCCCGGAAGACCACGCAGATCATGGTGAGCAGGCACACGCCGCCCAGCAGGGGCACGATCATCTCCGACCCGTACAGCGCCACCAGGGGCACCGCCAGCACCATGCCCAGCCAGGTGGGCCAGGCCACAGGCCTGTGCCCCGCCACCGCAAGGGCATGATATTCCTCCTGCATGGCGAAGCACAGGCAGACGATTGCCCCAACGCCCATAACAACCCCGCCGAAATACAGCAGGATAATCAGAAACACGATCAGCATCGCGCCTGTGGCCACTCTTTGTCCCATGGTCAACCTCTTCTCTCTATCAGTATCCATTTCCCGGAGGATGGATTATACCCGCCCGCCAAAGCGCCGCTGCCGTCCCCCGAAGGTTTGCAGCGCCTGGTCATAGTCCCGCACGGTGAAGTCGGGCCAGAGCACCGTGGGAAACACAAACTCCGCGTACGCGCACTGGAACAACAGGAAGTTGCTCAACCGCATTTCCCCGCTGGTGCGAATCAGCAGGTCCACGTCCGGCTGCCCGCGGGTATACAGATGGTCCGCCAGGGTACGCTCGGTAATTCGCGCAGGATCCAGCGCGCCGCTCTGGGCCAGCAGCGCAATCTCCCGCGCCGCCCGGGCCAGCTCCGCCCGGCCGCCGTAATTGATAGCGATATTCAGGCGGAGCCCGGTATTCTTTCCCGTGCGTTCCTCCGCCTGGATCAGCGTATCCCGCTGCTTGTCCGGCAGGCGCGTTTTGTCCCCCAGGATCAGGATGCGCACGTTTTTGGCGTCCAGCTCGTCGATTTCCGAGGCAAAAAACTCCAGAATCAGCGCCATGAGCGCGGCCACTTCCTCGGGGGAACGGTTCCAGTTCTCCGTGGAAAAGGCGTACAGGGACAGGGCTTCAATGCCCAGGTCGTCCGTGTGGCGGATGATTTCCCGCAGGGCTTCCACGCCCTGACGGTGGCCCATGGCCACGGCCAGCTTGTGCTTCTTGGCCCAGCGGCCGTTGCCGTCCATGATGATGGCCACATGCCGGGGCAGCTTGGCAAAGTCCTCGCGGTTCATCGCGCCGTGATGGTGATGCCGCTTGGGTGCAAACAGGGCCATGGGATTCCTCCTCTTTTTCAAAAAAGGCACGCGCCAGCCCACGGGAGCCCGCGCATGCCACAATGTATCCTTATTCCGTTTCCCGGGGATCTCCGTCGGAAAAGTAACAAACGGTCAGCCGGCCTTCCGACGCGCGCACCACCCGGGGCGTGCCGTCCGCGTCCGCGCGACGGGGGCTGCGGGAAACGCAGACCTCCGCCTCCACGCCCGCCTGGCGCAGCTTTTCCCGGGCCATGTCCAAGGGCAGACCCAGCAGCGCCTGCCAATCCATGCTCAAATTTCCATGATCTCCTTTTCCTTGGCGGCGCAGATTTTATCGATTTCCTTCACCGCGTTATCGGTGATCTTTTGCATTTCTTCCTCGCCCTTGCGCTGGTCGTCCTCGGTGATGGCGGAATCCTTCTTCATCTTTTTGATCTGCTCGATGGCGTCCCGGCGAATGGCGCGCACGGCTACCTTCGCTTCCTCGGCGCTCTTGCGGGCCACCTTGGTCAGCTCCTTGCGGCGCTCCTCGTTGAGTTCGGGGAAAATCAGCCGGATCACCTTGCCGTCGTTGGAGGGATTCAGGCCCAGATCGCTCTTGAGAATGGCTTTTTCCACCAGAGGCAGGGCTTTGGTGTCCCAAAGGGAGATGGTGAGCATCCGGGGTTCGGGAGCGGCGATGTTTCCCAGCTGCTGAATGGGCGTGGGGGAACCATAATAATCCACTGTGATTTTATCCAGCAGCCGCGGATTGGCCCGGCCGGCGCGCAGGGACTGCATTTCCCTGAAATAGACGTCGCAGGACTTACCCATTTTCTCCTTGGCCGTCGCAATTACCTGTTTCATCGTGTCTTCCTCCATTACGCAGGATTTCTTGACTACTATTGTAAACGGTTTTTCCTATTCTTGCAAGTAGCCGGGAGAAAAACTCTCCGGGGCGGAAAAGGCCGCGGCTCTCCGTCCTTCCGGCGGGGAGCCGTGTATTTCGCGAATTTTTATTACTGATTTTTCTTTTCCTTTTGCGCCAGCGCCGCGCCCACAAAATCCCGGAAGAGGGGGTGCGGACGGTTGGGGCGGCTTTTCAGCTCCGGGTGGAACTGAACGGCCACAAACCAGGGATGGTCGGGAATCTCGACGATTTCCACCAGATCGCGCTCGGGGTTCTTGCCCGCTACGCGCATGCCGCCGGCAATGAAGCGTTCCAAATATTCGTTGTTGAACTCATAGCGGTGACGGTGACGCTCCTCGATTTCACTGACGCCGTAAGCCTTGTGGCTGAAGGTACCCGGCAGCAGGGCGCAGCGATACTTGCCCAGCCGCATGGTGTGCCCCAGGTTTTGCAGGTTCTGGTCCGGCATCAGGTCGATAACGGGATAGGGCGTATTGGGGTCCACTTCCGTGGTGTTGGCGTCCCGCAGGTCCAGCACATGGCGCGCGAACTCAATGACCGCCATCTGCATGCCCAGGCAGATGCCCAGGAAGGGGACCTTCTTTTCCCGTGCGTACTGCACGGCGGTCATTTTCCCTTCCAGCCCCCGGGAGCCAAAGCCGCCGGGCACCAGCACCGCGTCGCAATCCGCCAGGCAGCTCTCCACGTTTTCCTGGGTGACCGCCTCGGCGGGAATCCATTTGATATGCACCTTGGCATGGTGATGGATGCCGCCATGGGTTAGCGCCTCCACAATGCTCAGATAAGCGTCGGGCAGCTCCACATATTTGCCCACCAGGCCGATGGTGGTTTCACGCTGGGGGGTGAGCTGACGCTCCACCATGGCCCGCCATTCGGTCAGGTCGCAGCGGGTGTCGGGAATGCCCAGCAACTGGCATACCAGCTCGTCCAGGCCCTCCGCATGCAGGAGCAGGGGCACCTCATAAATGGTGCGGGCGTTCAGGTTCTGGATGACCCGCTCCGCGGGCAGATTGCAGAACAGGCCGATCTTGGCCCGCACATCCCGGGGAATCTCATGCTCGGAGCGGCACACCAGAATATCCGGGGAAATGCCGATGCCGCCCAGCTCCTTGACGCTGTGCTGGGTGGGCTTGGTCTTGAGCTCCCCGGCGGCCTTCAAATACGGCACCAGGGTAACGTGGATATACAGGCTGTTTTCATAGCCCACCTCCGCGCGCATCTGCCGGATGGCTTCCAGAAAGGGCTGGCTTTCAATATCGCCCACCGTTCCGCCGATTTCGGTGATGACCACGTCCGGAGCGTTCTGCGTGCGGGACACGGCCAGGATGTTCCGCTTGATTTCATTGGTGATATGCGGGATGACCTGGATGGTCGCGCCCAGGTATTCGCCCCGGCGTTCCCGGTCGATAACCGTTTTGTATACCCGGCCGCTGGTCACATTGGCGGACTGGGTCAGGTTTTCGTCGATAAAGCGCTCATAATGGCCCAGATCCAGGTCGGTTTCCGCGCCGTCATCGGTAACGAATACTTCTCCGTGCTGATAGGGATTCATGGTTCCGGGGTCCACATTGATGTAAGGATCGAACTTCTGGATGGATACGCGCAACCCGCGGCATTTCAGCAGCCGTCCCAGGGAAGCCGCCGTAATACCCTTGCCCAGCGAAGACACCACGCCGCCGGTCACAAAAATAAACTTCGTATGCACGTCGTAAAACCCCTTTCGCCATTTGTTGCCATGCGGCTCCCGCCGCAATCTTCCGGCATTCAAAAAAACAGGACGCTTCAGTATAGGCGCATCCGGGCGGTTCGTCAAGGTGGATTCCCGAAAAAATACAACGGAAAATGCGCGCGCCACGGATGGCCGTGTCAACGTTTGATTTCTTCCCGGCCTGCCCCGCCGGTTCGGCGGAAAGGCGTCTGTATGCGTATGGGAAGCGGATGCAGCCCGTCCTTCAGGGCGTTTCCCGCACATAGGATTGGCAAAGAATCAGCGTTTTATTGCCGGCAAACGGCAGCTGCTTTCGGCCATCCCACAAGAAAAGGGCGCGCCGCAGGAGAGATGCTGCAACGCGCCCTTTATCAACGTTCCGAACCCTTTTGGCCGGAGCAGGCCCGCCGGGATTACCAAAAGCATTTGAACATCATGCCCAGCCCCAGCAGGCCCAGGGGAATGCCCGCCACCGCGCCGATGATGGTGCAGCAGAGCAGCCCGCCCAGCACGGCCAGCGCCAGCCCCACGCAAAAGCCCAGGGCCCGGCCCATGAGGCGCAGGAGCAGCCCCACCAGGTTGACATACAGGGTAACCGGCCACAGGAGTAATCTCAGCATGCTTTACGCCCCCTTTCTGCAACCGCAGCATACCATGCCCGGCCGGAAAATTCCAGAAATGGGGGATGAAAATTGCATTAGAAATCCATAACAAAAAAAGCGGCGCAGAAAATCGGAGGAGCCGACGCCCCGCCGATTCAGCGCGTCGAAAAAGCGGCTTCCGCCACTTCAGACCGTTGACAAAGTATTTGGCTTCATTTTTTTGCAAGTTATTCCTTTGTATTCTTGCAAAAACAGGATATTTCGCGCCTGCGGGCGCGACCAGGGGGCTTTCCGATCGCCCCCTGGACCCCTTCGGCCCATACGCATTGAATTTTCTGTAAGTAAGGCTGAAATTTCATTTTCCATCACATGAAAAAAATGCCTTTTTATTCAACAAGCGGAAGCGGTTTCCGCCACGTTTTCGAGGCAGCAACCTCGGCCAACCAGAGGTCGCCCGAATTTGTAAGAAATTGATTGTGTTTGCAAAATCAACAACCCAGCAAGGCGCTGTTTTCCAAGTATGGAAAACAGCGGTGGCGAAGCGACTTGGCTTTTCCTTTGAAAAGCCAACCTTCCGCCGGCAAAGCCGGCGGATACGCATGGAAGTCGGAGGGGCCGCGGCCCCTCCGACTTCCCCCAGAAATTTTTCGACAACCAAAATCGGAGGAGCTGACGCCCCTCCGATTTTTGGCTCCTGTCCGGCATTGCCGGCAGCGTGGGAATTACTTGGCAGCCTTGGCAGCCTCCAGCAGTCCCTGCACATAGCCCAGGGTATCGGCCAGGGTGCAGCCGGAAACCACGTCGATCATTTCCTCGGCGGACTTGCCTTCGATCTCGGCCTCCAGCTCGGCGATGGTCTTGCCGACGACATAGGCTTCGATGGCGTCGAAGTTGGCGTCAATGCTCACGGTAGAGCCGGCCTTGGCCATATTGGCGCTGTAGTATTCGGCGTTGGCACGCTTGGAAGCCAGCACCATGCCCTCGGGGAAATTCGCGCCGAAGTCGGCGTCGCTGTTGGGCACGCCCACCACGCCGTCCTCCGCGGACATCACCTGGAACTCGTCAATGTACGCGCCCACAATGGTGTCGCCTTCCATGGCCACGGTGAGCACCGCGAAGCACTTGGTGCCATGGGCGGCGTATTCTGCCTGGCCCATTTTAATCTCACCTTCGGCCATCGCGGCAAAGGGAACCAGCATGCACAGCGCCAGAACCAGAGCAAGTACCTTCTTCATTTTAAGTTTTCCGCCTCTGTATTTTTTGTCGGCAATGAAGCCGTATTTATTATATACCTAAAATACCGCGTGGTGAAAACAAAATTTTGAAATTTTATTTGGGACGGGGCTTGCAGATCAACGCCGCCAGCGCGCCGAAGAAAATAGCCGCCGCAATGCCCGCGGAGGTGGAGGTCAGCCCGCCGGTAAACGCGCCCATAACGCCGATTTCTTCCACGGCGCGCTTCACGCCGGTGTACAGGGCATGTCCGAAGCCCGTCAGGGGCACGGTGGCCCCCGCGCCCGCAAAAGCGGCGAAAGGCCCGTACACGCCCAGAGCGCTAAGCGCCACGCCCGTGACCACATACCCCACCAGGATCCGCGCCGGGGTCAGCTTGGTCTTCAGCACCAGGGCTTCTCCCGCCACGCAGAGCAGGCCGCCCACCACAAAGGCCTTCAACAATCCCCAGGCTATCTGCATACGCTGTCCGCCTCCAACACGATGGCATGGGCAATGCCGGGAATGGTTTCCCCCTGCTGGCTGGACGTGGTGGAAAGCAGCGCCCCGGTAGCCATAAAGAGCACCCGTTTAACCTTCCCTTCCCGCAGCTTGGGCCAAATCAGGCTGGCCAGCACCACCGCGGAGCATCCGCAGCCGCTGCCGCCGGCGTGCGCCTCCTGCTCCGGGCCATAGATTTCCAGGCCGCAATCCATGTATCGCTCGGGAATCAGGGGCATGCCCTGCTCCCGCATCAGTTCCAGCAGCAGGTCATGGCCTACCTGCCCCAGGTCCCCGGTAACGATCAGGTCGTAGTCCCCGGCCCGGCGTCCGGTATCGGTAAAATGGCGGCGGAGGGTGTCCGCAGCGGCGGGCGCCATGGCGGCGCCCATGTTGTTGGCGTCGGATACGCCCATATCGGTCACCGTGCCAACGGTAACCATGACGCAGCGGGCCAGGGGCTTGCACTCCGCCTGCGCGGAAAGCAGCATGGCGCCCGCGCCGGTTACGGTCCATTGGGCGGTGGGGGTGCGCTGGGAACCGTATTCCAGGGGAAAACGGTACTGGCGCTCCGCGGTGCAGAAGTGGCTGCTGGCCACGCACAGGGCGTTGCGCATGTGCCCGCCGTCCACCAGCATGGCGCCCAGGCACAGGCTTTCAGCCATGGTGGAGCATGCCCCATACAGCCCCAGAAAGGGCACGGCCAATTCCCGGGCCGCCATGGAGGCGGCCATGATCTGGTTGAGCAGATCGCCCCCCAGCAGCACGTCCACCTCCTGGGCGGAAAGTCCCGCCTTGTTCAGGCAGGTGGAAGCGGCTGTAAAGAAGAAATGCTGCTCCGCTTTTTCCCAGCTTTCTTCCCCGAACAGGTCGTCCGGCACTACCGCGTCGAAACATTGCCCCAGGGGCCCTTCGCCTTCCTTCTTGCCGGCCAGCGCCGCCCCGGCCACAATGGCCGGACGGTTGGTCAGCGCCACCGTATTGCGTCCCAGGCGCTTGTTCATGGCTCTTACCTCCTTACCAGGGAATCAGCGCGTAAATCAGCCCGGCCACCACCGACGCGGATACGCCCCACACCAGCACCGGCCCCGCCAGGGAAAACAGCTTGGCCCCCAATCCCAGCACCATGCCTTCCCGGCGGAACTCCATGGCCGGGGACACCATGGCGTTGGCAAACCCGGAGATGGGCACAAAGGCTCCGGCCCCCGCATATTGCCCGATGCGGTCAAATATGCCGGCGCCCGTCAGCACGGCGGTGAGAAAGACCAGCGCCGTGGAGCAAAAAGCGCCCGCGGCCTGGTTGCTCATGCCCAGCCAGGCGCGCCCGATTTCCGTCAGGGCCTGCCCCAGGGCGCAGATGGTCCCGCCCACCCAAAAGGCCCGCAATAGTCCCTGCCCGAGATTGGATTTGGGGCTCAGGTGGTCCACCAGTTTCCGGTAATGGTCCAGCTGGCGCTGCCGCCCGGGGCTTGGCTTGGCGTTTTTATCAAACATGACTTTCCTCCTTGCAGTTGTCGACTTGGCGCGGTTTGCCCATTTCCCTGGGCGCGCCGGGACGGAAGCGGATCTCCCGCTGGCCGGGGCGCGGCTGCATGGTCAGGGCAAAAACAGGGCCGGTGAAACGGCGCTTCATGGAGCCATCTCCTTTTTACGTTTTTTTTCAGGGATAGAGCAGGCAACCCAGCAGGGCGCCCACGGCCTTGCCGGCCAGCATGACCCAACGGATGCCCGGCGCCGCCTCCGGGATGCGGAAGCGCCGCAGCAGCACCGGGGCCACCTCCAGGATCTTTTCCAGCGCGCTGGCCAGCATGCCCACGAATACCCCCGCCAGCAGCACGCCCAGACTGCCGCACCAGCCCGGCAGGGTCAGATGCAGCTCCGGCGTCAGCCCCAGGGCCGCACCCAACATTCCCAGCAGCAGCGCCAGGGAAAACAACCGGGGCGACCCCGCCTGGAAAACGTCCTGAAGCCGGGCAGGCAGGTGGAGCACGGCCCAGGCGCAGCTGACCGCCACGGACATGGTAGCGCCGGCGCCCAGCCCCAGCAGCGCGCCCATGAGGTTAGGAAGCGTCATGGACATCCTTCGCCTCCGTTTGCTCCATGTCGCCCTGGTATTCGGTGAGCTTTACCTCCAGGGGCGTCACGGCGTTTTTGCGGGGAATGGCATAGAAGACGCACACGCCCAGGGCCACCCCCGCCACGTAGGGCAGGGTAATCCAGCGGCTGTCCGCCGGGGCGGAACCGGTGAGCAGCGTGAAAAGCAGCGCCAGGGCGCGGGGCATATCCACGTCGCTATGAAACCAGGCCAGCCCCAGCACGCTTCCGAAAAACAAAACGGCAAAGGCCGCCGCCGTTCGCGCCCACTTGAAGGGATCGGGGCGCCGGGTATGCGCCCGGTGGACGTAGCAGGCGTCCGGCCCCAGCACCAGCAGCTCTTCCCCGGGGTAAGCCCGGTGCAGCGTTGCCGCCACGTCCAGGGCGGAGATTTTCCAGACCCCCGGTTGCCGGGGACAGGTCAGGGGAAGGCGGAAGTCCGCTTCTGCCGGGCCTTCGGCCCGGGCCACCTGGCACAGGTACACCTCGTCCTCCACGCCGGCCTTGGCCCGCGGATGCATTTGACAGATAATCACCGGCACTGCCTCCTTGCGCGTACCCTCAGTATGCGCAGGCGCGGCGGTTTTCTTGCATGGGCAGAAAAAAAACGCCGCCGCAGCGAAGGCCGCTTCGCTTCCCCTCCGGCGGCGGATATGTTATAATGTTGCCATTGACCGCGCCGGGCCGTTCCCGGCTGAAGAGCGCGGAAAGGAGGCCCGGCCGTGCGCAAAGCGCTGTTGCTGTTACTGTTGCTGCTGTTCCTGCCCTGGACGGCATGGGGGGAGGAGAACGCGCAGATTACATCCTTCCCTACCTTTAGCGAGCGCGTCAAACTCCGGGAACAACCCAGCGATTCCGCCCGGGTGCTGGGCCAGTATTATGGCGGCCAGCCCCTGGAAATACTGGAGGACGGCAAGTCCTGGTATATGGTGTCCATTGGCGGCCGCACGGGATACATGATGCAGAAATACGTCACCGACCTTACGGAGGGGGCTGCCGCGCCCGAAGGGGTCATCCGCTATCCGGACGCGGACGGTACCTTGCCCCTGTACGATCAGGCGGGGGGCACAGGGATGGTGATCGCCCATATGCAGGGCGGCGTGGTGCAGCTGCTGGGCACGGTTTCCCAGGAATGGCTCCATGTGCGCTACCTGAGCCCCCAGGGGCAGGAAATCTGCGGTTTTGCTTCGGCGCTGTGCATTACCTGGCCGGAGGAAACCAGCCGCCTGCAGGTGAATACCGGCAGCACCAATGAAAAGCTCCATCTGCGGGCGGAACCCTCCAAATCCTCGGAAAGCCTGGGGCTGTACTATCCCGGCGCGGTGGTTTACGCGCTTATTGAGGACAGCCCCACCCGGGGCTGGACGCACGTCCGGGTTGGCGAAGACGTGGGCTATATGCTCACGGCCCAGCTCAGCGCGCCGGACGCCTCCACGCCGTTGCCCTCCGGGTCCCTGCGCCAGGAGAGCTGTCCCTATTACCTTTCCGCCGGGGATGAGGAGCCTGCGGGCACGCTCTTTGCCGCGGCGGAGTTTGTGGTGACGGCGGAGCAGGGCGGGCGGTGCCAGCTGATGCTGGGCAGCGCGGAGGACGGGGACGCCGAATGGATCTGGGTGGACAACCAGTACATCCAGTACGGCTACATGACCGTGGACACCGCTGCGCCCACGTCCTCGCCTACCCCCGTCGCGACGCCCTGACGCTGGGACGAAAAAGCGATCTGTCTATTTTTCCCGGAGAATTTTCCTGTTATAATGTTGCTACCGCGCGGCCCGGGCATGTCCCGCCGCCGCAAACGAAAGGGAGGATACGAAGGCATGGACCAAATCCTTAGCGAACTTTTTTCCGGCGTGGTCTATCTGTTTACCGCGGCGGGGCTGAAAACCCTGATCATGTTCGTGATCTCGGGCATTTTGATCTATCTGGCCATCAAGAAGGAATACGAGCCTTCCCTGCTGCTGCCCATCGGCTTCGGCTGCATTCTGGCCAACCTGCCCCCGGTGCTGGAAAACGGCCTGCTGACCAATCCTTCCGCCCTGGGCGACAGCGGCTTCTTAACGGTGCTGTTCAATGCGGGCATTGCCAACGAGCTGTTCCCCATCCTGATCTTTATTGCCGTGGGCGCCATGATCGATTTCTCCCCGCTGCTTAAGGACCCCAGCATGATCTTTTTCGGCGCGGCGGCGCAGTTTGGCATTTTTGCCACGTTCCTCCTGTCCCTGGTGCTGATTCCTGTGCTGCTGCCGCAAACGGCCGGGGACCAGAACCTGGTGCTCAAGCTGGCCAGCGCCATCGGCATCATCGGCGCGGCGGACGGTCCCACCACCCTGTATGTGGCGAACCACTTCAAACTCAAGGATTATATGGGTCCCATCTCCGTGGCGGCATACAGCTACATGTCCCTGGTGCCGGTGATTCAGCCCCCGGTCATCAAGGCCCTGACCACCCGGGAGGAGCGGATGATCCGCATGGACTACCACGAGGATCGCTGCTCCAAGACCGTGCTGATCCTGTTCCCCATCGTGGTAACGGTGGTGGCGGGCATCCTGGTACCCATGAGCGCGCCCCTGGTGGGAAGCCTGATGTTCGGCAACCTGATCCGCGAGTGCGGCGTGCTGGAACGCCTGTCCAAAACCGCCCAGAACGAGCTGGCCAACCTGGTGACCATCCTCCTGGGCCTGACCATTGGCTCCACCATGGTGGCGGATAAGTTCCTGCAGCTAGAAACCCTGCTGATCCTGGCGCTGGGCCTGGTAGCCTTCATCTTCGATACGGCCGGCGGCGTGCTGTTCGCCAAGTTCCTCAACCTGTTCCGCAAGAACAAGGTGAACCCCATGATTGGCGCGGCGGGCATTTCCGCATTCCCCATGTCCTCCCGGGTAATCGCCAAAATGGCCCTGAAGGAGGACCCCAGCAACTTCATCCTGATGCAGGCCACTTCCGCCAACGTGGCCGGCCAGCTGGGTTCCATTGTAGCTGGCGGTATGGTGATTACGCTGGTCAGCATGCTGCTGGGCTAAGTGAGGAGGTAAACAATGATGACCAAGCTGCTTTCCCTGTTCCTGGCCTCCGCCAGCGCGGAGACCGCCGAGGCCGCTTCTGCGGGCATGACTTCCCTGCCCCTGCTGTCCAAGGGCCTGATCGTAACGGCCGGGGGCCTGCTGGGCGTATTCCTGGTGCTGTTCCTGTTCTTCATTACCATTAAGCTGATGCAGAAGATTAAGTAACCAGCCTTCGGGCAGGCGGCGCTGCGACCGCCTGCCCAAAGCTTTCCGGCTATCCGCAGGCGCAAAACCGCCTGCGCTTGCCAGGATGCAATGCGCAACTTGCAAAGATAACGAAGCAAAATACTTTGTTCACAGCCTGGGCCGGAAGAAACGTTGTTCCTCCGGCCCAGGCTCTAGCTGTCTGTTGGAAAAGCTTTGGGGCGGCGCGGAGGGGCTACAGCCCCTCCGACTTTCATTCGTATCCGCCGGCTCTGCCGGCGGGGCAGACTACTGAAAAAAGCGGTATCTTTCATAGGAACGCTGCAAAAATGAATTTTCGATCCCCTAACTTGCAGAAGTTTCACAAGGATGGGGACCGAAGGAGTCCAGGGGGCGATCGGAAAGCCCCCTGGTCGCGCCCGCAGGCGCGAAATCCCCTGTGTTTGAAAGCATGCTATGCTTAACTTGCAAACTAATGAAGCAAAAACTTTTGTCAACGATCTGTCCCGCCGGCAAAGCCGGCGGGACGGGCCTTTGGTTTTGCTTGCAAAATCCATCCCTCACAGCTTCGGGCGACCGCTGGCTGGCCGAAGCTACCTTCCCGCAAAAGTGGCGGAAGCCGCTTTTTCAACACGCCATATAGCCCGCGCTTCCCGGCGCGCCTACCGCGACAATTTTTCTCATGCCGCATCCGTGTTTTGGCCCGCAAAGGGGTTGCACGGCAAACGGAATCGCGATATAATCAAATAGTTCTGTTGCGAACCGTTCGCAAACGAAACGAAATGGAAAGGACGAGGAACGATGCAAAAGCAACCCGATCTGGGTACCGCGCCGGTAGGCAAATTGTTGACGCGCCTGGCGGTGCCGGCCATTACCGCGCAGGTAGTGAATATGCTTTATAACCTGGTGGACCGGATTTATATCGGCCATATTCCCACGGTGGGCACGCAGGCGCTTACGGGGGTGGGCGTATGCTTCCCGCTGATTATGCTGGTATCGGCCTTTGCGGCGCTGGTGTACTCCGGCGGCGCGCCCCGGGCCAGCATCGCCATGGGCCGGGGGGACAATGCGGAGGCAGAGCGCATCCTGGGGGCCTGCACGGCGCTGCTGGTGACGCTTTCGGTGATTCTGACGGCGGTACTGGCCATCTGGAACCGGCCGCTGCTGCTGCTTTTCGGCGCCAGCGACGATACCATTGCCTATGCGGAGCAGTATATGTTCATTTACGCCCTGGGCACGCTGTTTGTGCAGGCAGCCCTGGGGCTCAACGCCTTTATCACTTGCCAGGGGTTTGCAAAAACCAGCATGCTGACCGTGCTCATTGGCGCGGTGATCAATACGGTGCTGGACCCTATCTTTATTTTCGCGCTGAACATGGGGGTGCAGGGCGCGGCCTTGGCCACGGTGATTTCCCAGGGCATATCCGCCCTGTGGGTAACACGCTTCCTCACCGGCCCCAAAACCGTGCTGCGCCTGCGCCTCTCCGCCATACGCCTGGACTGGAAGCGCCTGAGCCCCTGCGTGGCCCTGGGGCTTTCCCCCTTCATTATGCAGAGCACCGAGAGCCTGCTGGCGGTGTGCTTCAATACGTCCCTGCGCGCCTACGGCGGCACCCTGGCCGTGGGTACCATGACCATTCTTACCAGCATTATGCAGTTCGCCATGCTGCCGCTCAACGGATTGACCCAGGCGTCCCAGCCGGTCATCAGCTACAACTACGGCGCTGGGAAACCGGAGCGGGTGCGCCAGGCCTTCTGGCTGCTGCTGCGCTGCGCCATGATCTATGCGGGCGTGCTGTGGGCCACCACCATGCTCTTTCCACGGATGTATATCGGCATGTTTACGCCCGACCCGGAGCTGATCGAATACGCCGTTCCCGCGGTGCGGATCTACATGGCCGCGTCGGTGCTTTTCGGTATTCAGCTGAGCTGCCAGCAAACCTTTGTGGCCCTGGGCAATGCCAAAAACAGCCTGTTCCTGGCCGTGCTGCGCAAACTGATCCTGTTGATTCCGTTGATCTATCTGCTTCCCGCGCTGCTGCCGGACAAGGTTTCCGCGGTGTTCCTGGCGGAACCCGTGGCGGATACCATCGCCGTGATGGTTACGGCGCTGCTTTTCCGGTCGAAGTTTACCGCTTGCATGCGGGAAATGGAGGAAAGGGCGGCCAAGCATGCATGAACTGTTTGAACTGCGTCAGGCGGTCACGCGGCTGTACGAGCGCTGCATGACGGAGGCCCAGACGCGCACAGGGCTGTCCAGGGGCGAGCTGGACGTGCTGCTGTTCCTGGCCAATCATCCCGCCTTCGATACCGCCACGGATGTGGTGAGGGTGCGCGGCCTGAGCAAAAGCCACGTATCCGCCTCGGTGGACAAGCTGGCCCGGCGCGGCCTGCTGGCCCGCCGGGTGGAGGCGGGAAACCGCCGGGTAGTGCGGCTTTCCCTGCTCCCCGCGGCTGAGGAGGCGGTGGCCTGCGGACGCGCCGCTCAGGAAGATTTTAACCACCAGCTTTTCCGGAACGTTTCCCCGGCGGAGCAGACAAACTTCGCGCGCATTTTGAAACAACTTTGCGAAAATGCCGGCCTGGGGACAACCGACGCCCCGGCGCGGTAAATTATCCCACAAAGGAGCGTTACAGCTTGCTTGTTGCACGGAAGAAAAAGCGGCGTACCGGCCGTTGGCCGCGCCGGGGCGCGCTGATCCTGCTGGTGCTTTACGCGCTGGCGGCGCTGCTGCCCTGCGCGCTGCCGCCGCAGCTGGCCCCTGAAGCGGCGGCGGACATTTCATGGATGGAAACCGAGGCCTCCGACAGGGACGCCAACCGGGCGATGCTGGTTACCGACGGGGAAACGGCCCTGGAAACGCGTCTGGCGCTCATTGCGTCCGCGCAGACCTCCATTGACCTGGGGTCTTATATTTATGCGGCGGATGACAGCGGGCGGAAGATTACCGCCGCGCTGCTGGCGGCGGCGGATCGCGGCGTACGGGTGCGGCTGATTACCGACGGGCTGATCGGCTGGATCAATCTGGGCAACGATCCCCTGGGACCCGCGCTGGGCGCGCACCCCAATGTGGAAATTAAATTTTACAACCCGGTGGATCTGTTGCATCCCTGGGGGCTGAACGCCCGGTATCATGAGAAATTTTTCCTGGTGGACGATACGTGGCTGCTGCTGGGGGGGCGGAACGTTTCCGATGAGTTCCTCACCGGGGAGGACGATCCCGCCTACAATTTCGATCAGGACGTGCTCCTCTACCGCCTGGACCCTGCCAAGCGCGACGCGGCAGCGCAGATGCGGACGTATTTCGACGCGATGTGGGATTCGCCCCAATGCGCCCTGCGCTACGACGACCCCGCGGCCCTGGAAAGGGCGGAGGTGGCCCAGTGCCGGGCGGAGCTTGCTGAACTGTGGGAGACGCTGCGCGCTTCCATCCCGGCGCTTCCCGACCCCTATGCGGATATGGCGCCCGTGGAAAAAACCCTGCTGCTCACCAATCCCACCGCCCCGGAACCTTCCGCGCCCGTGGTGTGGAACCGCCTGTGCCAGCTGATGGAAACCGCTCAGGAACGCTTGTGGATGGTCACCCCCTACCTGGTCATGGATGGGCCCATGTACCGCCGGCTGACCGCGGTGTGCAGCGGCGCTCCCGCGCAGGCGCGGCTGCTGGTGAACAGCCGCCAGAGCGGCAACAACATCATTGCCTCCGCGGACTATACCATCCACCGGCCCATGGCCCAGTCCCTGGGCGTTTCCCTGTGGGAATTCCAGGGTGCGCGCTCCATGCATACCAAGTCGGTTCTGGTGGACGATACCCTCAGCGTGATCGGCTCGTTCAATTTTGATCCCCGCAGCGCGTACCTGGATACGGAGCTGATGCTGGCCATATACAGCGAGGAATTGAACGCACAGCTGGCGGAGAATCTGTCTTCCCTGTGGACGCAAAGCCTCTGCCTGGAACCGGACGGTTATCTTCCGGGCGCGGCGGAACCGCGGGAGGCTTCCTGGGCAAAGATGGCGCTGATTGTTTTGCTTTCGCCATTTGTCTCCATGGTGCGTTTTCTGGTATAATGGAGGAGAAAAACGGCGCGCAAAAAGCCGCGCCGGTCTCAGCCGCCTGCGCCGCCCGCCTGTCCGACGGTATCCCGCCGTGGTTGCGCGGCGCATGTCCTAAAAAATTTTTTTGCCAGGCCAGGAGGAAAGAGGTGAGCCGTGTGAAAAAAACGGGAAAGCGCTTTTTGATTCTCGGCGGACCGCTGTTATTGTTGCTGCTTTTTTTCTGCTTCTATCCAAGGCCGCAGCGGCAGCCCGGCGAGGAACTTCTGGTCAACGGGAGCTTTACGGACGTTACGGAAGCGGGCATGCCCGCTTCCTGGCATACCGAGGCATATACGTCGGCCGCCGGTTATTCGGATTTCTCGCTGGAGGAGGATGACGGCAAACAAATGCTTCACATTGTGAACCATCTTCCCAACGATGCGCGCATTGCCCAGGAAGTAGCGGTGGAGCCGAACCGTCTGTACTGCCTCTCCGGGAAAATTCGGGCTGAAGCGGTTGGCGGCCGCGGCGCAAACCTGTCCATTGCGGACGTATATACTTTTTCCGCCGGGGTTTACGACAGTCCGGACCAATGGCGGCAAGTAACGCTGTACGGAAGGACCGGAGCTGACCAGCATACCCTCACGGTGTTCGCCAGGCTGGGGGGCTATTCCGGGGAATCCCAGGGCGAAGCATGGTTTGCCGACTTATCCCTGCAACAGGTGGAAGCGGCGCCCGACGGCGTGGAGATTGGACTGTTTTATCAGCCCGCCCGGCCCGCCTTCGCCGGAACGGTTTCCCTGGACCTGCGCCATGCGCTGCTGGCAGCGCTTGTGCTAATGTATGCCGGCTTCGCGTACCAGTGCTTCCGTGCCGAAAGCCTGCTGGGTTTGCTGGTGCTGGACACGGGAACGGCGGCGCTCAGCCTGTTCTTTCTGGGCAAGGCTTCTTCGGAGGCTGCGGAAACCGTGCCGCAGGCGGACGCCGCGATGCCCTACGTCCCTTACGTGGTCTACGGGCTCCTTCTGGCGGCTCTGCTTGCGACGCTGTTTCTGGCTTTCCGCCTGGCGCAGCGGGGAAAAGCCCCGCGGCTCTTTGGCGGCCGATCGCCCGGCACGGCCTGCGCCGGGTTTTTCCTCCGGGATGAGCAGGCCAATCATCTGCGCGCCCGAAGGACCGGCTTCCAGGATGCGGCGCTCATGCTGGGTATTACGGCGCTCTATGCGGCGGTTGCCTATTTTCATCTGGGGTCCGCCGTGTCCCCGCAGAACGCCTTTACCTTTACGCAGGCCGGGGAGCAGGTGGTTTTTGATCTGGGGGCGTCCCGGGATGATTTCCGTATGCTTTACATGGGCGGCATCCACCAGGACGACTGTTCCTTCTCGGTACAGCTGTCCGAGGACGGGGAAAACTGGGGACCGTCCATCGCTTGCGCCATGGATTACAGCACGATATTCAAGTGGTACTATGTAAACGGAAGCGGCGCTCCGGACGCCCGGTCCCTGTCCGGACGCTATGTCCGCCTGACGGCTTCCACCCCCGGGCTGACGCTGCTGGAGACTTTGTTCCGGGATGCGGAAGGGACGCCGCTGCCCGCTACGGCATGGGACTCCGCCGGGCGGGACGCATCCGCCCTGCTGGACGAGCCGGATACGCTTGCCGGGGAACCCAGCTGGTACAACAGCATGTACTTTGACGAAATCTATCATGCCCGCACGGCGTATGAACATCTGCACGGCTTGCAGCCCTATGAGATTTCGCATCCGCCTCTGGGCAAGGTGCTGATGAGCTGGTGCATCGGATGCTTTGGCATGACGCCCTTTGGATGGCGCTTTGCGGGAGCCGCCTGCGGCGTGGCCATGCTGCCGGGCATGTATTTGCTGGGACGGTTGCTTTTTGAAAAACGGCGATACGCTCTGCTGACCTGCCTGGCGCTTGGCCTGGATACCCTGCACCTGACCCAGACGCGCATTGCTACCATTGACAGCTTTGTGGTGCTGTTCATCATTTGGTCGGTCTATTTCATGCTGCGTTGGTTCTATGCGGACTTCTTCGGGCAGCGGCTGGAACGCACCCTGGTTCCGCTGGCGCTGTCCGGGGTATGCATGGGCCTGGCGGTGGCGAGCAAATGGACGGGATGCTTTGCCGGCGTGGGTCTGGCGGCCATTTTCTTTCTGGGCGTGTGGCGGAGGCGGCGGGCTGTCCGGGAAGCAAGCGCCGTGCCGCCGTCCCGGCGGGACGGGCTGACGGCTGCGGCGGCGGAAAGCGGGAACCGGCGCTTGCTGATTACCGTAGCCAGCTGCTTGGTCTTTTTTGTGCTGATACCGGCGGCCATTTACTGGTGCTCCTACATTCCGTACTTTGCGCCCAGCGGCGGCGTCAGTCTGGAACGTATTGTGGAGGCCGCGAAATACATGCTTTCCTATCACGGGGAACCGGGACGGGGGATGGAGCATCCCTACTATGCGCCCTGGTACCGCTGGCCGCTTTCAGAAATCCCCATGTATTATGCCTCGGACAGCTACACGCCGGCAGGCTACGCCTTTTCCATCTGGGCCTTCGGAAACTATGCGGTGTGGTGGACGGGCTTTGCGGCGCTGCTGGCGGTACTTTATGCCTGGGGAAAGCATCAGGCGATACCCGTTCTGTGCCGCGGATACCGGGAGGGCGTCTCGCCCCTGGCGCCCAGCGGAGAAAGGGATGCGCGCCCGGCGCTGTTGCTGATCTGCTTCGGAGCGCAGTTTTTGCCCTGGATACTGGTGCCCCGGGGAACCTATATCTATCATTACTTCCCCAGCGTGCCGTTCCTCATCTTATGCACGGCGTACGTAGGGGAGCAGCTCTGCGGCTGGTACACGGCGCGCGCCGGTGAGAAGGCCGCTCCGGGGTTGGCGCTGGCGGCGCGCAAGCGTGCCGATCGCCTGGGATTGACCGCATTGGGCGTTTACCTGCTGGTGGCCGCAGCCATGTTTGCCGCCTTCTATCCCCCCGCCAGCGGCCTCATGGTGCAAACCTCCTGGCTGGATGCCGTCAATTGGTTCGGAAACCTGTATTACTGAACCGGCGAACGGCCAGGATGCGCCCCCGGCTTTGCCGGTAGGCTGCGCGTCTTTTTACCGCAAGCGCGACGCCGGGCAAACGGACGGGTATCGGAAACGGCGCGAGCTTTCGTCGGTCAGCCTCCTATCCGCTGCGTGCCGCTTCCCCCATGCCGTCCATGCTCCTTTTGCCAAGCGCCTGAAGGGGCTTGCGCGGCCTCCCGAAGCTATGACGCTGCGGCCGTGCCCCGGCCCCAAAGGGCCGGGGAAGCGGCGGCGAAAGCGCCCGAAGGCAACCGCTGCCTTTCTGCGGACATGGCAACGCCCCCCTTTGTTTTCCGGCAAATTGCGCGGTTGCACAAAGGGGGGCGTTCATCGGAGCCATGGCGGTTGCGGTTTAGGCCTCCGGCGGTTCGGAGGCGGCGTCCTTGGCTTTGCTTTCGGCGATGAGGCGGGTGAGCTCCTCCATGAAGCTCCCCAGATCGGTGAACTGACGGTACACGGCGGCAAAGCGGACGTACGCCACTTCGTTCAGCACTTTCAGCTCGCTCATCACCATATCGCCAATGCGCTGGGAGCTGATCTCGCCGTCCATGCTGTTGTAGGCGGCTTGCTCGATGCGGGCTACAATGGCGTCAATCTGCTGCATGGAAACGGGGAGTTTCTCACAGGCATGGATAATGCCGGCCTTGATTTTTGAAGCGTCGAAGGGTTCCCGGCGATTGTCCCGCTTTACGACCAGCAGGGGCGACAACTCAATTTTTTCATAGGTGGTGAAGCGGCGGCCGCATTTCATGCATTCGCGGCGGCGGCGGATACTGTTGCCCTCCTCGGTGGGCCGGGAATCAATCACTTTGCTTTCCAGGCAGTTGCAGTACTGGCATCTCATGAAACAGGCGCCCCTTCCCTTGCAAGTCCTTCCAAATCAGTACCATTATAACTTCTTTTGGCCCGTTCGTAAAGGCGGAATCTTGGGCGGCAGGGGAAAACAGAAATACAGGCGAAGAACAAAAAAGAAGCGCGCCATAGGCAACCTTCCCGGGGCCTGACGGCATACGTGGATTCGCTATGGAACAAAAGGCTTTCACTGCAAAACAAAAAGCGCCTGCGGTTTGCGCGCTTATCCGGGCGTGCGCCTGCTAGCGTGTCGAAAAAGTGGGTTCACCCACTTTTTCGAGGAGGCAACTTCGGTCAACCAGAGGTCGCCCGAAGTTGTAAGGAATTGATTTTGCAAGCAAAGTCAACAACCCAGCAAGGCGCTGTTTTCCAAGTACGGAAAACAGCGGTCGCAAAGCGACTTGGCTTTTCCTTCGAAAAGCCAACCTTCAGTCGGCAGAGCCGGCGGATACGAATGGAAGTCGGAGGGGCCGCGGCCCCTCCGACACCTTCCTGGGGTTTTTCGACAGTCTGGAACCGCTGGAGCGCAGTCATCCCGCGTTCCAGCGGCTTTTTGCCCGCAAAGGTCAGCTTTGGGCAGCCTCCGGCTTTTTCCGGGAAGCTACCGCCGACACTGCCGGATGTACGGAAAGCCGGGCGCGTTCCAACGCCAGCACCACCGGCGGCGCCAGCAGCAGGTGCAGGATGATCCCCGGCCAGGCGTTGACAAAGTCCGCCGTAAGGAAAGCCTGCAGGGTATACGCGCCCCCGGAAAGCCCCATGCAGACGGCCATGGCCGCGCCATGCACCAGCCGTCCGCCCACCATGGCCGCGAGCAGCGCGCCATACAGCGCCAGGCCGTGTCCCCTGGTCCGGCACAGCGGCAGCAGCAGGCCGTAAAAGATCCCCGTCAGCACGCCGTAAGCCGCCATTTCAAACGCCATGGCCACAGCGGTGGGGAACAGGGGGGGCATGCCAAGCAAAAGGCTCCGGGCCAGGGGCAGCACTGCGCCCAGCAGCAGCCCCCACTGCCAGCCGCAGCACAGCCCGCAAATGAACACGGGCAGATGCAGGGGACTGAGCATGTTCCCCACGCTGGGTATCTGCCCGGTGAGGAAGGGCAGCACAATGCCAATGGCCATAAGCACAGCGGTAATCAATAAATTGCGCAGCGAGGTTTTCATAAAAAGGCCTCCTTAAGCAAAAAAAATCCACGAAGAAACGTCCGGGCTTCCGCCCGGAACGCTTCCTTCGTGGTCGCAGTATCATTATTTATAGCATAGCGCCAGGTTGCTGTCAAGCCTTGTCCGCGGCTTGCGGCGCAAGTTTTTTCCGCCAGCGTCCCCAGCGGAAGCACGCCAGGGTAATCAGCATATTCAGCGTCCAGGAAACCAGCAGGGAAGCGAAAATGCTGTCCGGGTGGCCGTTGGGCCAGGCCGGACTGCGGGTAAGGTAGGCCCACAGATAGGCGATGGGCAGGCGGAGCAGCACCGTACACACAATGCTGATCCACATGGGCGTCATGGTTTCGCCCACGCCGCGCATCACGCCCTGGAGCACCTGGCTCACCGCAAAGGCCAGATAGCCGAAAACAAGCCAGCGCAGGCCGCGAATCCCCATTTCGATCACCGTCTGGGTATTGGTAAACAGGCTGATGAGCTGTCCGCCCAGGAAAAGGATGCACAGCACCAGCACCCCGGCCACGCCCAAGGCCAGCTTCATCAAATCCCCCGTTCCCGTGCGGATGCGGTCCAACCGCCCCGCCCCAAGGTTCTGGCCGGTATAGGTGGTGGAAGCGGTGCCAAAGGTGAAGTTCGGCATCATGGCGAAGCCGTCCACGCGCATAACCGCCACGCTGGTGGCAATCACCGCCGTACCCAGGGAATTGGTCAGGCTTTGCACCACAATGGCCGACAGGGAGAAAATGGCCTGCGTGACGCCAGCCGGGAGCCCCAAGGCCGTGAGCCGGCCGCAAAGCTGGCCGTTCAGGCGCAGCGTGCGGCGGTTAACGTCCACCGTGTCCCGCATACGAACCAGGCGAATCAGGCACAGCACCCCGGATACCGCCTGGGCGATGATGGTGGCCCAGGCCACGCCGGCAACCCCCAGCCCCAGATCCCGCACGAAGTACAGGTCCAGCACAATGTTCATCAGGCTGGCGATCACCAGGTAAATCAGCGGGTTCACGCTGTCGCCCAGCCCGCGGAGCACGCCGGAAAGGATATTGTACATGCCGCAGCCAAGGATGCCGATAAAGATAATCTTGAGGTATTCCGTGGCCCCGGGCGCCACCTCCGGCGGCGGCGTAACCATGGACACCAGCCAGGGAGAAACGAAATACCCCACCACCGTCATGACCAGCCCCGAAGCAATGGTCAGCACGATGGTGGAACCCACCGCCTGGCTCAGCCGCTCCCGGTCCTTGGCGCCGAAAAACTGGGCGGAAAGAATGCTCGCCCCGGTAGAAATACCCATGAACAGCACAATCAGCAGGTTCAGAATCGGCCCCGCGGTGCCCACCGCCGCCAGCGCCGTGTCTCCCACATACTTGCCCACGATAATGCTGTCCACCGTGTTGTACAGCTGCTGGGCCAGATTGCCCAGCAGCAGGGGAATGGAAAAACGCACCAGGCTGTCCATGGGACGGCCTACGGTCATGTCCTGCACGCCGAAAGCCTGTTTCATCCTTTGCATCATAATTTCCTGTCCTCCACGCTTCCCTTACGCCGGATACGCCATTTTCTCCGCCGACCATCCCTGAAGCGTCCGAACGTACGCCTCCGCCTCCGCCCGCGCCCCGGGCAGGTCATGCTCCCGATAGTTGCCGCATTCCACCGCCTTGGCGCCTGGAATCTCCCCCGTAAACCCGGCGGCAAAGGCGAAAGCGTCCCGGGTCAGCTCCAGCGCATCCTCCCGGCTGACGCTGTCCCGCAGGATCAGGTAAAAGCCTGTGCGGCAGCCCATGGGCCCGAAATAGATCACCCGGTCGCTCAGGCTGGAGGAACGCGCGTAGGTGGCAATCAGATGCTCCAGGGTATGCAGCGCCCCCTGCGCCAGATAATCCCCGCGGTTGGGATATTTCAGCCGCAGGTCATAGGTCACCGCATCCCCGTCCACCCGGGAAACATACATTCCGGGCGTCAGCAGATCATGGTTGATGGTAAACGACGCAATTTTCTCCATACCCTTTTCCTCCCTTATTTTACCGTCCCACGGTCAAGGGCGCCTTGTCCACGGAGGTCGCGATGTTCTCCGCGTGGTCGCCGATACGCTCCAGGTTGGTGAGCATATCCAGGTAAAGCATGCCGTTGCGGGCGGAACACTTTTTATTCTTCAACCGTTCCACATGGTGATTGCGCAGGGCCTCGGTCAGCTGGTCGATTTCTTCCTCCCGCTGCTCCACCTGCTCCAGCACCTCCGGGGTGTCCCGCTGGGTGCGGAAAATCTCCAGGGCGGTTTGCAGCTGTCCCTCCACCTTGGCGGAAAGATCCTCCAGCTCCCGGGTGGCCTTTTCGGTGAACTTGACGCTTTCTTCCTCCTTGAGCCGGGCGGCGTCCAGCACGTTGACGCTGTGGTCGCCCACGCGCTCCATATCGTTGATCACATGGAACATGGAGCCCACCAGGCGGGTATCGCGCTCGTTGAGCTCCAGGCCCTTCACCTCCACCAGCCGCGCGGTAACCTCTTTGTTCAGGAAGTCCAGCACATCCTCGTTGGTCATGATTTCCCGGGCGCGCTCCTCATCCCAGGTATGGAAGCAGGCCATGGCCCCGGTGAAGTTGGCGTCGGCAATGGCGCCCATGCGCTGCACTTCCTTGAAAAGCTGGGCCACGGCAATGGGCGGGGTGTTCATCAGCCGGGCGTCGAAGTATTTCAGGCGCATGCTCTCCCCGCGGCCGTCCTTGCCCCGCACCAGCAGGCAGGCGGCGCGCTCCAGCAGCTTGGCCATGGGCAGCAGCACCGCCGTGGTGGTCACGTTGAAAATCACGTGCACAATGGCAATCTGCAGGCGCAGGTTATCCGGGGACAGGGACTCCACCCATGCCGCAAAGGGCAGCGTCATGGAAATGACCACAAAGAGAACCGTGCCCAACACGTTGAACAGCAGGTGTACCATGGCGGCGCGCTTGGCCGTGGCATTGGTGCCCGAGCTGGCCAGCAGCGCCGTGACGCAGGTGCCGATGTTCTGCCCGAAAAGGATATAAATGGACGCGTGCAGAGGGATCAGCCCTTCTCCCGCCAGCGCCTGCAGAATACCCACCGACGCCGAGGAAGACTGCAGAATCGCCGTGATGCCCGCGCCGATGAGCACCCCCAGCACCGGGTTGTCTATGCCCGTCATGGCATCCCGGAACACTTGCCAATCCCGCAGCGGCTCCATGGCTCCGGACATGGTATCCATGCCCACAAACAGGATGCCCAGCCCCATCAGTACCTCGCCAAAGGCGCGGGCCGTGGGATGATTCTTGGGCAGAATGCTCAAACCCAGACCCAGGCAGGCGAAGATCATGCCGAAATCCAGCTTCACCGAGAGCATCAGCGAGGTTACCGTAGTACCCACGTTGGCGCCCATAATGACGCCCACCGCCTGGGTCAGGGACAGCAGCCCCGCGTTCACGAAGCCCACCACCATCACCGTGGTGGCCGAGGAGGACTGGATTACCGCCGTGATTCCCACGCCCGCCAGCATGGCCAGCACCCGGTTATGGGTCACGATATTCAGTATGTTTTTCAGCCGGTTTCCCGCGGTCCGCTCCAGTCCCTCGCCCATGATCTTCATGCCGAACAGGAACAGGCTAAGGCCGCCCAGCAGGCTGAACAGGTTCATTACCGACATGCGTTTTCCCTCCGCGCATTCTTCTCTTTCTTTCTTTTAGCCAAACACGTTTAGACTAGCATGAATTAAAAGAAATGTAAAGGAGAAAGACAGGACAATTTGCCAGGAATTTCCAGAACATCTCAGGCGATGGAACAGCAGGCGCTGCGCGCCGAAGCCACTTCAACGCCGCTGACAGCAGATGAAACGCCATGCGCCCCGCCATGCAGGCATTTTATTAAATAGGAAGCCGGTTGTTTCCCAGGCCGGCTTTCCGGACGGCAAACCCCTGGCCCTCTGCGTTCTTCCGCATCTGGCGGCGATTCCGCGCCGCTTTGGGGCCGGCCCTGCCGGGTATCCCTGCAAAATCTTTTCCGCAGGGGCGGCGAAACCCTTGTATTTCGGAAAAAGCTGTGGTATACTGCCAACGTATGAGTTCCATGCGGACGGGACCGTCCCGGACGGTTCTTCCCCCGCAAGCAGGCGTAGCGCATTCCGGTAACTACCGGCAGAGCCTCATGAAAGAAGGGTTCACCGTAAAAGAGTGGCATTTGCTCCAGGCCGCCCGGACGCGGCAGGCGGCATAGACGCGCCCAGCGCCTTCCGCCTGAGGCTCGCGTTTTGGCCGTTCAGGGAGCAAGTGGGGACCACTCTTTTGTGTTGTTTGCGGACGGTTCCGCGCCTGACCACGCATATTTTATAGAAGCGGAGATACGCCATGCCCAAAGCGGAATTAACCACCTTCGTAACCCCCAAGTGCCAGGCCCTGGCCCAACGCATGGGGCTGGAGCTGGTGGATGTGTGCCTGGACAAGGAAAGCGCCGGCAAGTACCTGCGCATTTACCTGGACAAACCCGAAGGGCTGAGCCTGGACGACTGCGAAAGCTACCATCGGGCCATCCAGCCCCAGCTGGAAGCCTACGATTATGATTTCCTGGAGGTTTCCAGCCCAGGGGTGGACCGTCCGCTGAAGACGCCCCGGGATTATGAACGGCATCTGGGGGACGAGGTGGAAGTCAAGCTGTTCAAGGCCGTGGACGGTCAGAAGCTGTTTACGGGCATTCTGGCCGGACTGGACGAAGAAAAGCGGATCCTGCTGGACACGCCGGCAGGGCGGGTGAGCTTCCCGCAGAAGGCCGCGGCCACCGTCCGGCCGGTGGTGGACATGAGCGGCGTGGAAAACGTGGACTTGTCCGAATGAGTCCTGCATAATGTAATGAGCGGAAGGCGGTATAGACAGCATGCGAGCAGTAAAGAACGAGAAAAAGAACGACAAGTCCGAAATCGTCGAGGCGCTGAAAGCCCTGGCCAAGGAAAAGGACATCAGCGAAGAGCTGCTGTTCAACGCCATTGAGGAAGCGCTGAAGGCAGCCTTCAAAAAGAACCTGTCCAAATCGGAAGTAGCGCCGGCCAACCTGTCGGTGAACATGAACCGGGAGACGGGGGTCACCCACGTCTACGCCCGCAAGCTCATCGTTCCCGAGGTGGAGGAACCCTCCAGCCAGATCAGCCTGGAGGACGCCCAGAAGCTGCGCCCGGACTACCAGATGGGCGACATCGCCGAGGTGGACGTAACGCCCACGGGCTTCCTGCGTGTAGCCGCCCAGACGGCCAAGCAGGTGATCATGCAGCGCATCCGCGAAGCGGAGCGGGGCAAGATCTATGACGAATACATTGAAAAGGAAAGCGAGATCCTCACGGCCATCGTGCAGCGGGTGGAGCCCAAGGCGGTGTACGTGGAGCTGGGCCGCACCGAAGGCGTGCTGGAGCAGCAGGATATGATTCCCGGCGAGGTGCTCCACGACGACGACCACATCAAGGTCTACGTGCTGGAGGTACACCGCTCCGGCCCCGTGGGACCCCGCGGGCCGCAGGTGCGGGTCAGCCGCATCCATCCCAACCTGGTCAAGCGGCTGTTTGAAATGGAAGTGCCGGAGATTGCCGGCGGCGTGGTAACCATCAAGTCCATCGCCCGGGAAGCCGGCAGCCGCACCAAGATGGCCGTCCACTCCTCCGATATGATGATCGACCCCGTAGGCGCATGCGTGGGCCAGCGGGGCAGCCGGGTGGACCGGGTCGTAGAGGAGCTTAAGGGCGAAAAGATCGACATTATCAAGTGGAGCGCCGACCCCGCGGAGTTTGTGGCCAACGCCCTGAACCCCGCCCATGTGCTCAGCGTTTTCGTGGCGGAGGGCGAGAAAGCCTGCCGCGTGGTGGTGCCTGACAACCAGCTTTCCCTGGCCATTGGCAAGGAAGGGCAGAACGCGCGCCTGGCCGCCAAGCTCACCGGCTGGAAGATCGACATCAAGAGCCAGAGCCAGGCCGCCGCGCTTACCGACATGGTGGACGAGGATGCGGCGGAGGACGCCGCGTCTCAGCCGGAGCCCGTCAGCCCCTTCGCCGGGCTGGAGGACCTGGGAGACATCGGCCTTCCCGGCGCGGACGAGGACGACACGCTGTAAGGCCTAGCGGAGGGATCGGAAAAGGATGAAGCCCAAGAAGATACCCATGCGCATGTGCGTAGGGTGCCGTGAAATGAAACCCAAGCGGGAGCTGATCCGCGTGGTGCGCTCCCCGGAGGGCGAGGTTTCCATGGACGCCACAGGCAAAAAACCCGGCCGGGGCGCGTACCTTTGCCGGGACGCTGCCTGCCTGGCCCGGGCGCTGAAGCAAAAGCAGCTGGAGCGCCAGCTGGAGGTGCAGCTCAGCCCCGAGGTGGTGGCGCAGCTCCAGCAGACCCTGGCCAATCTCCCGGCGCCCGAAACGGAGGACGCATGAGGGAAGACAAAGCGCGGGGCCTATTGGGCCTGTGCGCCCGGGCCGGACAGCTCGCCTTCGGCGAGGACGGCTGCCTGGGCGCCATCCGCACGGGAAAGTGCGGGCTGCTCATCCTGGACGCCGGCGCCTCCGCCAATGCGCGCAAGCGCTACACGGACGCCTGCCGGCATCACCGGGTGCCCATGGCCATGGCCGCACCGGGGCTGGTGGAACAGTCCACCGGCAAACGCGGCCGTATGGCCGCCGCCGTAAGCCGCGGCGGGCTGGCGGATCAATTGCGTACCGCGCTCGGGGCACAGGTCCCCGGGCAAACGATAGAAGATACGGCAAATAATTGCGGGGGTGCAAGCGTCGAATGACCAAAGTGAAACTGAAGGATGCAACCAAAGAGCTGGCCACGGGAGCGGGGGCCGTATTGAGCGACGCCACCCGCGTGCGCAAGTCAGCCGATACCCTGATGCAGTCGCTTCGTAAGCTGGAAGCGAAGTTCACCAGGGAAGAGGAGGAGCGGGTGGCCCGGGAGAAGCGGGAGGAGCAGGAAAAGCTGCTCAGTTCCCATTCAAAGGCCTTTACCATGCCCGACGACGACGAGCCCCAGGCTCAGCCCGTCCCCAAGGCGGAAGCCCCCGCCAAGGAACAGCCCCAGGCGAAAAATCCCGTTCCGGAGGCGCCCAAGCCGCCGGTAGAAAAGCCTGCCGCGCCTGCTCCGGCCGCGGCCAAGCCTGTCCCCGAAGCGCCCAAGCCCGAGCCCAAGCCCGAAGCCGCGGCCCCCAAGCCCGAGGTCAAGCCGCAGCAGCCTGAAGCCGCGCCGGAAAAGCCGGCAGAGGCCAAGCCCGCCGAGGAGAAGCCCGCCAAGCCTTACATTGGCCAGCGGATGCCGCAGCCTGTCCCGCAGCCCGCGCGCCCCGTGGTGGGGCAACGGATGCCGCAGCCTGCGCCCCGGCCTGCGCAATCCGGTGCGCCCCGGCCCCAGGGTCCTTACGGCCGCCCGGCCAATCCCCAGGGACCCTATGGCCGTCCCGCCAATCCTCAGGGACCCTACGGCCGTCCCGCCAATCCCCAGGGACCCTATGGCCGTCCCGCCAATCCTCAGGGACCCTATGGCCGTCCCGCCAATCCCCAGGGACCCTATGGCCGTCCCGCCAATCCTCAGGGCGCAGCTGCTGGCGCGCCCCGGCCTCAGGGAGGCTTTGCGCCACGGCCCCAAGGCGGCGCGCCGCGTCCCGGTATGGGCGGACCGCGTCCCGGCATGGGCGGGCGCCCCATGGGACGTCCCAAGGCGCCTGAGCTGACGCCCGTGATGGAAAAGGAGCGCGTTTCCAACTACGACCCCAACAAGAAGAACTATATCCGCCAACATGACCCGGAGCGGGTCACCCGCAGCAAGCGCAATGCGGTAAAGAATACCTTCAACGGGTACGATGACGACGTGGTGCGCGGCGGCCGCCGTGCGCGGGCGAAGAAGCCTTCCGCCCAGCAGCTCATGGCGCCCATCAAGATTGACCACGCCTACATGACCGCGGACACCATCACCGTCCGCAACCTGACCGAGCGCATCGGCAAGCCCGCCAGCGAGATCCTCAAAAAGTTGTTGATGCTGGGCAATATGGCCAACATCAATACCGAGCTGGATTTTGATACCGCCTCCCTGATCTGCGCGGATTTTGACGTAACCCTGGAAAAGAAGCTGGACAAGACCGCGGAGGACCACCTGGAGGCGGAGGACTTCGCCGATACCGAGGAAAACCTTCAGCCCCGGCCCCCGGTGGTCACCATCATGGGCCACGTGGACCACGGCAAAACCAGCCTGCTGGACTATATCCGCAAGGCGCGGGTCACGGCGGGGGAAGCGGGCGGCATTACGCAGCACATCGGCGCGTATACCGTCAGCATCAACGGCCGCTCCATCACCTTCCTGGATACCCCCGGCCATGAAGCCTTTACCGCCATGCGCGCCCGGGGCGCCCAGGCCACGGATATCGCCGTGCTGGTGGTGGCCGCGGACGACGGCGTGATGCCCCAAACCATCGAGGCCATCCACCATGCCCAGGCCGCCGAAGTGCCGATTATCGTCGCCATCAACAAGATGGACAAGGAAGGCGCCGATCCCGAGAAGATCAAGCAGGAGCTCACCAAGTACGACGTGGTGTGCGAGGATTGGGGCGGCGAAACCATCGTGGTGCCCGTCAGCGCCAAGACCGGCATGGGCATTGACGACCTGCTGGAGATGATTCTGCTGCAGGCGGATGTGCTCCAGCTGCGGGCCAATCCCAACCGTCTGGGCCGCGGCATCATCGTCGAGGCCAAGCTGGACAAGGCCCGCGGCCCCCTGGCCACGGTGCTGGTGCAGAACGGCACCCTGCACGTGGGCGACAACATTATTGCCGGCCTGGCCGCAGGCCGCGTGCGCGCCATGATCAACGACCGGGGCGAGCGCGTCGAGTCCGCTGGTCCCTCCACGCCGGTGGAGGTCATGGGCTTTGACGACGTGCCTTCCGCGGGCGACGAAGTCATCGCCGTAGGCGACGACAAGCTCAGCCGCCAGGTTGCGGACGAGCGCCGGGAGAAGCTCAAGGCCTCCCGGGAAGCCACCATGGCCAAGATGTCCATGGAGAACCTCTTTGCCTCCATTGAGGAGGGCAAGCAGCTTACGCTGAACCTGATTATCAAGGCGGACGTGCAGGGCAGCGTGGAGGCCGTGAAGCAGGCCCTGGAAAAGCTGAGCAACGACGAGGTCAAGGTGCGGGTGCTGCACAGCGGCGCAGGCGCCATCACCAAGGACGACGTAAACCTGGCCAGCGCTTTCAATGCCATTATCATCGGCTTCAATATCCGTCCCGATGCCTCCGCGCGGGCTACCGCCGAAAAGGAAAAGGTGGACGTGCGGCTGTACACCATCATTTACAACGCCATCGAGGACATGGAAAAGGCCATGAAGGGCATGCTGGCTCCGGAATACAAGGAAGTGCTGCTGGGCCACGCCGAAGTGCGCAACGTGTTCAAGATCACCGGTTCCGGCACCATCGCCGGCTGCTACGTGCAGGACGGCAAGGTGCAGCGTAACGCGCAGGTACGCCTGCTGCGGGACAATGTGGTCGTCTTCACCGGCAAGCTCTCCTCCCTGAAACATTACAAGGAGGACGTGAAGGAAATGGGCACGGGCTTTGAATGCGGCATGAGCCTGGAAGGCTACAACGAGATCAAAGAGGGCGACGTGGTGGAGTGCTACGTCATGGAGGAAATTCCCCGCTGACGCCCATTGAATCCATTCCCCGGCGAGAGTCGGCAGCGCCGGCTCTCCGAGCATACCGGGAGCGCCGGGGAGGAGGCTTGATGCGAAGCCCCCTCCCCGGTTTCTTCCCCGGAAAGGAGCACCCATGAGCTATCAGAGAATCGACCGCATCTCCGAGGAAGTCCGCCGGGAGGTGGACGCCATTATCCGGGAGGAGGTAAACGACCCGCGGGTTTCCGGGACGTTTTCCGTGACCCGGGCGGAGGTAACGCGGGACCTTCGCTATGCCAAAATCTATATCAGCGTCCTGGAGGAGGACAAGCGGGAACCCATGATGAAGGCGCTGAAAAACGCCGCCGGGTTTATCCGCCGGGAGCTGGGCAAGCGGATGCTCATCCGTTACAGCCCGGAAATGAGCTTTGTGGCCGACGGCAACATCGCCTACGGCGTGCACATCGCGGAAGTTCTGCGCAAGGCGCAGGAAGCGGGGGAGCAAGTCAACCATGGAAACGAAAGCGATCAATGACCGGGACGGCCTGCTGGAGGATATCCGCCAGGCGCAGAAAATCGTGCTTTGCGCCCATGTCAGCCCCGACGGGGACACCCTGGGCAGCAGTTTGGCCCTTCGCCTGGCCCTGGAACGCCTGGGCAAGCAAGCGCAGGTCATTTGCCAGGATGCGGTGCCCGCGTATCTCTCCTTCCTGCCTGGAGCGGATCAGGTGCTCCGTCCGGAAGCGCTGGGCCATGCGCATCCGGAGCTGATGCTGTGCGTGGACGTGTCCGATCAGCGCCGCCTGGGCAGCTGCATCCGCATCTTTGAGGCGTCCCAGCGCACCGCGCAGGTGGACCACCATGGCACCAATCCCTATTACGCCCAACGGAACCTGGTTTCGCCCACCTCCAGCGCCACGGGCCTGGTGGTTTGGGAGCTCATCAAGCAGCTGGGCGTAACCATTGATACGGAAATCGCCAAATGCCTGTATACCGCGGTGAGCACGGATACGGGCAATTTCAGCTTTAACAACACCACCGCCGAAGCCTTTCTGATGATGGGCGAGCTGATGCTGCTGCCTCTGCCGCTGGCGGAGATGAACCGCATTCTCTTCCGGGTGCGCAGCAAGCCGCAGCTGCTGCTGCTCAGCCGCGCCCTGTCCAGCCTGCGCTTTTGCGCCGGGGATCACATCGCCTATATGGCCCTTTCCTGGCAGGATTTTCTGGACTGTAAAGCGCTGCCTGAGCACGCCGAGGCCATTGTGAATTTTGCCCTGGATGTCCATGGCGTTCGCCTGGCCTTCCTGGCCCGGGAGACGGACATGGGCGACGTGAAGCTGAGCATGCGCGCCCTGGCGCCCTGTAAGGTGGACGATATTGCGGCGGAGCTGGGCGGCGGCGGGCACGCCATGGCGGCGGGCTGCACCCTGGACATGCCGCTGGAGCAGGCGGTGGAGCTGGTGCGCAGCCGCATGGAAAGCGCGCTGAACGCGGCGCTGGAACAAGGAGCGGCCCTGTGAACGGATTTATCAATATACTCAAGCCCCCGGGCATGACCTCCGCCGCGGTGGTTGCCACGCTGCGCCGCCTGTGCGGCGGGGAAAAGGCCGGCCACGCGGGCACCCTGGACCCGGAGGCCGCCGGCGTGCTGCCCGTGATGATCGGCAGGGCCGCGCGGCTTTTTGATTACCTGGTGGACAAGGAAAAGGAATATGTAGCGGAGGTGGCCTTCGGCTCGGCCACGGACACCCAGGACGCCACGGGCCGGGTAACCGCTCGCGGCAACCAATATCCGGACCGCGGGCAAATCGAGGCTGCGCTGCCTGCCCTGACCGGCGAGATCCGTCAACGGCCCAGCATGTACAGCGCCATCAAACGGGAAGGCATGCCGCTGTATGCCCTGGCCCGGCGCGGGGAAAACGTCGATGTGCCTGAGCGCATGGTGCGGGTGGACGAGCTGACCCTCCTGGAGGAAACGCCGCGTCACGGTTGGATGCTGCGCATCCGTTGCGGACGGGGAACCTACGTGCGCTCCATTTGCCATGACCTGGGCGAACTGGTGGGTTGTCCGGCGCACATGCGTTTTCTGCTGCGAAGCCGCAGCGGTTTTTTCACCCTGGACAACGCCGTTACCCTGGGGGAAGCCCAATCCGCCGCAGCGGCGGGAACCCTGTCCCGGCTGCTGCTTCCCCCGGACGCGCCCCTGGGGCACCTGAAGCGTGCGGACGTGCCCCCGCGCCTGGAAAAAGTCGCCCGGAACGGCGGCAAACTGCCCGTCCAGGCGTTGCGCCTTAGCGCGGCCCCCGCGCCTGGGGAAGCCGTGCGCATTTATCTATCGGACGCTTTCTGGGGCATTGCCTGCCTGCAAGGGGATGAGCTGGCCTGGCGCGCACAGATTCCCCCGGAAGCATAAGGAGGAAATACCATTGCGGATCGTTCGCAATCCTGCCCGCACAGCGCCCTGCGTGCTGGTGCTGGGCATGTTTGACGGGGTACACCGCGGGCATCAGAAGCTGCTGATCACCGGCAACGCCCTGGCGGAAGCCGAAGGTCTTCCCCTGCGGGTATGTACCTTTACCCCCCATCCCTTGGCGGTGCTTTGCCCGGATAAAGCCCCCCGGATGCTCACCACCCTGCCCGAACGCGCGCGGTTTATGCTGGGCTACGGCGTGGACGAGCTGTGCGTATTCCCCTTCACCCACGCCCTGGCGGACGAACCGCCGGAGGATTTTGTCCGGCGCATGACGGAAACCTTCCAGCCCCGGCATGTGGTGGTAGGGTTCAACAACACGTTCGGGCAAGGCGGCCGCGGGAACGGCGCGCTGCTGACCGGCATGGGCCGCCAGCTGGGCTTTGCCACGCATATTGTCCCGGCGGTGGAGCTGGATGGTTCCCCGGTGAGCTCCACCCGCATCCGCGCCCTGCTGGCCCAGGGGGATATCCACGGCGCTACCCGGCTGCTGGGGCACGCCTACACGCTCTCGGGCCGGGTCATGGACGGCAAGCATATCGGCCGCACCATGGGCTACCCCACCGCCAATGTGAATGTGCCCCTGAACAAAGCCCTGCCGGCTTTCGGCGTATATGCCTGCTACCTGACGGTGGAGGGACGCGCCTATCCCGCGGTCGTCAACGTGGGCCGGCATCCCACCTTGCCCGAAGGCTCGGTCACCGTGGAAGCCCATGTGCTGGACGCCTGCCTCATGCTCTACGGCAAAAAAGTGCGGCTGGACTTTTTGAATTTCCAGCGCTCCGAGCGCCGCTTTGACTCCGTAGACGCCCTGAAAGCCCAAATTCGGGAAGATTCCGACCAGGCGCGCGCTTTTTTCCGGCAATGGGAAAATCGCTGAACCTGGAATGTACGCGCGCTGCGGCGCGGGACTTGGGGCGCCGCCCCAATCCCCGGCAGGGGGGCATTCCCCCTGCGCCCCGCGGTGAAAGGAAAGCGCGGCCTGCTTGCAGGAGGACGCCTGCCGGAGCAGGCTTTCTTTTTTTTTGTTCGCTTTTCAGCGCCGCTATGCCGTGCTATACTAGGAAAGCAGGCTGGTTATGGAAAAGCAGCCAAGGGAGGTAGTCGCCCATGAATCGTTTTGTACTCAAGGCTCCCTACAGCCCCAGCGGGGATCAGCCCCAGGCCATTGAAGCCCTTGCCCACGGATTTGAGCAGGGACTGCAAAGCCAGGTGCTGCTGGGCGTTACCGGCTCGGGCAAAACCTTCACCATGGCTTCGGTCATTGAGCGGGTGCAGCGCCCCACCCTGGTCATCGCCCATAACAAAACCCTGGCCGCCCAGCTGTGCAGCGAGTTCCGCGCCTTCTTTCCGGACAGCCGGGTGGAATATTTTGTCAGCTATTACGATTATTACCAGCCCGAGGCGTATATTGCTTCCTCCGATACCTATATCGAGAAGGACGCCTCCATCAACGATGAAATCGACCGCCTGCGCCACAGCGCCACCGCCGCCCTGCGGGAGCGCCGGGACGTGATCATCGTGGCTTCGGTGAGCTGCATCTACTCCATGGGCGATCCCAGCGAGTACGAGGGGCAGATGATCTCCCTGCGCCCGGGCATGACCATGGACCGGGACGCCCTGCTGCGCAAGCTCATCGAGATTCAGTACGAGCGCAACGACCTGGACTTTGTCCGCGGCACCTTCCGCGTGCGGGGGGATACGGTGGAGATCATCCCCGCCGGGGAATACGAGCACGCCCTGCGGGTGGAATTCTTCGGGGACGAGATCGACCGCATTTCCGAGATCGAGGTGGTCAGCGGCCATGTGCTGGCCACCCTCGAGCACGCGGCGGTGTTCCCCGCCACCCATTACGCCACCGACCACAGCCACATGGAGGAAAACATCGCCGTCATCGAGCGCGACCTGAAGGAGCGGGTGGCCCAGTTCGAAAAGGAAGGCAAGCTGCTGGAGGCCCAGCGCATCGCCCAGCGCACCAATTACGACATCGAGATGATGCGGGAAATCGGCTATTGCCAGGGTATCGAGAATTACAGCCGCTACTTTGACGGCCGCAAGCCCGGGGACGCGCCCTACTCCCTGCTGGACTATTTCCCCAAGGATTTCATCTGCTTCATTGACGAGAGTCACGTCACCGTTCCGCAGATACGCGCCATGTATAACGGCGACCGCGCCCGGAAGGATACCCTGGTGGAGTACGGCTTCCGCCTGCCCTCCGCCTATGACAACCGGCCGCTGCTTTTCAGCGAGTTTGAGCAGCGCATCCATCAAACCGTGTACGTCTCCGCCACCCCCGGCCCCTACGAGAGCGCCAAGGCCGAGCAGGTGGTGGAGCAGATCATCCGCCCCACGGGGCTGTTGGACCCCAAGATCATCGTGCGCAAGGCCACGGGCCAGGTGGACGACCTGGTGGGCGAGATCCGCCAGGTGACCGCCCGCAATGAGCGGGTGCTGGTCACTACGCTCACCAAGCGCATGGCCGAGAGCCTCACGGACTACCTCAAGGAAATGGAGATCCGCGTGCGTTATCTGCATAGCGACATCCAGACCATTGAGCGCATGGAGCTGATTCGAGACCTGCGCCTGGGGGAATACGACGTCTTGGTGGGCATCAACCTGCTGCGTGAGGGCCTGGACCTGCCGGAGGTGGCCCTGGTGGCCATCCTGGACGCGGACAAGGAGGGCTTTTTGCGCAGCGAGACCAGCCTGGTGCAGACCATCGGCCGGGCGGCGCGCAATGCCGACGGCCGGGTTATCATGTACGGGGACGTGATGACCGAGAGCATGATGAAGGCCATCGGCGAAACCAACCGCCGCCGCGCCCTGCAGGAGGCCTACAACCAGGCCCACGGCATCACCCCGGAAACCGTGCGCAACGCTGTGCACGAGGTGCTGGAGATCACCAAGAAGGTCTCCGAGGCCGCGCCCACTGCCCTTAACGAGGACGAGCGCGCCGCCCTCATGCGCCAGGTGGAGGAGGAAATGCTCTCCGCCGCCAAGAACCTGGAGTTTGAGCAGGCCGCCAAGCTCCGCGACCAGCTGCTGGCCCTGCGGGGGGAGAAGGCCCCTGCCAGCGATGTGCAGCAGCGGCGCAAGCGGGGCCGCCGCCGTTGAAAATCCATATTGCACGAAAGGAAAGTGATTTCGATGGTGCCTTACCATCTGCCCCTGGATGCTCAGTATGCTTCTATGCCCTGGGATGAAATCGACACGGTGGTTTTTGACGTGGGCAATGTGCTGGTGGCTTTCCAACCCCAGCGCATTCTGGAGGACGTGTTCCCCGGAGAGCCGGAGAAACACGCCCTGCTCCTGGATAAGGTGTTTCACTCCCCCTGCTGGATTATGCTGGACCGAGGCACCCTGTCCCTGGACGAGGCCGCGGACGCCATGGCGGGCCTGGACAAGTCCCTGCGCCCGGACATCCGCTATCTGCTGGACGCCTGGGCCGACCTCAAGGACCCCATCCCCGAGGGCGTGGAAACCCTGCGCCTGTGCAAGGCCCGGGGCAAGCGCTGCCTGATTCTCTCCAACTACCGGGCGGAGAGCTTCCGGCTGGTGGAGGAGAAGTTCGACTTCTTCCGCCTGGCCGACGGCATGGTGATTTCCTCCCGGGTGCATATGCTGAAGCCCACGGCGGAAATCTATCACTACCTGCTGGACCATTTCCACCTGGACGGCAACCGCACCCTGTTCATCGATGACGCTCCCGCCAATATCGAGGGCGCCCTGCGCTGCGGCATCCAGGGCTTGTGCTTCAACGCGCCGGGGAAGCTGAAGCGCTTCTTCGGATTTTGATCTGGAAACAGGTTTTGCATTTCCCATGTATTTCCCTTGACGGGAGAGCAAAACCGTGCTATCATGCAAAGCAATTTCACAGGGGCGGCGTTCCGCCCCATGAAAGGCCGTGAAGAGCAGCAGTACCCGGGGAATCCGCCCTTTTCAGAGAGCCGCGTCAAGGTGCGAGTGCGGCAGGGAAGGCCCGGCGAAGGAACGGCTCGGAGCCTCCGCCCCAACGGCGCAAGCCCAGTAGGCGCGGACGGGAGAAGCCCGTGACAGCTTCAGGCAATCAGCTGTATTTGGCTCGTTGCCAGTGAGGGGATGCGGCCGCGAGGCTTTGCATCCAATGAGGGTGGTACCGCGTAAGACGCCGTCTTTCGTCCCGAAGGCAGGGACGAAGGGCGGCTTTTTTCGTAGGCCCGGTGAAAGAAGGGAGAGGTTTTCATGCGGCGGACTCATTATTGCGGCGCGCTGCGCCGGGAACACATGGGACAGGCGGCGGTATGCTGCGGCTGGGTGCAGACCCGGCGGGACATGGGCGGCGTGATTTTTCTGGACGTGAAGGACCGGGAGAGCGTGCTCCAGGTGGTGTGCGACGGGCGGCGCTTGCCCCCGGAGGACTTCCGCCGGGCGGAAACATTGCGCATGCAGTCCGTGGTGCAGGTGGAGGGGCTCATCGCCCACCGGGATGAGGAGACCTACAACCCCCGCCTGGCCACAGGCGAGGTGGAGCTGCGGGCGGAGCGCCTCACCGTGCTCTCCGAGGCCCAGCCCCTGCCCTTCTCCCTGGATGAGGACGCCCATGTGCGGGAGGAACTGCGGCTGAAATACCGCTACCTGGACCTGCGCCGGCCCGCCCTGCAACGGGCGCTGCGCTTCCGCCACCGGGTGCAGTCCGCCGCGGAGCGCTTCCTGGACGGGGAGGGCTTCTGCCAGGTGGAAACCCCCATGCTGTGCAAATCCACCCCCGAGGGCGCCCGGGATTACCTGGTGCCCAGCCGGGTGCATCCGGGCACCTTCTACGCCCTGCCCCAGAGCCCGCAAATCTTCAAGCAGCTGCTCATGGTGGGCGGCATGGATAAATACTACCAGGTGGCCCGCTGCTTCCGGGACGAGGACCTGCGGGCGGACCGGCAGCCGGAGTTTACCCAGGTGGACATGGAAATGTCCTTTGTGGACCAGGAGGATGTGCTCATTCACCTGGAAAAGCTGTTCCACGCGGTGTTTGCCGAAGTCATGGGCCGGGAGCTGGACTATGTTTTTCCTCGCCTGACCTGGCGGGAGAGCATGGACCGCTATGGCTGCGACAAGTCCGACCTGCGCTTCGGCATGGAGATTGCCGACGTGACGGACATCGCCGCGGCCTGCGGCTTCTCGGTGTTCCGGGCCGCGGCGGAGCAGGGGGGCGTGGTCCGGGCGCTGAACTGCAAGGGCTGCGGGGAAAAGTTCACCCGCTCCACCATTGAAACCCTCACCGCCCACGCCCTGGGCTACGGGGCCAAGGGCATGGCCTGGATTCTCATTCACGATAACGGGGAGATCAACTCCATCCTGCAAAAGTACTTCACCCCGCCCCAGTGGCAAGCGCTGCTGGAACGCCTGGGGGCGGAGAACGGGGACTTCATCCTCTTCTGCGCGGACAGCTTCGCCACCGTGTGCCGCACCCTGTGCGGGCTGCGGCTGGAGGTGGGGGATATGCTGGGCCTGCGCCCCAAGGATGATTTCCGCTTCTGCTTCGTTACGGACTTCCCCCAGTTCGAGTGGTCGGAGGAGGAGGGCCGCTACCTGGCCATGCATCACCCCTTCACCATGCCCTATGAGGAGGACCTGCCCTACCTGCTCACCGACCCCGGCCGGGTGCGCTCCCAGAGCTACGACGTGGTGCTCAACGGCGTGGAGCTGGGCAGCGGCTCCATCCGTATCCACCGCAGCGACGTGCAGGCGATGATGTTCAAGGCCCTGGGTTTCTCGGAGGAGGACGCCCGGGAGCGCTTTGGCTTCCTTATGGACGCTTTCCGCTACGGCACGCCGCCCCACGGGGGCTTCGCCTTCGGGCTGGACCGGCTGGTGATGCTGCTCCTGGGCGCGGATTCCCTGCGGGACGTGATCGCCTTCCCCAAGGTGAAGGACGCTTCCTGCCCCATGACCGGCGCCCCGGACTTTGTGGACCCCGCCCAGCTGGAGGTGCTCAAGCTGGGGGTGGCCGCGGGCACGGAGGAGAAGAAGCGGGAGAAGCGCCGCCCCGCCATGGCCGTGCGCCAGGTGGCGGAGCTGGCCAAGCTGGCCCTTTCCCCCGAGGAAGAGGAGCGCATGGGCCGGGAGCTGGAGGCGGTGCTGGACTTCGCCCAGGCCCTCAGCAGCCTGGACACCCAGGATGCGCCCATGACCGCCCACGTGATCCCCATGGAAAACGTGTTCCGGGAGGACGTCCCCGCGCCGTCCATGGACCGGGAAGCGCTGCTGGCCTGTGCTCCCGCCCGCACCCGGGAATGCGTGGCCGTGCCCCAAACGTTCGAGTAAGGAGGGTTGCCCCATGGAAAAGCTGACAGAACTCACCCTGACCCAAACCCGGGAAGCCCTCGTCCGCGGGCGCGTCTCCGCCCGGGAATTGACCCAGGCATGGCTGGATGCCATGGAAGCGAAGGAAGGGGATATCGGCGCCTTTATCACCCGCTGCCCCGACCGCGCCCTGGCGGAGGCGGAGGCCGTCGATGATGCCCGCGTCCGCGGGGAGGAGCTGCCGCCCCTGGCGGGCATCCCCATGGCGGTGAAGGACAACATCTGCGTGCAGGGCCTGCCCACCACATGCGCCTCCAAAATGCTGGAGGATTTCACCCCCCCCTACGACGCCACCGCCTATGAAAAGCTGCGCTGGTGTCCTCTGCTGGGCAAGACCAACCTGGACGAGTTTGCCATGGGCTCCACCACGGAGAACTCCGCCTTCCATATCAC
>CAZINY010000018.1:44271-45698 GCA_964540735.1 uncultured Oscillospiraceae bacterium
CCGCGGGATACCAGCCGGGTGCCCGGGGGTTCCTCCGGGGGAAGCGCCGCCTGCGTGGCGGCGGGGGAAGCGCCCTTCGCCCTGGGCAGCGACACCGGCGGATCCATCCGCCAGCCCGCGGCCTTCTGCGGGGTGGTGGGCATGAAGCCCACCTACGGCTCCGTGAGCCGCTACGGTCTGGTGGCCTTCGCCTCCTCCCTGGACCAGATTGGCCCCATGACCCGCACCGTGGCGGACAATGCCCTGGTGCTGGACGCCCTGGCGGGCTATGACCGGCGGGACTCCACCTCGGTGAAGCGGGGCTACACCCCCATGGGCCGGGAGCTGAACGCCGGGGTCAAGGGCCTGCGCATCGGCCTGCCCAAGGAATTTTTCGGTAAAGGCCTGGCCCCCGCGGTGAAAAAGCAGGTGCTGCGCGCCGCCAAGCTCCTGGAAAAGGAAGGCGCCACGGTGACGGAGGTGAGCATTCCTTCCCTGGACTACGCCCTGCCGGCCTATTACGTGATCTCCAGCGCAGAGGCATCCTCCAACCTGGCCCGCTTTGACGGCGTGCGCTACGGCCATCGCACCGCGGAGTACCAGGACCTGGAGGAACTGTACCTGAAAAGCCGCAGCGAGGGCTTCGGCCCGGAGGTAAAGCGGCGGATTCTCCTGGGCACCTACACCCTGAGCGCGGGCTACTTCGACGCCTATTACAAAAAGGCCCTGCAGGTGCGCACCCTGGTGATTCGGGACATGGAACGGGTTCTGGAGCAGTGCGACGCGCTGCTGGGCCCCGTGGCCCCCACCACCGCCTACAAGCTGGGGGAAAAGACCGCGTCTCCCCTGGAGATGTACCTGGGGGACATCTACACCGTGCCGGTGAACATCGCGGGCATCCCGGCCCTGTCCCTGCCCTGCGGCACGGACGAGGCGGGCCTCCCCGTGGGGGCGCAGCTCATGGGCAAGGTGTTTTCCGAGCCCCTGCTCTACCGCATCGGCGCGGCGCTGGAGCGCGCCGCGGGCTATGTGAAAAAGGAGGCGGAGTGATATGGCCACCCCATGGAAACCCCTCAAGGGCTACGAAATGGTCATCGGCCTGGAGGTTCACGTGGAGCTGAAGACCAAAACCAAGATTTTCTGCTCCTGCAAGACGGACTTCGGCGCGCCGCCCAACACCCAGTGTTGCCCGGTGTGCATGGGCTTTCCCGGCACGCTGCCGGTGTTGAATAAGCAAGTGGTGCATTACGCGGCGCTGGCCGGGCTGGCCACGGGCTGCACCATCGCCCGCTATTCCAAGCAGGATCGGAAGAACTACTTCTACCCCGACCTGCCCAAGGCATACCAGATCAGCCAATACGACCTGCCCCTGTGCGTGGACGGCCACCTGATGGTGGAAACGCCGGAGGGGGAGAAGCGCATCGGCATCACCCGCATCCACATCGAGG
>CAZINY010000019.1:0-45580 GCA_964540735.1 uncultured Oscillospiraceae bacterium
TCCATGAAGCAGCTGCTGGAGGCCGGCGTTCACTTCGGCCACCAGACCCGCCGCTGGAACCCCAAAATGGCCCAGTACATCTTCACCGAGCGCAACGGCATCTACATCATCGACCTGCAGAAGACCGTGCGCAAGATCGACGAAGCCTATGCCTTTGTGCGCGACATCGCCATGGAAGGCAAGAGCATCCTGTTCGTGGGCACCAAGAAGCAGGCCCAGGAGTCCATCGAGTCCGAGGCCAAGCGCTGCAACATGTTCTATGTGAATAACCGCTGGCTGGGCGGCATGCTCACCAACTTCCGCACCATCCGTAGCCGAGTGGAGCGCCTGAACCAGATCGACAAGATGGAGCAGAGCGGCCAGTTCGACGTGCTGCCCAAGAAGGAAGTCGTCAACCTGTGCCACGAGCGTGAAAAGCTGGAGGCCAACCTGGGCGGCATCCGTGAAATGAAGAAGCTCCCCGGCGCGCTGTTCGTTGTGGATCCCCGCAAGGAGCACATCGCCGTGACCGAGGCCCGCATCCTGGGCATTCCGATCGTGGGTATCGTGGATACCAACTGCGACCCCGATGAGATCGACTACGTGATCCCCGGCAATGACGACGCCATCCGCGCGGTCAAGCTGATCGCCGGCAAGATGGCCGACGCCGTGCTGGAAGGCAAGCAGGGCGAGCAGATGGACGAGGGCGCAGCCGCCCCCGAAGAGGCCGAAAAGGTTGAGGAGACCGTGGAGGCCTGAGCCCCGATCCCCTGAAACAAGTTCATGTGGAGGGGGAGCTTTTCCCGAAAAGCTCCCCCTTCCTTTATCCAAGTCAACAGATTTAAGGAGGTTTTTCCAATGGCAGCTGTTACCTCTGCAATGGTAAAGGAACTGCGCGAGCGCACCAGCGCTGGTATGATGGATTGCAAAAAGGCCCTGGTGGAGAGCGACGGGGATATGGAAAAGGCCATTGAGTGGCTGCGCGAGAAGGGCCTGAGCCAGGCCGCCAAGAAGGCCAGCCGCATCGCCGCCGAGGGCGTGGTGGCCCAGTACACCTCCGAGGACGGCGCCGTGGGCGTCATCGTCGAGGTCAACTGCGAGACCGACTTCGTGGCCAAGACCGACAACTTTATCGGCTTCTGCAACAATGTGGCCAAGCACATCGCCAAGGCCAACCCCGCCGACGTGGACGCGCTGCTGACCCAGCCCTTCGCCGACGACGCCTCCAAGACCGTTTCCGACCTGGTGAGCGAGGCCACCGTGGCCATCGGCGAGAAGATCAGCATCCGCCGTTTCGCCCGCTACGAGACTGCCGGCGTGGTGTCCACCTACATCCATATGGGCGGTAAGGTGGGCGTGCTGGTGGAGGTCGCCACCGACAAGCAGGACGACGAGGTTAAGGCCTTCGCCCACGACCTGGCCCTGCAGATTGCCGCCGCCAAGCCCGAGGCCGTGCGCCGCGAGGAAGTCGACGCCGCCAAGCTGGAGAAGGAGAAGGAGATTCTCCGCGCCCAGGCCATCAACGAAGGCAAGCCCGAGAAGATCGTGGACCGCATGGTGGAAGGCCGCATCGAGAAGTACTACAAGGAAGTCTGCCTGCTGGAGCAGCCCTTCGTCAAGGATGGCGACAAGTCCATCAAGGGCCTGATGGCCGAGGTTGCCAAGGCCACCGGCGCGAACCTGGACGTGGTGCGCTTCACCCGCTTCGAGCGCGGCGAGGGCATCGAAAAGCGCCAGGACAACTTCGCGGAAGAGATTGCCGCGCAGATGAAGAAGGCGTAAGCATACCGTCACAGGGAGGAACGCGCATGAGCCGTTCCTCCTTTTTTTCAGGAGAAGGAGGACGAACCTATGGCAACCACCTACAAACGGGTTTTGCTCAAGCTCAGCGGCGAAGCCCTGAAGTCCGGCAGCGAACTATTCGATTTTCCCATGGTGCAGCATGTGGCCCAGGTGATTCGGCAGATGCATGAGCTGGGCACGGAAATCGGCATCGTCATCGGCGCGGGAAACATCTGGCGCGGACGGCAGGGCCCCAGCGCCCACATGGACGCGGTAACCGCCGACCAGATGGGCATGCTGGGTACCATGATCAACTGCCTGTGCGTGGCCGACGCCCTGCGCCGGGAAGGCGTGGACGCGGTGGTTATGTCCGCGGTGGACATGGACCGCTTTGCCCAGCCCTTTAACGCCATGACCGCCCGGGAATACCTGTCCCAGGGCCGGGTGGTGCTCTTTGGCTGCGGTTCCGGGAACCCCTTCTTCTCCACGGACACCGCCGTGGCCCTGCGCGCCATCGAGATGCAGGCGGACGCCATCCTCATGGGCAAGAACATCGACGGGGTGTATACCGCCGACCCGCGCACGGACAGCTCCGCCACCCTCATCCGCGACCTGACCTACGCCCAGGCGCTGGCCCAGGGGCTGAAGGTCATGGATGCCGCCGCCTTCGCCCTGTGCGCGGAAAACCGCGTGCCCATGGTGCGGGTGTTCGGCCTGGACAAGCCCGAACGGCTGCTGGAAGTGCTGCAAGGCAGCGACGCAGGCACTTTTGTGCATCCCTGAGGCTCCAAGAGTGAAACAAAGCGCCGCGCGCCTTTTGTCAGAAAGGCGCGCGGCGCTCGGTTTATTGGGCGGCGCGTATCTGCTCCAGCAGGAAATCGTAGGTTACTGAACCGACCGCATTGTAACAGACCTGGCCGTTAGCGTCTAAAATAATGGTTACCGGCAGCATGGTGGACACGCCCAGGGCGTTGAGAATTTCTCCGGTTTCGTCCAGGGCCATGGGCAGATGGGCATATCCGGCCTTCTCCAGCCAGGCTTCCACGTCTTCGGTCACCAGGTTGGAATGGATGGCCAACACGCTCACCTGGTCGCCCATTTCCTCCGCCAGACGGTCGAAATACGGTAGTTCCGCCACGCAAGGAGTACACCAGGTAGCCCAGAAATTCAGCACGGTGATTTTTCCGCGGCTTTCCCATAGATGAAATTCACCGCCGCCGTACAGGGGGACCGTGAAATCCGGCGCCGTCATGCCCACTTGGTAGCCTGTTTCCACGGTTTCCACGGGTGCGGCGGTTTCCTGTCCGGGTTGGTTGGCAATCCACAGCGTAAGTCCCAGCAGCGCCAGCATGCCGGCGGCCGCCAGCCCCCGCCAGGGCACGCGCCGTTTGCGGGCGTTTTGCCGCAGGAATACCCGGGAGCCTTTCCAGGAAATCGCGCCGGTGGGGCACACGGCCTTGCAGGCCCCGCAGTGGACGCATTCATGGTCGCCCACCCGGCGGATGTCCACCGGGCAGCGGCTCAGGCACAGCCCGCAGCGGGTGCATTGGTCCTCCTCCACCCGGATGCCCAGCAGGCTGACCCGGGCAAAAAAGCCGTAGATCGCCCCCAGCGGACAAAGGAACCGGCAGAAAGCCCGGTAGCAAAATACGCACAGCGCCGCCAACAGAATCAGAATGACCAGCTTCTGCGTAAACAGCCCGTGCAGCATGGAAAACAGCGACGCGTTTTCCGGGTGCGCCAGCAGGGCCGCCGCGCCTTCGAGCGTGCCTGCCGGACAGATATACTTGCAGAATGCCGGCAGCGGCAGTTGCTGCCCGCCGAAATATATGGGCAGGGCTACCGCCAGCAGCCCCAGGGTCACATACTTGCCGTAGGACAGCGCCCGGGTCAGCCTGCTCTTGGGGATTTTGGGGGTGGGTACGCGATGCAGCAGCTCCTGGAGCAGCCCCATGGGGCACAGAAACCCGCAGATGGTTCGCCCAAGGGTCAGGCCAAAGAGCAGCAAAATGCCCAGCACATACCAGGGACCGCGCACGGAGGAAGCCGCCAGGGCGTTTTGCAGGCTGCCCAGGGGACAAGCGCCCACGGCCCCGGGACAGGAGTAGCAGTTCAGCCCGGGCACGCAAAGATTTTTTAGGGGGCCGGTGTAGATCTCTCCTTGAATAAAGCCTTTCAGATGCGCGTTGTACAGCAGGGCTGCGTACAGCTGAATCCAGCGCCGCCGGGTGGGTGCGTGGCGGCGCAGCCAGTTCAGGGCCTTACCCAAGGCCGATGCACTCCGTGCAAATTTGGATGGCTTTTACCAGAACATCCCGCATGCCCTGGTTTCCCACCCCCAGGGCAATTAGCGCAATGGCCAGGACGTACAGCGCTGTTCGCCAAAGCGTCAGGCGGCGCAGCGGCCGCTCCGCACGGGGCCGCTGGGGCGGAATCCGCGGGGGCGCGGGACGAAAGCGAAGCCCTGCCAGCGCCAATACCGCCCACAGGGCCGCGCCCAAGCCCAGCCGCTCCAGGGCGCGTCCGGCCAGTTCCCGGGTGTAGCCGCCGGCGGCACACGCAATCGCCAGCGTCTCGGCCACGGCCCAGACGGCCAGCAGCGCCGTGGCGGCCGCCAACGCCCAGGGCCAGTAGCGTTGGACGGAGTTCCTGTTTTTTTCCATGGCGTCTCCTCCATCTAATTTTATTGTATCATATCATACGCCGCGGCGTCTGGCAATCCGGGCAGAAGATTAGAAGCTGATGAAACCTGTGCACATCGCTTTGCAAAAATCCGCGCGGTTGTTATAATACCCCTGGGGAGGGAGAGCATGTATCGCATATTCATCGTGGAGGACGACCCGGTCATCGCCAGGACTGTTCGGGAAGGGTTGGCGCAATGGGGGTATGACGTGCGCTGCGCGGAGGATTTCAGCCGCGTGACCCAGGAGTTTGCCGCCTTTGATCCGCAGCTGGTGTTGTTGGACGTGTCCCTGCCCTTTTTCAATGGCTACCACTGGTGCGGGGAGATTCGACGCCTTTCTAAGGTGCCGGTGGTTTTTCTTTCCTCCGCGTCGGATAACCTGAACATCGTCATGGCCATGAATATGGGCGGAGACGATTTCATTCCCAAACCCTTTGATATGCAGGTGCTGGTGGCCAAGGTGCAGGCGCTGCTGCGGCGCACCTATGATTTTAGCGCCCCGGCGCATTTGCTGCGTTGCGGTCGCGGCGCGCTGAATCTGGAAAGCGGGCAGCTCACCTACGACGGCGTTACCGTGGAGCTTACCCGCAACGAGCTGCGCATGCTGCAACAGCTGCTGGAACATCGGGGGCAGGTAGTTTCCCGGGGCGAGCTGATGACCCGGCTGTGGGAATCTGACAGCTTTGTGGACGAGAACACCCTGACGGTGAACATCGCCCGGCTGCGCAAAAAGCTGGAGGACGCGGGCCTGCACGCGCTGATCCGCACCAAGAAGGGGGAAGGGTATTGGATAAGCGAGGCATGATTCGCGCCTGACTGCGGCGGGAGCTGCGCACCCTGTGCCTCGCCGGAGGGCTGTGCCTCCTCTTCGCCGTGGTATGCCTGCTCTACGGCCTGCCCTGGGAGGCCGTGAGCTATTGCATCCTGCTGGCCCTGTGCCTGCTACTGTTGGCGGAGGGCGTGGGCTACTTCCGCTATCGGGCAAAGCTCATGGAGATGGAGCTGCTGCTGGAGCATCCGCCGGAGAACGCGCCGCCCTTGCCTGAACCCAGCGACCGCCTGGAGCGGGACTATCAGGCGCTGATCCGGCGGCTGTGCGACGAACGCGCCCGGCAGGCCGCCTGCGACGAGCGTTCCCGCCGGGAAATGATGGACTACTATACCCTGTGGGCGCATCAGATCAAAACGCCCTTATCCGCCATGCGCCTGCTGCTTCGCTCCCCCGCAGGCGTCGCCGGACCGGAGGTGGAGGGCGAGCTGATTCAGGTGGAACGCTATGTGGATATGGTGCTCTCCTACCTGCGCCTAGACAGCGAAAGCAGCGACTTCGTGTTTGCCCGTCAGCCCCTGGAACCCAGCGTCCGGGGCGCGGTGCGGAAACTGGCCCGGCTGTTCGTGCTGAAGAGCATTGCCCTGGAGCTTCCGCCCCTGGAGCTGACCGTGCTCACGGACAGCAAGTGGCTGGCCTTTGTGCTGGAACAGCTGCTGACCAACGCCATCAAGTACACCCCGGAGCGCGGCCGCATCCGCTTCAGCCTGGAAGGGCGCACGCTGGCGCTTCAGGACAGCGGCATCGGCATTCGCGCGGAGGATCTGCCCCGCATCTTTGAAAAGGGCTTTACCGGCTGCAACGGGCGGGAGGAGCAGCGTTCCACGGGGCTGGGCCTGTACCTGTGCCGCCGGGTGCTGGACAAGCTGGGCCACCCCATCCGCATCACCTCCGTTCCCGGACAGGGGACGCGGGTGGAGCTGGATTTCAGCGACGATCATCCCGTGTACGAATAGGGGAGAAAGGCGCGTTTGCGTGCCTTTTCAGCCGGCGGCAGCCGGCTTTTGCAGGGTTCCTTGTAAATAACTGGTTTTTGTGCTATACTAAAGCGCTGATATTTGCAGCCGGCAGGCTGTGCACAATAGCAAGGAGGAACTCCCATGCCAACCACATCTTTTGATAAGGAGTCCATCAAGCAATCCATCATTGGGAAATTGCAGCGGTACAATGGCCGCACCATTGCGGACGCTACGCCGCAGCAGATCTACAAGGCGCTGGCGTTCACCGTGCGGGACCAGATCATGCAGAAGTGGATGATTGCCCGGGAGGAGCGGAAAAGCAGCCGGGCCAAGCGGTTGTATTATCTTTCCGTGGAATTTCTCATGGGCCGCAGCCTGTACAACAACATGCTGAACCTGGTTTCCACCGATGTGTATGCTCAGGCGCTCAAGGAACTGAACATCGACCTGGCCTCCATCCTGTCCGAGGAGCCGGAACCCGGCCTGGGCAACGGCGGCTTGGGCCGCCTGGCGGCCTGCTTCCTGGACAGCCTGTCCAGCCTGAACCTGCCCGCCATGGGCTGCACCATCCGTTATGAGTACGGACTTTTCCGGCAGCGCATTGTGGACGGCCAGCAGGTGGAGCTGCCCGACAACTGGCTGGACAACGGCAACGTGTGGGAAATGCCCGTCATGGAGGACGCCTGCGAGGTACACTTCAACGGTTATGTGGAGCAGGTGGTGGAGAACGGCGTGCAGAAGTTCATCCACCGGGATTATCATACCGTGGAAGCGGTTCCCTATGATATGCCCATCGTGGGGTACGATACCGCCACGGTCAACAGCTTGCGCATGTGGTCCGCGCGTAGCCCCAAGCACATTGACCTGACGGCCTTTGGCCAGGGCCGCTATGTGGAGGCCAGCGAGGAGAAGGAACTGGCTGAGGTCATCTCGAAGGTGCTCTACCCCGAGGATAACAACTATGAAGGCAAGCGCCTGCGTCTGAAGCAGCATTACTTCTTTACCAGCGCGACCCTGCAGTACATCATCAAGGACTTCAAGCGGATGTACGGCAATAATTTCCGCCTGCTGCCGGAAAAGGTGGTTATCCACATCAACGATACCCATCCCGGCTTGGCCATTCCGGAACTCATGCGGTTGCTGATTGACCAGGAGGGCCTGGGCTGGGACGAAGCTTCCCAGATTGTGCAGAAAACCGTGGCCTACACCAACCACACCATCATGGCGGAAAGCCTGGAGAAGTGGCCCGAGGACATGGTCAAGCAGCTGCTGCCCCGGATCTACCAGATTCTGACGGAAATGAACCGCCGCCTGTGCGAAAAGCTGTGGAACTACTTCCCCGGCCAGTGGGAGCGCATCGGTTCCATGGCCATTATCGCCTACAATCAGGTGCATATGGCCAACCTGTGCGTGGCCATGGCCTATTCGGTGAACGGCGTGAGCCAGCTGCATGGACAGATTCTGAAAGAAGATACTTTCCATGATTATGCCCAGATCATGCCCGAGAAGTTCACGGCCATTACCAACGGCATTACGCACCGGCGCTGGCTCATGGGCTGCAATCCCAAGCTCACGGACCTGATCTGCCAGGCCATCGGCGACAAGTGGATTCATGCTCCCGAGACCCTCAGCGACCTGAAACCCTTTGCCGACGACAAGGCTTTCCGGGAGAAGTTCGCCAAGATCAAGCGCGAAAACAAGGAGCGCCTTGCGCAGCTGGTGCGGCAGAACCAGGGCATCCAGGTGGACCCCGCCTTTATCTTCGACGTGCAGGCCAAGCGCCTTCATGAATACAAGCGTCAGCTGCTCAATGCGCTGCACATTCTGGTGCTGTACAACCGCATTGTCAACGATCCTAACTATACCATGGAGCCCCGGGTGTTCTTCTTTGGCGCCAAGGCCTCTCCTGGATACTACCGGGCCAAGCTGATTATCCGCTTCATCAACGCCCTCAGCGAACTGATTGCCAAGCATCCCCGGGCGTCCAAGATGCTGCAGGTGGTGTTCCTGGAGAACTACAACGTGTCCACCGCCGAGGTGCTCATTCCCGCAGCGGAGATTTCCGAGCAGCTCTCCACCGCCTCCAAGGAAGCCAGCGGCACCGGCAACATGAAGTTCATGATGAACGGCGCGCTGACCATTGGTACCATGGACGGGGCCAATGTGGAAATCAGCGAGCAGGTGGGTATGGATAATATCTACATTTTCGGCATGCGGGCGAATACCGTGCAGGATATGTACCGGGAGCGCAACTATAACCCCATGCAGATTTACGAGACCAACCAGGAGATCCGTCAGGCCATGACGCAGATGATCGACGGCACGCTGCTGGAAAACAGCGCCACCGTTTTGCAGCCCCTGTACCATACCCTGCTCCTGGGCGATTACGGCTCCATGCCGGACAGCTATTTTGTTCTGAAGGACTTCGGGTCCTACTCTATGGCGCAGCGCCGGATCAACGAGGACTACGCCAACCAGGGCAAGTGGCAGAAGATGGCTGTTATCAATACCGCCATGTCCGGCGTATTCTCCTCCGATCGCACCATCCGGGAATACAACGATCGCATTTGGCATTTGGAGACGCTGGGCAGCCGGAAGTAACGGCCGTGCCGCCGCGATGGGAGGCGAGTTCCCCCGCTGCGGCGTCCTACGCCTCACCTTCCGCGCGGCGCTATCCGCGCATAAGGCATCCTGCATGCTTGCAGACCAGGGTGCCTGCATTTTCCATGGTTCCCTTCGGAACATTTCCGGTTGAAAATAACAAGCAGCAAGGATGATCGTATGTTTCAGCACAACTCCCATCAGGCATTCTTTCGTACGCCCGCAGGTCCTGCCCCGGCAGGCAGTGAAGTCACCATTCGTTTCCTTTCCGACGAGAGCGATTCCGTCGTGCTCCGCACCTGGAACGGAGAGGAAAACACCTATGTGATGCATTTCGACGGGGACAACGCCTGGAGCGCCACCATCACCATGCCGCAGGAGCCGGGCTGGCTATGGTATGACTTTATTCTCTATCAAAAGGACGGCCATGCCATCCGCTATGGCAACGCCTACGACCAACTGGGCGGAGAAGGCGCCGTGTACGCTTCCGGCCCGGTATCCTCCTACCAGATCACGGTGTACAAGCCCGGCTTCAAGACGCCCGGATTTTTTCAGGGCGCGAATGTGTACCAGATTTTCCCCGACCGTTTTTTCAAGGCGCCCACCAAGGCGGTGGACGACCGTACCGATCGGTTGATGCACAAGGACTGGGACGAGGAACTGCTCACCGACAGCGATCCCCGCAGCGGCGATTACATGGCGCTGGACTTCTTCGGCGGCACCCTGACGGGAATTACGAAGAAGCTGCCCTATTTGGAAAAGATGGGCGTCACGGTGCTGTACCTGAACCCTATTTTCCGTGCCCGCAGCAACCATCGCTATGATACGGGGGACTATACGCAGATTGATCCCTTGCTGGGGACCCAGGAGGAGTTTGAAACCCTTTGCCAGAAGGCGGAGGAAAAAGGCATCCGCGTGATTCTGGACGGGGTGTTTTCCCATACGGGCGAGGACAGCCGCTATTTCAACCGCTACGGCCATTACGATACCGTGGGCGCATATCAGTCCAAGGAATCTCCCTGGTACGACTGGTACACATTCCGCACCTTTCCCACGGATTACGCCTGCTGGTGGAACATTCCCTCCCTGCCGGAGGTTCAGGAGCTGAACCCGGATTACCAGCAGTTCATGTTCAAGCCCAAGGAAGGCATTGTACCCCGGTGGCTCCATGCCGGCGCCTCCGGTTGGCGGCTGGACGTGGCCGACGAGCTGCCCATGGAATTCCTGCGCAGTTTGCGCACGGCGGCGAAGCGCGCCCGCCGGGACGCGCTGGTGTTGAGCGAAGTGTGGGAGGACGCTAGCAACAAGGTTTCCTATGGCGAAATGCGCAACTACTGCACCGGCGATACCTTGGACAGCGTCATGAACTATCCGTTGCGGGAGGCCATTCTGAACTTTGTGACGGGGAAGCAGGACGCGGCGGCGTTGGCGCGGCTGATCAATCATCAGGCCGAGGTTTATCCCGCCCAATTCCGTTACGCGCTGATGAACCTGGTGGGCAGCCATGACCGTGCCCGGGCGCTGAATGTGCTCTGCGGCCGAGCCGGCCTGGAACTGAGCAAAAAGGAGCAGCGGGACCTGAAGCTGACGGCGGAGGAATACGCCATGGCGGTGGAACGCTATAAGCTGTGCGTGGATATTCTCTGCGCCCTGCCTGGCAATCCTACCATCTACTATGGGGACGAGGCCGGCCTTACCGGTTGCCCTGATCCCTTCTGTCGCCGCCCTTTCCCCTGGGGCAAGGAAGACAAGGAACTCCAGGACTATGTGGCGCAGCAGTTGAACCGCCGCAAGGGTTCCGCCTTGCTCAAGTACGGTCACTGCGAAGTTTCCGCGGAAGATCCTGACACCCTGCGGGTTGTCCGTTATCTGGACGGCACGGACGGCCTGGGTCGCAAGGCGGGCAAGCAGCGGCAGGAGTTCCTGCTCCGCCGGTCCTGACGCTTCGGAGAGACGCCGCGACGGCGTAGAAAGGAAGTTTGTCATGTACAGCCATCATCAGGCGTCGCTGCATAACCTGGAGGCGTACTTCCGCGGGGCGGAAGGGGTGATTGCGCTGATCTTTGGCGGCTCGGTAGCCAAGGGAACAGCGCGTCCCGACAGCGATCTGGACGCGATGGTGGTGCTTACGCCGGAGATGTACGCCCGGCGGGAAGCGGCGGGACGGACGGTGGAAACCATCTCCGGCCATTGCACCTACCCGGGGGGCTATTTCGACGTGAAGTATATGACCAAGGACTTCCTGCGCAATGCCGCGGAGCGGGGCAGCGAACCTACCCGTAACGCCTTTGTGAAATCCCGCGTGCTTTTTACGGACGACCCGGAGATTCCGGCGCTGGTCGCGGCGATCCCGGTGTTTCAGGAAAAAGAGCGGGACGACAAAATGCTCTCCTTTTACAGCGATCTGCAACTCAATTACCGCTACTTCTGGAAGAGCTGCGCCCCGGACGGCTATATGCGCGCCCGCACAGCCAGCGAGATTGTGTATTGCGTCTACCGGCTGATTCTTCAGGAGAACCGCGTGCTTTTCCCCTGTAACCGCCGCCTGGAGGAAACGGTTGCCGCACAGTCCGACAAGCCGCAGGATATTGTGGCCTTGTGCCGCCGGTTCTGCGAAACTTTTGAGGACGGTTTGGCGGAACGGATTGTCGCGGCGTACGATGCGTGGACGCGCTATCCGCATTCCCGGGATTTCAACGCTTTTCTGACCCGTTATTCCCAGGATTTCGAGCAGTGGTGGCTTCAGCCCCGGCCCCTGGTGGGCGAGTGGTAAGCTGGAACGGAAGCTTCTCCGCCTGAGGAGTGCGGCTGAATAGCGGACCAAAGGGTCAAGCGCAGGCAGCTTGACCCTTTTTTCGTGCCCGAACTGTTGCGAAAAGCGCGTTTTTTCATGCAGACGTCTTGAAAAGAAAAATTCGCACGCCTTTACCTGCAGGTATTCCATCAAGCATAGGCTGGGAGCCGGGGGGGAGGCCGCTCGCTGGCGCCCTTGCGGGCATGAAACCCCTTGCGTTGGCGAGCAGGCACAACGCGCAATTTGCGAAGATAACGAGGTAAAGAATTTTGTCAGCGCCCTGCGCCGGAGGGACGGCGTTTCCTCCAACCCTCTCCCAGGGTTTGGACCAGTCTGCGGAACGAGCTTGAGAAGGCAAGCCGTTCCGTTTTTTTATGGAAAAACGGGAAGAAAGTGAATTTGGGGGAAGAAGCGGAAAGGAAAAAACGGAGGCGCTTTCGCCTGAGTAGCGCTGCGCAAAGGAATCGGTTAACTTAATGAAAATGGAAATTATTGGGGAAATAAGACGAAAATCGGTAAAAAATAAATTTTTGATTGAAAGAATCATAAAATAAACCGCATTATTTCCTGACGGATATTGACAAAGAGGAAAAAACGGTGGTATGATGTTTTTAGAAAGCGGTTAACCAGACCATTTTATACATCCACAGGAGGCGGCAATGAAATGTAGTATCTCCGATGTTGCTCGGCGCGCGGGGGTATCGACGACAACGGTGTCGCGCGTTATGAACAACAAAACGAACGGCGTAAGCAGCGCGACCCGGGAAAAGATTCTCGCGGTGATGGAAGAAATGAATTACCGCCCCAGCCAGCTGGCGCGCAGCGTAGCGCTGGCGCGGTCGCATATCATCGGCGTCATTATCCCGGATGTATCCAATCTGTTCTACCCGCAAATGCTGCGGGGGATTGACGACGTTGTCAGCAGCCGCAATTATGCCATGATGCTTTTCAACTCGGATTCCGATCCGGAGCGGGAAAAGCGGCAGATGATGATGATGGTGGATAACCGTGTGGACGGGGTGATTCTTTGCTCGGGCGTAAGCAACGAATCCTTTTTGAAGGATTACCGCGCCTATGGCACGCCGCTGGTTATGATCGGGCGCACCTTTGACCGCAACTATGCGGACGCCATTATTACCGGCGACAACGAGCGGGGAATGTATATATCCACCAGCTTCATGATCGGTCATGGCCACCGGGATATTCTGTATCTGGACGGAACGGCGGGGGCGTCGGGTCCCATTCACCGCACCCGGGGTTACCGCCACGCCATGCAGGACGCCTCGCTGCCCATTCAGGAAGGGCTGATCCTCCGCGGGGAGTTCTCCATCCAGTACGGATTTGACATGGTCAGCAGCCTGCTGGAGGAAGGCGTGCATTTTACCGCCGTGGTGACGGGCAGCGACCTCATCGCCATTGGCGCCATCAAGGCGATGCACGCCCGTGGGCTGAAGGTGCCGGAGGACATCGAAGTCATCGGCTTTGACAATATTGAGCTCAGCGAGATCTTTGAGCCGGGGCTTTCCACCGTGTCCAAGCCGCATTATGATATCGCCGCCCAGGCGGCGCATATGCTCATTGCGATTATAGAGGGGGAGGAGCTCCCCATCCGGCAGATGACGGTTGCGTCCACATTGGTTCTTCGGGATACGACGCGGCCCGAAACGTCTTGTAGCGAACAGGAGATGAAGTAAATGACAGGGGTTGCCAAGCAAGTGAAAAACCGTGCGGGAAAGCCGGTGCTGCGGCGAATCTGGGATTACCGCGTCATCTATCTGATGCTGCTGCCCACCGTGCTGTACTTTGTGCTGTTCAAGTGCCGGGCCGTGGTGGGCATGAAGCTGGCGTTTTATGACTACCGTCCCCGGGGCGAGGATGTATGGGCGGGACTGAAATACTTTGAGCAGGTTTTTTCGTCGCCCACCTTCGGCACCATCATCCTGAACACCATCAAGATCAGCCTGCTGCGCACCATTCTGAACTGGATTTTTCCGGTCATGTTCGCCATCATGCAGAACGAGGTGCGCAAGGCGAGCTTCCGCAAGAGCGTCCAGGTGATCTCCTATCTGCCGCATTTTCTTTCCTGGGTGGTGATCTACGGCATTTGGAAGGGCGCGCTGGATTACGGCGGCATGCTCAACAACCTGTATAACCTGGTGGGAATCGAGTATAAAAACCTGCTGCTGCGCAGCGACACCATTGTGGGCGTCATCGGCGCTTCCTCCCTGTGGCGCAGCATCGGGTGGGATTCCATTATCTACCTGGCGGCGATTCTGGCCATTGACACCACGCTGTTTGACGCGGCCACGGTGGACGGCGCGTCCCGGATGCAGATTATTCTGCACATCGTCCTGCCGTCCCTGGTGCCTACCATGGCCACCATTCTGATTCTGAACTGCGGCTCCATTCTGGACGCGGGGGTGGACCAGATCCTGGTGTTCCAGAATCCCGCGGTGCAGAACTATATCGAGGTGCTGGATACCTACGTTTACCGCGTAGGACTGGTCAGCGGCAATTATTCCTTTGCCACGGCCGCCGGATTGTTCAAGAGCGTGGTGGGGTTGGCTTTCATTATGCTGGCTCGCTGGGGTTCCGGCAAGCTGGATCGTGGCAACGTGCTGTAACGGGAAAGGAAGGAATGGAACGATGAAGCAAGCGAGCGTTTCCCGCAGGCGGGCGCGCCGCCGGTTCAGCGCCGGCATGGCGTTTGTGTATTTGTTCATGATTGCGTTGTCGCTGGTGATCGTGGTGCCCCTGCTCAACCTGATCGCCAAGTCCTTCTGCGCGCCGCAGGCGGTCAGCCGCATGAGCGGCTTCCAGATCTGGCCGGAGGAATTTTCCCTGGTGCATTACATGTGCGTGCTCAACACGCCCACGATCTGGGTAGCGCTGAAGAACTCGTTGATTATTACCATCGGCGGAACGGCGCTGAGCGTTTTGCTCACCTGCTCCAGCGCCTACGCGCTGACCCGGCCGGGACTTCCCGGAAAGCGCCTGCTGATGTTTTTCTTCACGGCGATGATGGTGCTGTCCGCGCCGATTTTGCAGTGGTACCTGGTCATGAAGAACTATGACCTGTTGAACCGCTACTGGAGCATGATCCTTTACGGATGCGTGAGCGTATACAATATGATCCTGCTCATGCGCTTCTTTCAGGAGACGCCCCAAGCGATTCTGGACGCCGCCAAGGTGGACGGCGCGGGGGATTGGACGCTGCTGATGCGCATTTTCATTCCGCTGAACAAGGTGCCCATCATCACCATTATGCTTTTCTACATCGTACCGAAGTGGAATGAATACTTTGCCAGCGGCGTATTCCTGACGGATCAGAGCATGCGGGTGCTGCAGGTGTACCTGCGGGAATTCATTGTAAACAACAATTCTTCGGAGCTGGGAAGCGAAAACATTTACGCCATGTTCCGGGATTTGAACCTCACGGCGCTGCAGAACGCGACGATTTTCATCAGCATTATCCCGCTGCTGTGCCTGTATCCCACCATTCTCAAATATTTCACCAGCGGCGTGCTGGTGGGCGGCGTAAAGGAGTAACCGGTTGCGTGCATTCCCGCGCGGCCGCAATGCCAGGAAGCATCCGCGGCTTCCGGCTCAGCGTTCGCATGGCGTGTGGATCTTCATGCGCGGAAAAATAGATATAGGAGGGATCCCCATGAAAAAGGCATTGGCTATCCTGCTGGCTCTCGCTCTAACCATCGGTCTTTTCGGCGCTGCCTGCGCGGAAGAGGAAGTCGTCACCCTCAAAGTGCTGATGCGCACCAGCGACATCACGGCCTATGATGATTTCTTTGCCGCGCTCAACGAAAAGCTGGAAGCCGCGCTGAACGTCCGCCTGGAATGCATCGGCCAGGCGTCCTCGGGCTATCCGGACTTTGTCAACAACATGCTGCTGACCTGGGACCCCGATGAGGTCTACGACCTGATTTATATCCAAGGCACGGACATCAACGCGCCTTATCTGGGCTCCATGGATACCCTGGTGGATATGACGGATCTGGTGGCGTCGTCCACGTATATCAAACCGCTGCTGGACAGCGACCCCGTGCTGCAGGCGCAGTTTGCTTCCTGCCCCTACCAGCTCTGGCCCTCCATGGTGAATACGTGCCTGCAGTTCCGTACCGACGCCCTGGAAGCCTGCCCCAGCTATGAGGCGTTCCTGGAGAATCCGGATCAGGCGGCCTATACCAAGCTGTTTGAGGAACTCAAGGCGCAGGGTTACGAAGGCGTGCTGACCACCCAGGGAATCGACTACCTGTTCAATACCGGTATTGACGGCGGCTTTGGCATTACGGCCACCTGGCTCAAGCAGGAGGATGGAAGCTACCTGTACAGCCGCATCAGCGATGCCTTCCTGGAGGAGCTGAAGTGGTGGCGGCAGATGTACGAGGCCGGCATTCTGCATGCCAACTTCGCTACCGATAACTGGGAGAGCATGGAGAACGCCCTGTACACCGGCAAGGTGTCCGGCATCGCCATGAAGGGCGGCGCGTACACCGTGTACTACGACAGCAACACCGTCGCCAACTATGGCGAGGACGCTCACATCTCCATTCTGCCGCCCATGGTGTCCGCCAACGGCGACCAGCAGTACAAGATTACCTCCAATCGCTTTGACCGCGGCTGGTGCATTTCCTCTTCCTCCAAGCACATTGACAAGGCGTTCGCCGTGCTGGACTACATGCTCAGCGACGAGGGCCGCATCATCGACCTGTTCGGCCTGGAGGGCGTGGACTACACCATGAACGAGGACGGCACCTATAACCTTCTGAAGAATTCCTCCGAAATGGAAATCTACCGCATTTACGATGCCGACGTGTTTGGCAATATCGACGTGCGGGCCATTACCACCGGCGTGCCCTACTGGCCGGACGCCTCCTTTGAATCTGCGGAGATGACCGAGAAGTACGGCTGCCCGGATAACGACTTTGTCATTCCGGAGGAGTACGCCACTTCCTGGACTGCCTGCGAGGCGCTGTGGAAGGAATTCGCCACCCAGTACATCCTGGGCGAAAAGACGGAAGCCGACTGGCAGACCTACGTGGATACCTGGAACAGCTACGGCGGCGCCCAGGTTGCCGAGTATGCGGCTACGATTCTGAACTGACGCTGAACCCTGGCCGGAGCGAAGGGCCAGCCCTTCGCTCCGGTATCCTGACGCTTTGAGGAAGCATGTGAGATGGAAGCCAGATATACAGCCCTGCGCCTGATTGCCGTGGACCTGGACGGCACGCTGCTCCGCAGCGATAAAACCGTATCCGCCCGCACCCTTCAGGCGCTGGAGGATTGCCGCCGCCGCGGCATGCTCTTGGCGTTTGCCACGGGAAGGAGCGAGGCGGCTGCGCGGCCCTATCTGGAACTGCTGCGTCCGGAAGCGGCAGTGCTGGCCTATGGCGCGCAGATTATGCTGCGCGGCGAGACGGTTTTCCGGCGGTGCATGTCGCCGTCGGTGGCTACCCGGGTGCTCCAAGGCGCGCGGGAGGCCGAAAAGATACGCTATCAACCCCCCGGAGGACCTTGTTACATGAGCGAACCGGCGCCGGGTTACCTGGCGTTTGACCGGGAAGCGCCCATTCTTCAGCGCGTGGAGCATCTTTGCGCCTGGGAGCTGACGGAGCGTACCGCCCGGGCCCTGGCGCGGGAGGCGGGCTGCAGCCTGTCCCAGGTGGTGGGCGACCGTTGGTGCAATTTCAGCGCCCAAGGCGTTAACAAGGGCGCGGGGATGCGCCGCGTCATGCGCCTGCTGAACCTGCGCAAGGGGCAGGCCATAGCCTTTGGCGACGAGAGCTGTGATATTGATTTTTTCCGGGTATGCGGCCTGGGCGTAGCCATGGGGAACGCCGATGAACAGACCCTGCGGGCGGCGGATATGCGGACGGAGAGCAACGACTGCGACGGGATCGCGGCCTGCTTGGAGCGCTTCGCCCGTTGACCGGCGGACAGCGCTCGGTTTTCCCCGGGGTTCAGGGAGATACATGTATTACGGATGGATGGAGGTAACCTTATGATGACCCGTGACCAACTCCGGCGTGATCACGCCTTGCTTTCGGATAAAGCGCGGGGCGCTCTTTGCGGCCTAGCCATTGGCGATTCCTTCGGGGACGCCGCGCGCAAGCCCGAATATCAACGGGATTATGGCTTTACAACGGATTTTCACCGCGGAGAAGCCTGGAGTACGGACGATACGGAGTTCGCCCTGCTGGTTGCTGAAACCATCATCCTCAGCGGCGGCGACTTTACCGCGGCGGACGTGGAGGCAATGTGGAAGAAGCATGTGGTCGTGCAGGATGAGTTGCGCCGCGGCGGCGTCAGCGAGATGGACGCTGCCAACAATCTGCGCAAAGGCCTGCATGCCCCGCAATCCGGGATGTTCGGCACCCACACCTGCAGCGACGGCGCGGCCATGCGCTGCGGGCCCATTGGCATTTACTGCGCGGGCGACCCGGAGAAAGCACGGGAGCTGTGCCGGATAGACGCTGAAATCAGCCATTACCGGGATGGCGTATGGGGCGCGCAGATGGTGGCGGTGGCGGTGGCGCTGGCCATGGTGGATACGCCTTTTGAAACGATTTTCCAGGAGGTACTCCGGTGCGCGCCGGAGGGGTCCTGGCTGCACACGCAAATGCAAACCGCTTATCGCGTGGTGGACGACGCTGGACGGGATATTGCCGACGCCTGGATGGAGCTGCATAATCAGCTGTTCTGCTCCTACCGCGCGGCAACGCCGGAAGCTATCGCGGAAGCCTTTGGCTGCTTGCGCCTGAAGCATGATTCCTTCAAGGGCGGCGTATTGCTTGCCTCCAACTTTGGGCGGGACGCGGACACCATCGGCGCGGTGGTGGGCTGCATCCTGGGCGCGCGGTACGGGGCCTCGGCCATTCCGGCGTATTGGTTGGAGCACACCCGTTATCCCTCCGGTACCTGCCTGCAGTTCACCAAGGGAATAGATTTGTTTGAAAAGGCGGAGCAGCTGGCGGAGGTTGTGCGGAAATGCGGCTGACCTTTCTTGGCACAGGCGCGGCGGAAATGTATCCGGCGCCCTTTTGCCAATGCCCCAACTGCGCCCGCGCGCGGCGGGAAGGCGGAAAAAACATCCGCGCCAACAGCGCCGCGCTGGTGGATGAGGATATCCTGCTGGATATGAACGCAACCTGCCACTATGTGGCCGCGAGGTTGGGCATTTCCCTGACGGGGGTGCGGCGGCTGCTGGTTACGCATCCGCATCCGGATCATTTTGCGCCGGAGCGCCTGCGATGGCGCCGGGCGGCCCGAAACGGCGTGCCGCCTTTTGACGCGGATGCGGCGGTGTGGTCCGCACGGTATACGGAAATCCCGGAGCTGGCGGTTTACGGCAACGCGTTTGTCCAGGCCGCCCTGGACGCGGTGATACCGCCGCAGATGCGGGAGAGCGCGCCCTACGCCTTTCACTTTGAACGGATTGAGGATGGACGGGAGACGGACTGTGGAGATTGCACGTTTGTGCCCGTAGCGGCGCACCACGGAAAGGAACCGGGCATGACGCATCATTATATCCTGCGCCGCGGCGGAAAAACCCTGCTCTATGCGCTGGATGGCGGCGGCTATGGCGAGGAGCAGCTGGCGCTGCTGGCAGGGCAGCGCTATGATTGCGTGGTGATGGAAGGGACCTTCGGCCTGGGCGCGTATGCGGACGAAGCCCTGGAGCGCCCCACGGGCGCCGGCCATATGAATTTGCGCAAAGATATCGTGCTGCGGGGATTTCTTCTGGAGCATGGCTGCATCACGGAGGATACCCCGTGCATCCTTTCGCATTTGTGCCCGCACTATACGCCGCCGCACGAGGACTTTGAGGCGATTGCGCGCCGGAGGGGATTCCTCGTGGCTTATGACGGCATGAGCATTGCATTCTGATGGAACGAGGTGAATAACGTATGTCCAGGATTCCTGCGGATTATATGGAACGGGTCTACGCCGGATGGCTGGCGAAAATCATCGGTATCCGGTTGGGCGCGGCGGTGGAAGGCTGGGACTATGAACGCATCCAGGAGCTGTTTGGCGAGCTGACCTATTATCCGGCGGAATACAAAAACTTTGCCGCCGACGACGACAGCAACGGCCCGCTGTATTTCCTGCGCGCGCTGGAGGACAAGCGCGGCGAACGCCTTACTGCCCAGGACGTGGGCGAAGCGCTCCTGAATTACGCCCCCTATGAGCATGGCTTTTTCTGGTGGGGCGGCTATGGCATATCCACGGAACATACGGCTTATCTGAATCTGCGCCGGGGCATCCGGGCGCCGGAAAGCGGTTCCATAGCGGTGAACGGCAGCACGGTGGCCGAACAGATCGGCGGGCAGATTTTCATTGATACCTGGGGGCTGGTTGCGCCCGGCAACCCTGCCCTGGCGGCGGAGCTGGCGGCCAAGGCCGCTTCCGTAACCCACGACGGGAACGGGATCTACGGCGGGGTGTTCGTCGCCTGCGCCATCAGCGTGGCTTTTGTGGAGCGGGATATCCGCAAGGTCTTGGAAAGCGCGCTCTCCTATATTCCGGCAGATTGCGAGTATACCCGGGCGGCCCGGGCGGTCATGGCGTTCCATGACGGGCATCCCGGCTCGGACTGGCGGGAGTGCTTTCAGTATGTACACGATTATTTTGGCTACGACCGGTATCCCGGGGCATGCCATATCATTCCGAACTGCGCGGTGATGATCCTGGCGATGGTTTATGGGGATGGCGACTTCGATCGAACGCTGAACATTTGCAACATGTGCGGCTGGGACACGGACTGCAATGTGGGCAATGTAGCCACCATCATGGGCGTGCTGTGCGGTATCGACGCCATTGATACCCAGAAATGGATTGTTCCGGTGCACGATCTGTGTATTCGTTCCGGCGTGCTGGGGGATATGAACATTACGGATATTCCTTACGGCGCGAGTTATATTGCGCGCCTGGCCTATGCGTTGGCCGGAGAGGAAATACCGGCGGCCTGGCGCGGCCCGCTTACCGACCATATCCATGATTGCCATTTTGAATATCCCAAGAGCACCCATGCCCTTTATGTGCGTTCGGACGGGCCTTGCAACACGGCGCATCTGATCAACACGGAGGAAGCGGCCTATACGGGCAAACGTTGCCTGAAGATGTTTGCCACACGGTTGCAACCCAACCAGGAAATCTTCGTGTACCGGAAAACATACTATTGGAAGGAAGACTTTTCCGATTCCCGCTATGACCCGTGCTTCTCGCCGGTGTTCTATCCGGGGCAAACGGTTCGCGTGGCGCTCTGCGTGCCTGCCTTCGGCAGCGAAACCTGGGGCTGCGCCTATGTGCGCGATACCCGCGCGGGGAAAACCGTTTACGGAGAACGCGTCCGGCTGGAACGCGGCGTGTGGAAGGAAGTGTCGGTTACGGCGCCTCCCATGGAAGGCGGCCTGATTGACGAGGCGGGCGTATGCCTGTGGACGCCGGATGAGAAAGTGAAAAAAGGGTATCAGCTGGTGGTCTATCTGGACGACCTCTGCTTCTCCGGACAGCCGGATTACAGCGTGGAGTTCCGCAAGGAGAAAGCCGAGGTATGGAGCGAGCGGCATACCGATATTACGCAGATTGCGCGCATGAAGGGCGTCAGCGCCATGCAGGACGGCTGCATGCATATCGCCTGCGAGGATGAGGGCGCGTGGTACACAGGGTGCCACAGCTGGCGCGACTATGACGCGTATTATACCTTTACGCCGGAAACGGGAAAGGAGCATCTGGCGCTTTTCCGGGTGCAGGGCGCCATTCGCGGCTATGCGGCGGGCTTTGTGGACGGCAAGCTGGTCATTGAGAAAAACGATAACGGTTACACGCCTCTGGCGCAGACGCCGTGCGAGATCCGGAACGGCGAAAAGCTCACCCTGTTTGTCAGCGTGCGCGGAAACCGCCTGGAGGCGCGGTGCGCAGGCGCGTACGTTGCCTGCGAGGATAACGACCGCCCCTATCTGAACGGCGAGGTGGGCGTGGGCGTGCGCAACGGCAGCACCGCGCTGATCGAGCGCATCCGGGTGAAGGGAGTGTAACGCCTCATGAAAACGACCATCCTCTCTCCTTGCGGGATTTTGGGATACGGTTTTCCGGAGGCGTCCTTTCGCAATGCCATGGCCCAGTCTCCGGACGCCATTGTGGTGGACGCGGGCAGCACGGATGCGGGGCCGCACAAGCTGGGCGCAGGTACCGCCATTGTCAGCCGCATGGCCTGCAAAAAGGATTTGAAGCTGCTTATGGAGGGCGCGCGGACGCAGGCAATCCCGCTGCTGATTGGCTCCGCGGGCGGCTCCGGGGCGAGAAAGCACGTCCTGTGGACGTTGGACATCATTGAGGAACTGGCGCGGGAAATGCAGTGGAAACCGCGGGTGGCGGTCATCTGGGCGGACATTCCCAACGACGCGATTCTCGCGGCCCTGGCCCGGGGCGACGTGGAAAAGATGTCGCCCAACGTCCCGGACCTCACGGAGGAAGCGCTGGCGGCCACCACCGGGGTTGTGGCGCAAATGGGCGCGGAACCGATTTTGAAAGCGCTGGACACCGGCGCGCAGATCATTCTGTGCGGCAGGGCCTATGACCCCGCGCCCTTTGCGGCGGTGGGTATCAAACGCGGACACGATCCCGCGCTGGCGTACCATCTGGGGAAGATCCTGGAGTGCGGCGCGCTCTGCGCCGAACCGGGTACTACCAAGGACTGTATGCTGGGAATGCTGGATGACAGCGGCTTTGACGTGTGGCCCGCGGACAGCCGGCGGTCGTGCACACCGGTAACCGTCGCGGCGCATACGTTCTATGAAAAAGACCATCCGTACCTGCTCAAGGGACCGGGGATTTTGCTGGACCTTTCGGGGTGCCGGTTCACGGAAATGGGGCAGGGCCGGGTGCGCGTAACGGGGAGCCGCCTGGAAACGGCGCCCTATACCATCAAGCTGGAAGGCGCGCGCCTGCGGGCATACCGGACCTTTGTGCTGGCGGGCATCCGCGATCCGCTGCTGATCCGTCAGCTGGACCAGGTGGAGGCGGAGATCTGCCGGCAGGTACGCGAGTATTACGCCGAAATCGACCCCAAGGAATATCAGATTCATTTCTATCATTATGGGCTGGACGGCGTGATGGGGCAGCTGGAACCCGACCGCACGCTTCCCCATGAAATCGGCCTGATGTTTGAGGTGCTGGCGCAAACCCAGGAAGTGGCCAACGCCATTTGCGCCACTGTGCGTTCGTGCTACCTGCACTTCGGATATCCGGGCCGCAAATCCACCGCGGGCAACCTGGCGTTTCCTTTTGCGCCCAGCGACGTTCCCTTTGGCGCGGTGTATGCCTTTTCCGCGTATCACCTGATGCGGGTGGAGGACCCTTGCGCGCTGTTTCCCATGGAGATACGGGAGGTGGGTCCATGAGATTGTATGATCTGGCGCATGTGGTCCGCTCGAAAAACAGCGGCCCCTTCGCCATTACCCTGGACATTCTGTTTGATACGCCCGAAGCCTACGCGCGTATGCGCCGCTCCGGACAGATTACGCCGGAAACCATTGCGCGGCTGTACCATTTGCCGGAAGGCGCCATCACGGATTTTGCTTTCTTCGACGCGGCGCTGGGGGTCAAAATCACCTATTTGAGGGAGACCTCCTCCGGTACGGTGGGGGACCGGGATGTTTACGGCGCGCAGCAGCATGCTCCGCTGATGGACATCGACATTCCATAAAGGGGAGAGGAGGACGCCCGCATGCGCCGCATTTTGGCTGGCACGCTGTCTCTGGCGCTCTCCCTCGGGGGCGGCGCGGCCCTTGCGCAGGAGCAGCCGCAGGTGATGCAAACGGTGCTTTCACTGGAAGCGGCGTGCCCCGATCAATCCCAGCTGGAGGACATTGCCATCCGGGCCCGGGAGGAACTGGGAATCCCCATCCGTGAAGTAACCTATGCGTGGCAGCAGGGGAAGTTTTCCGCAAACGTGACCTTCGGCTCCACGTGGAGCAGCGTTCAGCAGCTGAAGGATACGGCGGGCCGCTTTGAGACCGTGCGGAACCAGGCGGCGTATGATTATCTGCTTTATCTGCCGGAAAACTATGACCCAGCCAGGCGCTATCCTGCCGTGCTTTTCCTGCATGGCATCGGGGAGCGCGGCGCGGACCCTTCGGTGATTGCGGATTATGGCCCGTTTCAGTACATCCTGCGGGGCAACGCCCTGGACATGCTAGTGTTTGCGCCGCAGCTAGAGGCTTCCGCCCATTGGGTGGAGGACAGCCAGGGGGCGGAATCGGACGTACAGATGGAGCGCCTGTGGACGTTCCTGGAGCAGATGTGCCAACGTTACGCCGTGGATACGGACAGAATCTATTTGACGGGGTTGAGCATGGGGGGGCGCGGCGCGTACAAGCTGGCATGCCGTTATCCGCAGGCGTTTGCCGCCGTGGCCATTTGCTGCGGCCGGGCCGGGCAGGCGGAAGCGCCGGAACAGATGATGTATGATCTGACCGGCCTGGCTGAGCTGCGGGTATGGCTGTTTCATGGCCTGAGCGACCGGACGGTGGCGCCCAACCATGCCCTGCGCGCCATGGAGGCGCTGCGCCGGTTGCAGCCGGAGGGCAACTTCCGCCTGACCCTCTACCCCGGCGTGGGGCACGGCTGCTATGAGCGCGCGTATCTGGAGCCTGCGCTGTACGACTGGATGGCGGGCTGGCAAAAGGAAAAGGCGAATCCATAAAAAACCAGAGGTGTTTCAGATGAAAATACTCGTTTTTGGCTCCTTGAATATCGACCACGTCTATCGTATGCCGCACCTGGTGCGCGCGGGGGAAACCCTTGCCTCGGCCAGTTACCAGAAAAATGCGGGAGGCAAGGGGCTGAACCAGGCCATTGCCTTGGCCCGGGCCGGGCAGGAGGTATGCTTTGCCGGCGCGCTGGGCAAGGACGGCCTGTTTCTGCGGGACTACCTGGCCTCCTGCGGGGTGGATGTGTCTCTGCTCCAAGTGGTGGACGAGCCCACCGGGCATGCCATGATACAGCTGGATGAAGACGGGCAGAACGCCATTGTGCTGTACGGCGGGGCCAACCAGCGCATCACCCCGGAGATGATTCGCGAGGTGCTGGCGCCCTTTGCCCCGGGGGATTTTCTGCTGCTGCAAAATGAGATCAACCTGCTGCCGGAAATTGTGGAACAGGCAAAGGCAAAGGGAATGCGCGTCGTGCTGAACCCTTCTCCCATGAGCGACGCGCTGCGGGAGCTGCTGCCGCAGGTGGATTGGCTGATTCTCAATGAGGTGGAGGGGGAAGACCTGACCGGCTGCGCGCGCCCCGAGGAGATGCTGCAGGCGCTGCTGGGGATGCAGCCCGCTTGCCGCGTCGTGCTGACGCTGGGCGAGCAGGGCGCCATGTATGCGGACGCTCAAAAGCGCTGCTTCCAGCCGGCTGTCCGTACGGAAGCCGTTGACACTACCGCGGCGGGGGATACCTTCACGGGGTTCTTCCTCAGCGGCGTACTGTCGGGCGCGTCTGAGGAGGCGTCCTTGGAAATGGCGGCGAAAGCGGCGGCAATCACGGTCAGCCGTCCCGGCGCAAGCAAATCCATCCCCTCGCTGCAGGAGGTAAAGGCCCGGGAGCGCAAAGGCTGAGCGGTGACGCAGCCCGTAAAGGGAGGAAAGGCATGCTGCAAAATCAATGGATTACCATTCCTCGGGCGCGGATGCTGTATATGGTGCGGCACCGTATCATGGAAGGGGACTGTCAGGCGGAGCACGGCCCTGTGGCGGTGGAACTTCCGGCTTATCAGATTCAGCGCTATCCGGTGACCAATGCCCAGTATTTGGCTTTTGTGCGCGAAACGGGATACTGCCCCGGCGACGGGGACAACTTTCTGCTGCAATTGCGGGACGGCCTTTGCGCGGAAAACGCGGATCTGCCGGTGACTTATGTTTCCCAGGAGGACGCCGCGGCGTATGCCGCTTATCTGGACGCTGGTTTGCCTACGCAGGCGCAATGGCAATACGCCGCCGAGGGACCGGATCGCCTGCCATGGCCCTGGGGCCGCGATTTTCACCCGGCGCGGGCCAACGGGGACAGCCCGGCCCTGACGCCGGTGAACCGTTACCCTCAGGGGGAAAGCCCCTTTGGGGTGGCTGACCTGTGCGGTAACGCCTGGGAATGGACCCGGGAAATCATGGACGACGGCATGCATCGGTTTGCGCTATTGCGCGGGGGCTGCCATTACCGTGCGGAGCATTTCTGGCACATGGAAGGCGGCTGCCATCCGAACCAGAGCCATGAAAAAATGCCGCTGTTGGTCGGAAACCTGAACCGGGCGGCTACGGTGTCCTTCCGCTGCGTGAGGGAGGTGGGTTCGCCATGACGGAGCTTTCCGCGGGCAGGCTGACGCTTGCTATACGGCAGGAGGGCACGCTTTCCTTCCGGCTGGAGGGACAGCCGCTTTCGGCGCAGCCGCAACCCATGTTCGTCCTCTGGCTGGAGGGCGTGGGGGAGCTTGCTCCCGGGGATATGGCGGTCAGCATAAGCCGGGAGCAGGAAAAAGGCTGGGAGATGCTGACGGTGAAATATGAGCATCCCCGGGCGGCCGTGCGCGTGGATTGGCTGGCCCAGGGCGAAGAAATTCGCGCGGTATGCACGCTTCAGGCCTTCTGGCCCGAGGGCATTCCCGCACGAGCCGCCCTGCGCCTGCCCTGGCTGGCCGCTTTCAGCCTTCCGCAGGGCGTGGAGCGCTTTCCCGCCAGGACATTTGCCAAGGCGGATGGAAGCTCCGCGTTGCAGATGAAGAAACTTTGCCCGCCGCCCTATTGCCTGGAAGCGCCGGATGGTAAGGGGATCGCGGCCTATTTCCCGCTGGATGCGGCGAACCTCACCTGGGACCCTTGCCGCAATGTGGAATTATGCGACATCGGTTCGCGGGAGGCGCTGGAGCGCCATAGCCTGCATCTGCGGCTGAGCGAAGCTCCCGCCATGGTAGCGGATATCCGGTTATGGCCCCTGCGGGACGGATGGCGGGAGTGCTTCACACGCTTCCGGGAGATCATTCGCAGCAAGGTGCCTGAGACGCAGTACCGGCGAAAGGATCTGGACTGGATCAGGCAGGCGTGCCTGTGCCACTTTACCTATGCGTACAGCCGGGAATTTTTCCGGTATGAGACGGGAAAGCCGGATGTGGCGGGGCTGCTGGCGGCTGGCGAGGCCTTCGGCGGTTATGACGCTGTGCTGCTGTGGCACGAATATCCGCGCCTGGGCCTGGACGCGCGCACGCAATGGGACTTTTACGACGATTATCCGGGCGGGCGAGCGGGCATGAAAGCGGTGGTGCGGGAATTGCACGCGCGGGGCGTGCGCGTGCTGCTGCCTTTTAAGCCCTGGGACCGCTCCGCCGCGGAGAACGACCGGCAAACCACGGCGCGAATCGCCGCGCTGATTGCAGACCTGGATATCGACGGCATTTTCTTTGATACCATGAATACGGTGCCGGAGGCGTTCCGCGCCGCCATGGACGCGGCCAGGCCCGGCGTGGTGTTTGTGACGGAATCCGAGCCGCACGAATTTCGCGCCCTGGAGATGATTACCGCCTCGTGGAACCAATACCGTACCGACTGGCCCATGCCGGAAAGCAACCTGATGCGTTTCCTTTTTTCGAAGCACACGCGCCACGGCATTTCACGCTGGCATGTGGGAGCGCAGAAGGATATGGCCGTGGAACGCGCGATTTTCAATGGGGAAGGGATGGTGATCTGGCAGGATGTCTTTGGCGCCTGGCTGCCGTATGCGGAAAAACAAAAGGCGGAAATACGCCGTTGGAAAGCCCTGTGGCAAACTTACGGCGAGCTGTTGCTTACGGAGGACTGCGTTCCGCTGCTGACGTCGCGGTCTCCCCGGATAGCGGCCAACGGTTTCTTTGCCGGGGATCAGGCGATTGTTACGCTGTTCCTGGACGGCGAGGCGCCCTATGAAGGGGCGCTGCTGGACCGCTTGCCCTACGCCACGGCGGTGGAGCTGCGCTCCGGTCTGCCGGTGCGGCTGAGCGAAGGCACGCTCTATGGCCGCTTGCCAGGAAACAGAACAGCGATGGTCCATTTGAAACGATGATAAGCCAAACAGAAACGTTGAGGGGTACAGGCAACGCGCCTGTACCCCTCGCAGGTTTGTGAAAACATCGGACCGTTCATGCTTTTTCCTGGGATTTGCGCGGGTATCCCGCCAATGGGCAGGCGCCGGGAAATCCGTGGAAGGCGAAGCGTACCGCTTCAGATGGGCTGGAGGCCGCTCAAAATGAGTTCCCTTTCCTCGGCGGGTACGTTTGTCATGGTAATGGTATACAGATATTCGTTTTCAATGCATAGATACTGCCGCTGGTACGTGCCAAATGCCGAATATTCTGTCGTGTAGTAGGAAATACCTCCAAATTCCACCGGCCCGTCGAAGACGATGTCCGTGAACCCTTGCGCCGTGTAAAAGTCTTGCAGGTAAGAGGAGAGCAGGGGAAGCACGGATGTCGTCATACCGTCCGCAGGAGCGAGAACAATATTGAAATTGGCGGTCAGGTCGCTGGAATAGAATATGCACATATCGGCTTCCACCATGTCGTCCAGCAGGCTTGGAGACAAGCCGGTTTCCTCGATCATTGCCTCTCCGAACAGATCAACCTGTAGCTGGAAGGTTTCGGGGCTTAATTGGAACCAGCCCGCCGGGAGCTCCACGGAATAACCATACGCTGTCAGGATGGAACAGGACGCGTTTCCCGCAGCCGAGTCAAGGGAGGCGTCGGATGCGTCCAAAGAGGAAGTCCGCTTGAAGGCAAGCACGATATTTTCCGAAGGCTCCTCGCAAAGCAGGGTTCCATCCGCGGACAGGGTGCATGATAAACTGGAATAGCCGTCGTCGATATAAATCGTACCGTCGTCCTCAATCCACCAGGTGCAGACGCCGGAATCGCCGTTTGCGGTCAGCAGGGCGGAACCGTCGGCATACAGCTGCACGTCACAGGGGAAGAAGTCCTGCGCGTCCGGGTAAGTTTCCCCGTCGATTACAAGATAGTCAATTTCCCATGAACCCGTTACCATGGATTCCTGGGCCAGGGCAGGGAGAACCAGGAAAAGCTGTAGAACCAGGAGAACCGCCAGGATTTGTTTTCTTTGTTTCATTGGTGTTTGCCTCCTTTTGTATAGGGAAAACCATCAGGCGAAGGCGCCGTTTACCGCGTCCATCCATGTCTTGCGCAGCGGGGCCCGGCAGCCTACGGCGTAGAGAATGTGCGCGGCTTCCTTCACGATAACCGCAAGGCCGTCGTTCATGATCCCATGATCGTAGGTGGAGGCAAAGCGCAGCTGTTCCGCCTTTTTGCATGCGCCTCTTGGGGCGCGGGGAACGGGCGGTGAAGGAGACGGACAGGGCTACGCCGCGGCAGCGTTGGCGTACGCCCTGAAGAACGGTATCCTTTTCGCAGCCGGAGGGGGCGGAAGGAATGCCGAAGAACGCTGGAGCATACGGCATGCGCTAAGCGCGCCATTTCTGCGAAGCCTTGGTCAAGCGTGGTTTGTTTCGGAAGGAAACGACGGCCCACGGGCATGCCGCAAGCGCTGGTTTGTGAAAAACGCCGCGGGAAGAAAGTTTTCTTGACTATACCACCAATGGAGAGGCCGTGTCAATCCCGTGGTGACAGGAATTTGTGTCCGGATGGCGAATGGTAGCATCAAAACGAAGGGGAGGCGGGGATGGCGTGCGAACGCTGGTGGCAATGCGGTTTCCGGACTGTGCCCGGGAACTGGCGCTGGCGCTGGAAAACCTGGGCGAGGAGTGGCGTGCGGATTGGACCGGCGATGGACGCATTGCCTGGGAGGCGCTGCAAAAGGGCGGCGCGGAACTGCTGCTCACGGATGGGGAGCTTGTTCTGCCGGGGGGGCAGCCGTTGCTGCGCGCGCTGGCAGACCTTCCTCCGCTGCCTCCCCCCTGGGTGGTTTGCCCGGAAAGCGCGCAGGGTCCCGCGGACGCGAGCCCGGCGGGCGAAAGCGTCTCCCAATGGATGGAGGCGGTTCGGAGGCTGCTGGAGCGGCAGGCGCTGCCCGGGCTTTGCGCGCCGCTGCTGCCCGGGCTCGCGTCCGCGGCGCGGGCGCTGCTGGAGGAACTGGGGCTGCGCCGGGAGTTGCGTGCGGCGGCGTTCCTGCCGGACATGGTGGCGTGGTGCGCGGCGCATCCGCCCATGCTGCAAGGGGTAACGGGGCGGCTGTATCCGTGCTTTGCCCGGCAGTACGGACTGCGTCCCGGCGCGGTGGAGCGCGACCTGCGCAGCGCGCTGGAGTCCCTGTGGAGCCGGGGAAGCCTGCCGGCCATTGACAAATGGTTCGGCCACACGGTGGACCCGGAAAAGGGACGTCCCACCAACCGGGAATTTCTGGCGCTGGCAGCGGAACATGTGCGCCGGCTGGAACAAAAAAAGTTGCATGGCTGTGAGCGATTGTGAAAGGAGCGAGGCATATGCGGGTTTATGGAGACTTGACGGAGCTGATTGGCAACACGCCGCTGCTGCGGCTGGAGCGGTATGAAAAGCGGCGCGGACTGGGAGCGGCGCTGCTGGCAAAGCTGGAATATCTGAACCCGGCAGGGTCGGTCAAGGACCGGGTAGCCCTGGCGATGCTGATGGGGGCGCGGGACCGGGGCGAGCTGAAGCCCGGCGCGGTCATTATCGAGCCTACCAGCGGGAATACGGGTATCGGCCTGGCCGCGGTGGCCGCGGCCTGGGGATATCGCGTCCTATTGACCATGCCCGATACCATGAGCGTGGAGCGGCGCACCCTATTGAAGGCTTATGGGGCGGAAGTGGTGCTCACCGAGGGCGCGCAGGGCATGGCGGGCGCCATTGCCAAGGCGCAGGAGCTGGCCGCGGCCATTCCCGGGAGTTTTATTCCCGGACAGTTTGAAAATCCTGACAACCCCGCGGCGCACCGGTCCGGCACCGGTCCGGAGATCTGGCGGGACACGGACGGGACGGTGGATGCTTTTGTTGCCGGCGTAGGTACGGGCGGAACCATCACGGGCGTGGGAGAATACCTGAAGGAGCGCAAGCCCGGCGTATGGGTGGCGGCCGTGGAGCCCGCAGGCTCGCCGGTGCTGTCGGGCGGCGCGGCGGGGCCGCACGGGCTGCAGGGAATCGGCGCGGGCTTTGTGCCGGAAACCCTGCATACCGCCGTGTGCGACGAGATTTTCCAGGCGACGGAGGAACAGGCCTACGCCGCCGCCCGGGACCTGGCCCGGGAGGAAGGCATCCTGACGGGGACTTCCTCCGGCGCGGCCCTGTGGGCGGCAACCTGCCTGGCGGAGCGTCCGGCGTTTGCCGGAAAGACCATTGTGGTGCTTTTGCCGGATACCGGCGACCGGTATCTTTCCACGCCGCTTTTCGAAGCGTAAAAGACTGCTTCGTCCCGGAAGCGCCGCCTTGGGAGCGCCCCGTTGCATGCGGGCAGGCGGCGCTTTTTCACGGGGCGGCTGCGGCCGGGGGGAGAAAGCCGCGAGGCGGCGGCAGTCAGACACAGAGTTCGGCGCGAATGCGTTCCGCCATCTCACGGCAGGCTTTCTTGAACGTATCGCCTGGCATGGGGGCGAGGATGGAATAGACGGTTCCGTCCTTCAACGTGAGCTTCACCGCGCCGGAAATACCGCTCAACGCATCGGCGTAGGCGCAATCCGCCAGCTGACCTTTTTCAAAGATTCGTTTCTTCCCCATGGACAGAAAGCCCCGGCCCAAACCGCCCATTAAGGTGGTGATCACCAGCTTGTCCGGATAAAGGGAAACATTGCATACTTCCTGCCCGAGGGTAAAGCGCGGCATGCCGGTATAGAACGCGCAGAGATACAGCTGCTTGCGCGCGGCGGTGGCGGGAACGCTGTTGGCGCTGGAGCCGGGGGCAACGGGAGAAGACGCGGGGCTGGCCGCCTGTTCCGACAGCTTGTGGCCGCACTGCAGGCAGTAGAGGGAGAGCGGTTCGTTCACGGCGCCGCACTGCGGACAGATGCATTCCGCTTGTTTTACCCTTGTGCCACAGTTGACACAGAATACGGCGTTTTCATGAAGTTCAGTACCACAATTCGGACAAATCATCGCGTTTTATTCCTTTCCATTCTTTTTTTGCGGAGGCGTATGCGGCGGGAACCGTCAGCCGGGGCGGTGCTGGCCGGTGGCGTTGCTTTCCTGCCACTTTCCCATGATTTCGTTGATCTGCTCACGATGCAGTTCATAGCATTGTTCCGAGGCCACGGCGGATTGCTCGCAGGCATGGAGCTCCTCCTGGCATTGCCGGGTGAGCGCCTGGGCTTCCGCGCCGAACCCTTCCCTGAGCGCCCGGAATATCATGCTGCGCCAGTTGGCCAACCAGTTTTCTCCCGCTGCCTGCCAGGCCTCCAGGGATTGGTCGATCATCCGCCAGATGATTTCCTGTAGATTGGCGTGCATCAGGTCGGCGGGCCAATCCTCCTTCCAGGCGAAGGCAGGCGTGGCGTTACCATGGCGCCACTGGTTATGCTTTTGCGGCAAATCCGGCGTTGTAAGGCCTGCTGCCGTAAGCATGCTTTCGCATCCGGCAATGCACGTATCCATTTCCACGTAGCATTTTTCATAGAATGGGTCAGCGACGCCATCGGTCAGGAGCGAAGCGCTTTGCATGCCGGAGCGCAGGGCTTCCTGAATGACCGGCTCTGAAATGGTGTCGCTTCGCAACTGGCTCAGCTCGTGGATGAAGCACTTGCGCATGCTTTGCTTCAAGGTGGCGATGGTTTCCCGCAGGCGTTTGCGTTCGGGGGCAAGCGCCTGCTCCATGGCCAGCATGCGTTCCTGCCGCCACTGGAAATCTCCGGCGCGTTCCAGACGGTTTAGCTGCGCGTTCAGGGTGGCGCATCTGTCTTGAAGCGTTTCACACTGTGCGTCGTACCAGGTAGGCAAACCATGATACGCCGCTGTTACGCAATTCCAGGTGGCTGTGTACATATCATCGTAGCGGCTGGTCAGCAGGACGGATAGCCATTGGGATTTGAACTCCGCGAAGCGGCTGCGCTGAAGAAGCGCGCGGTCATTGCGGAGAAAGGCTTCCAGGGCCATGGCGGCGTTGACGGGAAGAACGACCGGGTCGCATAGGAAATATTGCGCCTTGGCGACGGTGTCCTCGTCTGCGCCGGAAAGCACGATGGGGTCCAGCGCATCCTGCAGGAACAGCCGCAAGGCCTGCGCTGCCTGACTTGTCTCCTGGACGGTGGTCTCCCCGTCAAAGACGGGGACAAAGAAGCAGTGATTGATGCCGGATTGACATACGATGGCCTGGATTTCCTCCTGATAGGTTGCGTTCAGGGAGGAAAAAAGCGGTAGCATGACGATGACCGTTTGGATGTTTGCCAGCGCGTCTTCCCAGGGCGGCGTGCGGCTTTCCGCTTGCCGGGAAAGGGGCAGCACGGTCAGCTCCAAGGTCTGCTCCGGACAGGCGGAGGGATAGTGAACCTCGATTTCCTGAATTTCCTCACGGGGGGCCGCGCTTTGCTGCGCCAGGAAATCGCAAAGTTCGTTCAGCGCGCACCTTTTTGTTTCGCCCTGACCATAGCAAACTGCTACGCCCTGGTTTTCGTCCAGCACAACGCGGTAGGGAAAGGAAACGCGGGCGAATACATCGGGAGGCAGCGCCTGGGACCCTATGAACGCGTTGAGCAGTTCATACGGCCGGGTTTCCGCGTTGCCGATGATGGCTGTACGGAGCCTGTGGCCGGCAATGAGGCGCTGCGTCTCCTCAATCATGCGCAGCGTCCGCGCGGATGCGGAATATTGCATGGCAATTTTTCGAAGCTCGTACAAATCGACGAAAAAATCAAATACGTTCATTTTACCTCTCCTACGGCTACGTTCGTTTGGGGAACGACAGAACGACCGCAACCCTCGCAAAACTTTGCGTCGGCGGCAAGCTTCGCGCCGCAGTCAGGGCAGCTGAACGCTGCCTGCGCCGTTCCCTGCGGCGAGACGGTCGTAGGGGCGTCGGACTTGGCGTTGCGCTTGCCCTTGAGCACAAAATAGATCCAAACCAGGCTGAGCAGCAGGGCGAAGACACAATCCCAGGACCATGCTCCCTGATAAAAAAGCGTGTAGGACGATACGATGAAAAGCAGCCAGGGAAACCATTTGATCGGGATGAAGACCATGCGTAACATCTCCTTTGCTTGCGTATTTTTTTCTTCGCCTTCGGCCAAACGGACAAAGACGGTGCGGCGGGGAACGCTGTTGAGCGGAGCCGTTTGCCTTCTTGATTCGGCAAGCACAATATACTTCGTTGCAGCCGCTCTGTTTGCAGAGGGTTTCCACTCCGTTTTTCGCTGCCCAGCGGTGGAAAACGTTTCCCAAACGGCCAACAATATGGTATAATGAAAAAAATGGGAAAAAGAGGTATCGCTTTATGACAACTTCCGAAGCCATCAAGCGCCTTGACGCGTTGGAGAAAAATATGCACGCCTACCGGCACGCCATGGGGATGCTTTCCCTGGATGGCGTGACCTGCGCGCCCGTTGCATCCGCACGCGGCCGGGCGGAGAGCATGGAAGTGCTCAGCGAAGTGAGTTACAGGCTGTTGATCTGCCCGGAGACGGAGGAGTTGCTGCAAACCCTGCGGGATGTGGGGGAAGCGCTGGATGCAAAGCTCCGCCGCCGCGTAGAGGTGCTGTGGGAGGAATACGAGCAAACCACCCGGATTCCCATGGCGGAATATGTGGACTATGCCCGCCTGTGTACCGAGGCGGACGCCGTATGGCATGCGGCCAAGGAGCAAAGCGATTTCGCGGCTTTCGCGCCGTACCTGGAAAAGTTGGTGGCGTACAACCGACGCTTTGCCGCGTACAAGAACGATAAAATCCCGGCCTATGACGCGCTGCTGGACGATTATGAGAAGGGCGCTACCATGGCGGCGCTGGACCCGTATTTTGAGGCGTTGCGGGCCAAATTGGCGCCGGTGATCCGGGAGGTAATGCAGCGGCCCGCGCCGCGGACGGATTTTTTGCACCGCCGCTATCCGGTGGAGGATCAGCGCCGCTTTTCCCTGCGGCTGATGGAGCTGATGGGACTGGACGCCCGGCGCTGCGTAATCGGGGAGACGGAACATCCCTTTACGGACGCCTTCAACCGCTGGGATGTGCGGATTACCACGCACTACCGGGAAGACGACGTGTCTTCCAGCATGTACAGCGTCATCCATGAGGCGGGACACGCGCTGTACGAGCTGGGGATTGGCGAGGACCTGCAGTTCACCTGCCTGGCGGACGGCGCGTCCATGGGACTGCATGAAAGCCAGAGCAGATTCTATGAAAACCTGATTGGCCGCAGCCTGCCCTTCTGCAAGGCGCTGCTGCCAATTCTGCAGGCGTGCTTCCCGGAACAGATGCGCGACGTGAGCGTGGAGGAACTGTACCGGGCGGTGAATGTTTCCACCCCCTCCCTGATTCGCACGGAGGCGGACGAACTTACCTATCCGCTGCATATCATGGTCCGCTATGAGTTGGAAAAGCGGTTGATGGCCGGGGAGCTGCAGGTGGCGGAGCTGCCGGCGGCCTGGAACGGCATGTACCGCGCCTATCTGGGGGTGGAGGTTCCCGACGACCGCCGGGGCGTGCTTCAGGACAGCCATTGGAGTAGCGGCTCCTTTGGGTATTTCCCAAGCTATGCCCTGGGCAGCGCGTATGGCGCGCAAATGCTCCAACGCATGGAGCAGGACATCGACGTGTGGGGGACGGTGGAGCGCGGCAACCTGCAGCCCGTTACCGACTGGCTGGGGGAGAAAATCCATCGCTTTGGCAAGCTGCTTACACCCGCGCAGGCGCTGGAGAATGCCTGCGGCCAGGCGTTTGACCCCGACTGCTATATGCGTTACCTGACGGAGAAATATTCCGCACTGTATGGTCTGTGACGGGACACGCGAGGGAGGAATGGTCATGACCCTGCAGGAAATGGTGGATGAAAGCCGGCGCATGGTATTCTTTGGCGGGGCGGGGGTTTCCACGGAAAGCGGTATTCCCGACTTCCGCAGCGTGGACGGACTGTACAGCCAGCAGTATGACACGCCGCCGGAAACCATCCTCAGCCACAGCTTTTTCCTGACCCGGCCGGAGGAGTTTTACCGTTTTTACCGGGCCAAGATGCTGCCGCTGGACGCCCAGCCCAACGCCGCGCACCGGAAGCTGGCGGAACTGGAACAGGCCGGGCGGCTGAGCGCGGTCATTACCCAGAACATTGACGGGCTGCATCAAAAGGCGGGAAGCAAAACGGTGCTGGAGCTGCATGGCAGCATCTGGCGCAACCGGTGCATGCGTTGCGGCAAGTTTTTCCCGCCGGAGGCCATTGCCAACGATCCCCGCCCGGTGCCCCTGTGCGACTGCGGCGGATGGATCAAGCCCGAAGTGGTGCTTTACGAGGAAGGGCTGGACGAGGATGTGCTGGACGCGGCTGTCAGCCATCTCCGCCGGGCGGATATGCTGCTGGTGGCGGGCACCAGCCTGACGGTGTACCCCGCGGCGGGCCTGCTTCGCTATTTCCGGGGCAAGCATCTGGTGCTGATTAACCGGGATGCCACGCCCATGGACGGCCTGGCGGAGCTGGTGATCCGGGAGAAGGTGGGCGAGGTACTGGCGCGCCTGACCGTGCGTCCGGTTTCCCGGGCGGAAATGTGACCTTTACGCCGGAAAGGAGCTGCGCTGAATGCAAACCCTGGAACGCTTGTTTTCCACTTCTCAGAAGGACCGCCTGCTGGCGGCCGTTCCGCAGCGCGTTTCCTGCCGCGCCTTTTCCGCCGCGCCTTCGCCTGCGGATTGGGCGGCGCTGTCCTACGCGGCCAGCCGCTATACGCTTCCAGGAACGCGGCTCCTTTTGCAGAACTGTCCCGAGGAGCTGTTCACGGGAACGCTGCTGAACATGGGCCGGGTGACCGGCTGCCGCGCCATCGCGGTGGTGGCGGCTTCTCCGGCGGAGGAGAACAGCCGCGTTTATGCCGGCGTGGTGGGGGAAGCCCTGACGCTGGAAGCGGTTGCCATGGGGCTGGGGGCCTGCTGGATCAGCGGAACATATCGAAAAAAGCTGCTTCGCGCCCCGCTGGGGGATAACGAGGCGGCCCTGGCCATTCTTGCCTTGGGCGTGCCGGAGCAGCCGCCGGTTCAGCCGGTGCAGCGCAAGCGCAAGCCGCTGGAGAAGCTGTGCAAGGGCGAATTGTCCCTGTGGCCCGCGGAGCTTCGGCGGGCGGCGGAATGTGTGCGGGAAGCGCCTTCCGCCATGAACTTGCAGCCCTGGACCATGTCCTTTACGGCCAGCCGGTTCGAGATTGATTGCAGCGATCGCGCCGCGCTGGATCTGGGTATTGCGCTGTGCCACGCGGAGGCGGCGCTGAAAACACCCCATCGTTGGCGGTTTGCGCAGAACCGCCGGGAGCCCGCCGCCTGGGCCGAGGTGTGAGCCGTAAGGCGCTTGTACGGACTTTCTGCGCCTTTCATCCTTGTAAAAACGTAAGCAGGAAAGGAAAAGACGGCGGTTGCCAATGGAAAATAGATACGTACATTTTCAGTCTATCCCGTTGCCAAACCGGGCGATTTATCGTACAATAAAGCGACGGCATGCAAGGAGGAAGACGTGGAAAAGCTGACGGCCTTAAAGACCTATTTCGGACATGACGCTTTCAGGCCGGGGCAGGAAACGCTCATTGACGCGCTGCTCCAGGGGCGGGACGCCTTGGGCGTTATGCCTACGGGCGCGGGCAAGTCCATGTGCTATCAAATTCCGGCGCTGCTGCTGGAAGGGGTTGCGCTGGTGGTGTCGCCGCTGATTTCCCTGATGAAGGATCAGGTGGCGGCGCTGATTGCCAGCGGCGTGCGGGCTGCGTATCTTAACAGTTCGCTGACGCCGGGACAGATGGACCGGGCCCTGGAAAATGCGCGGAAGGGCGTATATAAGGTGATTTACGTGGCGCCTGAGCGCCTGGATACCGCCGGTTTTCTGCGTTTTGCCCAGCAGGCGCGCATTTCTCTGATTGCGGTGGACGAGGCGCACTGCGTCAGCCAATGGGGACAGGATTTTCGTCCTAACTATCTGAAAATCGCAGACTTCGTAGCCTCCCTTCCCAAACGGCCGCCGGTGGGGGCTTTTACCGCCACGGCGACCCTCCGGGTGCGGGAGGATATACAGCGCCTGCTGCAACTGCGGAATCCCCAGGTTTCCGTTACAGGCTTTGACCGCCCCAATCTGTATTTTGAAGTGCTTCGTCCCAAAAAACGCTTTCAGGCCCTGGTGGAGTTGCTGCGGGAGCGGCCTTTTGACAGCGGTGTGATTTACTGCTCCACACGGAAAAACGTGGAGGATGTCTGCGAAAAGTTGGTAGCGGCCGGGTTTGCCGCCGCGCGGTACCATGCCGGGCTGAGCGACGAGGAACGGCAGCGTAATCAGGAGGATTTCCAGTACGACCGGGCGCGAATCATGGTGGCTACCAACGCCTTTGGCATGGGCATCGACAAATCCAATGTGCGCTACGTAATCCACTACAACATGCCGAAATCCATGGAGGCGTATTATCAGGAGGCCGGCCGTGCCGGCCGGGACGGGGAAGACGCGGAATGCATCCTGCTGTACAACGGGCAGGACATCATTACCGCCAAGTATTTAATCAACAACGGGGAACCGAACCCGGAGCTAACGCCCCAGCAGCAGGCGGAGGTCCGCGCGCAGGATATGCGCCGTTTGCAGCAGATGATCGACTATGCGACGGGAAGCGGCTGCCTGCGGGGGATGATTTTGCGCTATTTCGGGGAAAAAGCGCCCGTCCGTTGCGAACATTGTTCCGCCTGTTCAGGCAAGCGCTATGCCCAGGCGGAAGCCGCCGGGGAGGAGGCGCCCAGGCGCTCCGCCTTTGATCCCGGCAAGCCTTTGGGGGTGCCGGAGATCAAGCTGCCGCAGTCCAAAAAGAAAAAGGCGCCGGCAGCGCAGCAGGAGGAGCAGGGAGACGACCTGTTCAGCGCCCTTCGCGCCTGCCGCACCCGGCTGGCGGCGGAGCGGCGGGTGCCCGCCTACATTATTCTGGCGGACAGCGCGTTGCGCGACATGGCCCGGTTGCAGCCCACCAGCCTGAACGAAATGCTCGGCGTGAAGGGCATGGGCGTGATGAAGGCCTCCCAGTATGGGGACGCGTTCCTCCAGACCCTGCGCGCCTGGAAAGCGCAGCATCCCGCCGCGCCCCGGCCCGGCATGGTGCAGACCACAGCCATGCGCCGGGAAGCCTATCGCGAGGCGCTGATGCAGGGCTTGACGCCGGAGCATCCCTGGAGCCGGGAGGAGGATGAGCGCCTCCGCCGCGGTTACCTGGCCGGCGTAACCGTTCAGCAGCTGTGCGCCATTCACGAAAGGCCGGAAGACGATATCCGCGCCAGGCTCAGATCCCTGGGCCTGACGACATGATACACATGCAATGATGAGGAGGCGGTAACCTATGCAAAAGGCAAAACTGATTCTCGACCGGGATTACCAAATCGGTCAAGTAGATCCCCGCATCTACGGCTCCTTCCTGGAGCATCTGGGACGCGCCATCTATACCGGCATCTACGAGCCGGGCCATCCCACCGCGGATGCGGAAGGCTTCCGTCAGGATACCCTGAAGCTGGTCAAGCAGCTGCGCGTGCCGTTGGTACGCTGGCCCGGCGGCAACTTTGTCTCCGGCTACCGGTGGGAAGACGGTATCGGCGACCCGGCGTCCCGTCCCCGCCGTCCGGAAATGGCGTGGTTCTCCACGGAAACCAATCAGGTGGGCCTGCATGAGTTCGTCTCCTGGGCCAAAAAGGCGGAAACGGACGTCATGATGGCGGTGAATCTGGGCACCCGCGGCCCGGATGAGGCGCGTGACCTGGTGGAGTACTGCAACCTGGATACCAACACCTATTTTGCCGACCTGCGGCGCAAGAACGGCGCCAAGGACCCCTTCGGCGTCAAGCTCTGGTGCCTGGGGAACGAAATGGACGGCCCCTGGCAGATCGGCCACAAGACTGCGCAGGAGTACGCCCGGGTGGCCCATGAGGCCGGTAAGCTGATGAAGTGGATTGACCCCACCATTGAGCTGGTGGCCTGCGGCTCTTCCAACCTGAACATGCCCACCTTTGGCTACTGGGAGGATACGGTGCTGGAGGAGTGCTACGATACCATCGACTACATCTCCATGCATCAGTACTACTCCAACGCCAGCGGCGATACGCCGGAGTTCTTGGCCCGCAGCCTGCATATGGATCAGTTCATCAAGGGCGTGGTGGCCATTTGCGACGCGGCGCAGGCGCGGAAGCACAGCAAGAAGCAGATCAACATCTCCTTTGATGAGTGGAACGTGTGGTACCATTCCAACGGCCACGATCAGGCGTATTACGACAGCCGGGTATGGCATGAAGCGCCGCCGCTGCTGGAGGATATCTACACCTTTGAGGATGCGCTGCTGGTGGGCAGCATGCTCATCACCCTGCTCAAGCATGCCGACCGGGTGAAGGTGGCCTGCTTGGCGCAGCTGGTGAACGTCATTGCGCCCATCATGACCCGTCCGGGCGGAGGCGCATGGTGCAACACCATCTACTGGCCTTACCTGCACGCCAGCCTGTACGGCCGCGGCACGGCCCTTCAGCCCCTGGTGCAGAGCCCCGCTTTCGCCACCAAGGAGTACGACCAGGTGCCCATGCTGGATTCCGTGGCTATCCTCAATCCTGACGGCGGCGTGACCGTGTTTGCCGTGAACCGGGATGAGAAGGAGGATCTGGCCCTGAATCTGGATCTGCGCGCCTTCCCCCATCTCAAGCCCAAGGAACATCTGCTGCTGCATCATGACGACATGCATGCCATCAACACCGAGGAGAATCCCGAGAACGTGGCTCCCGTGACCATGCCCCTGCGTGGTGATGAAGCGGAGATCCGCCTGCCTGCGCGCAGCTGGAACGTAATCCGCTTGGGCTAACGTTCTTCCATCATCCAAGGAAAGCGGCAAGGGCGGCAAGGCTTCTGGCCTTGCCGCCCTTCAGCGTGCTGAAAAAGCGGCTTTTGCCGCTTTAGACGGTGGATAGGGGGGGCGCCTCAGCAATTTGCAAGTTACGCATTGCAGTTCTGCATGCGCGGAGGATTTCGCGCCCGCGGGCGCGACCAAAGGGCTTTCCGATCGCCCTTTGGAAACCTTCGGCCCCATACTTTAGGCAAAGCCGGCGGATACAATATAGAAGCCGGAGGGGGTGTGGCCCTTCCGACACCTTTCCAAAGGTTTTGTGAAACACTGCTTGACCTCGCAAAGAAAGGTCAACCTTGCAGGCGCGAAATCTTCTGCGCTTGCAAGAAAGCAAGGAACGACTCGTAAAAATGAAGCAAAGACTTTTGGTCAACGGACTGCGGGGCTGTTGCAAAATGGGAACGCAATAGCAACCTGCACAAAAAAGCAGCAGCCAACAACCAAAAACCGGCCGCAAAAGAAGTGCCTTGGCTTCTTCTGCGGCCAGCTTTTTGCGCATTATTTTTAGGGTTGGCTATTGTGCAACAGTCCCTTCAGACTGTCCCAAAATCCCGAGGAGGCTTCGGAGGGGCCGCAACCCCTCCGACTTTCATTCGTATCCGCCGGCTTTGCCGGCGGGGCGGGTCATTGATTTTGCTTGCAAAATCAATTCCTTTCAACTTCGGACGACCTCTGGTTGGCCGAAGGTGCTTCCTCGAGAAAGTGATGAAAACCACTTTTTCGACACGCATACTGCGGTATTTTGGTTTTCGGGAAATACCGGCTTGCATCCGCCGCCCCGCAGGGGTATACATACCGGAACAAGGAAGGGCGCAGGCGTTAACCTGATGGGGGAGCATCATGCGGTATGCCCGGCGGCAAAGCCGGGAAGCGAACCGCTGCCCTGATCGGTATAGAAGATTTCATTCACCGAAACCCAGGCGCGCCAGGGCGTTTCGGCCTGGGTGGACTGAATCTGCGCCCAGCCGTTCTCCACGTAAATCACCAGGACGGTCTGGCTTTCCGCTCCCTGCTGATAGAGTCCGTACGCGGCGCCGGGGCCGTAGCGCAAAGTGGCGTTGGCCAGCAGCCGCGCCTGCCGTGCCGAAGTATAGGAAGACTCCACGCGGATTTTGCTCAGATCCACGGTGGTGGCGTCAAAACGCTTCAACCCCGTGTACAACCGGCGCAGAGAGCCGCCGTAGCTGATTTCGCATTGTACCCAGGTTACGCCGTTTACGTCGTATGCCACGCTGAAAATCGGGATATCCTGATCCTTGACCTGGTAAGCGCCTCCGCCGGTGAAATCCGTGGAAGGGCCTGTGCGGGTGGCCAGACGGTCGATGGTGTGCCCCAGAATGTATGGCTGCGGAGTCGCTGTGGGCGCAGCGGTAGCCGACGTCCCCGCGGCTTGCAGGGTTGCGCCGCATAGGGGGCAGTATACATAGCTGGTGTCGCTGGTTTGGAAATTGCAGCGCGGGCATTGCAGCCACTCGGGGCGCTCCGTGCCGCAGTAGGGACAAAATTGGTACGTCTGGCTGTTCCAGCGGGAGCAGCCGGGGCAGAGCCAGAGCGTGCTTTCGCCCTGAGCGGCCGGCACAACCGCCCAAAGCATCATCAGGGAGAGCAAGATAGCGAAACAGCGTTTGCACGTCATACCGGGATCGCTCCTTTCTTCGTGGGTCGCCTCGGGGAAATTCAGCCGCGCCCTTCCGCGCGTTTGCCGCGCACGGAGCAGGCAACGGCAGGCTGCAGGCGAAGTACAATCAGTTCGCAGGGATTGGCGATGCGGGGCGCGGCGGCGGAGTTGGTCATGCCGCGGCTTACCAGCAGCCGGTCATGGTAGTAAAATCCGTCGGTGAGACGGGGCAGCAGGCCCTGGTTGGGGGCGTACAGTCCGCGGCCCATAACCTGCACTTGACCGCCATGGGCGTGACCGGCCAGGGTCAGGTCAATATCATAGTCCGCCACGTAGCGCGGGTAATACTCCGGGTGATGGCACAGCAGCAGGCGAAAGCCCGGCATGGCGGAAAGCTCGGACAATACGCCGCGATCCGGCTGTTCCTTGCGGGATACGGAGCTCAACCCCCCCAGGGAGACTTCCCCGAATTGGGCCGTGGCGTTGTCCAGCAGCGTTACGCCGCTGCATTCCACCATCTCCAGCCAGCAGGGCAATACGGGATAGCGCCGCTCATGGTTGCCCAGCGAATAAAAGACCGGACAGATGCCGGGGACTTCCTCCAGAAAACGCCGGGCCTGCTCCCAGCCCAGACGGTGCCGGTTGAGCAGGTCTCCGGGGACCAATACCGCATCCACCTGACGGAATACCGCCAAAACATCGTCATAGGGGGCGTTGTGCAGGTCCGCTGCCACGGCAAAGGATACGGGCTTGCTGATGAGCGGCGAGGTAACCGTATAGGACGTGATTTTACGCTTCATAGCTGCTTCCTTCCAGGACGGAAAGCCGTATACGCCGCATCCGGCGCTGGTGGCAACCGATCAGCACCAGCCCCAGAACAAACAGCGCCAGCGCCGTCAAGCCAAAGGGGATTGCCAGCTTGGACAGCAGCAGCTGCAACTGCAGGGCCAACAGCGCTGAGAAATCCGTCATGCGTGCGGGCAGGTCCAACCAGGCGAACGTCCCCAGGAGCGCGCCCAGACAAAGGCCGGAAGCCGCGCAAGCGGTTCCGATGTACAGTACGCCGCGGATCATGCGCTTGTGGGTGAACAGTGCCATCAGGCCGGCCAGCAGGAGGCTCGCTGCGAGCAGCGCCCAGGGAAGGTAGGGCAGATAGCCGGTCAAAGCAGGCGCATCCACCCGGGCCAGGGCTTGGCTGATGCCCAGGGAAACCAGGGAAAGCCGCAGGGGCGTGACGGCCTGCGTCACGATGTCCTCCACGCCTTTGATCACCTTGTCCCGGGCGGTGGCGGTCCAGCTGGTTTCCGGAACGCCCGCGCGGAAGGTTTCGTCCGCTTTAACGTCTTCCAGCAACCCTTCCGCGGTGTAGGCGGGCGCGGTGAGCTCCGGGTTTTCGCGGAACAGGCCCATCCACCAATCCACCACCTGGGCGTTATAGGTTGCCAGATCCTGGCGGGTCACGTGATCCATGGCCGTCTTGGGTTCAAAAGGAATTTGCGCTGCCAGCGCGTCCACTTTGTCGCCGATGCGGGCGTATTGCGCGTCCAGCACCGCGTCCTGCTGGGCTACGGAGAGATGCAACGAACGGTCCGTCAGCAGACGCGCCGCAGGGAAAGCGATGCCCATAAGCGTCAGCAGCGCCGTCATGACCAGGCAGGTGATGATGCAAAGCAGATGCGCCACAGGGCCGGGCATGCCGGGAATGCGCGTTTTCATGGGATGACCACCACCTTCAGGGCCACCTCCACCAGCGGCTCCAGTTGCGGTAGATAGCGGTATGCCGCGTAAGCGCCTCCCGCCAGCAGGGGCAGGGCAAACAGCAGGGGAAGCAGCCAATAAAGCGGGCGGCGCGGAGCTTTTCTATTCATGGGCAATAACCTTCTCCTTTCCAGGAATCATCCTTGAACGCTTTCATTATACATGGATTTAGGCTCCGGTGCAACCGGTCGAAAAATGCCATATATGCCAGAATCGGGACGAAATTGCCCGGATACGGCATTGACTTTCCGCGAGGGATTTGATAAAATGGCGGACAATCCAAGTTCAGGACGAATGGTTGAGGAGGAGGTCGCCCATGCTTCAGAAGGTTGTTCGGGAAGGTCTTACCTTTGACGACGTGCTGTTGGTGCCCCATCGCAGCGAGGTGCTGCCGAAAAACGTTGATTTGTCTACACAGCTTACGGACAAGATCAAGCTGAATATTCCCCTGATGTCCGCCGCTATGGATACGGTTACCGACGCCCGTATGGCGATTGCCATGGCCCGGGAAGGCGGCCTGGGCATTATCCATAAGAATATGTCCATTGCCGAGCAGGCTTCGCAGGTGGACAAGGTCAAGCGCTCGGAGCATGGCGTCATTACCGATCCTTTCTTCCTCTCACCGGAGCATCTGATTCAGGATGCGGAAAATTTGATGGCCCGTTATCGTATCAGCGGCGTTCCGATTACCCGGGACGGCAAGCTGGTAGGTATTCTGACCAACCGTGACCTGCGCTTTGAGCAGGATTATACCCGCCCTATCGGCGAAGTGATGACCAGCAAGAATCTGGTGACCGCGCCCGTGGGTACCACCCTGGAGGAAGCCAAGAAGATTCTGGCGGCCCATCGTATTGAAAAGCTCCCCATCGTGGATGAAAACTACAACCTGCGCGGCCTGATCACCATTAAGGATATTGAAAAAAACGCCAAGTATCCCAACAGCGCCAAGGATGCCAACGGCCGTTTGCTGTGCGGCGCGGCGGTGGGCGTGACCCACGACGTGTTCGAGCGTATCGAGGCGCTGATCGAGGCCAAGGTGGACGTGATCTCCATTGATACGGCGCACGGCCATTCCGTGGGCGTGCTGCATCAGGTGGAAGCCATCCGCAAGCGCTTCCCGGATATTCAGCTTTTTGCGGGCAACGTGGCTACCGCCGGCGCTACCCATGACCTGATCAGCGCGGGCGTTGACTGCGTGAAGGTGGGCATCGGCCCGGGCTCCATTTGCACCACCCGCGTGGTGGCCGGCATCGGCGTGCCGCAGATTACCGCTATTGCGGATTGCGCGGAGGAAGCCGACAAGTACGGCATCAAGGTCATTGGCGACGGCGGCATCAAGTATTCCGGCGACATCACCAAGGCGCTGGCGGCGGGCGCTGCCTGCGTTATGCTGGGCAGCCTGCTGGCGGGCACCGAGGAAGCGCCCGGCGACGTGGAACTGTACCAGGGCCGTTCCTTCAAGGTGTATCGCGGCATGGGCTCCCTGGCCGCCATGGCGGACGGCAGCAAGGACCGCTACTTCCAGGAGGACGCCAAGAAGCTGGTGCCCGAAGGCG
>CAZINY010000020.1:0-7707 GCA_964540735.1 uncultured Oscillospiraceae bacterium
AGCCGTAGGCCCAGTCCAGCTCCGGCATGTTGGTAAAGTTCATGCCGTACCAGCCGGCAATCAAGGAAAGGGGCATAAAAATGGTCGTTACAATGGTCAGCAGCTTCATAATCCGGTTCTGGGCAATGTCCACCTGGGCCTGATACTCGCTGCTTACCTGGCTGGCATATTCATGGAGCAGATGCGCCTCATCCTGCAAACGGTTCAAGCGGCGCAGCACGTACTGGAGGCGGCTCTGGCTGCATGCGTCCAGCAGGTCCGCGGCGCTTTCCTGAATGGTCAAAACCAGGTTATTCAGCTGGGCATAGTAGCGGTTGCGGTGATTGAGCTCCTTGCGCAGGGCGCTCATCTGCCGGATGAACCCCTCGGTGCGGTTTTCCAGCACCGCTTGTTCCAGTACCGAGAGCCGATCCTCCAGGGACTGCATTTCGGTGATATCGTCCAGGATCAGCGCCAGGAAGAAGTCCATCATCAGGTCGTCCGCCTGGTCTGCGTGATGGGGGCGCATTTTTTGAACCTTTTCCATGCATGTCGCGGCAATGCCGCTGGGGTCAATAAACAGCACATTGCTTTTCCACCAGACAAAGGCCAGGGACTTCTGGGGCTGTTTGGCCTTGGCGGGAATGTGCAGCTCGCCCCAGATGCGATCCTCCTCAATGACCACACGGCATCCCCTGCATTTGGAAAGGTTGTACAGCACCTCGGGGGGCAGCATCCCCTCGGGCAGGTGCAGCTTTTCCAGCTCCTCCGGGCGCACCACGGCCGCTACCTGATGCCAGGTTACCTGCTCGCCCCTGGCAAAGGGCGTGAGCCTTTCCGCAATGTGATAAAACAAGTCAATCTCCTCCTGCCCGCGCCGCATGAGCGCGTAAAAATGCAAAACGGCACCCGACGCGGCTGCGCCTGGGTGCCTGTATATTCAAATGTAACTTTCGTCCTGCCCGAACAGGGGCACAAAGTCCTCCGAGGCGGAGGCGGCCTCCTGCTCATAGCCGGGCAGCTCCAGGGCGCGCATGTGGTCGCGCACCCGCCGGTATTCCCGGGGGGCGATGGTTCGGGTCAGCCCGGGAATGTCCACGCCGTTCAGGGGCACGTATTGACGCATCAGGCTCACGGGAATCCCCGGCAGATGGTCGTGCACCCAGTCCAGCAGGGCAATGCTCTCCCCGGTGAGCCCGGGAAGGATCAGGTGGCGGATCAGCACGCCCCGGCGCATGATGCCATCTTCGTCATACTGCGGCGCGCCCACTTGGCGTACCATCTCCGTAATGGCGGCGCTGGCCACCTCAAAGTAGTCCGGAGCCTTGGCGCACAGCTGCCCCATGCGGGAGGAGAAGTGCTTGAGGTCCGGCAAGTAGATATCCATCACGCCCTCCAGGCGCCGGAGGGTTTCGACGGTTTCATAGCCGGAGGTGTTCCATACCAGGGGCACCGGCGGCCGGTAGAGCGCCAGCGTCTCCAGGATGCCCTCCACAAAGGGCGTGGCGGTGATGAAGCTCATGGTGTGCACGCCCATGTCCACCAGGCGGCGCATGTGCTCCGCCAGCTGGGCAGGGGTAAAGTCACGCCCCAGGTTGCGGTGGCTGATGTCCCCGTTCTGGCAGTAGGCGCAGCGCAGGGTGCAGCCGCTGAAAAACAGCGCCCCGGTGCCGCGGGTGCCGCTGATGGGCGGTTCCTCCCAGTAGTGGGGGGCAATGCGCGCCAGGCGCAGGGTGCTGCCCAGGCCGCAAAAGCCGTTGCCCCCTTCCAGGGTACGGCGGGCGTTGCAGCGGCGGGGGCAAAGGGTACAGGCTTCCATGGACGGGCCTCCTTGCAAAAGTCTGATTTATTGTATCATCCCCGCAGATGGCGCGCAAGGGGGCGTTTTTTGTCCCTTCGCCCCTTGCAATTCCTTCTGCCCTTGCGTATAATAACTTAGATAGCTGTACAAGGAGGATGCCCCTGTGAGGATGCTTCTGACCGGCGCGTATACGCTAGCCCATGGCAAGCTCGTCCCCCAGGATGTGCTGGTGGAGAACGGGCGCATTGTTTCTTCTTTTGGGGAGGGTGTTCAGGCGGACCGTGTGCTTTCCCTTCACGGCCGCCTTGTGGTCCCAGGTCTTGTGGATGTGCACGTGCATCTGCGGGAGCCTGGGTTTTCTTATAAGGAGACGGTGCTCGCGGGGACGCGGGCGGCGGCTCGGGGCGGATACACCACCGTGTGCGCCATGCCCAACCTGAACCCCGCCCCCGATACCCCCGAGCATCTGGCGGTGGAGGAGGAGATCATCCGCCGGGATGCCTGCGTCCGCGTGGTGCCCTATGGGTGCATCACCCTGGGGCAGAAGGGCGCGGGGGAACTGACGGACATGGCCGCCCTGGCGCCTCGGGTGGCAGGCTTTTCCGACGATGGCCGGGGCGTGCAGTCCGAGAGCCTCATGCGCCAGGCCATGGAGCGCTGCAAGGCGGCGGGCGGCATGATCGTGGCCCACTGCGAGGATATGTCCCTGATTCCCGCCGGGGGCGCCATTCACGCGGGCAGCTATGCCGCTGCCCATGGCATCCCGGGGATTCCCTCGGAGAGCGAGTGGGGGCAGATTGCCCGGGACCTGCGCCTGGCCCGGGAAACGGGGTGCCCCTATCATGTGTGCCACATCTCCTGCAAGGAGTCCGTGGCGCTGATCCGCCAGGCCAAGGCGGAGGGCGTGGACGTAACCTGCGAGACCGGCCCCCACTACCTGCTGCTGTCCCAGGACGATTTGCAGGACGAGGGCCGCTTCAAGATGAATCCCCCCCTGCGGGACCGTGGGGACCGGGAAGCCCTGCTGGAGGGCCTCGCCGATGGCACCATTGACATGATCGCCACGGACCACGCCCCCCACGGCCGGGAGGAAAAGGCCAAGGGCCTGCGGGGCTCGGTGATGGGCATTGTGGGCCTGGAGACTGCCTTCCCGCTGCTGTATACGCATCTGGTGCAAAAGGGACTGATCTCCCTGGAAAAGCTCATGGAGCTCATGAGCGGCGCGCCCCGCCGCCGCTTCGGCTTTACGGATGGAGGCATCCTGCCGGGGCAGCGGGCGGAGCTGGCGGTCCTTGACCTGGACAAGCGCTGGAACATCGACCCGGAACGCTTCCTGAGCCTGGGGCGGAGCACGCCCTTTACCGGCTGGGAAGTGCAGGGAGACTGCGTCATGACCCTGTGCGGGGAACGCATGGCCTATAAGGAGGAAGAAACCGTATGATATTCACCGTGACCGGGCAAACGCCCCTTACGGATACCGTTTACCGCCTGGAGCTGGCGGGGGACACCGCCGCCATTACCCGGCCCGGGCAGTTTGTGCAGATCAAGGTGCCGGGGTTCTACCTGCGCCGGCCCATCTCCGTGTGCGACTGGGGCGAAAACAGCCTGACGCTGATCTACAAGGTGGTGGGCCAGGGCACCAAGGCCATGACCGGCCTGGTTCCAGGGGCGGAGCTGGACCTGCTCACGGGGCTGGGCAACGGCTTTGACCCCGCGGCCTGCGGGGACAAGCCCCTGCTGGTGGGCGGCGGCGTGGGCGTGCCGCCCCTGTACGGCCTGTGCAAGCGCCTCATCCAGGCGGGGAAATCCCCGCGGGTGGTCATGGGCTTCAACACCGCCGCGGAGGTTTTCCTCCGGGAGGATTTCGACGCCCTGGGCGTGCCCGTGTACGTGACCACCGCCGACGGCTCCCAGGGCATCCGCGGCTTTGTCACCGCCGCCCTTACGGAGACGGACTATGACTTTACCTACGCCTGCGGCCCCGAGCCCATGCTCAAGGCCCTGTACCAGGCCACGGACAAGCCCGGCCAGTACAGCTTCGAGGCCCGGATGGCCTGCGGCTTCGGGGCCTGCATGGGCTGCAGCTGCAAGACCAAGTACGGCACCAAGCGCATCTGCAAGGATGGCCCCGTGCTGAACAAGGAGGAGATCGTATGGTGAGCACCGCCGTAACCCTGTGCGGCGTGGAGCTGGATAACCCGGTGATTCCCGCCAGCGGCACCTTCGGCTTTGGCCAGGAGTTTACCCCCTACTATGACATCAACATCCTGGGCTCCCTGAGCTTCAAGGGCACCACCCGGGAGGCGCGTTTCGGCAACCCCCTGCCCCGCATCGCCGAGTGCCCGGACGGCATGCTCAACAGCGTCGGATTGCAAAACCCCGGCATCGACCACGTGATCGCCGAAGAGCTGCCCGCCCTGCGCAAGATCTTCCATAAGCCCATTATGGCCAACATCAGCGGCTTTTCCCTGGAGGAATACGTGGCCTGCTGCGCCCGCATGGACGCGGAGGAGCAGGTAGCCTTCCTGGAGGTGAACATCTCCTGCCCCAATGTGCGCCACGGGGGCATGGCCTTCGGCACCAGCCCGGAAGCGGCGGCGGAGGTCACCCGGGCGGTGAAGGCCGTAACGAAAAAGCCCGTCATCATGAAGCTCAGTCCCAATGTGGCGGATATCACGGAAATCGCCCGTGCCTGCGAGGACGCGGGGGCGGACGGCCTGAGCCTTATCAATACCCTGCTGGGCATGCGCATTGACCTCGCCCGCCGCCGCCCGGTGCTGGCCAACGTCATGGGCGGCTACTCCGGCCCCGGGGTGTTCCCGGTGGCACTGCGCATGGTGTACCAGGTCACCGGCGCGGTGAAAATCCCCGTGGTGGGCATGGGCGGCGTATCCTCCGCCCGGGACGTCATTGAAATGATGATGGCCGGGGCCACCGCCGTGGAGGTGGGCGCGGCCAACCTGGTGGACCCCTACGCCTGCAAGCGCATTATTGAGGAACTGCCCCAGGTCATGGCGGAGCTGGGCATTCGGGACTTGAAGGAAATTCAGCGGGTATAACCCCGATACAGACAAAGGAGGACGCCTACCATGGATCATGACGTGATTATTGCCCTGGACTTTGAAAACCGTGAAAAGACCCTGGCCTTCCTGGACCTGTTCCAGGAGGAAAAGCCCTATGTGAAAATCGGCATGGAGCTGTTCTACGCCGAAGGCCCGTCCATCGTGCGGGAGATCAAGGCCCGGGGACACCGGATTTTCCTGGACCTGAAGCTCCATGACATCCCCAACACGGTGAAAAAGGCCATGCATGTGCTTTCCACCCTGGACGTGGACATGACCAACCTGCACGCGGCGGGCACCATCGCCATGATGGAGGCGGCCAAGGAGGGCCTCACCCGCCCCGACGGCAGCTGTGCCACCCTGCTGGCGGTGACCCAGCTCACCTCCACCAGCGAGGAGCGCATGCAGCAGGAGCTGCTCATCAACGCCTCCATGCCTGACACCGTGAAGCAGTACGCCCGCAACGCCAAGGCCGCGGGCCTGGCCGGCGTGGTGTGCTCCCCCCTGGAGGCGGCCCTGGTGAAGGAAGCCTGCGGCCCCGATTTCCTCACCGTGACCCCCGGCATCCGCTTCGCGGACGGGGACGTGGGGGACCAGGTGCGGGTGATGACCCCCGCCCGCGCCCGGGAAGGCGGCAGCGACTACATCGTGGTGGGCCGTCCCATTACCGCGGCGGCGGACCCCGTGGCGGCCTATCGCCGTTGCGTGAAGGAATTCCTGGGCCAGTGAGCCCCAAAGGAGCGTGAAGGGCCATGGCCCTTGCGGCAGACCATCTTGAGGTAAAAACCGTCCCCGTGGGCATGCTGGCCACCCAGTGCTATGTGCTTTCCCTCCCCGGCCGGGACGACTGCCTGGTCATCGATCCCGGCGCGGAGCCGGAGAAGATCCGCCGGGCCATGGGGGAAAAGCAGCTGGCGGCCATCCTGCTCACCCACGGGCATTTTGACCATATCGGCGCCGTGGCGGCCCTGGCGGGGGACAATACCCCCATCTGGATTCACCGCCTGGACGCGGAGATGCTCACCAACCCGGCGCGCAACCTGTGCCGGATGATCCGCACGGAAATCACCGCGCCCCCCGCCACCCGCCTGCTGGAGGAGGGCGACCACCTGGAGGCCGCGGGGGTGGAGCTGACGGTGCTCCACACCCCCGGCCACACCCCGGGCAGCGTGTGCTTCCGGGCGGGTAACCACCTCTTCACCGGGGACACGCTGTTCCACGGCGGCTATGGCCGCACGGACTTCCCCGGGGGCAGCCCCGAGGATATGCGCCGCTCCCTGGCGCGCCTGGCACCCCTGGAAGCAGTGTGCGCCATTTATCCCGGGCATTGACCCTTTCACCATTGATATAAGGAAGAATTCGCACCTATGCAAGACGAACATCGCACGGCCTTTTTATTGCAGACCGTGGCCTCGGAGCTGCGGGACGTGACCCGGCTGTTCCGCATGGACCCCGCCCTGTGGGAGGAAACCCATCAACCGCATTTTATCTGGCATGCCTGGGAGGAGGACGGACGCTTCCACTGCCGCTTTGCCCTGGGACAGGAGGAGCATCACCGGGAATGCCCCATTCCCGCGTGCGAGGATGCGCGCATTGCCCTGCTGGAGCAGAAGCGCGCCCTGAAGCGCCTGTGTAAGCAGACCCTCTACGACCTGTGCAAGCGCCTGACGGGGGTCACGCCCCCCTGGGGCAGCCTTACGGGCATCCGCCCCACCCGCCTGGTCTACGAGGCCATGGAGCACGGCCTTTCCCTGGAGGCGGCTTGCGCCCAGGTGGGGGAAATCTTCGACGTGTCCCCGGAAAAGCGGCAGCTGCTGCGGGACATTGTGGAGGTGCAGTCCACCCTGCCGCCCCCCTGCGAGCAGGAGATGGACGTGTACGTGGGCATCCCCTTCTGCACCACCCGCTGCGCCTATTGCACCTTCCTCAGCGGGGAGCTGGGCAAGGGCAAGCTGGTGGAGCCGTACCTGGCGGCGCTGTTCCGGGAAATGGCGGCGGGGGCGGACATCCTGGCCCGGAGCGGGCGAAAGCTCCGGGCGGTGTACGTGGGCGGAGGTACCCCCACGGCCCTGAACGCCGACCAGCTCCAGCGCCTGACCCATATGCTCATGAAGCTGTTCCCCGGCGCGGTGGAATACACCGTGGAGGCCGGGAGGCCCGATACCCTCACCCGGGAAAAACTGGAGATCATCCGGGACGCGGGGGTGGCCCGCATCAGCATCAACACCCAAACCATGAACGACCGCACCCTGGAGGTCATCGGCCGCCGGCATACGGTGGCGCAGGTCTACGATGCCTACGCCATGGCCCGGCAGGTGGGCTTTCATCATATCAACATGGACGTGATCGCCGGGCTGCCCGGGGAGGACCTGGCGGACTTTGCCCGCACCATGGCGGGAGCCAGGGAGCTGGCCCCGGAGAGCCTCACCGTTCATACCCTGGCCATCAAACGCTCCAGCCGCCTGCACCTGGAGCACGCGCCCCTGCCCCCGGCGGAACTGGCCGCGGAAATGGTGCGCATGGGCCACGCCACCGCCGCGGAGCTGGGCATGCGCCCCTATTACCTCTACCGGCAAAAGAACATGGCCGGCAACCAGGAAAACGTGGGCTATGCCCTGCCCGGCCACGCCTGCCAGTACAACGTGGACATCATGGAGGAAACCACCCACATCCTGGCCCTGGGGGCGGGCGGCATCTCCAAGCGCATTTATCCCGACCAGGGCCGCATCGAGCGGGAGCCCAACGTCAGCAACATTGAGCAATATATCGCCCGGGTGGATGAAATGGTGGCCCGCAAGGAGCGGCTGTTCCTGGGCGCGGGCCCGGCGGGCCATGGGGACGAAACCGGCGGCATAGCCTGCAGCG
>CAZINY010000020.1:7729-43868 GCA_964540735.1 uncultured Oscillospiraceae bacterium
TTTCGTGGCGTTGTCATGCGCCCCAAAGCCGTGCAAACGGCTTTTCAGGAAGGAGAAAAGATTCACATGCCACAGCATCCGACGTTTATCATAACCATGGAGGACGGCCGCCAGATGAAGGGCGAGCTGTACCCCGAGATTGCTCCCCAATCCGTGGGCAACTTCATTGCCCTGGCCAACAGCGGCTTCTATGACGGGCTGATTTTCCACCGCGTAATCCCCGGATTCATGATCCAGGGCGGCGACCCCAAGGGCACCGGCATGGGCGGCCCCGGCTACTGCATCAAGGGCGAATTCTCCATGAACGGCGTGCCCAACAACCTTAAGCATACCTACGGCGTGCTCAGCATGGCCCGGAGCATGATGCCTGACTCCGCCGGGTCCCAGTTTTTCATTATGACCAGCGACAGCCCCCATCTGGATGGCGCCTATGCCGCCTTTGGCAAGGTGCTGGAAGGCATGGAGGTAGCCGAGGACATCGTCAATACCAAGCGTGACCGCAGCGACCGGCCGCTCACCCCCCAGGTGATGCAGTCCATTCGCGTGGAAACCCATGGTGGCGATTATCCCTTCGAGCAGATGTAACGAGGAACCTGTGGAGCGCGGGCGAAAGGGGGATATATCCCCTGGATTGCCTGCGCTCCTTTCGGCACTTTCGGGAGGTGTGCGCCATGGAAAAGCAAAAGACGGTGGTCCGCGTGGCGGGCAAGGAATACGCCCTGGTATCCTCCGATCCCCCCGCGTACATGCAGCGGGTAGCCGCCTATGTGGATCGCAAGCTCAACGAAATGGCCCTGGCCAGCCGTCTGCCCTCTAATATGGTGTCCGTGCTCACCTGCCTGAACATGGCCGACGAGCTCATGAAGAGCCACGATGAGAATACCCGCCTGCGCCGGGAGCTCACCGCCCTGCGCCAGGAGCTGGAGCAGGCAAAAAAGAAATAAGTTTCGCGCATGCGCGCAGATACCAAGGGAGGCTGCCCTCATGGAGAACCTTGCCCCGGCGGGGAGCATGGAAGCACTGGAGCGCGCCGTGGCCGCGGGAGCGGACGCGGTGTATTTGGGCTACGCGGCTTTCAGCGCCCGGGCGGGGGCGGGGAACTTCGACAGCGCCCAGCTGGCCCAGGCCGTGGACTACTGCCACCTGCACGGGGTACGCGTCCATGTGACCGTGAACACCCTCATCAAGGATGGGGAGCTGGCGGAGGTGGGGGAGGTGCTGTCCCTGCTTAACCGCCTGCGGGTGGACGGCGTACTGGTGCAGGACCTGGCCGTGGCGGATATGCTCCGCACGCGCTTTCCGGATTTGCCTGTGCATGCCAGTACCCAAATGGCCCTGCACAATGTCAGCGGCGTGCGCTTTGCCCGGACGCTGGGCTGCGTGCGGGTGGTGCTGGCCCGGGAGTGCGGCCTGGACGTGATCCGGGACGCGGCCCGGGAGGACCTGGAAATTGAAGTGTTCGGCCACGGCGCCCAGTGCGTGGGAGTGAGCGGGGAGTGCCTGTTTTCCTCCATGCTGGGGGAGCGCAGCGGCAACCGTGGGCGTTGCGCCCAGCCCTGCCGCCTGCCCTATACCTACCGGGGGAAAACCGCCGCCTGGCTCAGCCCGCGGGACGTGTGCCTCCGGGACGACCTGCCCGCCCTGGCCGAGGCGGGGGTTGCGTCGGTGAAGCTGGAGGGCCGGCTCAAGCGCCCCGAGTACGTGGCGGTGACCGCGGCCAGCTACCGAAAGGCCATCGACAGCCTGGAGAATGGACATTTTGCCAAGGCGGGGGAGGACGAACGCCTGGCCCTTCGGCAGATGTTCAACCGGGGAGATTTCATGCGTGGCTACGCCATGGGCGCGGAGGACGCGGCGGTGATTTACCCGGAGCGGGTGAATCACCTGGGCGTGCCCCTGGGCAAAATTGAACGGGTGGAGCGCGGCTTTGCCCGGTTTACGCCCCTGCTGGCCCTCCATGATGGGGACGGCTTGCAGCTGCGGGCGGAGGGCGCCCCGGACCAGGACATGATTTATTCGGGCAAGAAAATCCCCGCGGGGCAGGAGGCGCTTTTGCGCCTGCGCCCGGATATGCGGGTGCGGCCCGGCATGCTGGTCTGCCGCCTCACTGATGCACGGCAGATGGCGCAATCGGCGGCACTGCCCGAACCGTCCATTGCTGTGGATATGCGTTTGACGGCGTTCCCTGGCCGGCCCCTGACCTTGTGGCTCAGCGACGGGGAAAGCGCCGTCACCGTTACGGGGCCGGAGACCCAGCAGGCCCGTTCCCGGGCGCTGACGGCGGAGGACGCCGCCCGCTGCCTGGAAAAAACCGGGGACACCTGCTTTATCGCCCGGAATATTTCTGTGAAAACGGCGAATGCCTTCGCGGCGGTGTCCGTGCTCAACGCCCTGCGCCGGGAGGGTCTGGATGCCCTGCGCCGGGCGCGGATTGCCGCCCATACCCGGCAGGCGGGCCGGGAGCTGCTCGACCGGGCCTGGGAGATTCCCGCCGCGCCCCAACCGCCCACGGCCCTGTGCCGTACCACGGCGCAGCTGGAGGCGCTGCCCCAGGGCGTGCGGGCGCTTTATCAGCCGGAAATTTATACAGAGGATAGCCTGTGCGCCGCATTGACGGCGCTGAACCGCCCCGTGTGGCTCTGTCTGCCCACCGTGTGCGGGGACGCTGCCCTGGACATGCTGGCGGGGCTGGCCGGGCGCTTCCCGGATAAGCTGCTAGGCTATGTGCTGGGCAGCGTGGGACAGCTGGGCCATCCCTGGCCCCTGCCGGTGGCCGCCGGGCCGGGCATTCCCGTAATGAACCGCCGGGCCATGGCCGTGCTGCTGGAAATGGGCTGCGCCTTTGTCACCGCCTCCCCGGAGCTGTCCGCCCGGGAGACCGCGGCGCTGATTGCCGGGGACGCCCCGGCGCTGGCATGGGCCTATGGCAGGGTGCGGCTGATGCTGCTGCATCATTGCCCTGCGCGGGTCTATCTGGGCTTGCGGACGGGGCACGCGGCTTGCCGCATGTGCGACGATCACGCCCCGGACGCCCTGGCGGGCCAGGCCTTCATGGACCGGCGGGGGGAGCGCTTCCCGCTGCTGCGCCAGCGGCTGCCCGAGGGCTGCCGGGTGGAGCTGCTCAATGCCCTGCCCACGGACCTGCGCCGGCAGGTTTCGGAGCTGGGGGCCGCGCCCCTGAACGTATTCACCCTGGAGGACGCCCGCGAAACCGCGGCCGTGCTCGCTGGGCAGCCCTGCACGGAAAAAACCACCACCGGACACTGGAACCGTCCGGTGACATGAACATGCCATAAAAGGATGAATCCTTCCATGATGAAAGAACGAACCCTGCGGGTATTGGAGTTTACCAAGATCCGCGATATGCTCACCGAAAAGGCGCTCACGGACCTGGGCGCGGAAAAATGCCAGGCCCTGGTTCCTTCCACCAATTTCCAGGAGGTAACCGCCTGGCAGGAGGAAACCGAGGAGGCCCTGGTGGTACTCACCTACCTGGGCGGGCATCCCATGGCGCCCTTTACGGATGTGCGCCCCTATCTGAATTTATGCGACAAGGGCGCGACCCTGTCCCCCAAGGCGCTGCTGGAAATTGCCGGACTCATGCGGGCCTGCCGCACGGCCCGGGCCGCCCTGGTCACCGACCGGGAGAATACCCCGCGTTTGAAGGAAAAGGCCGGGCTGCTGGGCTCCTTCCGCAACCTGGAGGACGATATTACCAACGCCATTATCTCCGAGGACGAGATCGCCGACCGGGCCTCCGTGGAGCTGGCCAATATCCGCCGCCACCTGCGCGGCGCCACCGAACGGGTGAAGGAGCGCCTCAACGCCATGATCCGCTCCGCTGCCTACCAGAAGTATTTGCAGGACCCCATCATCACCGTGCGCAACGACCGCTATGTGCTGCCGGTGAAGGCGGAGTACCGCTCCAGCGTTCCCGGCCTGGTGCATGACCAGTCCGCCAGCGGCGCCACGGTGTTTGTGGAGCCCATGGTGGTGGTGGAGATGGGCAACGAGCTCAAGCAGTGGGAGGCCAAGGAAAAGCAGGAGATCGAGCGCATCCTGGCGGCCCTCTCCGCCCAGGTGGCCCCCTATGCCCAGCAGCTCAAGGAGAATGTGGAACTGCTGGCCGAGCTGGACTTCGCCTTTGCCAAGGGGCTGCTCAGCCGGGAGATGAACGCCGTTACCCCCAAGCTGAACCGGGAGGGCTTTATCAACATCATCCGCGGGCGGCATCCCCTCATTGACCGGGCGGTGGTGGTGCCCACCAATCTGTGGATGGGCCGGGAGTTCACCACGCTGATTATCACCGGCCCCAACACCGGCGGCAAGACGGTGACCCTGAAAACCGTGGGCCTGTTTACCCTCATGGCCCAGGCGGGCTTGCAGATCCCCGCGGACCTGGGCACGGAGCTGGCGGTGTTCCAGCAGGTGTTTGCGGACATCGGGGACGAGCAGTCCATCGAACAGAGCCTGTCCACCTTCTCTAGCCACATGACCAACATCGTGGGTATCCTCAACGAGGTGACCCCCTACGACCTGGCGCTCTTTGACGAGCTGGGGGCGGGCACTGATCCCACCGAAGGCGCGGCCCTGGCCCAGACCATTCTCACCTCTCTGCTGGAGAAAAAGGTGCGTACCCTGGCCACCACCCATTACAGCGAATTGAAGGCCTTCGCCCTTTCCACCCCCGGGGTGGAGAATGCCAGCGTGGAGTTCAACGTGGAGACCCTGCGGCCCACCTACCGGCTGTCCATCGGCGTGCCGGGCAAGAGCAACGCCTTTGAAATCAGCCGCAAGCTGGGGCTTTCGGAGGGGCTCATCGAGCAGGCGCGCAAGCTCCTCAGCCAGGAGGACAAGCGCTTTGAGGACGTGATCGCCAACGCGGAGTACCACCGGCAGATCGCCGAAAAGGAGCGGGAGCTGGCCCAGCAGGCCGCGGCGGAAACCACCCGCCTGCGGGACGAGGCCGAGCGCCTCCGCCGGGAGACCGAGGCCAAGCGGGAGCGGAGCCTGCGCAAGGCCAAGGACGAGGCCCGGCGCATCCTGGAAAACGCCCGCCGGGAGTCCGAGCAGGTGCTCAGCGAGCTCAAGCGCATGAAGAAAAACGCCGCCGCCACCCCCGACATGCAGGCCGCCGCCCTGCGCAAGCGCCTGGAGGAAGGCATTGACAGCCTCTCCGAAGGCCTGACCCAGCAGGCCCAGCGGGTGGATCAGCCCCCCAAGACCGTGAAGGTGGGCGACGAGGTGGAGATCCTGCACCTGAAAACCAGGGGCACCGTGCTTTCCGCCCCCGACAGCAAGGGCGAAGTGCAGCTCCAGGCGGGCATCGTCAAGCTCAAGGCCCACCTGAGCCAGCTGCGCCTGGTCAAGGCGGAAAACGCCCCCAAGCAGAAATCCTCCTTCCATGCCCAGACCGGCGCCATGACCCGGACGGTATCCATGTCCTGCGACGTGCGGGGCATGGCCCTGGACGAGGCCATTCCCGTGGTGGATCAGTACCTGGACGAGGCCGTCATGGCCTCCCTGAACGAGGTAAGCATCATCCATGGCAAGGGTACGGGGATACTGCGCAGCGGCATTCAGCAGCATTTGCGCCACCATCACCATGTAAAGAGCTTCCGCCTGGGTGTATATGGCGAGGGGGAAAGCGGCGTAACCGTGGTTACCCTCAAGTGACCGCCCACAGGAAGCGGATACCCAAGGAGGTGTACGACCGCTTATGAAAGATAAACCTTATATTCTGCTGGTGGACGACGACCCCAACATCAGCCGCCTGGTCCAGCTGTACCTGGAGAAGGAAGGCTTTGAGGTCAAGACCGCCGACCGGGGGGACGACGCCCTGGCCATGTTCCGCAAGCTGCCCCCGGACCTGATGCTCCTGGACGTGATGCTCCCCGGCATGGACGGGTGGCAGGTGTGCCGCACCATCCGCAAGACCAGCACCATCCCGATTATCATGCTCACCGCCAAGGACGAGACCTTCGACAAGGTGCTGGGGCTGGAGCTGGGGGCGGACGACTATATCACCAAGCCCTTTGACACCAAGGAGCTGGTGGCCCGGGTGAAGGCCGTGCTCCGCCGCACCCAAGGCCCGGAGGAGGAAAAGACCGACGTGCTCTCCTTCCCCGGACTGACCGTGAGCCTGAGCCAGTACGAGTGCCACTACGAGGGGCACCAGGTGGAAATGCCCCCCAAGGAGCTGGAGGTGCTCTATTTCCTGGCCAGCCATGTGAACCAGGTTTTTACCCGGGAGCAGCTGCTGGAACAGGTGTGGGGCTTTGATTTCTTCGGCGACAGCCGCACGGTGGACGTGCATATCAAGCGCCTGCGGGAGAAGCTGCCGGGCTGCGAAAAGTACGGCTGGATGATCCGCACGGTGTGGGGTGTGGGGTATAAGTTTGAAATGCGTTGATCGGGGTGAGCAGACCATGTTCGCCCGGCTCTTCTCCATGTTCATGGCGGTGCTGATTTTGGCATTGACGGCGGTGGGCCTGCTGGTCTACGCAACCATGCGCAACCTGCAGATCGATAACCGCCTGGAGGAGCTGAAAAAGGAAGCCCAGGAAATTGCTTACCTGGCGGCCCAGAATACCGTTACCGCGGCCAACCTGCTGCTGGGCATTGAAAATCCCACCCAGGCCTACCTCAACTGGAAGGCCGCCAGCGTCTACGAGGACTTTGGCGCGTACATCCTGGTGCTGGACGGCCGTGGGCAGCTCATGAGCAACCTGAAAGCGGCTTATGTGCAGGACCCGGCCTTTGTGACTTCCCTGAATCAAAAGGAGCTGAATCAGGCGCTGAACCAGGTGTTGGGCGGGGAGGAAATCTCCGTGCGCACCATGGTGGACGGCGCGCCCACCTTTACCGTGGGGGTTCCCTTTGTGCAGAACAATCAGGTGCTGGGCGCGGTGCTGATTCAGACCAAGGCCCAGACCATTGAGGGCGGCACCGGGGACTTTTTGCAAACGATTGTCCTGGTGGGGAGCGGCGCGGCGCTCTTGGCGGCGCTGCTGGTATTTTTCTATACCAGGCGTTTGATACGCCCCTTGAGCGTCATGGCGGACGCGGCGGGGCGCATGGCTCAGGGTCAGTTTGACACCCGGGTGGAGATCAGCCGCACGGCGCCGGAAATGGCGCGCCTGGCGGACAGCTTCAACACCATGGCCGACAAGCTCAGCGAGCTGGAAAGCTCCCGGCGGGAGTTTGTGGCCAATGTGTCTCACGAGCTGCGCAGCCCCATTACCAGCATCCGCGGCTTTGTGGAGGGCATGGAGGATGGCACCATCCCGCCCCAGGAGCACGGCAAGTACCTGCACATCGTGGGGGACGAAACCAAGCGATTGAGCAAGCTCATCAACGATCTGCTCAGCCTTTCCCGCCTGGAGCGGGAGGACGCACAGCTGCAGCTGACGGACTTTGACATGAACGAAATGCTGCGCCGGGCGGTGATCCGCCGCATGAACGACCTGGATCAGAAGCAAATGGAAATCGATACGGATTTCCGCCTGGACCCCTGCATGGTGCACGCAGACAGCGACCGTATGGAGCAGGTGGTGGTCAACCTGCTGGACAACGCCATCAAGTTTACCCCCCAGGGCGGCAAGATCCGCCTGACCACGGAAGATACCGGCAGCGTGATCCAGGTCACCGTGTGGGACAACGGCCAGAGCATCCTTCCCGAGGATCGGGACAAGGTGTTTGACCGCTTCTTCACCGCGGACCGGGCGCATACGGCGGGCAAGGGCACGGGGCTGGGACTGAGCATTTGCAAGCGCATCCTGGAGTTCCATGGCCAGAGCATCCGCCTGGCGGACACCACGGAGGGCGCGGCCTTTGTATTCACCCTGGAAAAGGGAAAAGCAACGGAAGACAAAAAATGAGGAGCTGGGAGTAATGAGGGACCTGCGGGAGATACGCCAGGAGCTGGACCAGGTGGACCGGGAAATGGTACGGCTGTTTGAAAAGCGCATGAATCTTGCACTGGAGGTGGCGCAGTATAAAACCGCCCACGGTATGCCGGTGCTGGACGCTTCCCGGGAGGAGCAGGTGCTGGCCAGCCGGGCAGCCATGCTGCAATCCCCCGCCTGGACCTCGCAAACGCGGACGCTGTTTCAGCAGCTGATGGCCCTGAGCCGCGCCGCCCAGGAGGACTGGATGAAGGGGGCGGCTGAAACATGATTGACCGCCATGTATTCCTCATCGGCATGCCTGGCAGCGGCAAGAGCAGCCTGGGCAAGCGCCTGGCAGGCCGCCTGCGCATGAGCTACATCGACACGGACCAGCGCATCTGCGACGCGGCGGGGTGCCCGGTAACGGAGATATTTGCCCGTTACGGGGAGGATGCCTTCCGCAACGCGGAGACCAATGTGCTGGCCCAGGTGGCCTACGAGCCCCCGGCCATTGTGTCCACCGGCGGGGGCATGGCGCTGCGGGACGTGAACTATCAGATCATGCGCAACCACGGGGTCATTGTGCTCATCGACCGCCCCCTGGAAGAGATCATGAGCGACATCAAGCTGGACCGCCGCCCGCTCCTGGCCCAGAAGGGCCTGGAGGAAGTCCCGCGGCTCTACCAGCAGCGCATTGACCGCTACCGTGCCGCGGCGGACGCGGTGCTGGACAATTCCCAGGGATACTACAACGGCGTGTATAACCTGGAAAAGCTGGTGCGGGGGCTGTTCCCCCTGGACTGGCGGCTGTAACAAAAGAAAAATATAAGGAAGGGTGCTTCCCATGCATTGGCTTTCCTCTCCCACCGTGCGCTGGGATCGGGGATTTTTTCGCAAATTACTGGTGGTGTGCCTGCCCATTGTGATTCAGAACCTGATGTCCGCCTCGCTGCATATTATTGACGGGGTGATGATCGGCCAGCTGGGGGACGCGCCTTATGCGGCGGTGACCCAGGCCACCCGCTATGTATTCGTGTATCAGCTGTTTCTGTTCGGCTTGGCGTCGGGCTGCGGCATTTTCTTCAGCCAGCATTGGGGCACGCGGGACGTGCAGTCCATGCGCCGGGCCATGGGGCTGTGCTTCCGGGGCGGACTGGTGCTGGCAGTGCTTTTCGGGGGGCTGGGGCTGCTGTTTCCCCAGGGCGTGATGAGCATTTTCCTGCCCAAGGGGGAGAGCTTTGGCTATGCCATCCAGTACCTGACCATTGTGGCGCCGGGCTTTCTGATTACCGCGGTGGACACGGTCTATGCCACCTGCATGAAGTCCGCCGGGAAAACGGTGATCCCCATGACGGCGGGCATCTGCTCCATCCTGACCAATACGTTCCTGAACTGGATACTGATTTATGGCAACCTGGGGGCGCCTGCCCTGGGCGTGCGCGGGGCGGCCATTGCCACGGTGATTGCCGCGGGGGTGTCCCTGGCCATCAATGTGGGCTGCTCCTATGGGATGAAACTGCCCTCCGCCTTCCGCTGGCAGGACTGGAAGCTGCCTGACCGGGCGTATTTGACCCAGTTTGCGAAAACCGTGCTTTCCGTGGTGCTCAACGAGGGCTTCTGGAGCATGGGTACGTCCATGTACAGCGTGTTCTATGGCCGGCTGGGCGACGCGGCGGTAGCCGCGGTGGGCATTGTGAACACCGTGGACCAGCTGATCTTTACCATGATTTACGGCATCATGAACGCCACGGCCATTCTGGTGGGCAATCATCTGGGCGCCGGGGACAAGGAGGGCGCGCGGCTCACCGCCCGGCGGCTGCTCTTCGCCTGTGTGGTGGTGGGCGCGGTGATGGGCTGCATCCAGCTGGGCGTGAAGGGCCAGCTGGTGAGCGTGTTCAACGTTTCCCAGGAGGCCAAGCAGCTGGCGAACATCATCCTGTCCATTGGCGCGTTCACCATCTGGGTGCGGGCCATCAACAGCATCAACGTGGTGGGCATCCTCCGGGCCGGGGGCGACACAGTATTCAGTATGCTGCTGGATACGGTGGCCCTCTGGGTGGTGGGCGTGCCCCTGGTGGGTATCGCTGCCCTGGTGCTGCACTGGCCGGTATACTTATGCTATTTATGCACGGTGATGGAGGAGGTCATCAAAATGCTGGTTGGCCTGCCCCGCTTCCGCAGCGGTAAATGGATGAACGATCTGAATAAACGCGCGGAGGCGGAAGCGTAATGGATTATCAGTTTGAGTTGGTGGGCAAAATCGGCTCCATGGCCCTGATCCGCAAAGAGGATCAGGATATCGACTACAATATTTTCGCCCGCCTGGGCCGGGAACTGAAGCCCGGCATGATCTGGGTAACCAGCGGCGCCACGGAGATTGGCCGCCTGGACTACATCAACCGCACCGGCAAGGAGCTCACCGGGGACCCTGAGCAGGACAAGACGGATTATGCCGCCCAGGGTCAGGCCATCCTCATGCAGAACTACCGGCAGTTCATTGCCCCGGAATACGGCGTGCGTCAGCTGCTGGTGGAGCACACGCATTTCAACGACCCGGAAAAGCGGGAGCACATCCGCAAGCTGCTGATCCGCGCCGCCAAGCAGGGTACCATCCCCATTGTGAACTACAACGACCCCGTCAGCGACGAGGAAAACCGCAAGATGGAGCTGGCGGCCCGCCGCCGCAGCGGCGACGTGGTGCATGAGTGCGTGGATAACGATGAGACCGCCGCGGTCATTGCCGGACTGGTGCATGCCCGGATGCTGGTGCTCATGACCTCCACCGAGGGGATTTATCAGGACCCCGCCGATCCCGCCACCCTGGTGCGGGATGTCACCGGCAAAACCGTCGAGGAAGTGGCGGAGAAGGTCCACCTGCTCCAGCAGAACTGCGTTGGCGCCAGCCGCGCCGGGGCCAACGGCGCCAGGGCCAAGCTGGACTATGCCCTGGAATCCGTGCGCAACGGCTCCACGGTGATTATCGGCCATGCGCGCCATCACCTCAGCGATCTGGTGCAGGGCCGTGTGCCCTGCACGCGCATCGGCGTGGAGTAACATGCCTCCCAACGCAAAATAAAGCGCGGCCCCTTTCCCAGCGCCGGAAACGGCGAGGGAAGGGACCGCGTTTTTTCATGGAATCAGCTCTGCGCGGGGGTGCGGCGGAGCTTGTCCAGGTAGACCATCAATACGGCCACATCCGCGGGAGAAACGCCGGGAATGCGGCTGGCGGCGGCCAGGGAGCGGGGCCGCTGGGCGGCCAGCTTCTGCCGGGCCTCCAGGCGCAAGCCGGTAATCTCCTGGTAGGGGGTATCCTCGGGGAGCAGGGCCTGTTCCATTTGCCGGGCCTTGCGGATCTGGGCCTCCTCCTTGGCCAGGTAGCCCTCGTACACCAGGGCAATTTCCGTTTGCTGGCGTACTTCCGGGGGCTGCTGGGACAGTTCCGGCAGCAGTTCCGTGAGGGCGTCCATGGTAATCCCCGGGCGGCGGAGCAGCTCGCCGGGGGTCACCGAGGCGGGAGGCACGGGCTGCCCGTGCCGGGTTAGCCAGGCGTCCCGGGCCGGGGTGGGGGGAAGCCCCAGGGAGGTCAGGCGGCTCTTGAGGTGATTGGTTTCGTATTCCTTACGCAGGGTGCGCTCCAGGCGCTCGGCGGTGGCCAGCCCCGCGGCATAGCCCAGGCGGGTGAGGCGCAGGTCGGCGTTGTCCTGCCGCAGGTAGAGCCGGTGCTCCGCCCGGGAAGTCATCATCCGGTAGGGCTCATCCACGCCCTTGGTGGTCAGGTCGTCGGCCAGCACGCCGATGTAGGCCATGTCCCGGGTGAGAATCACCGGGGGTTTGCCCTGCAGGGCCAGGGCCGCGTTCATGCCCGCCATCAGGCCCTGACAGGCGGCCTCCTCATAGCCGCTGGTGCCGTTGATCTGCCCGGCGAAGTACAGCCCCCGCACCCGCAGGCTCTCAAAGGAGGGGCGCAGCTCCCGGCTGTCGATGCAGTCATATTCAATGGCGTAGGCCAGGCGGGTCAGCTCCGCCCGCTCCAGGCCGGGGATGGAGCGGTACATCTCCCACTGCACATCCTCGGGCAGGGAGGTGGACATGCCCTGCACGTACCATTCCCGGCTGGCCATGCCCTCCGGCTCCAGGAAAACCTGGTGCCGGTCCTTGTCGGCAAACTTGACAATCTTGTCCTCAATGCTGGGGCAATAGCGGGGGCCCGTGCCGTGGATTTTTCCACTGTACAGGGGCGCCCGGTGGAGATTCGCGCGGATGATTTCATGGGTGCGGGGCGTGGTCCAGGTGAGATAGCACATTTGCCGGTTGACCAGGCGTTTTTCCGTCAGGAAGGAAAAGGGCGTCACCGGCTCGTCCCCGGGCTGGGGCGTCATGGCGTCAAAATCAATGGAGCGCACGTCTACCCGGGCGGGGGTGCCCGTCTTGAACCTGCGCAGGTCAAAGCCCAGACGCCGCAATCCGCCGGAGAGACCCGTGGCGCAGGCCAGCCCCTGAGGCCCGCCTTGCCAGGAACCTTCCCCGATGATGATGCGGCTGTCCAGATAAACGCCGCTGGCCACCACCACCGCCCGGCAAGGAATGCGCTGACCCGTCATGGTGGTGATGCCCGTGACCCGCTGTCCACTTCGCCCTGGCGCAGGGTCAGGCGCGTCTGGGACATCAGGGCCTGCCGCATGCGGTTCTGATAGGCCTGCTTGTCCGCCTGGGCGCGCAGGGAATGCACGGCGGGACCCTTGGCGGTGTTGAGCATGCGGGACTGCAAAAAAGTATCGTCAATGGCGCGGCCCATCTCCCCGCCCAGGGCGTCCAGCTCCCGCACCAGGTGCCCCTTGGCGGTGCCGCCAATGACGGGATTGCAGGCCATCAGGGCCACGCCGTCCATGTTCAGGGTCAATAGCAGGGTTGAAATGCCCATGCGCGCGGCGGCCAGGGCGGCTTCGCATCCCGCGTGTCCCGCCCCCACCACAACCAGATCCGGCAAAGAAAAGCGCCTCCTTCGTGTTTCGGCTTGGGGTATTATAGCATGAATCGGGCCGCAGGAAAAGGGCGCGCTTTTTATCCGAAAGCGCGCCCTCAGCGTGTCGAAAAAGTGGCTTCCGCCACTTTTTCGAGGAAGCAACTTCGGCCAACCAGAGGTCGTCCGAAGTTGTAAGGAATTGATTTTGCAAGCAAAATCAACAACCCGCCCCGCCGGCAAAGCCGGCGGATACGAATGGAAGTCGGAGGGGCTGCGGCCCCTCCGACACCTCCCTGGGTTTTTTCGACAGCCTGGGGCGTGTTGCAAAATGGGAACGCAATAGCAACCTGCACAAAAAGCAGCAGCCAACAACCAAAACCAGCCGCAAAAGAAGTGTTTTGGCTTCTTCTGCGGCCGGCTTTTTGCGCATTATTTTTAGGGTTGGCTATTGTGCAACACCCCCTGCCTTGCCGGCGTTATTTTTGCGCCATTTCCCAAGCCTTGCGCAGCGCCGCAAGCAGATCGCCGTGGTTATCCTTCAGGGACATGGTGGCCGAGGAAGTTACGTCGGCCAATTGCTTTTTTTCTTCCTCGGTGAGCGCCGCATATTTTTCCTGATCGCCTTCCTGCGCGCTTTCGGCGGTCAGGGGACGGCCGTTGACGTCGGAGCAGTATTTTTCAAACCAGGCGTCCACCTCGTCCACGGTTTTGCCTACAAAAAGATTTTGGTAGGCGTCCATTTCCTGGCTCCAGGTGGCGGTATTCAGCTTGTAGTCGTTGCCGCGTTCACGCTTGGTGGTCCAGGCCGCTACTTCCGCCAGGAAATTTTCCTCCGTGTCCTCTGTCACGCCGTTGGTCTTTCCCTGGGCGTCATCCCATAAGGCGTAGCCGCCCTGGCCGGGAAAGCCGCTGAAATGGGGCATGGAGCTGCCGTCATAGTTGGGGGTGGCAACCTCCAGCTGATCGAACGTCACCTGGGCAATGCGGCCGTCCTCCTCAAAGGCGGCGCTGCAAAACACGACGTTGAAGGAATAGACGGGGTTGCCCGCGTCGTCGCTTCCGGGGCCCACGCGGCCCATGGCGCTCATCCCCACGCCGGTGCGCAGGTTGGCGGCGGTTTGCGCCGGGGCTTCGCTGCCTGCGGGAGAAGCGGAAGGCGAGACGCCCAGGGCGTTGTCGACAGCGGCGAGAATGGCCTTGCTGGTGTAGGTGGCCCCGGCCACCACGTCTACCTGGGTGCTGCCTGCCTGGACAATGGCGTCGGGCAGGGTATCAATGGCTTTGGTGCCTACGCCTTCGGTTTCCTTGTGTTCGGTAACGCGGACTTCGGTAATTTTGCCCTCGGAAACGGTTACGGCCACTTTCAGCGGGCCGCCGTAGCCTTCGGCTTCGCCTGTGAGATGCTCTGCCGTGGCAGTGCATCCGCACAGGAGCGCAGCCAGGGCGCAGGTGAGGGTAATTCGCATGGCGCGTTTCATGATGGTTTGGCTCCTTTCCTTACTTTCCGTTCCAGTTTGCCCGGAAAGATACCAATCCATCCGCTTGCCAAAAGCAGGAATAGGTCAAGGGATGGAGAATAGAAGAAAGAGCAGGGGACTAGATTTGCCTTTTTGCGGTTCCCCGGCAGGAAAACAACGTTTTGCGCCGTTTTTTCTACGACGGACAAGCCGCGAAAACGGAAGGGTAAAGGTGTGAGCGCATGAGCAAAGACAAGAAACGCGACCCCATCAAGGTCATGCTTCGGGTAACGATTGTGCTGGTAGTGGTGGCTGTGGCGGCCCTGCTGCTGGGGAACGCCATCATTAGCTATCGTGCGGGCGTCCTCAAGGCGCGCCAGGAAGAGGCCGAACAAATCAACAAGCAGAAATCTGAGGAATATGCCGTGGCCCTGGCGGAGTTTGAGGCTGCCAGCCAGAGCGGCGCGAACCTGGCTTGGCCTGCCCAAAAGACGGAAGGCTGGGATGTGGTGGATCTCACCAGCTATCCCCTGGAGAATGCCTACACCACGACTGTGACCCGCGCGGATATCATGAACGGCGGCATGCTGTTGGTGAATCAGTGGCATTCCCGCCCGGAGGATTTCTCCGAGGCGGAGCTGGTAACGATCGCGGGTTACGTAGGCTGGAACAACCTGGTCTACGGCTTGCCGGGCAGCTCTACCCAGCTGTTCCCTGTGGCCATTGACGCCTTGAACGAAGCTCTTACCGACGCCAAGGCCGTGGGGCTGACGGATTATACCATCCTGGAAGGCTACCGCTCCATGGAGGATCAGACCGCGTTGTTCCAGTCGGCGCTGGACCAGTATTCCAGCCGTTATTCCGGCGACGCGCTCATTGAGCGTGCCAAGAAGGATGTAAACTATCCTGGTACCAGCGAGTACCAGACCGGCTTGAGCGTGCGCCTGCGCATTTACAAGAGCGGGGATGAGACGGTGAACAACCAGTCTTTTTCCACCAGCGCCCAGGGCGTGTGGCTGGCTGAAAACTGCTGGCGCTACGGCCTGATTTTCCGCTTCCCGCTGACGGACTTCCCGCTGCCGTATACTGCCGACAAGAGCTACAAAACCGGCATCAGCACGGAGATGAACGTCTACCGCTATGTGGGCAAGGGCAACGCCGCCGCCATGCACACCCTGGATCTGTGCCTGGAGGAGTACATCGAGTACCTGATGGAGCATCCTCACATCGCCGTATTTGAGGACGGCGCGCTTCGCTATGAAATCTATCGCCAGACCGTGGGCGAATCGGACCCCATTGAGTTGCAGCTGACCGGCAAGACGGTGAATTACGATTCCTCCCTGGATAATATGGGCGGCGTTATTACGGTGTTTAGTTATTGATCGCTGTTCATGCGGCCGCGGTGATGAAGCCGCGGCCGTTTTTTGCACCAAATAAAAAGCGGCTTGTTTGCCGCAAAAAAGGAGTGTGCGCCTGTGGAACCAGCCCTGCGACTGCCTGAAAAAACCCCCGTGCTTCCCATTGCACGCTACCCTTGGGGCGGAGACTACCGCCCGGACGCCTGGGCGCAGTGCGGCCTGGAGGGAGAGGACCTGCTGGTGCTCCTGTGGTGCCGCGAGGACAACCGGGATCAGCCGCGGTACGTCCATGACAACGAGCCGGTGTATACGGACAGCTGCCTGGAGGCATTCCTGGCCTGCTATCCGGGAAAGTCCGACGTTTATGTCAATTTTGAGGTGAACCGGTCCGGGGCTATGCTGGCGCAGTATGGGACCGGACGGCAGGAGCGGACCTTTCTGACGCCGGAGCGTTTTCCGGGCGTGCCTTTTCCCAAGGCGGAGGCTTTTGCCTACGGCGAAGGCTGGGGCGTGCAGGTGCGGGCGCCTTTGCGCTTTCTGCAAACGCTTTACGGCATGGAAACGCTCCCTGATCCCCAATGTATGCGGGGCAATTTCTACAAATGCGCCGAGATTCCCGACCGGGAGCATTATGCCTGCTGGGCGCCCATTGAAGCGCCGCGTCCGGACTTTCACCGGCCGGAGTTTTTTCGGGCGTTCTGGAAAGGCTGAGCTTCAGTTTCCTGAACCGGCATCCCCGCGGCGGCGTAGGCGCGCGCGGTACTTGTCCAGCGCCCCTTCCAGAGCTTCCGCGGCGTCGATGCCCGTTTCGCAGCACAGGGCCAGCAGCGAGAACAGGCAGTCTCCCATTTCTTCTTGACAGCCGGGCCCTGGGGTGAAGGGTTTCCGTCCGTAGGCAGTGGCTTTCAGAATTTCCTTGCCCAGCTCGCCCACCTCGCTGGCCAGGTCGATAAAGCGGCTTTCCGGGCCGCAGTTCAAGCCGTGGGTGTTGATGAATTGCCGTACCTGATGCTGCATAGCTGTTCCTTTCCCGCGCGGGCTTTTGCCCGCGCGTCAGGCTGTCGAAAAACTCCTGGGAGGTGTCGGAGGGACAGCAGCCCCTCCGACTTCCATTCGTATCCGCCGGCTTTGCCGGCTGAAGGTTGGCTTTTCGAAGGAAAAGCCAAGTCGCTTCGCGACCGCTGTTTTCCATACTTGGAAAACAGCGCCTTGCTGGGTTGTTGATTTTGCTTGCAAAATCAATTCCTTACAACTTCGGACGACCTCTGGTTGTCCGAAGTTGCTTCCTCGAAAAAGTGGCGGAAGCCACTTTTTCGACACGCTGCCGCGCGGGCTTCTGCCCGCGCATTTTGTTTTGTTCCGCGGGTTGCCTTCAAATGGTTTTGAGAAGGAAAAATACGAACGTCGCGCCGGGGGCTGTTCCTTCCGGACGTGTTTATGATAACATCATCAGCGTTCCTGCGCAACTTCCACGGGAAAGGCAGGGCGCTGCTCCTGTTTTTTCCCCAGGTTGAGTATCTTGACGCCTTTTTGGCGGGCATACGCCAGCGTTTGGGCCGCTCCGCCCACGTCCTGGGTGACGTAGGCAATCAGGAAGGCGGCTTGCTCGACGATCCATCGGTTTCGGCGGGCAATGGCAAACCTGCCGGGAACCAGCTCCATGCCTTCCGGAAGCAGGGTGGGGACGCTGCCGGCATACGTGCGCTTTTTTCCGGGCATGTAGGCCAGCACAACATAATACTGCATCTCATCATATTTGCGTTTCAGCTTTTGCAAAATGCTTGTGACGATTCGGTCGTAAGCGCCTTGATTGCCCACGTAGAATATCTTTGCCTGTCCGTTGACGGATCAACTGCTCAATGGCGCTCTCCAGTGCGGGACGGATGGTATCCGGCGCGTCATGATGCCCGCAAAATCCACAGATGCCTTTCATGGTTTGCTCCTTGTATCAGCTTTGGAAATTCTTGTTGGCCGCTCGCACAGAATTTTTACAAAATATCAAAATTAGATATATTGTATCTTGTCTATTTCAAATTGTATCTGATTTTAGCATAAAATCAATAAGCTCGAGATAAATTATTGAAATGATGGCATTGCGAGGAGCGTTGAATGACCAAGAGCATGTTTATTATCAAGGGGAACCTGTGCGCGGAACGCGTGCGGTTGGGACGGGCGCTCCAGCGTCCGCCCATGACCCAGGAGGACCTTGCCAGAAAAATTCAGCTTATGGGAGCGGAAGACATGACCAAGCTCATTATTTCCCGTATCGAAAAAAATCAGCGCCACGTATGCGACGCTGAACTGCGGATCCTGGCCAGGGCGTTGAACGTTTCCATGGAATGGCTGGTGGGCGACGCGGATGTGCTGGACCCGGGCGTCAAATAACCACGGCGGCGGCCCGCGAAAAAACGCGCGCCTCAGGGCAGGCCGGGAAAAAGAACGAAAATTCAGGGAAACAGAAAAAGCGCCGTTGCGGACGCTGGCGTGCCGCAACGGCGCTTTGATTTGGTTGAACCCGGGACTTACAGCATGTACATGGCGCCCAGCACCACCTGCAGCACGCTCTCAGGGAGCAGCTGGAGCGCCTTGGTGGCGCTGGCGGTCAGGGTGGCGAGGGTCTGGTTCAGGAAGGTTTGGAATTCGGTGTCGTCCATGGCGCCGGGGGTAACGACATTCCCTTCCGCTAGGGAAGCGAGCGCCTCCACGCTGGTAATGGCGCGGGTACCGGTGAGGAAGGGCTCTTCTTCGCCGGTCAAGTAGACCTTGGCAACATCGTTGCGGGAGGCGCTCTTGCCGTCAAAGGCGGCGTCCGTGGTATATTCAAGGGTCAGCGCCAGAGGCTCCTGATCCACATCCGGGCGGAAAGAAAGGGTCAACGTGGCGTCCCGCTTGGCCGTGCTTTCGTTATAATCCTTGTTGGCCAGGTAATTAACGCTGAGCATCTCCACGTCGTCCGCGCCTTCCTGCTTGGCGACCACGGCCAGGGAGAACACGTCCAGGCGCTGGCTGTTTGCCAGATAGGAAGCGGTGATGCCTGCCAGGGCGACGCCATCCTGGGCGGCTTCCAGGTTAGCGGCCCAGCCGATGCCGTCGCTGGTGGTCTGCCGCGTAAGCTCAAAGGCCAGGGTAACGGGCGCTTCCTCGGGGGTGGCAATGCTCATGTCCATGGTGACCATCACCGGTTCCCCAGCGCTGTCCAGGTAAATCACCACGGGGATTTCCTCTATGGTGCCGTCCAGGCTGCGCACAGCGTCAGGAAGTTTTTCCAGGAACTCCCTGGCGGTCATGGTTTCGCCGTTCATGGTGAAAGAGGAATTCATCTGTTCCAACAGGCTCATATACTGCGGATTGTTCAGCAACGCGGTGCAGATGATTTCATAGTACTGGGCGCAGTCCTCCATCGTCAGGGTCAGGGTGAGCATTTGCTCGGCGGCATCGCAGTTCCGGGGCTGCTGGGTGACCTCGCTGACCTCCACGCGCTCCATCAGTTGCTGCACATAGGCGGTGAGCGCGGCCAGGTCCTCTTCGGAAAAGCTTAGTTCGGAAGCGGCGGCGAAGCCGGCAAGCTGTTCTTCCAGGTCCGCCATGTCCAGGCTGGACGTACCGCCAAGCAGCTGGGTGAGGCGGTTCACTGCGGCTAAGGCCTCTTCCTCATTAAAGGACAGCACGTCGCTGCCCAGCCAGTTGCTGCTGAAATAGAAGCGGTCCTCGCCTGCCTCCCAGTCGGCACGGAAGGCGTCCTGCCCGGAAAACTGCAAAGCGAAGGCGTTGCGGCCTTCCCGGGACGTCAGCTGATAAATGCTCATGGCGCTGAGCAGGTCGCTCAGGGGCGCATTGATTTCCTCGCCAAAGGGCAAATCGCCGGGGGTGAGGGAAAGCTGCGTTTCCAGGGTCAGGCCGGCGTCCAGCGCTTTCTCCATCAGTTCGTCGGGGCTTTCCGCCAGGCTGGACAGCGGCAGCGCCAGCACCAGAACCGCCAGAAGCGCAGCAAGCCATTTCTTCATATGATCCAATCCTCCTACATACTTTGGTCGCCTTTCGGGCGTTGACATGATTATAACGCAAAACTGCGCTGTTGTCATGCAATTCATGCAAAAGATACGCTTTTCCACGTGATTCCTGCAAAATCGCGTCCATGGGTGCGGGTAGGTCGCCTTGCTTCCGGGGCGGCGGTTGTGCTATACTCAGACTACTTGATGGACGGGGAGGAATTTCCATGCCGGCTATCCCGGATTTTTTGCTTCAGGCTTTGCAGAACCAATATGGAGAAGCGTTGGCGGAGCAGATTTGCCAGGGCTATGCGTGCCGGCGTCCGGTGACGTTGCGGGTGAATACCCTGAAAACGACTCCGGAGGCGGTACGGGAGGGGCTCGCGGAAGCGGGGATTGCCTGGGAGGAGGTCGGCTGGAGCCGGGAAGCCTTGATACTGCCCCAAAGCCGGGAGAGCGACCTGGAGGGGTTGCCCATGTACCAGCAAGGGGAAATTTATCTCCAGAGCCTTTCTTCCATGCTGCCGCCGCTTTTTCTGCGGCCCCAGCCGGGGGAAAACGTGCTGGATATGGCCGCGGCCCCGGGGGGCAAAACCACCCAAATGGCCGCGCTTTCCGGGGGAAAGGCCATGATTACCGCCTGCGAAAAGAACGCCATCCGCGCCGAGCGGCTGAAGTTCAATATTCAGCGCCAGGGCACCGGCCGGGTTTCCGTGCTGGTACAGGACGCCCGCAAGCTGGACGACTTTTTTTCCTTTGACAAGATTCTGCTGGACGCTCCCTGCAGCGGCAGCGGCACCCTGGCGGTGCGCCAGGGGGAACTGGCCAGCAAATTTTCCCGGGAGCTGGTGGACAATTCAGCCCGGCTCCAGGAGGCGCTGCTGCGCAAGGCGCTGCGTCTGCTGAAACCGGGCCATGAGATGATCTATTCCACCTGTTCCATTCTGCAAAAGGAAAACGAGGACGTCCTTCGCCGGACGGTGGCCGCTGCGGGGGGAGAAGTGGTCCCCCTGGAGCTGGACGCCTTCGCGGAGATTCCGCGCCTGCCCAGTGGTGCGCCGGGTACGCTGCTGGTAGCGCCCGGCCCGCTGTACGAGGGGTTCTTTGTGGCCCGCATCGTCAAAGCCCGGCAGAGCCGCAAGGGAGGCAGATAAAAGCCGCTATTTTTCATAGAAGGTGCATCCGCCGATGAATTCCCGCTCCAGCGACAGGGGCGGGATTTCTGTTAGCAGCGCCGGGTCCAGGCTGGGAAAGTAATGCAGGGTTTTCAGCAGCCGCCGGGATTTGAGGTAAGTGGGATCCTCCGGCTGGATGGCTTTCAGGGCGTCGTAGGCAAAATGCTTGAGGATGGGCAGCTCGTAATGCAGGGCGGTGTTGAACATGCTGTCCGCTTCCTCCTGATAGGGGAAAATCCAGGTATCTTCCCCCCGACGCACGCTGTCCCACATGGCCAGGGTGCCCCGGGCGGAGGTGCCGCGGGTGGCGCTGTCCCGGACAATGCGCCGCAATAGCCGCACATCCGTGGTGCGGATGCGGTTGTGGTCGTCCAGGTTGACGCAGGTCAGGGCGCTGACAAAAATCCGATGGATCTGCTCCTGGGGCAGGCCCTGGGAAACCAGGGGATTCAGTCCGTGGATGCCTTCCAGGATCAGCGGCTGGCCAGTCTCCAGCCGCCGCAGAACGCCCTGGGCTTCCCGCTTGCCGGTGGTGAAGCTGAACACGGGGGTTTCCACTTCCTCTCCCGCCAGCAGGTGGCAGATGTCCTGTTGAAGGCGGGGAAGGTCCAGGGTATGGATGCTTTCCAGGTCCAGGGAGCCGTCAGCCTCCCTGGGCAGGGTGTCCCGATCCAGGTAATAATCGTCCATGCTCAGCTGCATGGGATGACGGCCCATGACCTTCAAATGTACCCGTAGCCGCTGGGCAAAGGTGGTTTTGCCGCTGGAGGAGGGCCCGGCAATGAGAATAATGCGCTTGCCCGCCGCTACGATTTTATCCGCGATGCCGGCAATGGCCTTGTCGTGCAGCGCTTCGTTGACGCGGATAAATTCCCGCATGTTTCCCGAGTCCATGAGACGGCCCACGTCCGCGGCGTTCACCACTCCCAGAATTTCGCACCATGCGGCGGACTGCGCGAACACCGCCAAATGCTTGGGCATATCCACGTATTCGGCGGGTTTGGACGGGTCCTCCTTGTCGGGCATCAGCAGTACGAAACCGGGCGCGTGGTAATGCAGCTGAAACACCCGCACCCAGGAGGTGGAGGGAATCATGGCGCCATAAAAATAGTCCCACAGGTTGCCTAGACGGTACATGTTGAAATAGGGGAAGGGACGGTAATGCAGCAGCTCCACCTTGTCCTGCTGCCCCTCGGCGTCAAAGTAGGCGATGGCGTCCTCCAGGGCCCAGCACCGCTTTTCAAAGGGAAGATCGGCCCGGGCGATGCGGTGCATTTCCTCCTGGATTTCCGTTACCATGCCCTCCGAAAGGGTCAGGCCCGGCAGGCGCGCAAATACGCCGTGCCCCGCGGAGTATTCAATGCGTACCTGCTCTCCGGGATACAGCCGGCGCACCGCCAGGAGCATCATCATCCGCAGGCAGCGCTCATAGATACGGCGGCCTTCCTCGTTGCGCAGGGTAATAGGGGACAGGGCGCAATCCTCCCGCAGGGTTTCGTTCAGCTCCAGCACCTGCCCGCCGCGCATGGCGGCCATGGCGCCGTTGAGCGCGCCCAGCGCGGCCAGGCAGTCCCGCACCGAGGTGCCCGGCGGCAGGGTAACTTCTTGTTCCTGCCAGCGAATGACCATGATGGATACCTCCTTATGTCTGTGAATCCGCGCATGGGGACGCGGTACAAAAAAGGCAGAAAAAGCGCGGCTCCCGCCTTCTTCTGCCAATGAAAATCAGTTGACGCCGGAACGCGGCTCAATCCTCAAAGGGCATGCTGGAACGCTCGGCGTTCATCAGCTCTTCCTCGGGGTCGGGCAGCGTGCCGTGTTCGGCCAGGTAGCGGGCTTCCTTTTCCGCCACTTGCAGGCGCTTGGTGTGGATATAGGCCCGATTGGCCGCGGTGGCAAAGGCGGTGGTCATGTGCATCAGCCGTTGCCCGTCGTCCGTGGGCTGGAAGCGCAGGCGGATGAGCACGGCGCCATGATCCTTGCAGTTGCCCAGGCCGATGTATTTATCCGCGCACTGCTTCACATAGCCCTCCGCCTCCAGCGGGGTGGGCTTGCCGCAGCGGGGGCAGCGGGGATGCTGGGCCATGTCGCTGGTCAGAGCGGCGTGCAGGCTGTCAAAAAGCTCACCGGGAAGCTTTTCCCGCCGGGCGCGGTTGGCATGGATCAGCTGCTTGGGCTTCTGCGCATATTGCAGCACCCGCTCGGGATGGGGCATCCGGGCAAACACCAGGGCAGTGTAGTAGGCGTCGTGAAGGGCGTTGTGGAAATTGCGGTGCTCGTCGGGCGCGATGGACAGCTCCTCCATGGCCGCCTTGAGGCCCTTGCGGTCCTTGCAGCCCATCTCGTCGCTGTACAGCTTCTGAATGTCGCAAAGGGGCGGCAGGGTTTCCTGACACTGGAAGAAGTCCATGTTCTGCTTGAGCACGCTCACGTCGTCGCATCCCCAGGTGAGCAGCGCATAATCCTCGCCGCACCAGGAGACAAACTGACGCATGGCCTCCAGAAATTCCGGCGCATCCGCCAGTTCCTCGGCGCTCAGCTGGGTCATCCGGCGAATGCGGGGATGAATCTTCACATAATGCACTGGCCGGATGGGAATGGAAACGCTGTCCACCACCGTAAGGCGGTCGTCCAGCTTCACGGCGCCGATCTGGATCATTTCAAAGATCAGGCGGTCGCCTACCTCGCGGTATACGTGGCTTTGGTAGGACATGGGCTGGTTCCATTCCAGATCGAGGATAATGTAGTGCATGGTATGCTTACTCCTGACTGTGTTAGTACGTGGCGGTAACGCTGCTGACGGCGCTGGCGCCTGCCAGGGCGCCGGTGGAAAAGGCAATCTGCAGGTTGAACCCCCCGGTGTGGGCGTCCACATCGATCATTTCCCCGGCAAAGTACAGCCCGGGAAGCAGCTTGCTTTCCATGGTGGCGGGGGAGATTTCCTTCACATCCACGCCGCCGCGGGTGACAATGGCCTCTGCCAGGGGACGCCGGGCGCTGATGGTAATGGGTAGCTCCTTCAGGGTCCTGCTCAGCTTTTCCCGCTCCTCACGGGTGAGCTGGCCGCATACGCGTTCGCCGCTTACGCCCGCCAGGGTGGGAAAAAGTTCGCTGAGCCGCAGGGGCATAAGGCCCGGCAGCACGTTTTGCAGCTGCTTGCGGGGTTGGGAAGCAAAGTCCCGCTGCAGGCGCAGGTCCACTTGCTCCGGCGTCAGACCGGGCTTCAGGTCCAGGGTGGTTCGTGTCCGGGCCAGGTCCGCAGGCAGATGACAGCTCATTTCCAGCACCAGCGGCCCGGAAATGCCAAAGTGGGTGAAAAGCATTTCTCCTAGCTCGGTGTAGAGGGTTTTGCGGCCGTCGCGCAGGGAAAGCCGGACGTTTTTCAAAGCCAGCCCCTGCAGGGTCCGCGGCCAGTCCTCCGCCGTTTCCAGGGCGGAGAGCACCGCCTCGGGAGGCAACACGCGGTGTCCGGCGTCCCGGGCCAGGGCGTAGCCGTCGCCGGTGGAACCCGTCATGGGATAGCTTTGCCCGCCCAGGGCCAGAATGACCGCGTCCGCCGGCAGGCTTTCGCCGCTTTCCAGCACCACGCCTGCGGCGCGGCCGTCCCGAAGCGTCAATGCGCGGATGCGGCTGTGCAGCCGGACCCGTACCCCGGCGCGCTCCATGAGCCGGGCCAGGGCGCGGATGACATCGCTGGCTTTCTCGCTTTGCGGAAAGACCCGCTGGCCGCGCTGTACCTGTACCGGGCAACCAGCTTCCTCCATGAGGGACATCATATCCCGGGGACCGAACCGGTTCAGCGCGCCGTAGAGAAAGCGGGGATTCCGGGGAACCTGCCGCAAAAATTCCTCCAGGGTGCAGTCGTTGGTGAGGTTGCAGCGGCCCTTGCCGGTAATGTATATTTTTTTGCCCAGCTTTTCGTTGCGCTCCAGCAGGGTGACGGAGCCTCCGGCGCGGGCGGCAAAAAGGGCGGCCATCATTCCCGCCGCCCCGCCGCCGGCTATCAGAATCTCAGGTGCTTTGTTCATCCGACTCTCCCAGATAAACGTCGTTGGCGGCCCAGATGGCTTCCAGCTGCTTGAAATGCCGGCCGAGCTCATCCTTGCGGTGCAGGCCCAGGGACACGATGAGCGCGTTGATAACGCTCATGGGCGCAGCCAGGGAATCCACAAAGGAAGCCATGTCCGTGCAGGCGTTCAGGCATACGTCGCTTACGCCGTGCAGGGGCGACATGGGGCCGTCGGTAATGGAAATCACCTGGGCGCCGCAGGAGCGGGCAAAGCGCATGGCTTCCACGGTACGGGTGGAATACCGGGGAAAGCTGATGCCGAGCACCACGTCTTCCTGGCTGACGCGGGCAATCTCCTCAAACACGTCCGTGGCGGCGCTGGAAACCAGGTGAATACGATCGAAAATATAATTCAGGTAGTAGCCAAGAAACTGTGCCAGGGGCGCTGCGGAACGCAGGCCGATGACGTAAATCTCCTTGGCCTTGAGAATGCGGGTTACCGCGTCCTCAAAGGAGTGGTTGTCCAACTCCTCCACGGTGGTGCGGATGTTCTGCATGTCGCTTTTCAGCACGGTGCGCAGTACCGCGTTGGGGTCGATTTCCGAGAACATTTCAAAGCGCTGCACCGCCGTAAGCCGGTGGCTGATAAGTTCCTGCAGGGCGCGCTGAAGTTGCGGATAGCCTTCATAGCCCAGCACAATGGCGAAGCGCACCACGGTGGATTCGCTGACGCCCACGCTTTCTCCCAGCCGGCTGGCGGTCATGAACACGGCTTTATCGTAATGCTCCACGATGTATTGTGCAATGCGGCGGTGTCCCTTGCTTAGCTTGCGTCCCGAATGATTCAGCCGGTCGATCAGATCCTGCATGTCCTGCATTGCATATACACCTCTTCAAAAAATCAAGAAAGCATACATATTATACGGGAGAAGGGGTAAATTTGCAAGTCTGAGGCCCGGAACTTTCATTTTTTCACATTTCGTCCAGCAGAAAGCGCCATAGCGATTCGTCCAGGGGCCGCGCGCCAATCAGGCTGACGGTGATGTATCCCTGGCGGATCAGCGCGTCGTCGCTGCGGGGATCCATCTCATCCAGGGTCAGCTTCACCCGGGCTGGGACATAGAAGCGCCCACGGTAGCTATCCCAGGCCTCGTAGCCGGAATAGTCGTAGACGTTGGAGACGGGACACAGGCGCGGCGCGCGCAACCGGGCCACGGGGCAGGCGGGCATGTTCACGTTGACCAGCGTGCGCGGGGGAAGATGGGCGGCGGGAATGCGTTCGGCCAGGCGAACGGCCCACTCTGTAAGAAAGCGCGCAGTTTCATCGGGGGTGTCGTCCCCGGCGGAAAGCGCCATGGCAGGATAGCCCAGAAAGGCGGCTTCCCGGGCCGCCGCCACCGTGCCGGATACGTAGGTCAATAGTCCCAGGTTCCAACCCTGGTTCACGCCGCTGAGCACCAGGTCCACCGGTTCCCGCGCCAGGACGCGCAGGCCCAGGCGCGCGCAATCCGCCGGGGAACCTTCCACGCGCCAGGCGTCCGCGGCGCCCTCCATGGCGGCCGGATGGACGCAAATAGGCGTGTGAATGGTCAGCGCGTGGGACTTGGCGCTTTGAGGCAGATGGGGGGCGCAGACGCTCACACGGTGTCCCCGGGCCGCCGCCGCGCGGCACAGCATGGCCAGCAGCGGGCTGTCAAAGCCGTCGTCATTGGTAAGCAGCAGATGCATAGGCGCTCCTTTCCGCGGGCTTATTCTTCGTCCACCACGGTCATGCCGCGGAAATCCGCGTAGCCGGTGGTAAGGAAGCTCTCCGGCAAGCCCGAATCCGGGTTTTTCTCGCCCTGGAACACCAGCTTGCGCCATACCTGTTCCTTCCCTGCCTGATCCTCAATGGGATAGGGGCGGAAATCCTTGTTTTGGTGCATTTTGTAGGGCAGGGCGGTGATGCTGCCCAGGGTGCAGGCGCCGTCGGGCGCAATGTCATAGCTGAGCTGGAGCACCACGGTGTCGTCGTCCTCCGGGGCGGCGTTGGCGCCGAAGGTAAAGTTGGACAGGCTGTAGCAGATGAGCTTGCCGTTATAGATTTGCAGGGGCTGCACGGTATGGGAACCATGGCCGTACACCAGGTCTGCGCCCATGTCGATGAGGGCGGGCGCGCCCTGGCGCTGCTCCAGGTTGATGCTCAGGCTTTCTTCCTTGCCCCAGTGGGCGCTGGCGATGATAAAGTTGCAGCCCGCATCCTTGAGCTCCTGGATTTTTTTCTGATATTTCTTCAGCTTGCCTTCATTGATGGGATAGGTATACCCCACAATGCCGATGGTGACGCCTTTGATTTCCGTGATATAGGTATCGTCGTCCCCAAAGTAGCCGATTCCCTGGGCGGCCAGGGCTTCCAGGGTATCCTCCCGCCCCGCGCTGCCGAAGTCCCGCATGTGGTTGTTGGCGGTGTTCACCACATCGACAAAGCCCAGCTTGAATACTTCGGCAAATTCAGGGGCCGCGCCCAGGGACATGAACTTGCCCGTGGAGGCGCGGTTGGTGAAGCAACCTTCGCAGTTGGCGATGGTCAGGTCGTCCGCGGCGAACAGCTCCGCCGCCAGGGAGAAGGGATAATCCAGCCCTGCCTGGGAGATTTTGTAGGTGAAGCCGGACTGGTATCCGCGGTACTTGTACTGGTCGCCCACGGTGCAGTCGCCCACCAGGGACAGGGTCAGGGTTTCGGCGGAGGCGCAGCCGCAAGCGAGCAGCAGCGCCAACAACAGCGATAGCAGTTTCTTCATCGTCGGTCCTCCTCAAATCGCGGCAATACAGGCTGTCGAAAAATCTCCAGGGAGGCGCCGGAGGGGCCGCAGCCGCTCCGGCTTTCTTTCGTATCCGCCGGGTTTACCGGCGGGGCAGGGCTATGATTATGCCTGCAAAAGCAATTCCCTGCAACTTCGGACGAGCTTTGGCTAGCCAAAGTCGCCTCCTCGGAAAAGTGACGGAAGCCACTTTTTCAACGCGCGAATATTTACGTCTATCATACCATGCATTTCCCCAGGGTGCAAGGCGGCGACGGTCAGTACCGTTCCCCCTTTCTTTTCCCGAGAAAATGACGTATAATGCAAGGTGCGGGGGACGTTCCCCGTTAAATGCATGAGGAAACGCAAAGGAGCGGGCGCATTGAAATATTTACGTCGATTCGTGTGGTACCTGGCTTCCCGGCTGCTGCTGATCTGCGTGGTGCTGGGACTGATGGTGGTGGGCTTCTATTATGCCATGAATATGGCCAATATTTATGTGGTGCTCAAGGACGGCATGGCCTACCGCGCCCAGGTGGTCATGATGGAAGCGGACGAGAGCGAGCTGACCAAGTATTTTATGCCCGGTTTCCTGGAACAGGATCAGGTGCTGCTGGCCACCAAGCAGGGAAATTCCCCCTACAAGGACTACAATATCCGCGGTATCGACCACCGGCTGGAGATGGAATGGATGTGGTGCTGGCCCTGGGAGGATACCGCCCGGGCCAACATTGTGGAGCGCATCCCGCGCATTGACGGCCGCGCCAAGGGAACCACCGCGGACGCCCTGGTGGCGGCCGGCGGCGCGGACGCGCTCTATCCGCCCGACTGGCAGAGCGCCAGCTATCGCGTGGTGCTTGTCAAGGAAAACGGCCAATGGCGCATTCGCAGTCTGACCCTGGTGCAGACCCTGACGGAGGAATAGGCCGGCAGGGAAGGCGGCCATGTTGCGGCTGCAATTTCGCACCGCGAAGGCGTCTCATTGTTTTGGCGGACCCTGGGCGGCGCAGCGCCGCTTTTGCGCCTGGGGTGAGGGCGGCGTCGAAAGCGCCGCGCGGCAACCGCCGCCCTCCGGGGAAAAAGAAAATTCATAAAAAGTAAGCCGTCCGGGAGCCGATGGCTTCGGCATTCCCGGGCGGCTTTGCGGTCAAACTCAATAGCCCAACGCTTCCTCGGTGAAGATGACGGTAATTTCCCGGCCCCGGGGCGGGCGCTCCAGCACCACGGTGACCCGGCACATGCAGTCGTCCCCGCATTCGGCCTGGTTGCATACCCCGGTCAGGGCGCAGGGGGTGTGCAGCTTCAGCCGCTTGGCGTTGGCGGGGCAGGCCTGGGCCCGGATACGGGCGATGGCGGTGTTCAGCCCGCCGTCTACGACCTTCTGCTCGCCGATGACCAGGATCACCCGGCTGGGGCCCTGGATCATACCCGCCACCCGGTTGGCCTGGCCGTCGATGTTCACGATGCGTCCGTCCCGGGTCACCGCGTTGGAGGAGGCCAGGTATACGTCCGCTTTGCGGGCGTTTTCGTACACGGCCAGCTTCTCCTCGGGGCTGGTCCAGTGCCACCATACCCGGGAGCCGCGGCGCTCCAGCTCCTCCACCAGGTTCAGTTCGCGGATGGTCATGGAGCCGCCCAGGCCCACGCTGGCGCCCTGGGGAATCAGGCGCAGCACCAGCTCCCGGGCCTCCTGGGCGCCCGGCACCCGATGCACGGTGAAACCGCGCTTGGCCATGGCTTCTGCGGCCTTTTGAATCAATTGTTCCATTGTCCTGCCTCCTTTGACAATCCAGTAGACGGAAAATGTTATCAAAACGACGGAGGGAAACCACATGATGCGATTGACGTCTGCCCAGCGAAAAATGCTTGCTTCCACCGCCATGCTGGCGCTGGTGTGCCTGGCCTGGTTTGCGCGCTTTCGGGCCTGGGGCTGGTGGAGCGTGGGCGCCATGGCAGCGTCCTGGCTGGCGGACGGGCTGTTGGCCAAATACCCGCCCTTCTGGCGGCGGGTGCCGGGGGCGTTTTTTATTGGGGCGGGCTTTTTTGCCCTGGCGCACGCCTGCTATGGGGCGGCGTCGGTGATGGTGCTTCGAGCCATGGGCCTGCCTTTTCGCTGGCTGAATTTTTCGCTGCTGGTGGCGGCGTTCGCCCTGGCGGTGGGGGGCCATGCCTGGTTGTTTGCCCGCTCCAGCAAGCGTGCCGCGGGGTTCACGGCGGCCGCCTCAGCTTACCTGCTGGTGGTAGGCGTCATGGCCTCGCTGGCGTTTCGGGTGGGGGTGGAGACCGGCGGGCGGCTGTGGATGCTTCCCCTGGGCGCGTGCCTGTTCTTCTTGTCGGACTGCATCCTGGTGGTGCGGGAATACCGGCGGGAGAAAAGCGCCCTGATGACCGGGGCCATCTGGTCCACGTACCTGGCTGCGCAGTTTCTGCTGCAGCTGGGGCTCTGGCTGGCGTAAGGCTTATTCACCGGAAACGGTGAAGTCCTCCTCCGTGCCGCCGCCGGAGAAGCCTTCCTCCAGGGCGGGCAGGTACGGCTGCCTGGCGCAGCCGGCTTCGTCGGTATAAGGAGCAAGCTCATAGTCCGTGTCGTTCTGAATCAGGGCCATGACCTCCTGGGCGGCGTCGCCGCTGACCAGCACGGGTTGGTAATTGTTTTCCGGGTAGGTGCCGGAGATGTTGGCGGGGTAAAGGGTCAGCTGCTGGCCCAGGTAGTTGCCTGCGTCGTCAAAGGTCAGCGCCACGTCCACCACCACGGTTTCCAGGGCGCGCACCTCCTTGTTGCCGCCGAAGGCAAAGTTGCCCAGGCTGTAGCAAATGGTGCGGTTGTTGTAGATTTCCATGCCCTGCACCACATGGGGATGATGGCCGATAATCAGGTCCGCCCCCGCGTCGATCATGTAGTGGGCGTAGGTTTCCTGGGCCTGGTTGCGGTGCTTGCCGTATTCTTGCCCCGCATGGAAGGTGAACACCACGGCGCTGACGCCTTCCTCCTGCTTCAGCCGGGCGATCTCCTCCTTGGCCCAGGTTTTGTTGCCGTTGAAGGCGGTGGAATTCAGCCCAAAGAAGGCCACCTTGATCCCGTCTTTTTCAAAAATATAGACGCTGCGGCTGCCAAAGTAGCCCACGCCCGCCGCCGCCAGGGTTTCCTGGGTGGCGGTGTAGCCTTGCTTGCCGAAGTCCTGGGTATGGTTGTTGGCCAGGTTCACCGCTTCGATGCCGCTGCGGGTAAGGATATCCACAAACGCCGTGGGGCCGCGGAAACGGTAGGTCTTGTCCTTGTTCTCGTTGCGGCTGGAGTCGGAGAGCACGCCCTCCAGGTTTACCACGGTGAGGTCGTCGTTCTGAAAAAGCTCCTGCATGTTGGCAAAGGGCCAATCATAGCCTTTTTCGGCAATCACGCTATCGAAGGAGGTAGCCTGCTTGCGCTTGGCTTCCTCGCTGCCCAGGGTGCAGTCCCCGGTGAAGGTGAAGTGCAGGGTAGTTTCCGCCGCGGCGGAGGAAAAGAGCAGTGCCAGGCCCAGCAGGCAGGCGGCAGCGCGTTTGAACAGGTTCATATGCATGTGTCCTCCTTATCCCTTCGCTTGTGTGGATGCAGCTTCGGCCAGTACCTGCGCCAGCAGGGCGCGGAAGGCTTCGTCCTGGGCGGGGGTACGCTTGGCGGGGCCGCGGGTTCGTCCTCCCGCCCGGCGCAGCTTGCGCGCTTCGTGGCGGAAGGCCAGCAGCCCGTCGATGTTGTTGGGGGTATATTCGTGTCCGTCCTGGTGGAGCACCCGGGCACGGCGCGCCAGGCACATGGCGGCCAGGCCGTAGTCCTGGGTGACCACGATATCCCCCGGCTGCACCCGGTTCACCAAGGCAAAGTCCGCGCTGTCCGCGCCCTGGGACACGGTAAGGGTTTCCGCGCCGGTGCGGGACAGCTGATGGGCCTCATCGCACACCAGGGTGACGGGAACGTTGGCCTTGCGGGCCTCTTCCAGGCAGGGCGGCACCACGGGGCAGGCGTCCGCGTCCACAAACAGGCGCATGATTCCTCCTTTTACCGGGAATAGACCCCGGTGAGCACCTCGGTAATGTAAGCCTCCCGGTGGGGCAGGTCCGGGTCTTCCCGGGCCAGGCGGGCGGCGGCTTCATTGTCGTAGGGCAGGGCTGCCACCGTAGCCAGCAGCGGCGCGGGTTCCCGGCTGTCCATTTCTCCCTCCAGCAGCAGGAAATGCGCCCGGGGTACCCCCATGCTGTTGCCCACGCTGCCCGTGTTCATGTAATAGCCCACGTCCAGGGTGCGGAAGAAGGGCCGGTGGCTGTCCGCAAAGCATAGCCCGCCGTACACTTCGTTTCCGGAGCGGAAGAAGGGCGCGACCTCCTCCTTGGGCGTCTGCGCCAGCAGCAGGGGAGAAACGGGACGGCCGTGAAAGAAACGGAAATGCACCCCGCTGATCCATGCCTCCGTCTCCGGGGGAAGCTGCGCCAGGTAGGCCATGCGCTCAGGCCCCAGCTGATCCCAGAAGTATCCGTCGGCGCTGAACTGCTTCCGGCCGATGCCGTAGTCCCAGTTGCCGCCCACGGCCCGGGCACAGTTGGCCCGGACCCAGTCGCAGGCGGCCGCGCTATGGGGCCCCTTGCCCACGGCATCCCCCAGGAACCAGATTTCGTCCGGGGCCAATGCCCGCAGATAACGGTCCGCCGCCTCCAACGCCGGGAGATTGCCGTGAAGATCCCCTATCAATGCCAGACGCACCGCCGCGTCACCTCCGCTGTGCTCATCCAAGAAAAATATAGGAACGCTTCAAATTATACCCGCTTTTTTCACGATGTCAAACCCGCCATTTACAAACCGCCTGCAATTCGCTAAAATAGGGGTATACATTGCGCGCAATTGCGCGGGAGGTACAAAGATGACCATGAAAGCGGATTCTTTTTCCCTGGCTTGGCTTTCCGACCCACAGGTATTTGCGGTAAACCGGTTGGACGCGGTGTCCGACCATGATGTGTATGCCAGCGCCCAGGAGGCGCGGCAGGGCGTCAGTTCCCTGAAACGCAGCCTGCGCGGCCCATGGCGGATGCGCTACGCGCCGTGCCCTGCGCAGGCGCCTGCGGCGTATTGGCAGGAGGGCTTTGACGACCATGATTTCGATTGGGTGCAGGTGCCCGGACATATCCAGATGCAGGGCTACGGCACCATTCAGTATGTGAATACCCAGTACCCCTGGGACGGCAACGAGGATTTGCAGCCGGGCCAGGTGTCGGAAAAACAGAACGCCACCGCCAGCTATGTGAAGCGTTTCACCCTCAGCGAGGCGGAGGCGGCCAGCCGGGTGGTGCTCACGCTGGAAGGCGTGGAATCCTCCGCGGCGGTGTGGCTCAACGGCCAATTCATCGGCTACGGAGAGGACGGCTTCACGCCCTCCCGCTACGACGTGAGCGCGGCGGCGCGCCCCGGGGAAAACCGCCTGTGCGTGCAGTGCTTCCAGCGCACCTCCGGCAGCTGGTTGGAGGATCAGGACTTCTGGCGCTTCTCGGGCATTTTCCGGGATGTGACGCTGACCTTTGAGCCCAAGGCCCATGTGGAGGATATTTTCGTCCATACGCCCTTGAGCGACGATTTCGCCTCTGCCAGGCTGGAGGTGGAGGCTGCCCTGCGCCTGCCTGCGGAGGGGGCGCGGCTGTCCCTGACCCTGGCCGATCCTTCCGGCAAGCCGGTGGTGTCCCATGAGGCCGCGGCCCAGGAAAAAATGGTCCTGTCTTTTCCGGTGGAACATCCCCTGCTGTGGAACGGCGAGACGCCCTATCTGTATACCCTGACGCTGACGCTGTCCGGCGCGGCGGGGGAAACCGTCGAGGTGGCAACTACCGCTGTGGGCTTCCGCCGCTTTGAAATGAAGGACAAAATCATGTGCCTGAACGGGCGGCGCATTGTTTTCCATGGCGCCAACCGGCATGAGTTCAACTGCGACACCGGCCGGGTGCTCACCGAGGAAAACATGCTCCAGGATATCCGCCTGATGAAGCGGCACAACATCAACGCTGTGCGCACCTGCCATTATCCCAACGATTCCCGCTGGTACAAGCTGTGCGACCGCTATGGCATTTATCTGATTGATGAAACCAATATCGAGACCCACGGCACCTGGTCCTATCCCGGGGCGGAGGAGGACGGCTATGCCCGCGCCTTGCCCGGAGACAAACCCGAATGGCTGGCCTGCACCCTGGACCGCGGCCGCAGCATGATGGAGCGGGACAAGAACCACCCCAGCGTGCTGATTTGGAGCTGCGGCAACGAGAGCTACGGCGGCAAGAATCTCTTTGAGCTTGCCGAGTCCTTCCGCCGCCGCGACCCCAGCCGCCTGGTGCATTACGAAGGCGTGGTGCATGACCAGCGCTATCCCGACACCACCGATATGTGCAGCCATATGTACATGAAGCCCGCGGCCATCGAACAGTATCTGCAGAGCAACCCGGACAAACCCTTTATCAACTGCGAGTATATTCATGCCATGGGCAACTCCTGCGGCGGCATGCACCTGTATACCGAGCTGGAGGACAAGTACCCCATGTACCAGGGCGGCTTTGTATGGGACTGGGTGGACCAGGGTATCCGCGTAAAGGCGCCCAACGGCGCGGAGCGCTTTGCCTATGGCGGCGACTTTGGGGAGCGGCCCACGGATTATCAGTTCATCGGCAACGGCCTGGTGCTGGCGGACCGCGGCGTGACATCCAAGCTCATGGAGGCCAAGTACCTTTTCCAGCCGGCCTTCCTGACCCCTGATGATACGGGCGTTACCATCCAGAACCGCCGTATGTTCACTTCCCTGGATGATCTGCGCCTGCGCTGGACCGTGGCGCTCGATGGCCTGGAGCTGGATACGGGCGTGGCCACCCTGCCCGCCATCCTGCCCGGGGAAACCGCCCATGTGGACCTGCCCCTGACCCTGCCCGAGGATGCCGGCGAGGTAACCCTCATCTGCCTGTTGGTCATGGCGGAGGACGCGCCTTTCCTGCCCAAGGGCTACGCCGTGGCCCAGGGACAGGCCATCCTCCGGGAGGCCGACGCGCCCTTGCCTGCCGCTCCCTGCGCCACGGGTATCGTGCGCGGAGATAACAACCTGGGCGTGCATATGCCCGCGCTGCATGCCATGTTCAGCCATGCCCAGGCCGGTATGGTTTCCCTGCGCAATGCCGCCGGCAAGGAGATGCTTCTCCATGCGCCCAAGCTCAGCCTGTTCCGCGCCGCTACGGACAACGACTGCGGCAACAAAGACCGGGCCCGTCAGGCCATTTGGCATGCGCTGAGCGAGCACGCCTTCCAAGAGGTGGAAAGCGTGAACGTCCAGGAGGGCAAGGCGGAGATGACCTGCAAATACTACACCTGCCTGCTGCCCGAGTGCGTGGTGCGGGTGACCTACGCCTGCGAGGACCAGGACAGCGTGAAGGTGACGGTGGACTATCCCGGCGCGCAGGGACAGAGCGACCTGCCTGCCCTGGGCCTGTCCTTCCAGCTGGATGCTTCCCTGACCCACGTGGATTACTACGGCATGGGCCCCATGGACAACTATGCGGACCGTTGCAGCGCCGCCATGCTGGGGCGTTACCACTATGAGGTGGCGGAGAACTTCGTGCCCTACCTGAAGCCCCAGGAATGCGGCAACCGCATGGGCGTGCGAGAGCTGACCGTGACCGACGGCCAGGGCGCGGGCGTTCGGGTGGAGGCGGTCGACGCACCTCTGGAGATCAGCGTGCTGCCCTGGACTGCCGAGCAGATCGAGCAGGCGAACCATCCCGACGAGTTGCAGGGTTCCTGCCGCACGGTGCTGGACATCGCCATGAAGCGCAAGGGTGTGGGCGGCGATGACAGCTGGGGCGCGCCGGTGCATCCCGAATTCTGCATTCCCTCCGATCAGCCCATGAGGTTCAGCTTCCGGCTGAAGGCCATTTGACGTTCTGTAAAACGCGCCGCGGCGCGCCCATCCGGGCCGCCGCGGCGCCGGGAAAAAGGCAAAAGCAGCGAGACGGTCCAGGAAAACGCTAATTTCGGAAAATTTGTGCAAGAAAGCTCTTGACAAATGCGTATCCCTGAGGTAATATATAACACGTCGCCGCGGTAAGCCTGCAGAGGCTGGCCGGAACCCTTGGTTGGTGGCGCATCAGGGGAGCATAGCTCAGCTGGGAGAGCATCTGCCTTACAAGCAGAGGGTCACAGGTTCGAGCCCTGTTGTTCCCACCATGATTTTGGCCCGGTAGCTCAGTTGGTTAGAGCGCCAGCCTGTCACGCTGGAGGTCGAGGGTTCGAGCCCCTTCCGGGTCGCCAATATGCCTTGGTAGCTCAGTCGGTAGAGCAGCAGACTGAAAATCTGCGTGTCGGTGGTTCGATTCCGCCCCAAGGCACTGTGTGCGGTAGTAGCTCAGTGGTAGAGTGCCACCTTGCCAAGGTGGATGTCGCGGGTCCGAATCCCGTCTACCGCTCCACACACGGCGCCATAGCCAAGTGGTAAGGCGAAGGTCTGCAAAACCTTTATTCTCCAGTT